>DASPRY010000079.1:0-3921 GCA_035624215.1 Terriglobales bacterium
AGACGCGGCCATTTTACTGGTCGGTGCGACGCGAACTCTGGGAAAACCGCTGGATCTATGTGGGTCAGCTGGCAGTCGCGGGTGTGTTTCTCGTCGGGTTTCTGTTCAACATGACGCGCTGGCTGGACAAAATGCGCAGCTTATCAATAACCGATCCGGCGCAGTACTGGGAAACGGTTTCCCTGCCGTACAACATCGCGGCGGGTGTCCTGATGGGCACGTTGATCCTCATGAACATCCTCTACTCTTCCGACGCGTTGTATGGCGAACGCCACGACCGGAGCATCCTGTTCTGGAAATCGCTACCCGTTTCCGATCTCACCACCGTACTTGCGAAAGCGAGCATCCCGCTCGTCATTCTGCCGCTGCTCACGTTTGGGATCACGATTGCCTTGCATCTGATCATGCTGCTGCTGAGCAGCATTGTCCTGCCGGCAAGCGGTATCAGTTTGGCGTCGTGGTGGCAAGAGCTGTCGATTTTTCCGATGTGGGGGATGTTGCTTTACCACATTTTATTGGCGCATGTCCTCTGGCCTTTTCCGGTCTATTGCTGGCTGATCTTGGTCTCGGGATGGGCGCGCCGCGCACCATTGTTATGGGCAGCATTGCCCGTAGTCGCTATCGGCGGCCTCGAGAAGCTTATCTTTCGCACTTCCCATTTCGCGGAAATGGTCGGAACGCGCTTAATCGGGAGTGGAGCGCCAACCGACGTGACGCACGGAGAAATGTTCCCCACCGGTCCCATGACACATCTCACGCCGATTAGATACTTCAGTGCACCGAGTCTGTGGATCGGGTTGGTAATTGCTGCCGTGTTCCTCGCCTTAGCGGTGCGGCTGCGGCGGTATCGGGACCCGGTGTGATTTGTGCAGTCTTCATTCGCTGTTTTTCGCCTCTCGCGATCCCTGGGGGCTTTTCCTGAAATCGTCGCCAGCCAGTTAAGCCGCCTATTGACCGGCTTAAGTTGGGTGCGGAGATCGTGAGGCTTTTCACTGAGGTCGTGCGCGTCATGAAGCTCCTTATTTATATGATGCTGGACTGCCAACTTGCCGCTTCCCTTCCCCGCGAGCGCCGTTAGCGCATTCGGCCATTCGACTTCGACCGTGGGGGGTGCGACGCGCGACACCGGGAAGAGCCGTGCGCAGCAGGATATGACACAGGCCGAGTTCTCCAAACGAGTAGGCGCTTTCGATGCGGATAGGTAAAGTCTTGCCTAGGCTCAAGCAGAAGGCAGAGCTTCATGAGATGACGGCTGGGGATAGCGATATCAGACCATAACTTTGTCGAGCAATGCTGGGGCTGCGTGAAGGCGGTTGCGTGATCCCTTCCGATCTCCCAGAAGAAGGCCCGCTCAGTGCGGGCCGTTTCTTCTTACACAAATTGGTAGCTAGCGATGGAAGCGCACAGATCCGGCATGGTAACCATACCAGCCACGTGCGTAGACGTGCGGACCAGACCATCCACCTCCGTACCATCGGGGGCCGTAGAAACGCGGCCGGTACACCCCCGGTCCATAGTAACTGCGATACCATGGGCCAGCACCGATAAAGACGCCACCGACGAACCAATTAGGAGCATAGTAGCCGCGGGGTGCGCATGCATAGGGGTAATGGCCATAGTACCCAGAGGCGCAAACTGGCGTCGGACCGAGATACGGAGGTCCAACCGCAACACCCGCGGTAACGCCCGCGTGCGCGGAGAGCACCGGCAAAATCAAAAAACTTAGCAAAGCGAGATACCGTAAATATCGCATCTTGGTTTCTCCCTTCCGATACTGCATTCCAGGTAATCGGGGGAAGTTACCTCTTTTTCGTAAACGCAATTGTATAAACCTGAAATCGGAGAAAAAGTCGCGGTTGTATCTGCGCAAGCGTTCAGCACAAACTTAACTTCCGCCCTGCCGAAAATACTATTGATACCTAGACGAACGGCTGATGCGCTCGCCTGCTGCCACACTGACAATGAACTCCAGACGTCATTTGGGAGGGTCTAATGAGCCCTGCTGAGTTCGATTTGTCGAACGGTTTTGTCAATGCAATTGAACGAGCTGGGAGAAGCGTGGTCACTGTTAACGAAGGTGGCCGCGCTGGCGTCAGCGGTACCGTTTGGCGTGACGGACTCGTTGTCACTACAGAGCACACCATCCGCGGCCAACGTGAGCTGACGATTAAGCTGCCGAATGGCACCTCCTCAACCGCTACTGTAGTGGGAGCCGACCCCAACACGGATGTCGCGCTCTTACGACTGCAGGACTCTTTGGCCGCCACAAATGAGTTTGCCGATCCCACCAAGATCCGAGTTGGGCAATTCGTGTTAGTGATCGGGCGACGGCGAGCGAAGGGCCTGGTGGCAAGCCATGGAATCGTCAGCGCAGTTGGCGGGGAATGGCGTACCTGGCGCGGCGGTCGAATTGATCAATCATTCCGGCTTGATGTTTTGCCCTTCAGCGGTTTTTCTGGTGGCCCACTCGTCGACGTACAAGGACGAATCATCGGCATCAACACCTCAGGGCTGCATCGCTCAGTGATGACTGTACCAGTAACAACGGTAAACCGCATTGTCGATCAACTGCTCGCGAAGGGCCGAATCCCTCGCGGCTTTCTTGGTATCGCACTGCAGCCGGTCCGACTACCGTCCTCCCACAGTGGCGCGAACTGTGGCCTGCTAGTCACCATGACCGAACCGGGTGGGCCAGCTGAAAAGGCGGGATTCATCATTGGAGATATCGTGACTACCGTAACGGGTAAACCGGTGACGGATCTGACCGACCTGCAGGCCACGCTCGATCCGGAACAGGTTGGAAGGAAGATACAAATTCGAGTCTTGCGTGCCGGCCAAGCGCATGACCTCTCATTAACGGTTGGCGAACACCCAGAGTAGGGATGCCGGGCAATGAATCGAGTTGCTGCGCTCAGCATCATCTCTGGTTAGGCCTGCCATGAGGTTTGGTCTCGACCGGCGATCAATCCCTGCCCGCCACTCACATAAGATTGGAGGCAGAGAATGATTCGCGTGCTGGCCGTCGCGGATTCTGCTGTCGTTCGTGCTGGATTGGAGGCGATGTTACGTGAGAGCGGACGCTTCGAACCAATCCAAGCCAACATTCCGTTGAGACAGCTTCTTGCTCTGCAATCGCACTGTCCGGCAGATGTGGTTTTGGCCGAAGTTGAGGATCCCTCCTCGCTCAGTCTGGTCGTTAATAATGTGGTTAAGAATAATGATGATCAACCCAATCCGCCGCTGGTGCTTCTAATAGACGATGTAAGTCGTGGCGAATTGGTACGCGCTTTTCAGATTGGCGTTCGCGGCCTGCTTCCGCGCGATGCTCAGGCAGCGGAGATCTTTGCAGCCATCGAAGGAGCTGCGGCTGGATTGACCGTTCTTGCCTCAGATGAATTCGATCTGCTTGTACCCGCGAGGAGTAGAACCACAGACGAATACCAAACACCAATCGAGCAGTTGAGCCCACGGGAGCTGGAGGTTCTTGGTTTAATGTCTCAGGGGCTCGCCAACAAAAATATCGCCGACCGGCTGGCTGTATCTGAGCATACTGTCAAATTTCACGTTAGTTCGATTCTGTCCAAACTGGCCGCTTCAAGTCGGACAGAGGCCGTAACGATAGGACTCAGGGAGGGTCTTCTAATCATCTAAGCGGCCCTGTCGGAGCAAACCCCAAGAGTTCGGCAAGTCCGTTGACTGGCTACTGACAGGAGAGGAAAAAGAAATAGTCGAAATCGATCGCTACTCGCTGCCCGCATGCGAACGAGAAGCTTCTCCGCCACGAGGCTCGGCCCTGGACAGAGTCGGGTTTTTACGAGACGAACCCAAGAAGTTGTTCCTTTTCAAGCTGAATCGCAACCCGACCACCGCGGCGTCCACGCTGCATCAGGGTTCATACTGGGCTTTTCCCCACATCGCCGA
>DASPRY010000101.1:0-4330 GCA_035624215.1 Terriglobales bacterium
CTCGACAAGCATCCCGTGGATCGCTTCGGCTGCACGGTATGCCACCACGGGCAGGGCGCAGCCATGAGCTTCAACGAGGCTAAGGCCGAAGACGTGTTCTGGGACTACCCTCTGCTGCCGCCGGAGATGACCGAAGCCAGCTGGTCTCGCTGACCTGTCTCAGGGTACTGGCTGCCCATTCCGGAGTGATGTCGCGTTGCGGAGCGGCAAGCATTTCGTATCCCACCATGAACTTCCGGACGGTTGCGGAACGCAGCAGCGGAGGATAAAAGTGAGCGTGCAAATGCCACTCCGGATGCGACTCGCCACCCGTGGGTGACTGGTGAAAGCCCATCGAGTAGGGGAATGGGACCTCAAAGAGGTTGTCGTAGCACGTGGTGAGGCGTTTGAGAATGTCAGCCAAATCACTTCTTGCCGGCGGATCCAGAGATACAAGGTCGCACGCATGCTTGTTCGAAACCAGCAGCACTTCGAACGGCCAAACTGCCCAGAACGGCACCAGAGCCATGAAATGAGCGTTCTGGCAGACGACCCGCTCCTCAGCTTTCAACTCCAGCCGCAGATAATCGCAAAGCAAGCAGGAGTTGTGCTTTTGTGCGTAGGCGAGTTGTGAGTTCTGCTCTTTGTGGGGCTCATTGGGAATGGTCTGGTTCGCCCAAATCTGGCCGTGAGGATGAGAATTGCTACAGCCCATCATCTCACCTCGGTTTTCGAAGATCTGCACATAGCTGATGTCCGGCAATGATCTGAGCTGACTGACCTCAGCAGCCCAAAGATCGACGACGGCTGTGATGGCATCCACGCTCATCTGCGCCAGTGTCAGGTCGTGGCGCGGAGAGAAACACACCACTCGACAAATGCCGCCCTCCCCTTCCGCCACCAGCAGCCCTTTCTCGCAATAGTCCATTCGTGCGTTGGCCACGGGCGGCGTGAGCGCTGAGAAATCGTTCGTGAATACAAAGGTCCGGCTGTAGTTTGGATTGCGCACACCGCTGGCGCGCTCGTTTCCAGGGCATAGGTAGCAGTTGGGATCGTAGTCCACGGGCTTAGCGACAGCCCTTTTCTCGACTTGGCCGCGCCACGGCCGCTCCACCCGCTCCGGCGAAACCAGCACCCATTCCCCGGTGAGGGGGTTCAAGCGCCGGTGAGGCGTGCGATTCAGTGCTTCCAGGGTGAGGGTTTCGAGCGTCATCCGACAAATGGTTGCCAGGCTCTCGCGCCTGGCGCCGCCGCACACACATAGACTTCAGGAGTTCTTCCCGTTGCTTTCTGGTAACTTTCCGTGACGCGAGATCGAAAACTGTCGACTGCTTCGCAGCGAACCAGATTAACCGTGCATCCGCCAAAACCAGCACCGGTCATGCGCGCACCCCAAACACCCTCGCATGTCGAGGCCAGTTTGACCAGAAGATCGAGTTCTGCGCAACTGACTTCGTAATCGTCGCGCAGGCTGGCATGAGATTCGTACATCAACCGGCCAAATCCAGGCAGATTTCCAGAGCGTAACGCCTCCGCGGCGTCAAGCACCCGCTGGTTTTCGCTGACTACGTGATGGCACCGTTGCCAAATCTGCTGCGGCAGCAGATGCTTATATCCCTGCAGATCAGCCAGCGTTACATCGCGCAGTGCCCGGATGTTTGAAAGATGTTGTCGCAGGACCTCCACGCCGGCCTCACAATCGGCCCGCCGGCGGTTATATTCTCCAGCTGCGAGCTCATGCCGCACCATGCTATTGCAAATGACGATGCGAATATCGTGAGGCAGTGCCAATATCTGCTCCGCAAGAGACCTGCAGTCCAACATTAGGGCTCCGTCGGCACGACCGAAAACAGCGATAAATTGGTCCATGATGCCGCACCGGGTGCCGGCGCACTCATGTTCCGCTTGGTGACATATCTTCACTAACTCCAAGGGCGGACACTCCAGGTCAGATATCGCCAGCAGCGCCAGAGCGGTCGAAACTTCGAGCGAAGCGGAGGAGCTCAGTCCTACACCGAGAGGCACCTGACTGGAAATCATGAGATTCGCCCCCGACACCGTGCGACCGGTTGCTTGAAGAACCGCGGCGACGCCGCGAACATAATCGCTCCAGTGTTTTCGCGGTGGGCCGCCCAATGCAGCCACGTACAACTGCACCATTTCACCAAAGTGCTCGGAATATACGTTCAGAATACGATCCGGACGCTCCGCTACAGCGACCCAGGTATAAAAGTTGATCGCTGTCGGCATCACAAAGCCATCGTTGTAATCCGTGTGTTCGCCGATCAGGTTGACGCGACCCGGCGCCAGAAAAATGCGGGCCGATGTTCCATACAACTTGTGAAATCGCTCGGCCAGGGAGTTGGCAATGCAATCAAGGTTGGGAGCAAGGATTGGCATCACGGATGTTTCGCACCGGCCTGTGGTCATGTCTGAGTCCTGCGTCTGATTTTCCCGCCTCGGTATCCGAAGATCAGCATGATTAAGCGGAAGATCAGGAGCGCAGCTCGCCACGCCAGCTTGATGTTGACACCGAGTGAGCGCGCATCGCAAGTAGGAAGAATTTATACTTTGTTCCCTGTTGCCTTGGCCCAACCGGTCATTTCTGCTGCATCGATTCGAGATACTTGGTCACGTTATCAGTACGCACAGCGCCCAGATCCTGGTCTGCGTCAACTTGATGAAAGACTGGCCCCCAGACGGGCATCTCACGAGATCCATGTCCGGACACGCTTTCGGTGCCCTCGATAACGGAGCGGACGCGGGCGCCTGGAAACTTGCCGCCAGCCCTCTTCGATATTTGAGTTAAGTCAGGCACGTTGAATCGCAACGCCGGCGTCACCGGACCGTTTCCTCTTCCGTCCATCCCATGGCAGGGCGCGCAGTAATCACGGAAGATCTCCGCTCCGTTGACGGTACGGATGGATGGAGTTTTTCTTCCCTTACTCGCACGCACAGTGGTCGAGCAGAAGAGGGCAACGAGAAGTAGTCCAATCCCCAACGCGAGAATCACTCGCAACAAGGCGTGCATTACGCGGCCGCAGCACATTGGCCGAATACTAAACCCTGCCAGAGCGCATTGTCAGTGAGGTGCGGGCCCTTGCAAAATGACGCGACTCGGGCTGCAGGCCCTCACGAGCAGCCGTGATGACGCTCACTGCGGCTTGTCTCGCGGTGGTGTCGGCTTTAAGGAGAGGAGGGTTTGTTTACTTGCACTTCGAAACGTGCGGAAAGGAAGGTGAAATATGACGTGCCTCCGAAGTTTACGTTATTCGCTTCTGCGCAAAAGTTGGGGAATCGCGTCGATCCTTGCACTCGCGTTGTTCTCAGTAGGTTTGCTGGCGGCGCAAGTCACGGTTTCAGCTGGCCCACCGTTGCTGTTCCAGGTGAAGACGATCTACGTCGCTCCGTCCTCTGACGACTTTGTGCGGCTCATCAAGACTCGTCTTGAGAAATGGAGCGCCGTGGGGATCACCTCCAATCCGGAAGAGGCCGACGCGGTCTTGACCTGTCAAACTGAGACCACAATTGTGCCCGCCAAAGTAGCGATACACCGGACGACGGCAGAGGTTAGTCTTGTGGACCGCCGCTCTCGAAGGCCCATCTGGAAGACCACAAAGTCGGCAAGCTTTGAGCTCGACAGATTGGCGGATAATGTCGTCGAGCAGTTGAAGATGGATTGGCGCAAATCGGGCAGTGGATATTGAGCACGCTTTTCTCTGGAAACGATTCGAGGATCCCGGATTCTGCCCGCTTCGATCTGGCCGCATTCACCCGTGTTGGCCATGTCGGTGAGTAAAATCACGAACTGGAGTGAGGTGCGAGGGCACGTTCGTCGATTGAAAGCGTATTCACCTGGTATTGCAATAGTGGCCCAGCTGAAAGCCCGACTCGCGAGTCCTCTGCCGATTAGCCGTGCGGGCTTTGAGGAGGGTTCTTCTTGGTCTTGGGCGCGGCTGCTTTCACGACTTTTACTTCAAATCTTACGGGAAGGTTCTTCGGCGGATAGCAAGCGGCGTTGTCGCAGGCCTGATACCGCAGGTTGCCGTGGAATTCATATTTGCTGGGAAGCACACTAGCCAACGGCCTGACGCTCACGCCAAGCGTGAAATCTCCGCTATAGACGCTGAGCTTCTCATCGGGAGCGAAGGCGAAACTCATCTCTTCGCCCGGAGGATAAGTGGTTTTCCCGACCACGATGTCCGTGGGCACATCCAGTTTAAGCGTCGTGGGAATCAGATATTCCGCCGCAGGCTTGTTGGAATTGATATGAAAGCCGGGGGCAACGTGGAAGTTCAGACTCACCGTCGTGGTTGTTCCGCGGGTGACGGTGGTGACCGGCGCCGGCGAC
>DASPRY010000111.1:0-4781 GCA_035624215.1 Terriglobales bacterium
TCCTTCGCTCCCAAATCTCCGGGTGCGATCGAATACAAGAAACTGGCAGCGGAGGTAGTCCAACGTGTCGAAGAGAATGGGGTTGCCCGTCACGCTGAAGATGCGGCATGACGCGCACTACGTAGAATCCTTAACCAGTTACAGCGGCGCGGCGGTGGGACGCATGATCCCGGTGGACCAGATTCGTCCGAATCCCGATCAGCCGAGGAAGGCGCTTGGCGATCTGCGCGAACTGACCGAATCGATTCGCGTAAAAGGCGTGCTGGAGCCGCTGCTGGTACGGTTTGTTCCGCGCGAGGACTGCTATTACATCATATCCGGCGAACGGCGCTACCACGCGGCCCGTGCGGCCGGACTGCGGGAAGTGCCGTCCATCGAAAAGATGGCGGACGACGCGGAGACGCTGGAAATTGCGTTGATCGAGAATATTCAGCGAAAGGATCTGACGCCTTTCGAGGAGGCGGATGGACTTTACCGGTTGGCCGAGCAGTTTGACTACACGCACGACGACGTGGCGAAGAAGATCGGGCGGGCGCGGAGTTCGGTGAGCGAAACGCTGATTCTGCGGAATATTCCAGATGCGATCCGAAAGAAGTGCATTGAGAGCGGGCTGATGTCGAAGTCGCTGCTGCTGCAGATCGCCAAGCAGCCAACCGAAAAGAAGATGCTCGAGATGTTTGCGCGCATCCTGCAGGGCGGATTGACACGGGATGAGGCTCGCAAAGAACGCGCTGAGGAAAAGTCGGGGCCGCAGCGTGCCCAGCCATTTATTTTTCATTATGAGCCGGAGAATGAGGCGTTCAAGTTCCGGCTGCAGTTCAAGAAGAGCAACGTCTCGCGCGACGAGCTGATTCGGACGCTCCGGGAGATTCTCGCGCAGTTGGAAGGCAGCGAAGCCGCGGATTCGACGGCGGCCTGAAGGAAGTTGTGAGTTCCAAGTTTCAAGTCCTAAGTTCCAATTTAAAGCCATCCTTATGTGGGCTCGAAACCCAAGAATCTTTCCTCTAGAAAACGAGCCGCCCGATGACAGCCTGAGAACAGAGGCTCTGAAAGCCTGTGCCACGGAAGTTGGGTTCGAAAAATAGGGGCACCAGCCATCCCGTATAATTGAAGGATGGAATTCACTGAGACGCAGGCGGATGTATTGAAGAGGCTGTTTGCGGCAGGGTTTCGGCCTATTGCGATTCCGCCGTATGAGAGCGCGTTGTGTATTCATCGCGGGGAGTGCGCCGCGCTGCTGGCGCCTGTGCAAAATGGCGGGTTGCGGCTGCTGGCCCCCGTAACGCTGATGGTTGATGGGAATTTGGGGGTACGGCTGAAGAAACCGTCGGGAGACGTGTTTGTGTGGAAGAAGACGGAAGTACCGGCGACGGAAGCGAGGCTGCAAGAGCTCGAGAGTTTCCGGAGGGAAATGATGGAGATTCTGGAGGGGTTGGGGAAGCAGTGAAAGACGAAGAGAAGAGTTCACTACAGAGGACACAGAGAATCACGGAGAACACGGAGAAGAGTGAATAAAGGAGCGAACGAACTGAGGTTGGACCATTGCACGAGGCGCAACAAAGGATTTTTGGGTGTCGCCAGGGTGAAGAAGTTTGGGATGGCTGGTAACCTTCGTACTGGTTGGGAAATCGAAGAGTTATGACTACTTATGATTTGATTTGTGTGGGCGCCGGGCCGACAGGCCTGGCGTGCGCCATGGAAGCGAAACGAGCCGGGCTGCGAGCGCTGGTTGTCGACAAGGGCTGCCTTTGCAATTCCATCTATCACTACCCAGTAAACATGGTGTTTTTCACGACGCCCGAACTGCTGGAGATCGGCGACCTGCCAATGGTCTGTGGCGGCGAAAAGCCAACGCGGACGGAGGCGCTGAAGTATTACCGCAAGGGCGCCGAGCATTACGCACTGGAGCTCAAGCTGTTTGAAAAAGTGACGCGAGTGGACGGCCACCTGGGCGCGTTCACAGTGGTGACGGAAACGGAACGGGGAGTCGAGGAGCGGTACAACACCAAGAATGTTGTGGTGGCGACGGGCTATTACGATTTGCCGAATGAGATGGGCGTGCCCGGGGAACATCAGCCGAACGTAAGCCACTACTATACGGAGCCGCACGAGTTCTGGAATCAGGACGTGGTGGTGATTGGTGGGAAGAACTCAGCGGTGGAGTCGGCGCTGGATTTGTGGCGAAACGGCGCGCGCGTGACGTTGCTGGTACGCGGGAAGCAATTGGGTGAGTCCATCAAATACTGGGTGAAGCCCGATATCGAGAACCGGATAAAGGCAGGACAGATTCAGGCGCTATTTCACGCAAAGCTCAAAGAGATTGTGCGCGACGGCGTGATGGTGGAAAACGGCGGCGGGCAGCGGCTGATTCCCGGGAAACAGGTGTTTGCGCTGACTGGGTACCATCCGGATTATCCGTTCATCGAAAGTATGGGGGTGCATTTGGATCCGGAGAGCCGCCGGCCGAAACTGAATCCCGAAACACTGGAAAGCAACGTAAGGGGGATTTATCTGGCGGGGGTGGTCGTTGCAGGAAAGAATACGAATGAGATTTTCATTGAAAATGGACGATTTCATGGGAAGCAGATTGTGGAGGCGTTGAAGTAGGGGAGAGGGAAGTAGAAAGTCGGAAGTCAGAAGAACCAGAGACCTACCTTCAAAAACCGTAGGTGGGCCACCCGCGGAGATGAGGTATAGAGTCCTCGCTGTGCGACTCCGTCCGGAATGACGGTCCCTTGCTAAGCAACTCGGCTCAGGCGTTTCGGAACATTGATGCCTAGCAGAGCGCGATTACCCTGATTCGGCGCGGTTCTTTGCCCAACACTTGACCTTTCTTGTCAGCCATCCTATTTTCGCATTCGTCACACTGGGTTGCATTCCTGCGTTTCTTGTAGTTATATATATTCAAGATGAAGATCACACCCAAAGGCCCCCTTGCCTCTCGTTTGCGTCAACGTAAGTTTGCACTCCTCCGTCAGTACCCCATCCCTGACGACCTTCTCCCCGGTTCCTTAGTCCTTAGTTACACCCGCTGCGGGAAGCCCACTTGCCATTGTGCGAAAGATAAAGGCCATGCAGCGTGGTCGCTCAGCTTCATGGCCGGCGGGAAACAACACGTCCAGCGCATCCCCAAAGAATGGGTCACGGAAGTGCAAAAGCAGGTCGATGCCGGCCGTAAATTTCAGGATGCCGTGCGCGAAGTGCTTGCCGCCAACGCGCAACTGTTGGTGCTCGCCCGTAAACAACGTCATCGATGAAAGGCCCCACCCCACGGCGCCTATGGATCTACGTCACGCGGTGCCTGGGTTTGCGATCTTATTTCCGATCTCCCGGAGATGGCCGGCCTCAGCCACAAATTCCCGCCAAAGCTTTGCTCTGGTCGGTGCTGATCGGCCAAGTGCTGCGCGCTTGTTCTTTCCTTGCCGTGGAAAGGTTGGTGCGCTCCTCGGCACGTCGGGCCCTGGTGGTGAGCCGGTCCTTCAGCGACGACGCTCTCGACTACTTCACCGAACGTTTAGATCCCACGGTCACGCGCGTGGCCCTGGCGCGCGTGCTGCACCAGGCCAAGCGCAACAAGGCTTTCGAAAACAGCGGTGGCGTTGGCATAGCCGTGGATGGATCCACCGTCGGATGGTGTGCGAGCTCAAGTTGTTCACTCTGTCGGCCCTATCGGGATAAGGACAAAGAGATTGCCGGCTATCGGCACCATCTGGTCCTGGCCACCGTGGTGGGAACCGGACTGTCGCTCCCTTTTGATGTCGAACCCTATGGACCAGGCGATAGCGAATACGCCGCCGGGCAACGGCTGCTGTGTCGGGCCGTCGAACTGCTCGGTGGTCGCTTCGCTGCTTATGTCGTCGTGGATGGGGAATTCGCTACCGCTCCGTTCCTCCATGCTGCTGGCAAGCTGGGCTTGCCGGTGGTGGCTCGCTTGAAAGCCAACTTGCCCGAACTGTTGGCCGCAGCGCAAAAGCGCTTTCGTTCTCAACCTCCCATACTCACCTTCTCCTACGGCGACGATCGCGTGGAGCTCTGGGATGCCGAAGACTTCGACCCGTGGGAAAACCTGCGGTGGGAAAGCGTACGTGTGCTGCGTTACCGGCAACACAAACCGGACGGCGAGGTCATTGAAGCATTCTGGCTCACTAATTTCTCAATCCAAGAGGTCAGCAGTCGAGTGCTGTATCATCGCGCCAAGAGCCGGTGGGAAGTAGAGAACCAAGGATTCAATGACGCCAAGAACCGCCATGATCTGGAGCATATCTGTCATCATCACCCCAACAGTTTGTTGATCACTTGGTTGCTCACAAGCATGGCGCTGACCATCGAGCGGCTCTACCGCTTGCGGTATCTGCGCCGCGGAACCCATCCTCCGCGCAGCGCCGCGGATTTCGTTGATCTGCTCTGGCTCAGCTTGTCAGAACCAGCATCCGCCGATACCAGCTGACTTCCGAAATTCTCTGCGCCCCACCTGACTGGCTGTCCTTACTCTTGCAACCTCGCGCCCTGCCAAGGCACACCGCCCACCGGATCTCGTCACTCGAAAATAGGCGCCTATAGCTCAAGACCCCCGAAGGCAGCCCCGCCACACCAGTCTTAGCTCGCGCCGTGATCATGCTCCCAAACTTACGAGACTCTTGACGCGAGGTGGTGGCAGGCTACAGAGCCCGCAAACAAGAGTAGAATCGCCGCCCGAAGGCGCACGCGGAGGTACTGCTTCGCCATCAACGCAGCAAAAGTCGGGGTGTTTGGATGGCCAGAGCCTGCTGCGTGAACATCGT
>DASPRY010000124.1:0-6145 GCA_035624215.1 Terriglobales bacterium
CTTTCTCCTTAGGAACTCCCTGCGCGGCGACCGACTGGACTGGCGCGGGGGCCGGTGAACTCTGCGACGGCGCCACTGAGTGCGGGGCGGAGGCAGGGGTCGGAGAACTCTGTACCGGTGCCGCAGTTTGCGGGACTGGCGCAGCCGGAGCCGGCCCGGCATTTCCAGCGGCGGCCGGACCTGGCTGAGTTGCAACTGCGGCCGCAGTCGCCTGCGGAACGGCCTTTCCTCCCATATCTACCAGCCTATATAACTCGCTTCGCACCTTGCCATTGTCATCCGCGTAGTACACGATAATGCCATGTTTCTCTCTTCTTGCGTCGAAAGTTTCGCCCTTGGGCAACGGTCTGCACGGGGAAGATCTTGACTCAATTTTGCAACTGATACGGAACGGCGGCTGGTTGTCTTCCTGCACCAGCAAAGTACTCATCATTTGCTCGGCTCTGCCGGAACGGCAATACGCATCGAAAGTGACTGCAACGTCGCAATTTTTGGGAACGCCGTTGTCGTCGGCAGGCAGCGCTCGAGTTTCAGAATCCAGAACCGTGATCCGCATCGTGTTTTTCTGCGAAGCGGCATTCGCGAACATGGTCACCAACAGAAGACTTGCCTGCAAAGCTGCAATTCTACGGATACTCATCAAACCAACCCCTCCAAACACTGCGGACGCATCTGTCGTATACCCGGTTTTCCCGAACGATCCTGGAAGCCGGTCCCGCAGATTCGGTACATTGTGCTCCCTTGGCGTGTTCCGCACAATAGCTTTCCCCGCTGGAGGAGGTTTGGGGGGACAGGCTCGCCTCCGGGCCATCGCCCGAGTGGGGCCCGTCCCTCTTTCCCTGGCAGCCGCACCGGCCATTTCAGTCATCCTCCGAGCCCCCAGCGGGCCCGGTCTTGGGCCTGCTGGGGTGGAGGGGGAGGGGTCGGTTAGAACGTAAAGATCGGCCCGAACTCGGTACGGTGATCTTGCCATTCGTTGGACGCAACTCCAGCAATTGTGTATGCGTTGACGTGGTCCAACAAGCGGGCGGAGTAGACCGACTGCTCGAAGCCGAACTGGGCCCAATTGTTGACTTTGTAGTACAGGGTTACCGCAGCCAGTTTGCCCATCGAAAGTGGCAATGGAGACAAACCGCCGGCGTTGCCGGCCGCAGTTACGCCCGGGTTGTTCAGGTCTCTATCCACAATTTGGTCCTTGCCCACGTTGAAGAAAAGCTGCCAGCCCGCGTTGTGGCCTTTCGGATTGGCATTGAACCAGCGGGAGAGAGGCAGCCCGAGGTTGACGAACCCGCCAAAACACCGGACGGGAGACTGCGGAGCAACCACGACGTTTCCAGCTGCGTTGACACCCAGAACGGCGCCACCGGCAACAAGGTAGGGACCGCCATCCTGCGTGGTGTAGATCACTGGGTTGGTTAGCCCAGCCGTGTTGGTAAAGTAAGTGTTGATTTGGTCGGCGGCGTAAAAGCGCAGATCGCCTCCACGATAGGCGCTCGCCGTCAAGGTAAACCATCGGGTGGGCGCTTGCAGCGTGATCTGGCCGCCGTACTGTTTACTGCTGGCCTCAAAGCCATTGTTGGCGGTTAAGTATGCAGTCTCAGCCGCGTTTGGTGCGTTGAGGGAAAAACTGGAGGCGCCGTTGGCGGTGGTAACGATCGATCTGCGCTTACCGTAGAACCCGCTCAAGGCGATTTGTGCCGGGGCAACGCCCGGGGCCTTGTCAAGCTGGTAACTCAAGGCCACTCTGCCCGCATACTCAGGACGGTCGGAGTCCGCGCCCTCGCGCTCGGCTTGCCCGATCTGGTTCTGGAGACCGTTCGAAAAGCTCGTCCCGAGCCTTTCGACTTGACCTGAGCTGGGCATCATGATCGCAAAATCAGGCTCGAAGTTGATTTTGTACTCCTTGCTCAGCGTCTGTATCCAGCCGACCCGGAGTTGTGGCGTACGGGTGTAAGCGGAGCCATAAAATCCGCCCAGGGTTGTGGTTTCCAGAAGACTGGGCAGTGCGCCGGATCCGAAAGGAGACCAGTCCTGTCCACCTACAAAGAAAATGTCGGTGGTCTCGCTGGCGTGGTAATCCATGCGGACGAAGGCCAAACGAACCCGCGGGTTGTAGGAGCGAATGGAGGTGACGTCGGAGTTACTGGATTCATTGAAATTGCCTTCGAAGTCGCCCTCTATCTTGCCGGTGAACGTCAGGTTCTTCGACGCGTCCGGCCATTCAATGTTCAACCCAAAGCGCGTGGACCTGGCCTTGATGTGGAACTCGGGATCCTTTGTTGGGCCGGTGTTCGTAACACTCGAGGCATAAAAGAATAGGCCAGGACCGGGTTGGTCATCGCCGTCGGGGTCACTGCTGTCATGGACGACAGTCGCCTTGATGAAGCCGTAAGGCGCAACCGTGATCGGGCCCACCTTTACACCAACAAGACCGCCGGTCTTGGGCGGGTCGACGGGAAACACCCGGATAGGGACAATCGCCGGGACCACCGCCGGAGGTGGCGGGGGCGCCGGCATCGCGGCTTGCGACGAGGCCTCGGATTCCGGACTTGAGGTCGAGACATTGGCATCGACTGTGGTCGAGGTTAGGATTGGGCTCGGCGCAGCGGGGCTCGCTTCTGCGCTGGTTGCGCTCGCGGCATTTCCATTTGCCGTGTTCGCGTCGTTAGTTCCGGCCATGACCGGCACGGTTATGACGGCCATCGCTAGTATCGCCAGTAGGGTCAACAACCACTTTTTCTGCTTCAACATAGTTGATGTCTCCTCGTTCCGGCTCGGCTCAGACCTCGGGCTCAGAACATGGGGACGAAATGTATTTTGTTTTCGCTAGCGAATCTGTGACGGCGATCACATAACGACGTATTTGGCATCACGAGAGTAAACATTCTAAGCTGAACTGAACACGCTATTTATGAGAGCGTGTGTGATGTATGAATTCTTGGAGAGAGATGCTGCTTCACTCCGAGGCTAAAGCCCTCATTTCTGGGCCTTGATACGAACCGTTTTTTTCACTTCTATGAATATCTGGATTGCAATGATCTCCGCCGCCACGGAAAAAATATTTATCTCTGTAATCAAAATATTTTACAAATTCTGCTGACGACGCCTCCGGGGAACCAGAAGAGTTAACAGCTTGCGGCGAAGTGTTCGCCAGCGGATGGGCGGCGCGGTTGCGGCACCGTCGCTGAAACACCATGGTTGCGACCGCGGCCGGAATATGTGCTCACAGGTTCTCGAGCACCAGCTTGAGGTAGTTCCAGAAACTTTCCACGGACGATATCTGCACGCGCTCGTTCGGGCTGTGAGGATCTACAATTGTCGGACCAAAAGACACCATCTGCATGCCGGGATATTTCTCTCCGATGACCCCACACTCCAAGCCAGCGTGCATGGCGATCAGCTTTGCCGGTTCGCCGAAGAGTTTCTTGTGCACTTCCTGGAGCTTGCGCACGATGTCGCTGTTGGGCTCAGGTTTCCAGCCGGGGTATTTGCCTCCGTGCTCGACCTCGAACCCAGCCAGACGACATACGGTCGCAACCATGCGGGAGGCGGCCAGCATGCTGCTCTCGATCGCACTCCGCTGACTGGTAACAATCTCCGCCATGTCTCCCTTGGTGCTGACGGTCGCCAAGTTCGTGGACGTCTGGACCAAACCGGCAACGTCGGGACTCATAGCCAAAACGCCGTGATGCAAGCTCGCGAGCAGCGCCACGGTTTGTTTCGCGTCAGTCGCGTCCAGCACATTTTTCGGGCGTTCGGCTTTCTCGACCGTGATCTGCAGCCCGGAATCGAATCCTCCCAAGTCGGCTTTGTATCCAGCTTCCGTGATGGATACCAGTGACTTGAGTTCACTTTCGCGCGAGGGGTCGGCAACCACCAAGGCCGCAGCTTCGCGCGGAATCGCATTCTGCGCGCTTCCACCGTTGACCTCGGCAATTTCGATCGGAAGGCGATCGAGCAAGACCAGAAGGACCCCACCCATGATTCGTAGCGCATTGCCGCGGCCTTGGTGGATATCGACACCGGAGTGGCCACCCTTCAGACCAGACACCTTGATCCGCCAAGCCAACCCGGCGCCTGGAGGACGAAGCCCGACTTTACGTCGAGCTGTCGTCTTGATGCCGCCTGAACAACCGATGCAGAGCGTTCCCTTCTCCTCGTTGTCCAGGTTGAGAAAATACTTGGACTTCAGCAAGCCGCCCTTGAAAGCCGCAGCGCCCGTGAGTCCGGTCTCCTCGTCAATGGTGAACAGGAATTCCAGGGGACCATGGGCGATGTTATTGCTCTCCATCACGGCCAGTGCGGCGGCCACGCCGACTCCGTTATCGGAGCCCAGGGTCGTGCCATCTGCCTTCAGCCAGTCGCCATCTCTAATTACCTTGATAGGATCGGAATCGAAGTTATGAACTGTTGCCTCGTTCTTTTCGCATACCATGTCGAGGTGGCCCTGTAAGAGGGCCATTGGGGCTCCCTCGCGTCCCGGATGCGCAGGTTTCCGGATCACGAGATTGCCGGCATCGTCCTGCACGTACTCAAGACCCAGATTGGCGGCCAGCGCCCGGACGTAGTCGCGCGCGGCAGCTTCTTTGGTGGAGGCTCGAGGAATTGCCGCCAATCTGTCAAAGTGCTTCCATACGGCTTCAGGTTGCAGGTTCGCGAGTGCAGGTATCATGACACGCTCCGTGGATTGCAGGTTACAGCTATCGTACAGCGTGGACAAGATGCTCGTCCCTGTGGAAGTGTTTCCCCATCAACTTCTTGGAATTTCGCTCAAGATGACAGGCCCTAGTTATGTCGCGAATTGACGGGACATCACACTTAATGCACGACCATCACCGGACAGTGCGCATATCTTAAAGCTCGCTCGGAGACCGAACCTAACATCATTCTCGCGATCCTGGATCGTCCCCGCCGGCCCAAAATGATGAGGTCCATGCCGTCGGTCTCTGCGCGGTGGATGATTTGTTCTGCCGGATGTCCGACTGCCATGTCGGTCTTCACCTCCACATCAAGGGAGCGGGCCTTCTCCAGAATCTTCTTAAATCCTTCCTCGAAATGTTCCTTGGCGTCGTCCAGCACGGCCTCCAATTCGACCGAAGTTGCAGGTTCGGGCGGCCGGGCCACGGCAAAAATCAGCACCGTCGCATCCAGACACTTTGCCAGCGAAAAGGCTATATCCACTGCTTTTTCCGATGGCGAAGATCCGTCGTAACCAACCAGCAACTTCCGAAACTGCGTGTTGTGCCGCTGTCCCGTCATGCTCCCTCCACCGTTGCGTTCTCGCTCTTAGCTTGAGATAGGATCGACTTTTCTTCTTTCTTAGTGGCCAGCAAGTGCCTCGGCATGAACCAGGCGTTGGCGATTATAGTGGGTATCACGGCACTGCCGATCACCGTAGCGACCAAGTAGGAATACTGCGCCTGAGTAATGACCCCGTGATTCAGGCCGAAGAGCGCTGAAATAGTTCCAAACGTCAGGCCGGTAGACATCATCAGCGTAAAGTACAGTCCCTCTTCCTTCTGATAGTCAAATGCCTTCACCGTAGGGAACAGAGGAATTACCTTCGACAGCATCTTGGCAAAAAACAACGCCGTGAATACCAGCGGGGCCGCGATCAACGCAGGCACGGACACGAACGAGCCCGCCCGAATAAAGTAAAAGGGCGTCAGCAATCCGAAGGTCAGGGTGCGCAGACGCCTTATGAGAATATGATCCTTACCAACACTGCCCGCCAGCACCATGCCAATGATATAGGCCGGCAAGACTGCCTCACTGCCGGACCAAACCGCCAATCCTCCCATTGCGAATAGCATGAAGAGCAGATATTTAGCCTCAATTTCGGAAACGCGCCCGCCATATTTCTTGAAGAATCGCGGCGTCAGAAAAGGAAGGATCGCGAAAGCAACCACGCTGACGACCACGAAAATCAGCGTCTTGATGGAGAACGGCGAAAAGATCATTCCCAGGGCAATCACGGTTCCCAGATCGTTGATGAAGCAGGCGGCCAGCACCGCCTTCCCAAAATCGGTAACGTTGAAACCCAATTCCAACATCACCGCATACACGACTGCCACGGAGGTGGTCGAAAGGGCAACGCCGGCCAGCCAACTTGAACGTGCCGTCCAATGCAGGATGTAATGGGCAA
>DASPRY010000172.1:0-11660 GCA_035624215.1 Terriglobales bacterium
AAAGTGCTGGCGCATCGGGTGGACAATCTCGATCGTCCGCAAATGCGAACCCTGGTTGATCAGTTACGAGAGAAACTAGGTTCCGGGGTCGTGGTACTAGGCTCGAGCACCAATGGCAACGTCTCATTAATCGTCGGTGTCACGAAGGATCTCACCGGACGTATCCAAGCTGGCAAGGTGATCGGACCAGTGGCCCAAAAAGTCGGGGGCAAAGGCGGGGGCCGGCCCGACCTGGCCGAAGCCGGCGGCAAAGATTCCGGGGCCCTGGACTCGGCTCTCGATGCCGCCTACGGCGTGGTCGAGTCGTTATTGGGGTGAGCAGAAATTCAGGAAAATCAGGTTCCCCGGGAAGTTCGCTGGGAATGACAAATGGGAGAAGGATAGACTAGATTCTCCTACGCACTTGCGGATATACGTTCATGGAAAACCGCATCCGCTTTATCGAGCATAAGGGCCAGAAGATTTTCTTGATTGACTTTTCAAACTGCTCACCCGAGGAGGTCAAGAAAATCGCAGAACTGGCCCCCAGGTTCGTGACAAAGCATCCCAAAGGGTCGCTTCTGCTGCTGGCCGATTTCACCGGCGCGCAGTTCGACCGCGAAGCAGTCACCGCGATGAAAGAAGGGACGGTTTTCGACCGGCCCCACATCAAGAAGTCCGCCTGGGTGGGCACAGACAATTTGCCCAAGATTTTTTACGAGCATATCAAGGTCTTTTCACAGCGTGAACTGCCGACGTTCAATGCGCGCGAAGAAGCGATGGACTGGCTGGTGAGCAGCTAGGGCCTAAGTCAAGGTCGCAAAGAACAGTTCCTTCAATTTCTCAAACGCCCGTTCTGCCTGTGGATGGTTGTAAGCGGCGCTGTCGGGCACGGTCCAGCCGTGATGCGCACCGTCGTAGGTTTCGCTTTCGTATTTCCCTCCCCAACGCTTGAGGGCTTCGTTTAATCGTTCAATGGCATCTGCCGGCATGCTGCGATCATCAGCCGCATGTCCGAAATAGAGTCTGGCTTCTACCTCAGGCAACAAGTGATGCGGACTGTTGGGCCCGTCAACGAACAGCCTCCCTCCATGAAACGAAGCGGCGGCAGCAATTTGCCCGGGAAAGGCTGCGGCGGTCCGCAGCGCCATCGCGCCGGTGAAGCAATACCCAACAACACCTATATGACCGCGTCTGACAAACTGATTCTGCTTAAGAAACTGGACGTAGGCGGATGCATCCCGCTGCGTCGCCTCGGCGGTCAGGGGACCAGAAAGCTCAGCCAGGCGTTTGCGACCCTGTTCGTCATCAAAATTCGGCTTGGATTGGAACAAGGGAGGCTTACCAGCTCGATAGAAGATGTTCGGCATCAAAACGGCGTAGCCGGCCTCGGCTAGGCGCTGCGCCATGTCGCGATTGGCCTCACGGATACCGAAGATGTCAGTCAGAAAAAGCACACCGGGACGCCGTTTGCCATCGTGGTAGAAAAAGCTGTCAGCCACTCCGTCCTGAGTACGAATCTCAACTGCATCCTCAATCATGGTTTGGCTCCGTTTGCCAAGAGTGTTGCGCGATTGTGGCTTCCCAGAGGCCCTCTTGGCAGTCCGCGGCCCTCAACTTCTCCACTTCAAGCTCACCGGCCCGTCCATTGGATGTTTCATTTCCTCTCCGGCGCGTCTTGCTGCCAGATAGGCCGCTTTCAATTGGAAATACCACTTGGCTGGGCGGTCAGCGTCGTCAATCAGCATTAGATGAGGGTTGTGCTTTAGCCCTTCGGACTGTTGTTCCATGGTGCGCCGATCCTGCTCGACAAACTTTGCGAAAACAAATTTCAGCAGCTCAGGTGCGAACGGAATCCAGCGAAAGATGTTCCACTTTGCAACCACGTCAATACGGCAATGATCTTGAGTGATGGGGGTAACGGTTGTCAGACTTCCAAACCAGTACTTGCCTGCACGAATGATCTCGTAGCGCTGGTTGGGAAGCACGAAGTCGATGGTGGTGGTGATTGCGTCGGCCTGCGCGTACAGTCGCAGCAGTTTGTATGGCGCGCTGTTCGAGCTGGGGGTGTGTGCGCTCATGCGGAAGCCCAGGGGGATCGGTTCAAAATTCTTTCGCTTCTCGTGGATGCTGTGGCGAGTCCGCCACCACCAGGCCTGATGAACAAATGGGCCGTGAGCTGGGTCCATCAAGCCGATGATGCCGTGATCCACGCTGCAAGGCAGATCGGCGGTCAGATGCGCCATCTTGAACTTTTCACCGAACGCGGGCACTTGCGGGACGGGAATCGGGGGTTCGGCAGTCTTGGTGAATCCGGCCCCTGGTGGAGGCGGTTCGGGCATGAACACCCACACGTAGCCGTCCTGCTCCTGGCAAGCATAGCTGCCAGCGTAAATGCGTTCTACCTTCAGACTCTGATCCGATGTAAGCGATGGAATCAGCTGGCATTGTCCGGTGTGCGCATCAAACTTCCAGCCATGATAGCTGCATTCGATCTGCTGGCCATCGAATTGGCCGTAAGAAAGCGGCATGCCGCGATGCGGGCAAGCATTGCGCAAGGCAAATGGCCTACCCTGTCGGTCGCGACCGAGCACGAGAGGCATCTCCAGCAAGGTGGCTTCGCACAGCCGGCCTGGGATCAGGGCCGGGCTGGGGATGGCGCGATACCAGAAGCCGAAAAGCATGAGCGAATCCGGCACCTGACGCCGCGGTGGTTCAAGTTCAGTCATTGGGATAGACGCACCTACTATATCGCGAGGGCATGGGTCTCGGTGACGTTACTCAGCGATAAGACCCTGCAATCCAGCCAGTTGCGCTGATTACCTTTGATGGTTCTATTCCCTTTCGGCAGATTGTTCGGCCTTAGCTGCGAGCCTATAATTGACACACTCTGGTAAGCATTCTCCGTCAGGTTCCAGGCAGGTAGGCGTAGGGGTGTTTTTGTTTGCCTGCGCCAAGTCAGCCCGGATATGCGAAAACGCCTGCAACTCGCCCTGATGGCAAACGTAGTCGCCGCCTTCCTTTCACTCACGCCATATGTGCAGGCGCAGCATAACACCGCGATAACGACCACTACCGACGACTATGGACGCGTGGTTTACGTGAACGAGTCTGTCCAATCGATCGACGGTGATGTGCAAGCTCCGATGCAGCGGACTTCGCTCGCATTCTGGAGCGCCCCGGAGCACCGCTGGAAGACCGTGCCTTCGGCTCATGTTCGCGCGGCTCGTTCCGCAGCGGCGGAGGTGAATCAGTATCTGGATTCCCATGAAACAACAGATATCGCCAGAACCTCCGCGTTCAACCGCGTATTCGCACAGCAAGATATTGACAACGCGATTGAGCTGGCTGCCCAGCGGCATAACGTCGATCCTAATCTGGTGCGCGCCGTGATCAAAGTGGAGTCCAATTTCAATCCCAACGCGGTTTCCCGAAAGGGCGCGATGGGGTTGATGCAACTGATGCCTCAAACCGCACGACAGTTGAACGTGGAAAACCCCTTCGATCCTGAGCAGAACGTCGATGCTGGCGTACGCCACCTGAAGCACCTGATGGAAAGCTTCGGAGGCGACGTGAAGCTCACGCTGGCGGCTTACAACGCAGGAGCAGGGGCGGTCGCGCGCAGCGCGGGTGTGCCGCGCATTGCGGAAACCCGCAACTATGTGAAACGAATCACGCAACTGTATTACAGCGGATTCGATCCGGGAGCTCGCGTGTTCGGCAGCCCGGTGCATGAACCGATTCATGTGCAGCGGGATGCCCGGGGCGTGCTGTATATCAGCAACACGGATTAGTTTTGGAGCGGCATCTCAGGTTCTAACAGCGGTTCCAACGCCAGGCGACGAGCTGTAAATTGACGAACTGCGAGCGAAATTCGGGCGCGCGCCCTTGGCCTACAGCTGCGGTGGTTTTGCTGCTGGCTCTGCCCTTGGCGGCAGGTGCGCATAAATCCGAGGCTTGGGCCAGGTCGCAATTCGCCGCCGCCGAGCATTTACATCAGGAGTTAGAAGCCCGGTCTCCGCAGGAGCTTTCCCGCACCGACTACCAGCGGGTCATCAACGCTTATCGTCGCGTTTACTTCGAGGCCCCCAGTTCCAGCAAGGCCGATCCCAGCGTGGTTGCGGTCGCGCAGTTGTTGGAAGAAATGGGGCGCCACTTCGAAGATCAGTCCTTACTCCACGCGGCGATTCGAGAGTACGAATTCCTGCGGCAGCAATATCCCGGGAGCAAGGCCCGTTTCGGCGCACTGTTCCGGATCGGGGAAATCTACCGAGATGACCTGCATGACGGGCAGCATGCCGATGAGGTCCTCCAGGAGTTCGTACGCCGATATCCGAAGAATCAGTTTGCCGAGGAAGCGCGCAAGGCGCTCCTCGAGCCGGTTAGGAGAAACGTCCCCACGCCAGATATCAAAGCTAACCTTGGCGGACAAGTCGGTTCGCGCGATGAGCATGCAGTGGAATCTCCCCAGGCTGTAGAACCGGCCGCGTTGGTCGACAAGGCTGCCGGGATAAACCCACAGAATGCGACTCCGAGTGCAAGACCCACGCTGGCACGAGTTACGGGAATCCGCCACTGGTCGACACCCGGCTCAAGCCATGTGGCGATCGATCTCCAGCACGACGTGAAGTACGACTCGAGTAGACTTGCTCATCCCGAACGGATTTTCTTTGACCTGCACGACACTAAACTCGATGCCTCCCTAAAGGGCAAGATTCTGGAGTTGAACGAAAGTTTGGTCACAAGGGTGCGCGTCTCGCAATTCAAGCCACGGCAGACGCGAGTTGTGCTCGAGCTTGGACAGGCAGCGGATTTCCAGGCTTCGCTGCTGCCGAATCCGCCGCGGCTGGTGATTGACGTCCGAAGTGGACAGACTATGACGACTAAGGCGGCTCCAGCAAGTGACGTGCTAAATCAAGATTACCTGCCAGCGGGAGCCCTCAGCCCCGAACTGCCAGATTTTGCTGGAGACCATGATTTGGATCTGAGCTCCTTGAACGAACCGCTGAAACCTGAGACGTCGATCTCGATACCAAAGCTGACCCCGTGCAGCGATGACAAAACCACTCGAAATGTTACGTCGATCACCAGCATTAAGAAAACGTCCGTCAACGGTGGTGATGTTCCTTCCCAAGCCGCAACCCTCAAGCGGGCCTCGCCTGATGGCCAGCAGACAAATCAATCGGCGAGCCAGCCCGCCGCGACTGCTGTTGCGGGGAGCAAAGGCAAACGCAAGTTATCCACTGAGAACGAGGATGCGCGAGAAGCCCAGCCGACTGCGGCCGGAGATCGCTCGCTAATTCGGGCGCTTGGCTTGAAGATTGGCAAGATCGTAATTGATCCTGGCCACGGCGGTCACGATACCGGCACGATTGGTCCGCATGGGCTGGAAGAAAAAGAATTAGTGCTCGATGTTAGCAAGCGCTTAGGCAAGCTGCTGGCCTCGCGGCTGGGCGCACAGGTGGTTTATACGCGCAACGACGATACATTTGTTCCGCTCGAGACCCGGACCGCCATCGCCAACCAGGAAGCCGCCGATTTGTTCGTTTCCATCCATGCAAATTCGAGCCGTGATGCCGATGCACGCGGGGTGGAAACCTATTACCTCAACTTCAGTTCCTCCCCGGAGGCGCTGGAGGTGGCGGCGCGGGAGAATGCCGTCTCCGAGGAATCTATTCACGAACTGCAGGACCTGGTGAAGAAAATCGCATTAAAGGAAAAAATCGAAGAGTCGCGGGAATTTGCTGTTGATGTCGAACGCTCGCTGCATAGCGGTCTGGCGGCAAGAAGCTCTGGAGTCCGTGATCGCGGAGTCAAGAAAGCGCCATTTATTGTCCTGATCGGTGCCAATATGCCCTCCATCCTGGCGGAGATCTCCTTCCTCAGCAATCCGGGCGATGAGCGAAAGCTCAAGACGAATGACTACCGGCAACGCATCGCCGAATCTCTCTACCGTGGAATAGCCAAGTACGTGAATGGCTTGAGCGGAGTAAGAGTCGCCAGTAAAATCGATAAAGATCAGTAATACTGCCACGGTTCACGAGGTCAGCCGCAACCTGCATCTGTGGTCTCACCGCGCTTTGGGGCGCATCTTCTCTCGCTAGCTCTCGAGGACTACATCACTTTGTGAGGAGTACACCAAGTTGAATGAAATGACGCAACGCTTCTTCGTGCTGACCGGTGGACCGGGCTCAGGGAAAAGCGCACTTCTCGACGCGTTGGAACGAGATGGCTACGCCCGATCAGTTGAGGCGGGGCGAGGTATTATTCTGGACCAGCAGACAATCGAAGGCCGTGCCTTGCCATGGAGCGACCCGACCCTCTTCGCGGAAATGATGTTGAGTTGGGAGATGCGTTCCTACCATATCGCGATGCGGTCTTCCGGCACTTTGTTCTTCGACCGGGGTGTGGTTGACGTGCTCGGATATCTTCGCCTCACGGGCTTGCCCGTCCCAAAGCATGTTCGCAGAGCGGTTGAGACTTTTCGTTATAAGCGGCACGTCTTCATTGCACCCCCGTGGAAAGAGATTTACACGAAGGATCGCGAACGCAAACAAGATTTTGAGGAAGCGGTGCGGACCTACGAAGCCATGGTGGTGGCCTACACTGAATATGGATACGAACTCATTGAGCTGCCGCGCGTCTCGGTCGAGGAACGGATGCGCTTTGTCCTTAATGCAAGCAGCATTAGCACCGCACGCTGAGACTAGCCTGAGCCCACCAGCCGCCTGACAAAATGCCCGCTACCTGCCCGGGCCCGCTGGAAACTTTCGCGCTTCCCCAGTAGTCTAATTAAGAGGAGTGGTTTGTGTTTCTGCTCCCCGCTTTTTTCATGAAGCTTCCCAGGTTGATGTACGGCTTTGCCTTGGTTCATCTCATCGCGAGCCTGGCGTTTGCGAGCCCGGTAGACCGGAGTGTCCACCCCACACAAATGCTTCCGCGGCAGTTTGGGGGTTGGCAGATGTCTGGCTCAGAGCAGCCTAGCACCGAGCCAGTGGTCGCCGATCCGGTCAACGCCGACGTGCTGCAGGAATATGGTTTCAGCGATTTTGCATCGGCGACTTACACTCGCGACGATGGTCGCAAGCTCACCTTGAAAGCTGCTCGCTTTGCAGATGCGAGTGGTGCTTATGGCGCATTCACCTTCTACAAGATGCCGGAGATGTTAATCGAGAAAATCGGCGATCAAGGTGCGTCCCTGAATGAACGTGTGCTCTTCTATCGCGGCAATATTCTGATCGACGCCGTTTTCCAGCGGCTTTCGGCTATGTCGGCGGCGGAACTGCGCGAACTGGCAGACGATCTTCCACTTCCCCCGGCAAATACGGGGAAATTGCCGGGATTGCCCGCCTATCTGCCCAAGCAATCGTACGTAAAGAACTCGGCAAAGTATGTACTTGGATCGGCCACCCTGCTGAAGGTCAATTCGCCCATTACTGCGGAGCTCGTGGACTTTAGCCGTGGCGCCGAGGTCGTTCTGGGTAACTACAACGCTTCCGGTGGCGAGGCAACGCTGATTTTGATCTCTTATCCGACTCCGCAGATTGCCGGGGAGTATTTGCGAAAGATCGAAGCCGCGCGGCAGAATCCGCAGCAACCGGGAGGTTCACTAATTCCCGGGTCGCTGTTCGCGAAGCGTACCGGACCGATTGTGGTCGTGGCCGCCGGACCACTCTCGCAGAGCGAGGCCAAGTCGCTGCTCGCTTCAGTTAATTACGACGCGGATGTGACCTGGAACGAGAATACCTATCTCACCAAGAAAGATAACCTCGCCAACCTTCTGGTGAATGTGATTCTGCTCTGCTTCATCATCATCGCTTTTGCGCTGGTGGTTGGAGTAGCTTTCGGAGGGGTTCGAATCCTCACCAAACGTCTTTTACCTGATCGAGTATTCGACCGCCCGCAGGATATGGAATTCATCTCCCTCCATCTCTCGGATCAAGGCCCTGGGGCGGGGAAAGCCGATGTAAGTTCATCAATTAATGCAGTTTAGCCTCGACGTGGGGTGATTTTGTCTCACAATGATGCTTCCACAACAGCTGTTAACCGTTTTTCTAACCTATTGAAATTAAAGGTATTTATTTCATAAAAATTCCTTGACACCCCGCTTTTGCGGCCCATAAGATTTCGCCAGAAAGTTTTGACGGTAGATTCCTCCGTTGGAACTATTCTCCCTTGAAGAAAAGGCTGCCTGCGTTGCCGGGTGGCCTTTTCGTTTTGAGCGCTAGAATGAAGCCGTCTCGCCACGCGGTTCGCCGGGAACATGCGTGCTTCGTGATTCGTATTTCGTGATAGCAGCATCGCGGCAAAAGGAGAGGAAATATGTTCTGCGATAAATGTGGGGCGCCAGCGCAGCCGGATCAGCGTTTCTGCGGCCGCTGCGGGAAAGAATTTGCCGGAGGCCCAATAGCTTCTCCCCGGCGTAGCCGCGTAGCGGAACACATCCGGTTGCTCGGTATTTTGTGGTTGGCGCTGTCGGCGCTCAATGCCGTGGCAGGCGTGTTCTTGCTCATTCTTGCTAATGCCCTGTTCCCACATCTGCGCGAAATGGGAGCCGCACCGCCGGACGTGCCTGTGGGTTTCTTGCATTCGCTTTTTGGGGCCATCGGCGCCATCGTCCTGCTTAAAGCCCTAATAGGATTCTTTGCCGGGTGGGGCTTACTGCAGCGTGAATCCTGGGCGCGAGTGTTAACCATCGTTCTTGCTTTCCTCGCACTGTTCAACATTCCGTTTGGAACAGCGCTGGGAATCTACAGCTTGTGGGTGCTTTTGCCGGCGGCGGCGGATGCCGAATACCAGCAGCAGGTGCGCAGCGCCGACGCTGCGTGACGCCCGGCGAATTTGCCGCTTGCTTCCGTTGATTTTCTTGGACGCTCACCTGCCAGGGTGATTGAAGTCACGGCGCAGACTGACCAATAAGCAGCAGAATCAGAGACGGTAGTGTGCTCGGAGGCAGGCCATGAAACTATCCAGCCTCGTGTACGGAATGGTGTTCGCGGTAGTCGTCATCTCGGTTCTGCTGCTCATTCTTGGGGTCAACTTCCATCCCCCGGTGTCAGCTCAGGGCGCGGCGCTCTACAATCCCTCCAAAGAGATTACGGCAGAGGGCGTTGTTCAGGAGGTGCAAGAGTTCGATTGTCCAGTGAGCGAAGGCGAACTGGGCAGCCATCTGATGCTGAAAACAGCCGACGGCGTGCTGCAAGTCCACCTGGCCCCGGTGAGGATCATGAGCGGACAGAAATTGAACTTCGCTCCCGGCGAGCAGGTTAAGGTGGTTGGATCCAAGGTTCGCATCGCGGGACAGAATGGCGTGATTGCGCGCGAAATTACCCGTGGCAACGAGATCCTCACGTTTCGCGATCGCGACGGCAAACTGCTGTTGACGCAATAACCCGGCCGCGAGAATTGCGTCTCTTGAACAACCGTGCGGAATTGCATAAACACAGCCGTCGGTTTGTAACCATGTTGTGCCGTCCCATCCCGTTTGGGATTTGCGTACGTGAGACGTCCAGAAGGAGCTGGAGCTCGCTCTTTACGCCTCTTTCCCTCACATTTAAAATCGACTTGAGGCCGACGTAGCTCAGTTGGTAGAGCAGCCGATTCGTAACCGCTTACGGGTCGGCTGTTTTATTGCGGCGTAAGGGACTTAGCGCAACCGTGATGTGCGGTATTGTGCGGTGAATGGGCACAGGTGGTTGAGTTTTATGGAGCAGTTTATGGAGCAGAATTTAACCGATTTCTCTGCGCCTGGGCGGAGCCCTGGACGACAAAATCTAAGGAATTGCCAATTCGTGCCATTGACGCCAGTGAGCGCTGTGTCATCCTTTTTCCTCACGGCTAATGCGTCGCAAAAGCCAGATCGTGCTGGCCATCACCTTCATGGTGGCAGCGCCCGTTTCATTCTCCTACATCTACATCTGCGAGATAGTTCAGCAAGAGATCAGGAGCACGCACGAAGCTGCGGCGGAACTGACTTCTGAGTTGGCCCGCTTGGCCAACAACGCGGCTCCCGAGCTGACCAGCGCGCAGAATGATCCTGACGCCCTACGTCGCACCATCGCCTACTATCTTTCCACCGACAGTAATCTGAACGCGATGCTGGAATCGGTGGTTGGCGCTTTTCGCTATGTGTACGATGCATCCATCGTAGACGCCGGCGGCAAAGTCATCCTGCACACCGATCCCGACTTGATCGGAAACCAGGTCTCGGAGCGTCCCGAATTTCAGTTGTTGCAGAACGCTGACTTTCGCCGCCAGCTCCGCATGGTGTACAACCCGCCCAACATCTACGAAGTTCGGCTCCCTTTGCAGCTGAACGGCGCGCCTTTCGGCAGCGTTCGTCTGGGGATCAATACCCTATTTATCAGGAGTGAAGTTACTCCCCGCTTGCGTCACGCTGTCATCATCTCCGGAATCGCCATTCTGCTTTCTCTGCTGTTAGCAGCGGGCCTTTCTCACATCGCGCTGGGACAGCCGAGTCTTGCGGGGGAAAGTGGGTGAACTATGGCGCTACAATATTTCTTGGCGGGTCGGTTCAGCGGAGAGTTCATTAGGACTTCTTTCTGGCAGACTGATCGATTGAAGGGCCATATCCTCCTCAAGCACTTACCCATCTGTTCCCAGTTGTCTTTCGAAAGCGCCGCCATCATAGCCGAGTACTTTTCCGAAAACAAAGAGGCTTTCGTTGATCTTCTTGGCGAACCGGGAAAGATAGTGCGTGGGGCGATTGTCGCCAATCTCAAAGACATGTGGGATCAAAGACTTCGTGAGTTCGGTCGCGACCCGCGAAATTTTTCCGACCTGCTAATGGAATCTGAGAGGGCGAAAATCATGACCGGTCTCTTCACCAGAGAGGCCATCGAGAAGAACTACAGCTCAGTCATGGAGGCCTATCTTGCTCAAGGTGAGATGAAGATTCCAGTTCAGTATTTCCTTGGGTATCTTTCAGACGGCATTATCCTAGAAGGATTCGGGTGCGGGTTGCATTACCCAGAGCTTGTTAGGGAACTTTGGCACAACAGTTACGAGGTTGCGCCAGATAAAGCATTAATCAATGAGTCGCTCAAGTACGGTGTGCTTAGCCCAGAGGAAGCACGGGCTGCTATGGAACCGAAGCCGCTTCACCAAAGGCAGATACAGCTCCTGTCCAGCGTCCGAGAGTGGGTACAAAAACATTTTCCTGGTCATGTCACTGCATTAGGTTTAGATCCTGTAGAAATCGAGAGGATGATGAGCCAACTGGCCGAAATTCAAGGGACCACGACTATCGAGGAACTGAAGGCTAGGCTAGAAAACCTGAAGAGCCAACTGGCCGAGACTCAAGAGACCCCGGCTATCAAGGAACAGAAGGCTAGCATTGCGAAGTTAGAAAAAGCGTTAGCCCTTTTTGCGAAAGAAGAGGAACTCAAGGCTAGGCTTGCGAAGTTAGAACAAGCCTCACGCCTTCGAAAATACCGACCTAATGAAGACCCCCTTGCGAAATCCGATGCCGATGTGACCGTCCCGAATCATTTGTAGTAGGTTGAACTGACCTTTCAGACAGCGTTGGCAAAGGCCACGTATCGCACAGACCCGTATCCGATTGAGGGATTTTGCGTGTAATGATTCCATAACAATGTCGGCTCCTAGGCCCGAGTAGACTTTGGAAGCGCCAACCACCAAAGGGCTCGGAGGAAAGGAGC
>DASPRY010000177.1:0-5423 GCA_035624215.1 Terriglobales bacterium
GCGTCACCGGTTGACCGGTGGACATGGTCACGATGGTGGCCAGGGTCCAGCCATCCAGAATCGTACGCGCCGGACGGCTCGCCATATTGTGCAAAGAGGGCTGCCACACGGCATTGGCGACGAACCTGTCGCGCTGATCGAGGTCGGAGAGCGCGTACTCCAGTTTCCGGTTCCGCGGATCGATCGGGTAGTCGGTGCCGTTGAAGGTCCCGCTCGATCCTGCAACTTGCGCGCCGTCTACCGCTTTGCTCAAGGTGTAATTGGCCGTAAATTCCAGGCCGTGCCGCATGGGGCGGCGCAGACTGAGAACCATCGAGTTGTACCAGGAGTTGACATCGCTGTAGCCGACAAAAACTTCCCCGGTGTTCGTATCGATCCGGCTGGTATAGAAGGGCACCGTGTAAGTCTCGGCCGTCGCGCCGCTGGCGGTCAGGATGTCATAGCTTTTGGTGGTGGTGGAAGGAGCGAGGTTGGCGTCCACAAAAATGGGCAGATGCAATCCCCGGCTCACCACGTAAGCCGCCGAGGCACTCAAATTTCCCGGCAACTGGCGTTCGAACGTGACTTCGCCTTCGTGTGTTCGCGGATTTACCCAATCAGGCGCCATTCCACGCGTCACCTGCGTGGCCGCGGGCGGAGTGAAAGTCACCACCTGAGGCGTGAGGGCGCCAGGAAATGGGGCTGTCATGGCAGGGCCGGGCGGAGTCCAGATCACGTTCGGAAAGGTTAATGAAGGACAAGCTGTCGCGCCCGTAGGCGTGCAACTGAAGGTTTGCTGGTACACGCCGTTTTCGACGCGGGTGGCATAGTAGGTGCTGTTGGTAGTCTTGGCGTAAAAGAGACCGTAACCGGTGCGCAACACGGTCTTCGGAGACAGTGCCCAAGCGATGCCAAGCCGTGGTCCGAACTGATCTTTGGGGTTATTGATTTTAGATGTGTAGTAAGTGGTGAGCGGAGTCAGTGTGTTGGGCTGCGGCGGCTGATCGATCAGGAATACGTCGTAGCGGATGCCCATATTCACAGTCAGCTTGGAAGTCGCCTTCCAGTTGTCTTCGAAGAAGCCGGAGTAGTCGTTGTCGTGGAAATCGTCTTTCCCGACGTGCGTGATCGGGTCGTTCACCTGCGTAAATGTGCTGTAATGTTTCCCGGTCAAACCGTCGCCTATGTTGATCCCAAACGCGTCGATCACCCAGTTATTGAAGGCCGTCTGCGCCGTTCCGCTATAGCTGTAATTGCCCGTTCCGTTGTACAGGTTGATCATCAATTCGTGAATGAAATTGAAATCGAAGCCGGTCTTAAGAGTGTGACGGCCGTGCACTTTGGAGATCGAGTCAGACAATTGGATTCGGTGCTCGTCGGGTTCGGCAGTACGCGGCAGTGCATAGTTCTCACCGTAGATCATCAGGTTGGAACTGCCGCCCGAGCCGCCGATATTGACGTAGGGCGCGGGGGCGTTGGAACCGGCCACTTCCAGGTCGCGTCCCCACTGAAACCGCAGGTTGTTGACCGTGGTCGGCGTCAGCGTGGAGTCCCAGTTCGCCACGAAGATACGTTCGTGAAAGACATAGCTTCCGTTGGTGGCGAGCGAGCTGTCGTTGTACGAAGGCGACGTGCTGTAAGCGTTCGGCGCCCGGTAATTCATGAAGTCGAACGACGTGCTGATGTGATTGCGCGTATTCACCTGGTAATCGAACTTTCCGAAACCCACGTCCTGGTTGGTGTCGCGCCGGAAAGTGCCCTGCGCGCCGAAGAGGAAAGCATTGGCGGCCGCGCATTGGGAGGCGGTCACCTGCGCGGGACACGGCAGCGCCGTTACCGTCGGGCTGTAGACATTGCTCGTGTACGCAATCGGATTGACTTTCCGCGAGCCGTCGTAGGTGCCGAAGAAGAACAGCTTATCCTTAATGAGCGCACCGCCCCCGCTACCGCCGAACTGCTGCCATTGGTGGATCGGCTGGGTGTAAGTGCCGCGCGACTTCGGGTAAGAATCGAGAGCGTTGAACGAAGGGTAACGCAAGTAGTAGAACAAATCCCCGTGGAAGTTATTGGTTCCGGACTTAGTGACCGCGTTCACGACGCCGCCGGCGGCCTGTCCCAGTTCTGCGCTGTAATTACTGGCGCTCACCTGGTACTCCATGATGGAGTCCATGCTGTACACGTAAGCTCCGCTGTTGGCCCGCCCGCGCGCTTCTGAAAAGAACGCCTGGTTGTTGTTAGCTCCGTCTACCGTGTTGCTGTTATACCTGAATCCGGCGTGAAAACTGCGACCTTCAAGCCTGGATCGGCTTCAGTCGATGGACCTTACCCAGGATGTCCTTGGCCAAATCGTGTAGCAGCGGCGATTCACGGAGGCGAAGAACCGGCCGGTTCTGCGGGCGAGTGAGTTCGCCCGGCAGCAAGAAAAGTTTGTAGCGCAGCTTTTGCAGCGTCAGGCTCTGCCAGGATTCCTCCAAGCAATTCCGTTGAAACGCAGTGACCAGATTATAGGCAAGCCGAATGATCTCCAGATATAGCGCATTGGCCGCAAACGAAGAGGTTGGAATCTTGCGCAGTGCGTAGTCTTCGCGGAGTTCACAGATTCGCGGCTCCATCGCGGCACGCCCGTCGTAGAAGTGCCAGACGCCGCTCGGCGTCAGGTCCATATTGGTTACCCAGGCGCGATACATGTAGCGACCCATCGTGAACAGCGTGGTTTCGGCCTCCTCAGCGGGAACGAATCGTCGCGCCACCACGAAATGACGGGCGTGCGGCCAACCGTGGGAGCGGTGATCGAACTCGGCCATCTCCCACTGCCTGTTGACGGATTCATAGGGCAGTCCCGGAAGCAAGCGCTTGAAGGCTTGCGTCAGACGGGCCACGACTGCGTACTGCGCTGCTCGGGCTTCGAGAATTTCCAGAACCGGATGGAAGCCAAAGCCGGCATCCGCCCGCACACGCAACTCGCGAATGTCTGGTGGTATATTTACGAAACAAGATGCCAGTAGTTCAACGCTGCCATCCCAGGTGCCCGCATTGCCAGGACGCAATTCAGTGTCCCACAGATAGGAGGAGTTGGCTTCCAGGCACAACAGCGGATTGTAGGAACGCTTGCCCCGATAACGGGGATTGTAGCCGACCTCCGCCTTTTGTTGTCGTCCGAACACCGTGACCACACTGCTGTCGAGATCCAAGATCAAGCGTGAACGGTGGTCAGGCCGGTGGATGAAACTTTGCAGCAGTCGATCATTCACCCGGTGCATCTGTCCCAAAAACGAATCGGGAGCCTGGTGCAAGAAACGGTGCAAGGTCTGTGGGTCGGGAAAGCTGGGCAAACCGGTCAGGTATTGGAAGGTACCGTTGAAACGCAAGAATGACGCGGTCTCCAAGCGGTCCAAGCCCAGCACGATCGGGTAGACGAGAGCGAGTATCATTTGCGACAGGCTGTATCGACGGTTGCGTCTAGGATAGGTCAGGTGCCGGGCCAGGAAGTCGCGCACCTGCAGCACTTGAAGAAATTCGTGAAAGAAATACGCACCACCATAATGCGTCAAACCCTTATGATCACAGGCGATTCTTAAATTTCGCGGCGCTCTGCGCATCTGAGCCTTACCTCACCAAATGTTAGGTAAGGCTCAGAATACCAGAATCATCCGGAAGGCCCGTCAATCGCAGTGCTCAGTGGCATCGCGGATGTGGAATGCGCCGGATTCAGGTATGAGAGAAGAGCGCTACGGGGAAGCTGAACCGTTACTGAAACGGGTGGTCGGAGCACGGAAGGAGGCGTTAGGACCCAACCATCCTGACACGCTGAGCGCGATGGACGACCTAGCTGGGCTGTATGGCCGCCAGGAGAACTACGCGGAGTCGGAGGCTTTGCTGAGGCGCGCGCTGGCAGCACGCGAGCAAGCGCTGGGACCGGACCATCCCGATACGTTGACTGCGGCGAACAATCTGGCCCGGGTGTACTTCAGTGAGCAACGGTACCCGGAAGTGGAACGATTGTTAAAGCGTGTGCTGGCCGGACGCCAGAGCGCGTTGGGGCCCGACCATCCTGATACGCTCGGCACACTGGACCTCCTAGCCGGCCTTTATATGACGGAGGAGCGCTATGGGGAAGCAGAGCCTTTGTACAAGCGGCTGTTGGCTGAGCACGAGAAAGCACTGGGGCAGAACCATCCCGATACGCTGAGGTTGCTAAACAATCTCGCAGGCGTATATTTTAATCAGCAGCGCTATGGAGAAGCAGGGCCTCTGTTCGAACGAGCCCTCGCGGGCCAAGAGCAGGCGCTAGGACCGAACCACCCTGATACTCTAAACATAGCAAACAACCTAGGCGGCGTGTACGAAAGATTAGGACAATATGGGATCGCAGAGAAGTTGTTCAAGCGAGCGATCACGGGGTTCGAACTGGCGTGGGGGCCCGACCATCCCAAAACTCGTGATCCCATCATACACTTGACGGGCCTGTATGCGCACCTGGGGCGCTTTAGGGAAGCGGAGCCATGGTTGAAGCAAGCGCTTGCGGCGCATGATCGAGATTCGGCTCAAGGTGATTCAGATAAGCTCACTAAGGTGAACATCCTTGCAGCATCGTACTTCAAGCTAGGAAGGTACGAGGAAGCCGAGCCGTTGCTTAAGCAGGTGCTCGCTGCACGCGAGGAGACGCTGGGGCCGGATCACCCTCAGACCCTCGCGTCAGTGACCGAGCTGGCAGAGTTATACATGAACCAGGGGCACAATAAGGAAGCGGAAATATTGTTTGAACGGGCACTCGAAGTGTAACGGGTCGCATTATTTCTGCTGGAAGTTCTCACGTTAAATCCGCGTTGAATGGTCAGATTCAGAGGGGTCTGGGTGGCGCGGGTTTGAGCCGGTGGGGATAGGATACCGGCCCGTGTAGGCAGAACGCGTATCCCAACCTGAAAAGCCAGGTTAGAACGCCCGGCAAAAGCGGCCGGGCGCGCGTTTAAGAGCCCAGGGCCTCCGCTCGGGAGTTTCACCAAAGAAATGCAGGCTTTTGTTCGGTCGTAGAAAAGCAGAGAGCCCTCCCGCGTCCCGATGTGGGAACGGCGAGAGGGCTCTGGTGAGCCGATTTCTTCGGAGCCAACTCCGTCGCATCGGCCCTGGGCATCCACCCGGGCGCGACCCCGAGCGGACTTCGGTGCGGCACAACCGCGCTAGATCGGTAGCCGGTATTGGCCGTCAACTTGAAGAATCAACCCCTGGCGGCAGGCCTCGCCGATGGCCAGTTGGGCGGTGCGTTTGGAACACTCCGCCTGCTCCATGACCTGTTGGCGGAGTTGGTTATACCGAGCCTGCCGTCCCAGGCCGGCCAGCGCCTGAGTCACCTGCTCCTGCTCCACTTTCTTGCGCACCACCGCTGCCCTGGCAGGCGCTGCCCCGGCAGCGGAAAAGCAAAGCGTCTGCGGATCGAGTTCGAGCAA
>DASPRY010000188.1:0-4246 GCA_035624215.1 Terriglobales bacterium
CTTTCGCAGGACGCGGTTTATCAGGCCAAACGCTTTCTGCTCGACTCCGTAGGTTGTGCTCTGGGCGGATATCAGCAACACGATGTCAAGATTGCGCTCGAAGTTCTGGATGAAACCGCCGGCCGCGGTCCGTCGACGGTAATAGGAACTGGCAAGAGAATCGACCCCGTATCTGCCTCGCTGGCCAACGCACTGATGATCCGCTGTATGGACTACAACGATATTTATTGGAAACAGGACCCGTCTCATCCTTCTGACATCTTTCCCGCGGCCCTCGCCTGCTGTGAGCGAGCGAGGGGAGACGGCAAAGACTTGATTGTTGGCCTGGTGCTCGGCCACGAATTCGAGATGCGTTTCTGCGAAGTGGCGTTTCCGGGAATTCGTGAGCGGGGCTGGCATCACGGTACGCTGACGGCATTCGTCTCACCGATAGTAGCCGGGCGCGCTCTACATCTGGGCTGGGAGCAGATTCAGCATGCGGTCGGAATCTCGGCCAGCCGCCACGCAACTTTAGGTGCGGTCACTGCGGGCAAGCTCACCATGATGAAAAACACGGTCGATCCCATGGCCACGCAGAGTGGTGTGCTGGCGGCATTAATGGCGGAAAAAGGTTATACCGGACCCCAGCACGTGCTGGATGGGAAAGAAGGGCTGACTCATTGTCTTGGCCCGGAATGGCGGCTGAATATTCTAACCGAAGGCTTGGGTGAATCGTGGCGCATCACGCAATGCGGTATGAAAGCGTTTCCCACGGAAGCGCTCACCCATACCCCGATTTCTGCTGTCTTGGACCTGGTGAAGTCCAATGACTTGAAGCCAGAGCGCGTTACCAAAATTCAAATCCGTTCGTTGGCGCGTGCAGCCGACATTCTCTCCGATCCCAGCAAATATGATCCGCGCACAAAGGAAACCGCGGACCATTCGTTGCCATACGTGATTGCAGCCGCATTGGTTGATCGCCAGGTGACTCCCGCGCAGTTCACGATGAAAAAAATCATGGATCCGGTGATCCGGGCGCAACTGAAAAAAGTCGAGGTAGTTGCTGACCCGGAGATCGAAAAGGTCTTTCCCGCGTTGCAGCGCGTGATTGTCAACATCCTGACCAGCAATGGCAGCAACTACAGCAGGCAACTGGATTATCCGAAGGGCGATCCGCGCAACCCACTCACCGATGCCGAGATTGAAGAGAAATTTGCTGCCTTGTCGGACGGCGTGCTGTCGGCCGGCGCTCAGAGGAAATTGAAAGATGCGATTTCCAACTTGGAGAAGGTAGATTCGGTGAGTAAGCTGATGGCGCTGATGAAAGCTGATGTGCGGATGAAGAGGGGCGCCTCAAACATAAAAGCCAGGAAGAGAAAGCGGAAATAGAGGAAACCATGCCGCAGACTGTGGTTGAAAGAATCGCGCAGACTCACTTGGCGGAGGGTCCCAAGCGGCCGCTGCGCACCGGAGATTTCGTTTCTATTCGTCCGCATCGCGTAATGACCCATGACAACACCTCAGCCGTGATGAGCAAGTTCATGGGCATTGGTGCCAAAAAGATCAACAATCCAAAGCAACTCGTCTTCGCCCTCGACCACGACATCCAGAATCAGGACGAAGCCAATCTGAAGAAATATCGCTCCATCGAGGCATTCGCCAAGGAGCATGGCGTGGAGTTCTATCCCGCTGGTTCGGGGATCGGCCACCAGATTATGGTCGAGCGCGGATACGTAGTGCCCGGGTCGTTCGTGGTTGCCTCCGACTCACACTCGAATATGTACGGAGCTCTGGGGGCCGTCGGCACTCCGATCGTCCGCACCGACGCGGCGGCGGTATGGGCCACGGGAGAATTCTGGTGGCAAATTCCCCGCAGCATCCAGGTCGTGCTCGAAGGCAAACTTCCCGCAGGATCTACCGGCAAGGACGTGATCATTACCCTATGCGGCCTCTATAACCATGATGAAGTTTTGAACTCCGCGGTCGAATTCAGCGGCCCCGGCGTCGCCAGCCTTTCGATGGACGCTCGCTTCTCGATCTCTAACATGAGCACGGAATGGGGACCGCTGGTCGGCTGGTTTCCGGTGGATGAAGTTACGATTCGTTACCTGCGGGGTGTTCATCAGCAGCTGAAGGCGGCCGGTGTCGAACGCTTTTCAGAAAGAGATATTGAAAACTGGACAAAAAATCCACTGCAACCCGATCCCGGAGCAGACTATGCTGCCCGTATCGTGCTCGATCTCACGCATGTTACGCCGCACGTATCTGGTCCCGATACGGTTCAAGTGATGGCGTCGCTCGCCGAGATGGAGAAAAAGAAGGTGGCAATCCAGAAGGCGTATTTGATTTCCTGCGTGAACTCGCGGGTGGAAGATTTGGATGCCGCCGCGCAAGTGTTGAAGGGCAAGAAAGTTGCCGAAGGAGTGAAATTCTATCTGAGCGCTGCCAGCAAGTGGGTGCAACAGGAAGCTGAGCGGCGCGGTAGTTGGCAGGCGCTGCTCGATGCGGGAGCGAAGCCGTTGCCTCCTGGTTGCGGTCCCTGCATTGGATTGGGCGCCGGTCTGCTCGAGCCCGGCGAGGTCGGGATTTCGGCTACCAATCGCAACTTTAAGGGCCGCATGGGTTCGCGCGATGCGCAATGTTATCTTGCCAGTCCGGAAGTCGTGGCGGCTTCCGCGGCTGCCGGTTACATCCGAGGGCCTCGGGAGATGAATGGCTACGAGCCAGACCGCAACTATAAAGAATTTCCTTCTACAGCGGTGGCCGAGAAGGTGGAAATACTCGCTGGTTTTCCGGAGCGGGTTCGCGGCCGCCTCGTGTTCATGCCGGCAGATAATGTCAATACAGATGCGATTTATGGCAAAGACTACACCTATCGTGACGACATGACACCGGAGATGATGGCCCAGGTTGTCATGGAAAATTACGATCCGCAATTCGCCTTACGCACGGCGAAAGGGGATGTGATCGTCAGCGGTTTTAACTTTGGCACGGGGTCGAGCCGCGAGCAGGCCGTCACCTGCCTCAAAGCCAAGGGTATTCCGCTAGTGGTTGCCGCCAGTTTTTCGCAAACCTATCTGCGCAATGCCTACAACAACGGATTTCTGTGCATCGAAGTCCCCGAACTGGTGAAACGCCTGCGCGGGCAGTTCGCAAGTCAGATCGCGGCGGGTGAGAAAACAATTATTCCGGGAGAGGAAATCGATGTGGAGTTCACGTCCGGAGTAAGTAATTGGCGAGGCGAAAAGTTTCTGTTCCCGGCTCTGGGCAGCGTGCCGCAGTCGCTGGTGATCGCGCAGGGGGTTGAGAATCTGGTCGCAAAGCGTTTGGGATTGGCGCGGGCCACGTAGGGACGGCCGCCCTCGGCCGTCCGGGCGGAGCATCGCGCAATGGCGTCCACTCACATGCGTTCGTTGTGGAGATCGCATTTATGGCTAAACATACCGTCATCACCATGCCCGGCGATGGCATCGGCAATCAGGTTCTGCCAGAGGCATTGCGGGTTCTGAAAGCGGTTGGTTTTGAAGCTGACTACATCCATGCCGAGATCGGATGGGAATGCTGGCGCAATGAGGGTAACGCGCTGCCCCAGCGCACCATTGATCTGTTAGCCAAACACAAGCTCGGCCTGTTCGGCGCAATTACCTCAAAACCAAACAAAGAAGCGCAAGCCGAACTGAAGCCAGACTTGCGTGGCAAAGGGTATGTCTATTACAGCCCCATCGTTACCATGCGGCAGAAATTCAATCTTGATATCTGCATGCGTCCGTGCATAGGGTTCGCTGGAAATCCACTGAACTATATCCGCAAGAAAGCAGGAGGCGACTTCGACGAGCCGCAAATTGACACAACCGTTTTCCGGCAGAATACCGAAGGCATGTATGCTGGCATCGAGTGGACGAACCCTCCGGAAAATGTCCGCGCCGCGCTGGCCAGTCATCCGAAGTTCAAAGCTTTCGCCAGCGTTCCGGGACCGGATATCGCGGTGAGCGTGCGCGTCATCACACGGCCTGCCGCGCGGCGCATCGTTGCTGCTGCTTTCGAGTACGCAAAAAAACGCGGCTTCAAGGGCATAACCATCTGCGAGAAGCCGAATGTGGTCCGCGAAACCTCCGGCATGATGGAAGAAACCGCCAAGGAAGTAGCAAAGAACTATCCTGGCCTTGCGCTGTGGTCTACAAATATTGATGCACAGCTCATGTGGTTAAACAAAAATCCCGAGGACTACAACGTGATCGTGGCCTCGAATTTATTTGGAGATATTTTG
>DASPRY010000027.1:0-5692 GCA_035624215.1 Terriglobales bacterium
CTGCTCACCAAGCGGCTTCAACTTCGACGGGTACGTGCGCCCTTGATCTTGACCACGCTCGAATGGGATCCGGGAAGCGACCGTCCGCAGCTCCGACGCCGCCTCGCGCCAGGGCAGAGTCCGGTCCCTGAGCCTACCTGCACACCACAATCTGGAGCCGAGAAGTGATGGATGGAACACGCTTGTCGATGCTATGAAATAGACCAGCGACAGGATTTCCGAGTAAGGGATCGGCATAGGGGGACGGGTCACCCCGCCTCCCCTGCCACACCACCGTACATGCGGGTCCGCATACGGCGGTTCGGCGGTTTGAGCTAGGTATGGGCGGCCATGGACGGAAGCCCGAGCCCAGCAAAGTAGGCATTGGACAAAGCAAGATTCAGAGCGGGCGACTTCGCGAGCCGCCACGGGCCGTGAGGACTGCCAGCGGTTTGCGCCGCTAGGTCCTTACCGACACCTCGTTTGCGAAGCTCGCGATACCGCTTGCGTCCGCGCTTCCATTGCTTCCACACCACCGACCGGAGTCGGCGGCGTAGCCACGCTTCAAGGCTCTGCAGCACCGTAGGCGTTTGGCAATCGCCGAAGTACCCCATCCAGCCTCGTAGATAGGTCGTAATCTGCTTGACCATCTGTTGTAGGCTGATGCTACGGGTTCGGCGTGTATGTTCCTGGATCTTCTCCTTAAAGCGAGCGATGGCCTTAGGGGCAATGCGCCTCCTGGGTTCTCTTTCGCCGGTGAAGCTGAATCCAAGGAACTTCCTCTGCCCCGGTCGAGCTACGGCGCTTTTCGCCTGATTCACCTTGAGCTTGAGACGGTGCGTGATGAAGCGCGTAACGCTCTCCATCACTCGCTGTCCCGCTCGCTCGCTGTCGACGTAGATGTTGCAGTCGTCGGCGTAGCGTGCAAAGTGGTGACCACGCCGCTCTAGCTCGCGGTCCAGTTCGTCTAGCACCAGATTACTGAGCAACGGTGAAAGTGGACCACCCTGGGGCGTTCCCTCATCCACTGGACTCACCAATCCATCCTCCATCACCCCGGCCTCCAGGAATGCTCGAATCAGCTTGAGCATTCGCTTGTCGGCCACGCGCTTGGCCACTGCCGCCATCAGGCGGTCATGGTTGACTCGATCGAAGAATTTCTCCAAGTCGAGGTCCACCACCCAGCGGTGTCCTTCGGCAATGTACTGCTGCGCCTTGTGCACCGCCTGCCGCGCGCTTCGCCCCGGTCGAAAACCGTAGCTGTGTGCGGAGAACGTCGGGTCCCAGCGCTTCTGCAGAACCTGCAGCGCCGCTTGCTGTACAAATCGATCCACCACCGTTGGAATCCCGAGCTTGCGGACTCCGCTCCCGTCTGGCTTCTCGATTTCTACTCGCCGTACCGGCTGCGGCTGATAAGTTCCGTTTCGCAACTGTTCCCCGATCTCTAGCTCGTGCTGTTTCAGGTAGGCCGGTAATTCGTCGACGGTCATACCGTCCACTCCCGGACTCCCCTTGTTCGCCTTGACTCGTCGTAGTGCCTGCTTGCAGTTTTCTAGCTCGCAGACCTCTTCCATCAGTCGTTCTGTTCCTGCCAGGCTTTCGGACTGACGCTTCGCCGTGAGCGTTTCGGTCCCTTGCTCGACGGCCTTCGGAGCTTCACTCCTACTTTCCGTCGGAAAGGCCAGCACCCCTTGTTCGGGCCGGTTTTTCTGCCGCTGTCCGCTCATGAGTCGCGCCGCTTACTTGCCCTTCCCTTTATTCCCCTTGCGGGGTACCGTTCGGGCCTTCGATCATCGTTCCCGGTTTGGCCTATCTGTTTCTCCGCCTTTCGGCCTTGAGTGCCTCACTAGCCTCTCCGACTGCCTGACCTACTTTGCCCTCTGCTGACTTCTGTGGCTCGGTCAGAGTGAATCGCTTCACCCTCAGTCACGGTTTCGTGACGTGCCGCAGATCTCCCGAGGTAAGTTCGACTGCTTTCGACGCGCAACCGCCGGATCTACCACCAGTGGACTTGATGGACGTGGGCTTCGCAATCATTGGCTCGCTCGCCCGCCACCGTAGGCCTCATATCCGGTTCTTGTTCATCGGCTCGCGCCTTTGCTCCGCGCTTCTTTCAGGCCCCGCCTCGCGACGAGTGTTATTTCACCCTTGCGCTTTGCTATGACTTCACCCCCATCAGGTTGTCAAAGGGACTTTCACCCTCGAGCTGTCGAACATGCTCGGCACACCAAAAAAGGGAGCCGGAAAACCGGCTCCCTAAGCAATCGATTGTAACTCGGTTTAGAAGTTGAACTTGATCGACATATACATGTTCCGGCTCTGCTGGCGGTACAAGGGCTGGCCGTAGAGGCTGTTAATGGTCATCGCACCGCTCTTGCCAACAGCTCCTCCCGCGCTGTTCAACAACGCCGGAATGTTGTACGGAGACATCGCAGCGGTGTAGAACTGGTAGCCGTTATTCGCCTGAGTGCAACCTGCACCAGGAATGGGTGTTGGGGCAAAGGCCGCGTTTTGCGCGGCACAGGCAGCCGAACTCGGCTGGAGGAACTGGGGATAGAAGTTTGTGTCAATTCCCTGCCAATACGCAGTGGTATTACGTTGATTCAGCGCATTGGGGACAGTCACCGAATAGGCGAGCGTCTTGCTCTCGCCTATCTTGAAGTTTTGTGTGAACTGTAGGTCACTCTGTGTGAACCAAGGTGTGCGCCGATAGTAAGGAGTGCCCACCGAGATTATGCCGTTCGCATTTTGCGAGACCGGCAGGAATTGGCCGCGAGGCACGATGTAGGTCGGGAAGGCACCCACTTCCGCGTCGGGCACGAAGTTAGCGTTAAAGGTCGGAGCGAATGAGTTACCCATGTCCACGAAGCTGCTTACGGGCGATCCTTGGTACAGGTACTGGAAGATCCCGAAATTCGAGGTCAGCTTTCCGTGCATCCACGGCAGCTCATAGTAGGCGTACCCCTTGAAAGTGTTCGGCCGATCAGTCGGAAGGAGTCCGTTGTTCAGCTTGCCTTGGTAGTCGTAGTAGAAGAAAGGCTCGTCGAACGCGCGGCTGTTATTCGGGGCATTGCGTCCGCCGCCACCGTCAGAAATGTCGGTGTTGGTTAAGCCGGTGTAGTTGCCGCGGAAGTGGCTATAGGTATAGGACAACATGCCTGCCCAGTGACTGCTCGTCATCTTAGTCAGACGAAATTCGACACCGTCATAGGAACGTTCCGCGAGCGGAGGGTTTGCGGCACAGTTCGCCGCTGGGGGCGCGGCAGCCTGTCCTTGGGGAATGCATCCGCTGGGGGTACCGTACAAAAACTTATAGAAGCCATTGAAGGTCGAGTTAACTCCCTTTCCCGGATTGACGATCACAAAGGTTTCGCTTGCCAGCGGGTCACTCCATAAAGCCGCATCCTCGATGGCGTCGTCGAGACGTCGGCGATCCCAGCGGACTTCAAGCGCCAGGTTCTTCATGAACTCGTGGTCGACTCCGAAAACCGTCTCGTGCTGCTGATAGGGGTTGAGGTTGGGCGCGACACCTTCTTCGGTGTTTGTGCAAGTCGCGCAGGTGGTGGGGAAAGTGCGGAAGTTCGCGTTTTCGATGAAGGTAACCCCTGCCGGTTCCCCTCCGGCAAAGTTCGCTGGAGTCGTGCCGGTAGCACCGGCACCTCCGCAGTATCGGTTGGCGCTATTGAAAGCGGGAACAATCGAACTAAGATTCTGAGTGTTCAGGGCATAGTAGCAATTGTTCCAGTACTGGCCACCGAACGAGCTGATGGCCAGATTGAGCTTCATGATGTCGAAGAACTTGCCGTAACTGCCGAATATCTTCCATTTGCCGTTTTGCAGCGGATCCCAGGCAGCTCCAATGCGCGGGGCGATTTTCTGCCCCCAGCCAAATTTAATGGGTTGGCTGATGCCGCCTTGCGGCTGATCTTCGGCGGGCAGATATTCGTGTTCCAGGCGTACCCCGGCGTTGATGGTGACGCCGTGGCCGATCGTCCAGGAATCCTGGACGAAGAATGCATTATTTGAGCTGGTCGCCGAACCCAGAGAGCCATAGTCCATGGTGTAGAAGTAACCGTCAAGACCGGTGCAGCCGTTCGGGTTACCTGGCGTGTACAGGGCTACGAGAGGAGCGCAATTGGTCGCCCAGCTAGCACCGTAGTCGGGGATCGGATTTCCCGAGCCAGGGAGCACGGTCACGTTCGGCTCATTGTAGTGTTGTTCAACAGAGTTCGAAAGACGCATGTACTGGTAGCCGAACTTGAAGTTGTGCGTGCCCGCCCAACCGCTCTTGTACCAGGCAACGTCGGCATCGATCTGATTGCGATGCGTGACGTTGTAAGTTGTGTTGTTGATATTGTTCGGGGCGCTAAAGTATCCCGGCAGCTGAGAAAGTTGGGAATTGGCTGGTATCGGGACGCCGTTGTTATCCTTCGCTCCGACGCCATTCCCTAGAAAGAAATCAAACGCTCCACCGGTTGGCATGCCAAAGTCATGATAGTTCTGGAAGTTGTATCCCCAGCGAAAGGTTCCAACCAGGTGCGGCGAAACGGTGTAATCCAAGCCGACGTTTGTCGTTTGGTTGGGTGCTCCAAATCCGAGGTTGTGGCCATAGACCTGAGGTGGACTGGTGGCAGTCGTGTTTACGAGTCCGGTGGTTGAGTCGGCATAGGGCAAGAACTCGCCGCTCTCCCGCTGGTATTGGTACAGCCAGGAACCGAACACGCGAATCTTGTCGGTCGCGGCCCAATCAATGCGCCCGTTGGTGTAATAGGTTTGTTGGTTGGCGCTGAACGGCGTCGGACCTAGTTGGGCCGGAAATGCGGTGCTCCCAGTCCAGTTCCAATTCACAATGCGTTCGCGATCTCTGAACTCAGGATTGAACGACAGGAAGAACCACAGCTTGTCCCTCAGGTTTGTCGTCGGAATCAGCGGACCGCCGAACGTAAAGCCGGGGAAAATATCCGTCAGCGTGTCCCTTTTCGGTTGGTACGATTGATAAGTTGCATCGGCGAGCGCCCCGCCTAGAGGTGTCCCGGCAATAAACGATGGATCGTACCTCGGATAATCGGTTGGCCCACCGTCCCAGGCGCTGGTCTCGAACTGTGAAAACACCGATCCGTGGTAGTTGGTGCTGCCTTTCTGCATGACCACGTTGACCACACCGCCCATGGCGCCGCCGTATTCGGCTTCCATGCCGGTGCTCTTCACCTGCATTTCCTGTATGAAAGCGAAGGGCACATTCGTGTGGGAGAAACCGCCTACGGCGTCCGCTGTCTCCTGCCCTTCGACAAGGTATGCGTTTTCGGAATCGGCGCCGCCGGCAACAGAATAACCAAACGCCTGGCCATTCGTGCCGCTTCCTGCAGATTGACCGCCAGTTCCGGTTCCCATGGCGGCGTTCGGTCCGACGTTTCCGCCCGCCAGAGGTTCATTGCGCGCGCCCGGGGCGAACTGAATCGCAGACTGGAACGAATACCCGTGAGGAATCTGCTGAATAACATCCTCGGTAATGTTGGTGAGGGTGGTTTGTGTGGTCACGTCGATCACAGGGGCTGCCCCGGTGACCTCGACCATGGTGGTGCTGGCGCCGACCTCCAGCGTAATATTCAGCGTCGGCAAGTGGCCGACTTCAATCGTCAGACCTTCCCTCTTCTCCGTCTTGAAGCCGCTCGCGGTCACGGTCACCGAGTACTGGCCCGGCGGAAGGTTCGCG
>DASPRY010000036.1:0-6646 GCA_035624215.1 Terriglobales bacterium
ATTCTTGCGCGCCCATTTCGACATTGATTGGATGGCCGTGTAGCCGATCGTCAGATCAATCATCACGATTACGCTGCCCAGTTCCTTTGCGAAATCAGCGCGCTCGTACATTTCCTCCATGGTTCCGGCGGTGACGTTCAGATAATGTCCTTTGATCTCGCCAGTCGCTGCCACCGCGCGGTTTACTGCCTCCATGCAAAATAGAAAGCGGTCACGCCATCGCATGAATGGCTGGCTGTTGATGTTTTCGTCGTCCTTGGTGAAATCGAGTCCGCCGCGCAGTGCCTCGTACACCACACGCCCGTAGTTGCGGGCGGAAAGACCCAACTTGGGCTTGACAGTTGCCCCCAGCAGTGGGCGCCCGAATTTGTTCAGGTATTCACGTTCCATCACAATGCCATGGGGCGGACCCTGAAAGGTCTTCACATAGTGCGGAGGGATTCGCATATCTTCCAGCCTCAAAGAGCGAAGGGCCTTAAACCCGAAGACGTTGCCGATAATCGAAGAGGTCAGGTTCGCGATCGAACCTTCCTCGAAGAGATCGAGATCGTAGGCGATATAGGCGATGTATTGATCGCTGCCAGGAACTGGATCGACGCGATAGCACTTCGCCTGGTAATTCTCATATGGAGTGAGGCGGTCGGTCCAAACCACCGTCCACGTCGCAGTGGATGACTCACCAGCTACGGCTGCGGCAGCCTCGATGGGTTCCACACCTTCCTGAGGCACCAGGCGGAATGCGCATAAGACATCCGTGTCTTTGGGTTCGTAGTCCGCGTTGTAGTAGCCCATTTCCGCGTAGGGCGTAACCCCGGCCGCCCAGCGGTTCCTGTTCTTGGTGTTGTTACCTGCCATTTTCATCTCCTTCAAACTTTCGCAGGATGTTTTTGTCGGCACTAATTGACTGCCGCCGCCAGGTGTTGCACAGTTTTCGGCAAGCCGGCGACGCTGCTGTATTTCACTGACGCCTTCTCGCCGGGACGTATGTATTCGACGGCACTTTTGACTGCGATTGCGGCTTCTGCGAATCCGGTGGCAATCAGCTTGATTTTTCCCGGATAAGTAACGATGTCGCCGGCAGCAAAAACCCCGGGCAAGCTCGTCTCCATGCGCGAGTTGACCACAATCTTTTTCTCATCGAACTCCAGGCCCCATCGTTCCATCGGGCCTAGATTGACATGAAACCCGATCATGGGAAGCAGTGCTTGCGCTTCCACGGTGTGTTCCAGTCCCCGGGAGTCCCTCAAGGTGACTGCTTCCAGTTTCCCGTTGCCGTGGGCGGCAGTCAGCAGAGTGGATGTGTGCAACGTGAGGTGCCCATAGTCAGCGAGCTGCTGCACTTCGCGCAGCGTGGAGGCGTGCCCTGCGAATTCCTGCGACCGGTGTACCAGCGTGACCCGCGCCGCGACCGGACGCAGGCTGACGGCCCAATCTAATGCCGAGTCGCCGCCGCCCACAATCACTACCTTTTTCCCGCGGAAAAGCTCGGGATCGCGAACTCCGTAATAAACACCTTTGCCCTCCAGTCGATCGCAGCCCTCCGCGTCGTGCTTGCGCGGCTTAATCAGTCCGAGTCCACAGGCAAGCAGAACGGTTCGGGTGTGATAAGTGCCATGATCGGTGATGACTTCAACCGTCTTCTCCCGATCCGCGAACCGCAGCCTTTGAACACTCTCTCCCAGCCGAACTTCTGCGCCAAATTGAAGCGCCTGCTTCATCAGGTTATGCACCAGTTCTTTCCCGAGAACTTCGGGCAAACCGAAAACGTCATAGATTTTCTTCTCCGGATAAAGGGCCATTACCTGCCCACCGAGTTGAGACGCAGTCTCGATAATGCGCGCCGAGATTTCGTGCATACCCGCGCGGAAAGCCGCAGCCATGCCCGTTGGGCCGCCACCAATAATCGTGAGGTCCCTGGTTTCCATAGCGCATTGCAGAATCACTGCCAAAGAAAGCCGGGCTGTTTGGCCCGGCCCATCCTTAGCCTTACTCACCTTGAGGACTGCCCAGTTTTGCTGTCCCCTCCGATCCTGCTAATTCTCAAGATCCTGTGTCGGTTCGAATACCTGAAACTCTTCTTTCACAAACGCCCGCAAAACGTCGGTGCGCGACACGATGCCCACTAACTTCCCGCCCGATACCACGGGTATGCGCATGATGTGGTGACGGGTCATCAACTCGATCGCCTCTTCCACGCTTTGATTAGCTTCGAGGCAGATTGGCTTATCACTCATGATGTCTCTGGCAGTCTTGGACAAACCGGCTCCATTTCGCAAAACTTTCAGAATGTCGAATTCAGTCACCACTCCGATGACATGTCCTTCATCGTCGGTTACTGGCAGGCCACTGATGAATCCGGAGAGCATCTTCTGCGCCAGACTGGTGCAGGTCGCGTTGGTCTTGGCTGCTACTACGCGAGTTTCCATAATTTCACTTACCTTCATTGCGGCCTTCCTTCGAAATCCTGCGCGCCGCAGCGAGATGTTTTGGCCGGTTAACCGCAAACATCTCGCTGCTATCTCAGCTACATCGACTTAAAAACGAAATCGATATTCTTGGTTTCGTTCGCTCCCACCGTGACCGTCTGGGTGCTCGTACCAAACTTTTCATGCCACGCTTCGATGGTGTAGGTGCCGGGCGGCAGATTGCTCAGATCGAAGCTGCCATCCTTGCCCGTCACCGCAAAAAATGGGTGCTTGAACACTGCGACGTAGCCGCGCATCCACGCATGGACATTGCACTTTACCGGAATGGCGATCTCTTCCCGTGGAAAGCTCTCAGCCAGCTTGGTTCCAGGGAGCTCAGCCTTGTTCCATTCCCGATTGTTTGCCGGAACGGGGTGGATATTGTGAGCAGTCGAGTCGTCGTTAATCATCTCAAGCGGCTGGTTCGCACGCAGCGCCAGAACGTGCGGCCAAAACATACAGCCCTTTTGATCGATTACAACCGGCTCAGTCGGGGGATCAAACTTCCGGTCCCCAAGACCGTCCGAGACAAAAACAATCACGTTTTGCAAGTGACCTTTTGAGTCGGTCATTATCTCCTGAGCGAATACCGGGGTAGCGTGCTGTTTGGCGCAACTCGGATCTGAGGCCATGTTGATCGCCTTCGGGCTCGGTACAGTGCCTTGAAACTTGACCGTGCCTTTGACGCTCGCGGCCCCGCCCGCCGTATCGGAAAGTGGACCTGCCGCGTTTGCAGGCTGTTTGTTCAAAGAACAAACTGCCAAAGTCAGAGCGAAGCTGAGGGTGAGTTTGCTTTTTATCATCCCGTTCACGGCTTGAGAAAGCCCGCCTCCTTTTTATGTGCATCCGTTCGGCTCTTCACAAAGGCAAGTTGCTCTCCAATAGCGCGACCGGTACGACGCAGCATGCTTATTCACATCAAACGTGTTATGGGATCAATGACTTACGCAGCAATGAGAAGGAACCGATGGAGAAAGACCGGTCGCTCACTTACCCATAGTGAGATAAACGTGTCTCACCAAGAAAAGTTGTAGCCTTAATTGTAAATATCGCTATGTAAACGCTTTAATGGAATTATATTGCAATGGGACGAAAATATCTCATTTATGTGACAACTATGTCTCAGGCGATCGTCTTGTGAGTCGACTTTGCCAGTTTGTGCTTTGCCAGAAGGCGGTGGAACGTTCGTCGGGGCAGGTTTGCCAAAGCGGCGGCACGCGACACGTTACCTTTCGCCTCAGAGAGGTAGCTGGCCAGTGCTTGCCTTTCAAACTGTTCAATGGCTAGCGCTTTGCTTGCCATAAAACCCTTTTGGGGTGTGAAGCCAGGAACGTCCTGGACATGAATGGGAAGCTGCTCGGCCTCAATCAGTGAAGTTGAAGTCAACACCACAGCTCGTTCGATCACGTTCTCCAACTCACGAAGATTGCCGGGCCAGGAATAATTTCTGAGCAGCGCAATTGCCTGCGGTGAAATCAACTCCACGTGTTTGTTTACTTTGGCTCGCGCCCGCTGCAAGAAGTACTCCGCCAGAAACGGGATGTCTTCCGTGCGCTCACGAAGGGGAGGAAGTGTGATGGTAAACGTATTGATACGATAAAAGAGGTCCTCACGAAATGTGCCGTCGCGGATCGCTTTGTCCAAATCCTGGTTCGTGGCTGCGATGATCCGCACACCCACCTTCTTGGTTCGCACATCGCCAACGGCGCGAATCTCACCAGTCTGTAAGGTCCGTAAGAGCTTGGCTTGGATCTCTAACGACATGTCTCCAATCTCATCGAGGAACATCGTCCCGCCGTCAGCTTTTTCGAACAGCCCTTTCCGATCGGCATAAGCTCCCGTGAAGGCGCCGCGTTTGTAGCCGAAGAGCTCACTTTCCAGCAGGGCTGGCGATAAGGCGGTGCAGTTGAGTGTCACTAACGGCTGATTACTGAGTGAACTGTGGCGATGAATCGCCCTGGCCACTAACTCCTTTCCGGTTCCGCTCTCGCCTCGGATCAAGACTGTGGTGGGAGTGGGGGCGACCTTGGCAATCAGTTCGGAAATCTCCTTCATCTTCGGATTGTTGCCGATAACGAACTCGCTCTCAGCGCGCGCTTCCAATTCCCGCAGAGCAAGTTGATATTTATCTTCGAGGCCCTCAGTCTTGTTCCGGGCGTCGATGAATTCCCAAATAAATCGGGCAGCATTGCCGCCAATGACCTCTGTTCCTTCCGGTTTCAGGCTATGAATCGTCCGCGCTACTGTGGGATCTCCGGTAACGTCCACGATAAGGTCAACCGCCTTCGCCGCAAACAGCTCTGGGTAATTCGTGCTTACCGGCAAACCGAGTTCACGCGCGAGCTGCAATCCCGACGCTCTTTCATCTTTGTCAGCAACTCCGACAATTTCGACGTTTGGTTCCCTATGAAATAGCTCTACCAGAGCTCTTCCATCTCTGCCGGCGCCGATCAGAATAATTCGCGTCATTGTTTTTTCGAGTACCAGTGTATCCCGGCACCACAACCGCGAAAAGGGAACCCGTCACAGGAGAGTCCATTCGCCCTGGCTGTGGGCGTACCTGAGGGTTATCACTTGAAATGTCAGGGTTCGTCTTCGTCGACCCAGGCGGAGCGGTTAGATCTCAGCGGAACATTGAAGCACAGTAGCGAAGTTTGGTGGCCGTCAATCCGGATCTCGATCAGAGCTCCATTAGTGATTGATGGAAAAACCGTGCGGTAGTGCGACAACGGCACACCTATCAATTCACACAGTGAAAGGCGGATGACGGTGTTGTGCATAATCACGAGCACGCGCCCTTCGGGATGGGCTTGCACGATGTCGCGAAAACAAGCGACGGCCCGCTCGGCAGTGCGGCGTGGATTCTCACCATTCGGAAAAGGGTGAGCGACAGGGTCGGTTTCATAGGCGGCAAAAGCTTCGGGGAAGGATCTCTCGATTTCGGCCCTGGTTAGACCTTCACTCCGGCCGAAGTCTATTTCCCGCAGCCGCAGATCGACGTGCGCAGTGAGCCCGGTCGCGCTCTCCGACGGCTCGGCCGTCTGCCGGGCACGCAGCAATGGCGAAACCCAAATCGCGGTTAACCGCGCCGAAGACGCCCAGCGTGCCAGCCGTTCGGCCTGCTCCTGACCGCGAGGCGAGAGCGGTATGTCCGTACGACCGGCGTAACGATTCTCCTTGTGCCACACGGTTTCACCGTGGCGAATAAGCACCAGCCGGGTCATTTCACAACCCTCCGCATTACATGCTCAACCAATCCCGATTGTACCCAGCCGTGCCGATAATAGATCACCTTGATCACAAATCAATGTAGTGCGCGTCACAGCCAGCTGTTTTGTCAACGACAGAAACTCAAATTTGTAACGCAGGGCCCTTTGTGCCCCACGTCCGAGGGGGCAAGGTCGCAAGCTTTGGGAGGTGATTTGTGCTCTCACCATATGGACTGGACATCATCGAAAGTTGCCTTACTTGCAAGATACGGGCGGAGCCGCTTTTCTGTCACGTTCCTGCCCCGGCTCTGCAAGCTTTTGAAACCATCAAGTGCGCGAGCGCATACCCTAAAGGTACGGTGTTGTTCATGGAGGGACAGATCCCGCGTGGCATTTTCGTCGTGTGCCAGGGAACCGTGAAACTGTCCGCTTGCGCAACGCATGGCAGAACGCTCATCCTCAAGCTGACAGAACCTGGCGAGGTTCTGGGATTGAGTGATGCGCTCTCAGGCAACCGTTACGAATTTACTGCTGAGACGATACAGCCCTCTCAAGTCAACTTCGTGAAGCGCGGCGACTTTCTGTGCTTTCTGAAGCAATTTCCTCAAGTTTGCTTCAAAGTCGTCGAGACTTTGAGCGAGAAGTACAACAGAGTATGGCAGGAGATACGTTCATTTGGGCTTTCCCATTCGGCAGGCGAGAGACTGGCCAAGTTGCTGGTGCAATGGGGATCGAAGAACGGCCAATGGGACCAGCAGGAACCTCGTATTAAACTGGCGATCACTCACGAAGAGATTGGGCAAATCATTGGAGCTTCGCGCGAGACCGTGACTCGTGCCTTTGCTCAACTAAGAAAGCAGCAGATCGTTCATCTCAAAGGTGCCACCTTGGTGGTCCACAACAAGGCTGCATTGAAGCGGATCGCCAATAGCTAGTGGCCATTAGACCCAGAACAAATCCCACGTTGAGCAG
>DASPRY010000040.1:0-33376 GCA_035624215.1 Terriglobales bacterium
ACCTATCGTCCCGGAGCTCGATTTGGTCCGCGAAACATCCGGGTCCAGTCAGCCATGATCCGGCCGTGGAACCCGGTTCTCGAAGTGAATCCCTTTCACAAGTGGCGCATTGCCGATTTTGGCGATCTCTCGATTAACCCGCTCTCCATCGAGGATACCTATGGTCGTATCACCGCCCAGCTCAAAGATGTTCTTCGCGCGAAGGCACATCCGGTCTCTGTCGGCGGCGATCATTCCATCCTGCTGCCGATTCTTCGAGCGATCCACCACCACCACGGGCCTGTTGGCCTGCTTCAGCTGGATGCTCACGGTGATACCTGGGGCGGCTACTTTGGCAGCCCGCACTCGCACGGCACACCGGTAAAGTACGCGGTAGAAGAAGGCCTGATTGCGAAAGGCTATGCATTGCAGGTTGGATTGCGAGGGCAGGTGTACTCAGATGGCGACTTCGATTTTGCCCGCAAGCACCAGATTCAGATCGTTACTTGTGAGGAATTTCATCAGCACGGCACCGAACTGCTCCAACGGCATCTCAGGAAATTAGCCAATCGTCCTGTGTACGTTACGTTGGATATCGATGTAGTAGACCCAGCCTTCGCACCCGGTACGGGCACACCCCAAATCGGCGGGTTATCCAGCGCACAAATACTCGAGGTGCTGCACTGCTTCAAAGACCTGAACCTTGTGGGATGCGATCTGGTGGAGGTTTCGCCGCCCTACGATAACGGCGAGATTACATCGTTACTGGCCGCCAATCTGCTCTTCGAACTCCTTTGCTTGTTTTGATCCATGGTTCAACTCGCCCGCAAATTACGCGTTGTCGATTATTTCACTCTGGGTTGGGGCACGATGGTGGGAGTGGGTTGGCTGGTTGTCATGGACGACTGGCTGCTGCGCGGCGGCGTGTTAGGGGCGGTGCTAGGATTCGCTATTGGAGGGGCGCTGCTGCTACCCATCGGCTACGTTTATGGCAAGCTAGTCGCGGCGTTGCCTGATGCCGCGGGAGAAGTTGCATACACGGCAAAAGTTTTCCCGCGCTGGGTCACTTTTGCAACCGGGTGGATGATGGTGCTGGCCTACTTCATCGTCTGTCCGTGGGAGGCTGTGGCGGCCGGCAAGATCGCGGGTTACATCTTCCCCGGGCTGGATTCCATCGAGCTTTATCGCGTCGCCGGGCAACCCGTTTATCTCCCGCCTCTGGTGATCGGGCTCGGCCTCACGGCCATTATCACTGTGTTGAATTATCGCGGGATCCGACTGAGCGCTACATTTCAGAACTGGGCTGCTTTCGGAACTTTAGCGCTGTTTGTGGTTTTCGTGAGTTTCGGAATCAGTAAAGGTTCAGTACGCAACTTCCCGCCACTGTTTACGCATGGGAAAATCATTTCCGTGTTGCTGGTCTTACAGATCGTGCCCTACTTCATGACAGGCTACGAATCCGTCGGAAAGGGCGCGGAAGAGGCCAGCCCAGAGTTTCGGGCCAACGGATTTCTTAAGGCGATCTGGATGGCAATAGTAGTTGGCGTTTTGTTCTACACGATTGTGATTGCGGCCGTCGGATACGTTGCCCCCTGGCAACGGCTCACCAACGAAAGATTCATGACAGCGGTGGCCTTTGAACGAGCCGTAGGCTCACGCTGGATCGTGAGTGTGATTCTCGCGACAGCTTTGCTCTCTCTCTTCAAAGTTTTCAACGGCAACTTTGTCGCCGCCAGCCGATTGTTTTTTGCCATGGGCCGCCGCGGGTTGATCGATCGCGCCGTTTCGCAGATCCATCCCCGAAATCAAACCCCGTCGCTTGCCGTGGTTTGCATTGCCATTGCCACAGCCGCGTGCATGTTCCTGGGAAACGCCATTCTGGTGCCCGTGACTGAAGTGGGCTCGGTGGCTTCTGCAGTCGGATGGCTTGCCGCTTGTGCCGCCTATTATCAAATGCGACCAGCACGCGGTCAGCGTTTCGTTGCTGCACTGGGAGTTGTGCTTTGCACTCTTATGGTCTTGATGAAAATCGCTCCCGCGATACCGGGGCACTTCTCGGCATACGAATGGCTAGTGCTGGCGATATGGATTTCACTGGGTGTGGCTCTAAACTGGCGCGAACGCAATGCCAGGGTGGTTTCTGCGGGAGTTGCCAGTTGAATGGAAAATTCCAATGAACAAAATCGTTCGTACCATTTTCGCTCTCCTGTCTTTCTGTTCTGTAAGTCTGGCTGTGGTGGCCGAGGATTTCGAGATTGTTGTCACAAACGGGCACATCATCGACGGCACCGGCTCTCCGTGGTATTCGGGAGACATAGGGATTCGCGCTGGGAAGATCGCAGCAATCGGTAATCTGAGCACTGCATCAAGGAAGCGGACCATCGATGTGCAAAATAAAGTTGTCGCTCCCGGATTTATCGACATGCTCGGCCAATCGGAGCTGACGATCCTGGTTGATCCTCGCTTGCCGTCGAAGATCTATCAGGGCATTACGACTGAAGTCACGGGCGAAGGCAGTTCAGTCGCGCCGTTGAACAGGGCGATTATTGGGTCAGACCGTGCCGTTTACGAGCACTACCGCCTCACTCCTGCTTGGCAAACGCTGGGGCAATATCTCACGCGCCTGGAGAAGCAAGGCATCGGGATCAATCTTGCCAGTTATGTGGGCGCCACCCAGGTGCGGCGCATAATTTTGGGAGACGATGACAAATCGCCCACCGCCGAACAACTTGAGCAAATGAAAGAGCTGGTGGGGGAGGCGATGCGAGATGGCGCAGTCGGTGTTTCAACCTCGCTCGAATATGCACCCGCCCCTTACGCCAAGACCGACGAATTGATCGCGCTGGCCGCCGAGGCTTCGAAGTTTGGCGGCATCTACGCCACTCACATGAGGAATGAGAGCGATGCTGTCCTGTCGGCGATTGATGAAGCGTGTCGTATCGGGCAACAGGCTCACATTCCGGTTGAGATCTGGCACATCAAAGTTGCAGGCAAGGAGAACTGGGGCCGCATGCCGGAAGTGGTCGCCAAAATCAATTCCGCACGCGCTCAGGGAATCGACGTTACCGCCGACACGTATGCTTACACAGCTTGGTTCAACTCGCTTTCGGCGTTCATCCCCGCGTGGGCCCACGATGGCGGCGATGCCAAGTTGGTCGAACGCCTCGAAGATCCACCGACTCGGGCCCGAATTGGAAAAGCCATGATGACTCCATCACAGGAGTGGGACAACGAGTGGCAGGAAATTCCCGGGCCTGAATCCGTACTGATCGGTGTCGTGCAGAATCCGCAGCTCCTGCCGTTGCAGGGCAAGACGCTGGCCGACATCGCCAAAATGTGGAACAAGGACCCCATGGATGCACTGTTCGACCTCCTGATCGAAGACAAGGCATTCACTGAAGTTGCGGTATTCGGAATGTCGGAACCCGACGTTGTGCTTGCGTTACAGCAGCCCTGGGTATCGATTGACAACGATTCCTCGGGCACATCGCCGGAAGGCATCTTAGGGGAGGAGCATCCTCACCCGCGGGCGTATGGCACCTTTCCCCGCATCCTGCGAAAGTACGTACGGGAAGAGAAGAAACTTACTCTGGAGGATGCAATACGCAAATTCTCAGCACTTCCGGCTCAGCGCATGCGTTTTACCGATCGTGGGATCCTGAAGGCTGGGATGTGGGCGGATATTGTGGTCTTCGATCCCGACACCATCCACGATCTGGCCACTTTCGACAACCCAAACCAGTTGTCCCAAGGGATGGATTACGTGTTGGTCAACGGCGTGCCTGTGATTGATCAGGGGAAAATGACGGGAAGCAAGCCAGGAAAGGTACTCCGTGGTGCCGGTTACATGCTTAAGCCGTCGGGTAAGTAGGCGCAGCTCTCTTGGCGAGTGTGAAGCATGGTGACCAAGCATGGATCGCTCGCTTCGACACTTCACGCGTGCATCATCTTTTCGGCTTTATATTCTGGTTCACACGGAAAAAGTTAGTTGGGTCGTACTTGTCCTTGATTCTGGCAAGACGAGCATAATTGTCACGGAATGATGCCTGCACGCGTTCCTGGCCTTCATCCATCATAAAGTTCACGTAAGCGCCGCCCGCCGCAAAGGGATGGAGAGCGTCGTAATAGCTCTTGCACCAGTCGGTGATTTTTGCAGCATTAGCGGGGTCAGGGTCTACACCCACGATCACCTCGGCAAACAAAGCTTCGCGGAAGCTGTATGCCGTCTCGTTCTTGCCAACGCGCTGTGCTGCGCCGTTGACTGGGTAAAGGTGCATTGTTGAAAGCATCGTCGGCAGCTTCGAGCCGTGCTCGACATGCTTCGCGATGGCCGCGTCGCTCAACTCTTTGAAATAGTCAGCCCGCCAATACCATTGCAGTCCGGGGACAAACAGAGCGTCGAATGTGCTCTGTGCCGTAGGGAATGGCGCTGGGCCAACTGCGTCGAGCAAGGGTTTTCCCACGCTGCGCATAGGTCTTGTCGCTCGATCAGCGTCCTCGAGAGTCCCTGTATAGCACCAGACAATGGCGCACACTTTCTTCATATGAAGGCTCTCGGGGAACATTGGCGCGGGCGGTACCACGAGGAACGCAAAGAATCCGTTCACTTCTTCTGGCGCTGCCTGGATGAATTCGCGGTAGGACCTAAGTACCTCCGCCGCTTGCTCCAGGGGCCAGAACGTCGGCCCGAACTGGACGGTGCTGACGGGATGCAACCGGAACTCGAACGAAGTCACCACACCAAAATTCCCGCCGCCACCTCGTACGGCCCAGAATAAGTCCTCGTTCTCTTTGACGTTTGCGGTGACGAAGCGGCCGTCCGCGAGGACCACGTCCACCGATAAAAGACTGTCTATGGTCAGTCCGTAGCGACGTGTCAAATATCCTATGCCTCCCCCAAGCGTAAGCCCGGAAACTCCGGTGGAAGAAATAAATCCACTGGGCGTCGCCATACCAAAGGCGTGTGTAGCATGATCCACGTCTCCCCAAACGCATCCCGGCGCCACGCGCGCCGTGCGCCCCGACGGATCGACGCGAACGCCTTTCATGCGTGAAAGGTCGATCACAAGACCGTCATCACAGGTTCCTAAGCCGGCACCGTTATGTCCACCACCACGAATTGCGGTCAACATCCCATTGGCTGTGCCAAACCGCACTGTGGCGATGACGTCGGCAACATCCGCGCAGCGGGCGATGAGACGTGGTCGCTTGTCAATCATCCCGTTGTAGACCTTGCGTGTGGACTCGTAGGTACTATCCGTGGGCTGAATAAGCTCCCCTCGAAAGCTGCTCTTCAACTGATCTACAGATTGCGCAGGCATGGGTTCATCCTCCAAAGTATTTCTTGTTCTGCCAGCAGACATGTTTCACGATGTTGTGTCCGTCCGTGGGGATGCAGTCGACTTTCAGGCCTTGCCCGCTTGCACCCAGCTCGAACGGGCGCATCCAACTCACATTCGCGAAATTCGGATGCAGCTAGCGGTACGCCCCCGAGAGGTTGGCCAGAAATATAGCACCTGTTGGGTCGAGCCGCCTAACTTGTTGAGGGAAGTGGTGGACCTGGTCGGGATCGAACCGACGACCTCTTCCATGCCATGGAAGCGCGCTCCCAGCTGCGCCACAGGCCCGCTTTGGTTGGACCGTATAATTTTCGCTCACCCACCAACCTTAGTCAAACAATGCTGCTTAGCGCGTTGGCAATTTTACGACGGCGGCGAAAATCGGTATGCTGAGATCGATATGAAGCTCGGTTTGGTGGGCAGCGGCGTTGTGTTCACTTTGTGGCTTGCCACTTTGGCAAGTGCGCAGGCGCCGCCACCACCGAATCCGCAGGTCAGCGCTCCAGCCCCGGTTCCCTATTCTTCAGTGAGCGAACTCAACCTGCAGTTTTCAGAACTCGAACAAACATCCCAGTCGACGCAAGTGGATCTAGCCAAGCTGCGGATCGAAAAGTGGAAAACTGACGGCAATACCAAGCGCGCAACGCAGGAAGACGTCGAATCGCTTCAACGCAATTTGAAAAACGCGCTGCCGGAGATCGTATCTCGCCTGCGAAGTTCTCCTGAAAATCTTGCTGTAAGTTTCGAACTGTATCGCAATCTGGACGCACTGTACGGCGTCTTCAGCTCGGTTGTGGAATCGGCCGGTGCGTTCGGATCCCGAGATGAGTTTCAATCACTGCAAAACGATCTGAGTGCGTTGGAGAGAGCACGCCGGTCGTTCGCGGACCGCATGGATAAGCTGGCCAATTCGAAAGAAGACGAACTGGCGCGCTTGCGTACCCAGGTTCAAACCCTTCAAGCGGCCCAACAGGCCGCAGTCCCTCCTCCAAAGAAGACGATCGTGGACGATACGGAAGCCCCCAAGAAGACCGTTAAGAAAAAACCGGTCAAGCCGGCGAAGTCGAGCACGGCCGGCGCTCTGCAAAAGCCCGCCGGAACAACCGAGTCGAATCCGCAGTCAACGCCGCAAAATCCGCAGACGCAGCCTCAATAGTGGCCGATCGGAGCAATCAGCAGGGTTCTGGCCGGAGCGCTTGGTTACCTATGCAAGAACCTTTTCACGCTTGGTACCCACCCGTAAGTATATGATTCAGAACCATTTCTGGCGGGAACCTAGGTCCCGAGAGCGGAGTCTATTAGGATAGCGATAGTTCTTAGGTACCCGTATGGCTTTAATTCAAGGCGAACACGCATCCCCAACTGAACCTATAATGGAGTTTACGCCATGAGAGCAATGGCGGGAGCAGCCACATTGGGTGATCTCGCGGGAGCGATTGGAATTCGGACTCAAGAATCGGCGATTGTGGCCGAGCTTAAGGCCGGGTCGGAGGAGGCGTATGCCCGGCTTATCCGCGAGTTTCAGCAACCCATTTACAACCTGGTTTTCCGAATCGTCGGTGAGCCGGCTGATGCGGCTGATACTACGCAGGACGTCTTTCTGAAAGTGTTTCGCGGAATGAAGAATTTCCATGGCGAATCCAGCCTGAAGACCTGGATCTATCGCATTGCGCTTCATGAAGCTTCCAACCGGCGCCGCTGGTGGTTTCGGCACAAATCGCGAGAGACCTCGATTGACCCTGCCTTAGCGGAGCACTCAGAACAAATGGCCGCTGCCATCGCAGACTCCGAAGCCGACTCCCCGTTCAACCGAGTTGCGCAAGAGGAGGTTCGGGCCCGCGTCGAAAGCGAGCTGCGCCAGGTTGCCGAACCGTACCGCACAACGGTAATCCTGCGTGATCTTGAAGAAATGTCGTACGAAGAAATTGCGGAAATTACAGAGGTATCGCTAGGCACCGTAAAGTCGCGCCTTACGCGCGGAAGGCAGGCCCTAAAGCAGCTACTCACTGCTTACATTCGTGAAATGGGTCCGGAGCTTGGGCTTCAAACCCCGGCAGAAGAGAGAAGGCCACAGGCACGCTCCCGGCTTTCTTGTGAAGGAAGTGAAGTCGAGGTGGTGGCATGAAATGCTCTCAAACCAAGTCGTTGCTGTCGCCGTACCTCGATGGCATGTTAACCGGCAGCCAGATGCTGGCACTCAGTCAACATTTCGAAAGCTGCGATACGTGCCGGAGCGAGTACGAAGCGCTTCGCCAAACGCAGCAATTGTTGACAAGAATTGGCCGTCACAAAGCACCCGACGATCTGGCTTTGAAACTTCGCCTGGCCATTTCTCGTGAAGTCGCACGCTCTCGTCAGCCGTACTTTCAGGGTTTGTGGATCCGCTTGGAGAATGTCGTCCGAGCATTCATGGTGCCGGCAACCGCAGGGTTGGCCAGCGCAGTGGTTATCTTTGTGTTCTTGATGGGATTCCTCGCGTTACCGTTGCGGGCTGGGTCTGATGTCCCAACTATGTTGAATACTGCTCCGCAACTAGAACAATCCGAATTCAGTAACGCACTGGGTGAAATCAAAGACGATTCGCTAGTCATTGAAGCGTACGTGGATTCCAATGGCCGGGTGCAGGACTATCGCGTGCTTTCGAATCCGCAGCAGCCCAAGGACCTTCCGCCGCAGGTGAAAAACGTTTTGATCTTCACCACATTCCGACCCGCAACCTTTATGGGCAGGCCAACAGCGGGCACCGCGGTTTTGTCCTTTTCTAAAATCAGTGTGAAAGGATAGCGGCGGGCTCCAGCAACACAGCAATAAAGCAGAGCAAATTCAGATCCTACGCTGAACGACGGCAACGTTGACCCCTCGCCCGGAACCTCTTAAACTGACCGTGTAGCTCTCAAGTACCGAAATACTCAGTGGAGGTTTCTCCTGGGCCCTCAGCTTCGAAGCCTGATTTTTGCCGTGCTGCTCGGCTTGGTAGCCCCAGTATGTCCAGGCCAGAATGCGCCGGCGGTCTCGCTTGACACAAGCGAGACCTTGTTCACGGTTTTGACTGCGATCAATGCATGCGGTTACGACGACGAACTTAGCACCTCAGCCCCGTTGCGGCTAGAGGTACGGGACGAGGTCGCGAAGGCAACCCAAACCTTCGACCAAGCCAAGGAAGAAACTCGGTCTCTGTGCCAGTTTTATCAGGAGCACCTGCAGCATGATCCGTCACGCAACTTGGCGCAGTACGTCTCTTTGACAATGTTTCTTGATGCTCCGCCGACATTCCAACTCAAGGTAAAAGAGGGCGATTTGCCACCGGATGCTGCGCAGGTGGCGGGGATTGTTCCGATCATCCAGAAATTCTATGATGTGGCGGGGTTGCACGACATTTGGCAACGCCACCAGGAATCCTACTCGGGCCTGGCTGCGCAGTACCACGAACCTCTTTCCAAAGTTCTATTCGACACTGAGATTTATCTGAAGCTGCCATCTGCAGGCTACTTGGGACACAGATTCACCGTGTATCTGGATCCGATGGGCGCGCCAAGCCAGACTAACGCCCGCAACTATGGGACCGATTACTACATGGTCATCTCCCCGGGGGCGGCATCCACCCTCAAGATGGAGCAGATTCGCCACACCTATCTTCATTACCTCCTCGATCCAATGGCGATGAAATATCCGGTGGAGATGGAACGCTTGAAACCATTGCTCGACCAGGTGAAGAAGGCACCGATGGATGAGACGTTCAAGAACGACGTCTCGCTGTTGGTCACGGAATCGTTTATTCGCGCCATCGAGACGAGGATCAGTATTTCTGCCAAGTCTGCGGAAGCGGAGCGGCAAGCTGCAGTTCAGCGAGCTACCGCGCAAGGTTACGTTCTGACGCCATATTTCTATGAAGCGTTACTGCAGTTCGAGAAAAATCCAACCGGCTTGCGCAATGCATATAGCGATTTGCTCCTCGCCATCGATGTGCGTAAGGAACAAAAGCGGGCGGCACAGGTGCAATTTGCAGCAAAGGCGGATCCGGAGTTGGTGCGCATTTCGCGACCCGCGCAACCGAAACTGCTGGTAACAGCGGAACAGCGGCTCTCGGCCGGCGATGCTGACAGCGCGAGGAAACTTGCGCAAGAGGCGTTAACGACAAAGAGCGAAGATCCCGGACGGGCGTTGTTCATCCTGGCGCAAGTTGCGACCATGAACCGTGATATGCAGGGAGCACGAAATTATTTCGAACAAGCGCTGGGCGTTGCGCGGGAACCCAAAGTGGTGGCGTGGTCACATATTTATTTGGGAAGAATTTTCGATCTGCAGGAGGATCGCGCGGCAGCGCTTGATCATTACCGTGCCGCGCTGAGCGCCAGTGTCGCGCTGCCCGAAGCTAGAGCGGCGGCGGAGCGCGGTCTGCAACAGCCTTATGAACCGCCCAGCCACCCGCAGGAGACAAAGAATTGATTCGAATTTCGATATCTGTACGCGATACCAGATTCGCAGGCAAGGAGAGAACATGAAGCGAGCAGCGGTGTTCTTGCTGTTGCTAGCGTTGTCGGGATTCGTATTGGCCCAGCAACCGCAGCAGACGCCTAACCAACAGAAGCAGCCATCGGAGGCGGGCAGTTCGGCCGGAGCAGCTCCCCAAGCTAATGCACCTGCGGCCAAACGCCCACCCCAGGCCAAGACGCAACCGGAATTTGACGCATATCAGGCTGCGATCAAGAATGCCAATGATCCGGCGGCAATGGAAAAATCGGCCGACGATTTTGCCGCCAAATTCCCCGACAGCGAGCTGCGTGTACTTCTCTATAGAACTGCGATGCATGACTATCAATCCGCCAATAGTGCCGAGAAGATGTCAGAAATGGCGCAAAAGGTTTTGCAAATTGACCCGGACGATCCCGAAGCTCTCATCGGCGCCGCGGAAGTTATCGCAGAACGCACGCGAGATACCGACCTGGACAAGGACCAACGTTTTGCAGAGGCCCAGAAGGATGCCCAGCGGGCGTTGCAGACCGCCGACACCGACGTGGCAATTCCAGCCGGTACGCCTCAAGAAAAGATAGACATGTATAAAGGATTTTTGCGTTCTTCGGCGTATTCCATCCTGGGCACAATCGCGTTTAACGAGAAGAATTATGTGGAGGCGGAGAGCCAGTTCCGCAAATCCATCGATGCGTTGCCGTCGCAGCCTGATCCCGTGGTCGTGCTTCGCCTGGCAATTGCGCTGGACAATCAGGGAAAATATGCGGAAGCGCTCAAAGAAGCCAATCGCGCCGTGGATCTGACACAGGAAAATACCTCGGCGGGGACCTTGGCTCGGCGGGAACGCGACCGACTGGTACAACTGACCGGCGGCAGCCCTGCGGCGCCGCCGTCCAAGCCGCCTGCCGGTGCTGCTCAGAATTCGAGTCCACCTTCGCCTTAGCTGAGAAGTTGATTGACCAAGTGGCGGTGCCTTGAGTTGCTGCGAAATTAATCGGTTTTGGGTGATTCCTGTCGTTTTTCACAAATGAAGTCTCGCAACACTGACGATCTGGAGCAAACCCTCGGTTATCGTTTCGCGCGGCCAGAGTTGCTGGAGCAAGCCCTTACACACAGCTCACAAGCACGGGAACTGGAGCTGGCCTCCTTTCCGCCGGGAACACGAGCCGCCGACAATGAGCAACTTGAATTCCTGGGAGACGCGGTTTTAGGCCTCATCACAACTGAGGAGCTGTTCTTGCGATTTCCTAATTTCCGTGAAGGGGAATTGTCGAAACTGCGGGCGCACCTGGTTAGCGAAAAACACCTCATCCGGGTAGCGCAATTGCTTGATCTTGGCCATTACTTGCGTTTAGGTCGTGGCGAGGAAAAAAGTGGAGGCCGGCACAAGACTGCCCTCCTGGTAGATGCTTTGGAAGCCGTGCTTGGCGCCATGTACATCGATGGTGGCCTGGAAAACGTGAGGCGCGTTGTGGTGCTGCACATCATCGCTCCGGAACTGGAACGCATCGTGCGCAACGGCAGCAGCTTGCCGTTGACCGACTTTAAATCTGCCCTTCAGGAGCGGCTGCAAGCCATGGGCCGGCCGCAGCCGGTTTACGTGCTGGTCAACGAGCAGGGGCCCGAACACAGCAAGACCTTTACCGTTGAGGCGCGGTTACAGACGACAGACCAAATCGAGCCGGAGTTTGTTGGCCGCGCACAGGGTTCGACCAAGAAGAACGCCGAGCAAGGTGCGGCTCAGCAGTTGTTGAACTATTTGCGCTCGTTACCTATGGATATCCCAATGAAAACCCAGTCCCGGAGGCCTGTTTCGACAAAGTCATGACCTTAGCACGGCAGCAGACGGACTGGCTGGCCTCATTGCAATCGCTCCTAACGACTGTGGTTATCGCCATCTTCGTGATCACATTTATCGTACAGGCGTTTCAGATTCCTTCGGAGTCCATGGAGAACACGCTGTTGATTGGAGATTATCTGCTGGTGAACAAACTGCGCTACGGCGGCGGAGGTATTTGGGGCCATCTAGTGCCCTATCGGCCGGTGAAGCGTGGGGACATCATTGTCTTTCACTATCCGGTAAATCCCGGCCAGCATTTCGTTAAGCGGGTATTAGGTGTACCCGGCGACCGCATACGCATGAGCAAAGGCATGCTTTACGTAAACGGCGCTTGCCTCAACGAACCTTACGTGCGTCACAGTTCGCAGGTGCACGACGCCTTTCGGGATGAGTTCCCACGCTTGACGGCGCCCGTTCCGGATGTGACGGGCGCGTGGTGGGTGGAAATGCAGAAACTGGTGGAAGATGGGCAACTAATCGTTCCGGAAGGATATTATTTCGCACTGGGGGACAATCGAGATGAAAGCCTGGACAGCCGTTACTGGGGTTTCGTTCCCCGTGAGAATATTATCGGCACACCCTGGCTCATCTATTGGTCAGTAAAGGACCTGCAAGAGGAGATGCCTGTAGCGGCGACTCCGAATGATAAACTTTTTCACTTCGCGTATGCGGTCACGCATTTGTTTCAGATCACCCGCTGGGACCGTACCTTTCGGGTCGTTCATTAGAGCGATTGGGCGAACTGGTTCGAGGAAGGATATTAGTGCCTAAGAAAGAGAAAGAAAACGCACAGGCTGAAAAGCCTCGTGAAACAACGGTTGAATTTCTCGCCTCGCTGGCGGCCGTGCTGGTAACCGGGCTGTTCATCATCACGTTTATCGTGCAGGCCTTCGAAATTCCTTCGAGCTCGATGGAGGATACTTTGCTGATTGGTGATCACGTGTTCGTGAACCGGGAGCAATTCTCGCCGCGCACGAAGTGGATCGGGCCCGTCGTGCCCTATCGAGACATTCACCGTCAGGACATTGTGGTTTTCCTCCATCCCGCTGAGCCAGGCTTGTACGTCGTAAAGCGCATTATCGGGGTGCCCGGCGACCGCATCCATTTGCGCGATGGAGTCGTGTACCGAAATGGTGAGAGATTGAACGAATCATATGTAATTCACCAGACTGGAAGCGAAAACACTAATCCGTATCGTGATGACTTTCCCGCCGTTCCGCCGTCGGAATTCAACAATGTCACTCCAGAGTGGCAATCGACCATGCGACAGTATATTCAGGGCGATGATCTTGTAGTCCCGCCTGGTCACTACTTTGCCATGGGAGACAACCGGGATGTCAGTTACGACAGCCGCTATTGGGGATTCATCCCGCGCGAAAACATGATTGGCAGGCCCTTGTTCATTTATTGGTCGTTCGAGACGCCGCCCGACCAGTATTTACAAAAAGAATTCAGTCAGCGCATCGGATTTTTGGTGCATGTCATCATTCACTTTTTCGACGAAACTCGCTGGCGGCGCACCTTCAGGATAGTGCGGTGAGACTTTTTCGCTTCAAGCGCCGAGTTTTGCTGATTGCGGTTCTGCTGCTGACCTTGCTTTTCCTCGCCCGCCCTGGCGCAAACAGGGTGAAAACGCGGGTTGTGAACTCAATCAGTCTGGCCTTGGGGCGACCCGTGGATGTGGCCTCAGTTCGTGTCCGTCTGCTTCCGCAGCCCGGGTTTGAGCTGGAAAATTTCGTAATCCACGATGATCCGACGTTTGGGGCAGAGCCAATGCTGCGGGCGCAGGAAGTGGCCGCATCCCTGCGTTTAACTTCACTCATACGTGGACGGCTGGAGATTTCCCGCCTCGACTTTGTCGAGCCCAGCCTGAATCTCGTACGACGCCCCGAGGGTCTGTGGAATTTTGGCAACTTGGTGGAAAGAGCTCAGAAGGTCAGTGTCGCGCCGACCGCAAAGGTCAAGACCGATAAACGCCCGGGCTTTCCCTATATCGCGTGCTCCGGCGGGCGCATAAACTTTAAGTTTGGACAAGAAAAGAAGCCCTATGCGCTCACGGATGCTGATTTCTCTTTGTGGCAACAGTCGGAGAATGAATGGGCCATTCGGCTGAGAGCGCGGCCCGTCCGCAGCGACTTCAATCTCAGTGATACCGGTGTCCTGCAGGTAAGTGGATCCTGGCAAAGGGCCATAACTTTGCGAGACACTCCTCTGCATCTCGTCATTGAGTGGGATGGGGCACAACTGGGGCAACTGAGCAAACTGGCTTACGGAAATGACAAAGGGTGGAGAGGAGCAATTCAACTCTCGGCCACGCTAGCGGGGACAGCAGCCAATTCAGCACTAACCGCCGATGCCTCCGTGGAGGACTTCAGGCGGTATAACGTCATCACGGCCGACAGGCTCCGCGTGCAAACCCGCTGCACCGCCCGCTATAGTTCGGGTGATAACACTTTTTCCGACATAATCTGCCACGCGCCAGCGGGAGAAGGAACGATTGGCTTCAGCGGCACGGTTCGGAACTTATTGAGCGCGCCCGCTTACGATCTGGCAGTAACCCTTCAGCAGGTTCCGATTCAATTGATGCTCACCCTTGCCCGCCACGCCCATCCCGGCCTAAGGGACGATTTGTCAGTGCAGGGGCAAGTGGATGGCGAATTCCGCGGTCAGCTCACTTCAGGCGCGAACAGGTCGTTATGGGAAGGACGAGGCGAGACATCTGAATTTCATTTGACCTCAGCGCACAGCGGCACAGAAATCGTGCTGGGGGTCGTCCCGTTCGGGATTTCCGCGAAGCACGCAAATCCGAGTGCACGTTCGAGTGCACAGAAAAACGCCCTTCCAATGGAATCTCGACTCGATATTGGGCCGATTCGGGCTGCTTTTGGCAAAGCAGCGCCTTTGACTGTTGAAGGCTGGGTCGGAAGGGAAGGTTACGAGTTTGATTTTCATGGTGAAGCGCAGCTAAAGCGGCTGTTGGAGGCAGCGCGGATGGTCGCAATTACCCCTCCTGCGCCAAATGCTGAAGGATCAGCAAAGGTCGATTTGCAACTTGCGGACGAGTGGTCAGGACTTGAGCCACCCCGCGTCGTCGGTAATGCGCAGTTGCATGGCGTCCGGACTCAAGTCCGCGGGTTTAACGCGCCCCTCGAAATTGCCGCCGCATCTCTCACCCTGACCCGGGATGAAGTGAAAGTACAAAACCTCGTAGCTTCCGCCGCCGGTGCCTCATGGCGCGGATCGTTGCTAATCGCGAGGCCTTGCGTGAGCACGGAACTATGCACGGTTCATTTCAACCTCCACGCTGACGAGATTGCGCTGGATCGTCTCAATCAGCTACTCAATCCAACCGCCAAGATAGAGCCTTGGTATCGAGCCCTTTCGTCTTCCCTTAGTTCGGGAACACCGTACCTGATGACCGTGAATGCTTCGGGAAAAATTAACGTGGATCACATGGTTCTTGACAAGCTTAAGGCCAGTTCAGTCACGGCAGATGTTGAGCTTAAGAAGGGCAAGCTCCGTGCTTCCGCCCTCGGGGCGAATTTGTTGGGCGGACACCATGATGGGGAATGGCAGGCCGACTTCACGGCTCAACCGCCACAATACAGAGGGAGTGGCATCTTCCAGCGTGTACAACTGGAACAACTGGCTGAGGCAATGAACGGGGACTGGATCACGGGAACGGCTAATGTAAGTTATCAGGCGAGCACTTCCGGCATCACCTCGTCAGAATTGTTCTCTTCGACGACCGCCCACTTACAGATAGATGCCTCGGACGGCGCGCTTCCGCACCTCATGCTTGCGGCCACCGGAGTGCCATTACAAATGCGACATTTGGCCGCACGTCTGTTATTGCAAGATGGCAAGATCGATGTCCGGACTGGTCAGATCGAAACGGGCGCTGAGGTTTTTCACCTGAGCGGCAGTGCGTCACTGATGCAGATCCTGGACTTGCAGTTAACCCGAGATGATGCTTCCGGCTTCAGCATCACAGGCACCCTTAGCCAGCCCCGCGTGTCGCAGCTGGCACCGTCGGAGACCAGGGCTGCCTTGAAACCATGAAGCCGTTTCGGGTTGATAGGTGCTACCCTGACTAAAGTGGCTCGCGCCGAGCGCAAACCAATTCTGAAAATACTCTTCGTGGCTTGTCTGGTTACCTGTTCCAGCAACGACGTCTTCGCAATTAGTACGGACGCGTCGATCGGTAAGTCCGCTAGCTCCTTTGCCGTACTGTGGGAACCACAGCGTTTGGTGAACGGTTCCCCAATTTTATTCCGAGTGAAATCGGCGCTGCGGCTTGAGGCCGTTTCAGGCCAGTGGATGAAACACGATGTGTTTTTCTCCTTTGACCAACAATCCAAGGTCTGGGTTGGCATCGCCGGCGTCAGCCTTGAGACTCACCCTGGCAAATATCCACTGTTGCTGAGTGCGACGACCTTGGACGGCAAGCAGATTTCTTTCGCGCGCCAGATTACGATCGGCAAAGGCCACTATCGCCGCATCGAACTGAGTGTTTCCAAACAATTTACCGAACCGAACTCGGAGCAGCTAGTTGAGATCGAACAAGAGAAGGCTCTTAAGCAAGAGTTATTTTCCCGGATAGATCCGCAACGAGAATGGCAGGGCAACTTTGTTCCCCCGGTTACAGCAGCTATTTCTGATGTGTTCGGAACCGCCCGTGAATTCAATGGCGAAACTCAGAGCATGCATCAGGGCGTCGATTATGCAGTTCCCTCCGGTACGCCAGTGACAGCTCTTAATCGGGGCAGTGTACTGCTAGCGCGTTCTATGTTCTTCGAAGGCAATTGCGTGGTGCTCGATCATGGGCAGGGACTGCTCAGCCTTTACATGCATCTATCCAAGCTTGAAGTGAAAGAGGGTGATCACGTCGCTAAAGGGCGAGAGCTTGGCTTGAGCGGCGGCACCGGCCGCGCCACCGGGCCTCATCTGCACGTTGCCGTACGCTGGCAGGGGATTTACGTGAATCCCGCGATCCTGCTGAATTTGAAATTACCGTAGTCAGTGTTTAAACCATAGCAACCGACTGTTGCGGCAACCCATGCGCGTCGATATCCTGCACCGCTACCCCATTATGGAAAGTTACTGTTCTTCCTGAGATAGCAGGCACCCGTTCCCCTGGAACCACGATTCCCACCAGGTTCAAGGGGTCAGCGGCAGAGATTGTGATCGTCTCTCCCGCCGGTTGCATTTTCCGCGTAGCACGCAACGACTCAACTGCGACCGGCAAGGCGAACTGCTCTCCCAGAAATCCGTCCACAAAACGACCACCACGAATCTCGCCGCGATCTTCCAATCGGCGAAACGCCATCTGCAATTCACGCCACTTTGGCAGATTGGTTTCGCGGGCGAGCAAATCCCGAAAGACTACTCCGTAACGCTTGAGCAGCATCCAGCAGGTTGCTTCCACGGCGCGATTGCGGTCCACAGCCTGATCAGTGTAGAGCAACGCCCAACGCCCCGAACTGTGACGCGGGCGCGCCAGGCGTCCACTGCCTTGCCCGGCACGGCGCTTCGGATCGATGAGCGAACGCAGATTATCGAAGCCATCGGCCGTGACCACACCAGCAGCAACCAATTCCCACAGTGCAGTCTCGACTTCCGCCTTGAGCTTTGCTGTGCCCCGGACAATGTCGGCGAAGAAGGACGCTCCACGCTGTCGCAGAAAATCCAGTACCTGTTTCGCCCCGCCACTCAGGCCGCGCGCTTCTGGCATCTCGGCGGCAGGACTGTGCGGAGCCATCCAATCCGCCTCTTCACGCACAAAGAAGGTGATGGGAGCGACACTGGTCGGAATCACCCGCCGGCGCCCATTTGCCGAATCCTCCAGTGTGGCCGGGTGCGGCGATAGCCGCCCCCATCCGACGGCTCCTGTGAGGCAGAGCTGATCAAGCCATTTGGGATCGTAGTTCGCGATCCGTCTATTCAGGACCTGCCGCTCCCACGCGTTGGCAGGAATCTCGAATCCCTGCAACTGGCGCAAGACCTCGAGCGTTGCACGTTCTCCCTGGACCTGCGATCCGGGCGCCACATGCTGCCAGCGCAGGAGCCAACGCATGAATTGAGCCGCCGTGACCGGTTCGATCTGCTTACGGAGGGTAGCTACGGTCAACCGGTGAATTCGCGCCAGCAAGCGCCGCTCGCACCATTCTGTCTGACCTTGTGGCGCGGGCACCCCCGCCTGCGATGCGGCGCCGGTAAAATCTCCGCGTAGTACTGAACCGCTTGCTTCCATCTGCAACAGCGCTTTTTCAATCTCCACAGATGGCAGGCCCAGCGGCGTACCAAGCTGCTGAGCTGTGACCGGACCAAGATGAGACATCCAACCGGTGGTGAGTGCTAGAAGTGCATCGCCGTGAGAGGGGAAAGTGCAATCAAGATCGGTAACACGCTGTTCGAAAACAGCGTGGGGGAAAAGTAAAGCAAAAATTGGCACGCGTTCTGCGGCAATCCAGTAACGCTGGTCTTCATCTACTGCAACCGTGGCCCGTCGCTGTCGGACAAGGTTGTCGAAAAACCATCGCCATTTAGCAATGTTGTTGAATCCCGGGGTAATTGTCTCAAGTCTGTCAACCGGCAGTGCGATCAGCGTGTGCAACACATCATGCAGTTCGCCTTCATCCCGAACATCGGGCCAAGCCTCTTCCCGTACCTGTACAATCGCCGCCGGGTCAAGTTTTCCAACTTCCTCCAGCACCGATTGCGGCAGAATACGCCGCATTTCCACTGCCCGCGCACGCCGCTCTTCCAGAGGCGCATCGTCGAGATACGCATACGGGTTGGCATTGAGAATTTCATGGGAAAACTGAGAAGGGACCGGAGTATCTACTGCCAGAACACGGATTCTGCCATCTTCGATTCTGCGTAGTATGTCTTTCAAACCTTCCAGATCCATGGCCTCGCTGAGGACGTCCTTCATCACCTCTTTCACCAGCGGGTGATCCGGTATTTGAATGTCGCCAACGATATTTTCCTGGCATGCGGCAACATCGGGAAACACTGATGCCAGCAGATCATCCGAGCGTATGCGCTGAATCTGCGGAGGAACCTTCTTGCCGCCCTGGAACCGCAGCAGCGCCAACGCACGGTTTGCATCCCATCGCCAGCGCGTGCCAAAAATCGGCGAAGCTAACGCAGCTTGCTCCAGAATCGGCTGGACCGTTTCGGCATTTAGAAAGTGAAAAACATCAGCCAGTGGAAAGCTGTGCTGCTCTGCCAGAGCGATGTTGAGACCATTGTCAGTCGCTGCGGCCTGAAGTTCGAAATTGAAGCTGCGGCAGAAACGCTTGCGCAGTGCCAAACCCCAGGCCTTGTTGACGCGTCCACCAAACGGGGCGTGAATGACCAATTGCATTCCGCCACCCTCATCGAAGAACCTTTCGGCAATGATCGTGTCCTGGGTTGGCACGGCACCCAACACGGCGCGGCCCTGCAGAATGTACTCGATCATCTGCTCGGCACCGGAATCATCAACTCCGCATTCTTCTTTCAACCACGTGATGGTCTCTGCGACTTGCAGCTGGGCCGGCGAAAATCCGACGGGAACGATGTTCTCCAACCGACCGCTGGTTTCCCGTCGCAAATCAGCCACATAACAGGAAAGCTCTTCGGTCCGGGCCGGAGCTTCCCCCAGCCAGAAAGGAACCGTTGGAGGGGCGCCGTGCGCATCTTCTACCAGGACGCGACCGGACTTCCCTTCCACCCGCCGGATGCGCCAGGATGTATTGCCAAGCAGAACGATATCGCCGGCGTTGCTTTCCACCGCAAAATCTTCATCGAGCGTACCAACCGTAATTCCCTCTGGCTCCGCAACCATGGTAAACAGAGCCGTTTCGGGGATCGCTCCGCCGCTGGTGATAGCCGCCAAGCGGCTTCCGCGCCGCGCCCTTAACCTTCGGTTAACGCGATCACGGTGCAAGTACGTGCCGTACCGACCTCGCCGCGCCGCAATGCCCTCAGAAAGCATCTCCAGAATTGCATCGTAGGTTTCGCGTGAGAGATTTCGGTAAGGATATGCCCTCTTCACCAGCCGGAACAACTCGTCCTCATCCCAGCCTCCACTCTCTCGTGAATGCGTGGAGACGGCCGCTCCCAGCTGTCCCGTTGAGGGTGGCTCGACGGCCGTTTGGGTCTCCGCTGCGCACGCCGCGACAATCTGTTGAGCAAGAATATCCAGCGGACTTTCCGGAATCATGATTCGATCCAAGTCACCCTTTCGGATGGCACGGACCAGCGCTGCACATTCTTGAAGCTCATCGCGCGTAGTCGCGAAAAATCGGCCTTTGGGAGTTGCGCCGCGCCAATGCCCCGACCGCCCTACTCGCTGCAGTGCCACTGCAATTGCGCGCGGAGAACTGATCTGGATCACAAGATCGACAGTTCCGACATCAATGCCCAACTCTAGCGATGCCGTCGCGACCAGCGCTCTAATTTGACCTTCCTTGAGTTTTCGTTCCGCATTAAGGCGCAGTTTGCGGGACAGGCTTCCGTGGTGGGCCGCGACATTGTCCGGCCCCAACTTTTCGGCGAGATGATGCGCCACCCGTTCAGCCAGCCGTCGCGTGTTAACGAAAAGCAGTGTTGACCGGTGCTGCTGGACCAGTTGAGCGATACGGTCGTAAATCTCATCCCACATTTCATTGGTTGCTATAGGCCCGAGTAGACTGCCAGGAACCTCAATCGCAAGATCCAGTTTTCGCTTGTGACCAATGTTGACAATCACCGGCGCCGGCCGGCCGTTTCCGGTGAGAAAGTGGGCTATCTCTTCGATTGGTTTCTGCGTTGCCGATAAGCCAATGCGGGTGGGTGGACGCTTCGCGAGCGCTTCCAGCCGCTCAAGAGACAGGGTGAGATGCGCGCCACGCTTGTCATCGGCTACCGCATGGATCTCATCAACGATCGCCGTTTCCACATCTCGAAGAATCGCGCGGCTTCGCTCGGCTGTAAGCAGGATGTAGAGCGACTCGGGGGTGGTCACGAGAATATGCGGAGGATACTTCAGCATGGCGCGCCGCTCATGCATCAACGTATCGCCAGTGCGGACCGCGGTGCGAATCTGCGGCATCAGTAGGCCGCGTTCGCCAGCCATTTGGAAAATCTCGCCCAGCGGGATTTCGAGGTTCTTCTGAATGTCATTGCCCAACGCCTTCAACGGCGAGATGTAGAGAACTTCTGTGCGGTCCTGAAGATCGCCGTCGAGCGCTTTTCGCACCAGCCGATCGATGCAGGCGAGGAATGCAGCCAGCGTCTTGCCGGAACCAGTGGGCGCCGAGATCAGCGTTGTGTGGCCAGCGAGAATGTGCGGCCACCCCTGCTCTTGCGGCTCGGTGGGCGTGCCAAACTTCTGGACAAACCAGTCCCTGACCAGAGGATGCGCCCATTCAAGAGAGGAAGGGAGAAAAGGCATTGAGAGCTATTGTAATGGGGTCCTCGCATTTTCGCAAAATATTCGCCTGGCGCGGTGGTGTCCTATTTCAGCAAAATAGGACACTACCCCCGGCGCGTTCAGGTTGAGTTGAAATTTGGACGCGCTGGACCACCGGTGAACAGCACCCTAGCCATCAATGTGCTGGCGCCGCGCGGCGATGGCCATAATCAGGTGCTAGAATCGCCTGCCATGCCCAAAACGCGATCCGCTAAAGCCCGCGCCAAGAAAATAAGGCTTCTTCTATTCGACGTAGACGGAGTGATGACCGATGGGAAAATCTTTATTTTCCCGGCACCGGCGAGATCGGAGCAATCAATGCCGGCTCCAGCGGCCAACTACGCCGACATGGGCGGATTCGGCCTGCGCAGCCAAACCATGATTGAGGCTAAAGGTTTTCACGCTCACGATGGTGCGGCCATCTCTTTGGCACGCCTCGGAGGAATCAAAACCGGACTGATCACAAAGCGGATTTCCGAGACCGTTGCCGTGCGGGCCCGCGACCTAAAGCTGGAGCATGTTTATCAAGGCATCCAGGACAAGTTAAGCGTTTTCGAGGACATTCTCCGGCAGGAAGGAATGGATTCGGACGAAGCAGGATACGTGGGGGACGATGTCATCGACCTGCCCGTGATGCGCAACTGCGGATTCGCGGTCGCTGTCGCAAACGCTCGTGATGAAGTTAAGAAAGAAGCGGATTATGTAACGCGGCACAACGGCGGCGATGGGGCATTGCGCGATGCCATCGAGTACATCCTACGGGCACAAGGGAAATGGCAACGCGCGGTGAGCGAGTACATCTGCGAGCGAAGCCCAAAAGCCCGCCGCTAGTAGTCAGCAGTTAGCATTCGGACGCTCAGCCAACGCTCAGGCACCAAATGCCAGGTGCTAAATGCCAAAGGGTAATAAAAAACCCATCGGCTGCCTGCTTGGGGCGTGCTCGGGTCGACAACCGATGGGCTACCGTTTCTCCTTACTCACCCTGTGTTTTCAGGAGCATTTGTAATCATTGAACCCGAAAGCCAGGTAAAGTTGCGCGACGATTTTGTAAATCTTTGTAATACCTTGGAGGAACGAGGCTTATTCCGGTATTGCTGGGGGGCGGGCGGCCATGAGCTGGGTAAAACGGGCATCACTCCGCAAGTGCTCGAATTCCGGATCCTTATAGACGTCATTAATCCCCTTGTATCCTTCCTCCATGGCGCGTTTCAAATACTCCAGCGAGCGATCGCTATCTCCTTGTTTGGCAAAGAGCTTAGCTAAGACGTATTCGAAGTGGGCGCGGTCCTCGGGTGAGGCCATTTGGGCCGCAATGCCGGTGTGCGACGTGCGCTCGAAAACGTCGGGATCCAGCCGAACCGCTTCGCTGTAAGCGCTGCTGGCTTTTTCGAACTCTTTTTTCGAAAAGTACGCGGCACCCAGATTGCTGTAGTACGAGGCGGAATCAGGCCGGATTTTGAGTGCTGTTTCGTACTGCTTGACGGCGTTGGGGTACTTCTTTTGCAAGTAAAAGATCACGCCCAGATTGTTGTGAGCGTCCGCGAAGTTATGATCGAAGTGGATGGCACGTTCAAAGTTTTTTCTCGCGTCTTTGTAGCGCAAAAGCAAGAGTTCGGTGATGCCCCGCTTGTTCCATATCTCGGCGTTTTTCGAATCTTTCTGCTGTGCGGCGATGTAGTAGTCCAAGGCGTCGAGATATGCCTTTTCGGCTCGAAGCTCGTCGCCGCGCCGCTCCAGTTCTTCAGTAGAACTGTTGGGCGAGGGTGGCTCCGACCGCCGCACTGGCGGTGGAACGACTTGAACCAGCTCTGGATTGGATTGACCTTCGAGAAAAGGCACGGCGAGGAACAGAAAAACCAGCAACGGTAAGAAGCAGCGGCGGGACATCAGTTCATCTCCCACAAAGGGGAACCACCCTTCGCCATTACACTCCGCATCCTGGGCTTTCAGTGAGAACTGTCCGCACCATCCGCCGGAGTCTTGGGTGGAGGGTTAGACGACTTATCGTCTTTAAAGATACCCGCAATTTTGCCCAAAATGCCTTTTTTCTTCTTGGAATCATCACTCCCCACATCTTGTCCGCCGTTCGCCTGCGAATCACCAGGAGTGAGACCGGCGTTCGGCGTAGCTGGCGGCAGCGGCTTTTCGTTTCCCAAGCCGAAGATGCGTGAGAAAAATCCCTTAATGCCTCTACTCTGATCGCAAGTGGTTGTCGGTTCTGTGCCGATGATAAAAGCGGCGGTGTAGGTTTCCGGGCAGGCAGGAGTAGCCAGAAGGTTGGTTGCCTTGTCGAGCTGAACATCAACCACACCCGTCGGCTGAGAAAAGGGCCGCATGTCTGCATACTCCGGAATCTCAGCTGCCTTCTTCATGAATTCCGCCCAAATCGGCGCCGCAGTTTGTGCTCCGCTCAGGCGAAGATCACTGTAATCGTCGAATCCGACCCATACAACGCAAAGCAGATTACTGGTATATCCGGCGAACCAGCCATCATGCGAGCTTCCCGTTTTGCCTGCCGCTGGACCCTGAAATCCGCGTCCGCGAACTGCCGAAAACGCCAGGCCATTATTGATGACGCCTTGCATCATGTCAGTCATTACGTAGGCCACACGGTCGTCAAGTACCTGGCGGCGTTCCGGCCTTAGTTCGGTGACCATGTCACCCTCGGCATTGCGAACTGAATTCACCAACACAGGCGAGACCCGGAGGCCGGAATTGGCGAATACGGTATACGCGGCAGCCATCTCCAGGGGCGTGGCATCGTAGGCTCCCAGCGCCATCGCCGGCGTGGGCTTCACGGATGTGATCCCTGCAGCTTTTGCCAAATCCGCAACTTTGTCGTAACCCACTTCCTGAGCCAGCTGCACCGTGGCATTGTTCAGCGACATAGCCAGCGCATAACGCGCCGTCACCTCGCCGTGGTATTCCTCCTTGTAATTACGAGGCTCATAAATCTGGTCGCCGTAGGCAAAGGTACTCGGCTGGTCTTCTACCATCGAAGCGGGCGTGAACACAGGGTTGGCCCCTGTTACGGCCGTGTTGATGGCTGCGGCATAAACGAAGGGCTTGAAAATGGACCCCGTGGGCCGTTTGGCAACCGCGTGGTCTAACTGGCTGAATCCGTAATTGCGTCCGCCGACCAGAGCCAACACTTCGCCCGAGTGGGGATCCATAGCCACCAGCGCGACCTGGGCCTGAGGACCGGGTTCAATTTTGGTCTCGTATTTATTTTTTCCAACTTTGATACGTTTGGTACGGCGGTTGTTGACCTGCTCGTCAACCAGCTTCATCCCGGCTTCAACTGCCTGAGCTGCAGACCTCTGGAGATCGGGGTCCAGCGTGGTGTAGATGCGATAAGACTGCTCGTTCAATTCGCGCTCGCTGAACTTGCCAATCAGTGTGTCACGAACCAGATCAACAAAGTATGGGGCATCGCTGGCCTCCACATTCGGAGGTGCAAGCTTCAGTGGGGTAGCTTTGGCCTTGTCCGCTTCAGCGCGAGTGATCGCGTGGGTTTCAACCATGCTGTCCAGCACCACGTTGCGCCGCTCCAGCGCACGTTCGGGGTGACGATAAGGAGACAGATAGCTCGGACGCTGGATGATGCCTGCCAGTAAGGCTGCTTCCGGAAGGGAGATGTCCTTGAGATCCTTATCGAAGTAAGCCCGTGAAGCCTGGGCAAATCCGCTGATGGTAAACGATCCCCGTTGCCCAAGGTCAACCCAGTTGGCGTAGAACTCGAAGATTTGTTGTTTAGTGAACTTCTGTTCCATTTCCTCTGCGATCAGCATTTCGGTCAGCTTGCGCCGAATCGTTTTCTGGGGACTCAGGAAGAAGCCACGCGAAAGCTGCATGGTTAAGGTAGAGCCACCTTGCTCATGGCGCTCGTGCCAGAAATCGATCCAAGCGGCTTCCGCCATGCGCGCAAAGTTCACGCCACTATGCTGGAAAAAGCGACGGTCTTCGATGGCCAATACCGCATCTATCATCACCTTGGGGATCTGATCGTATTTCACGACCTGGCGCTTGGCGCGTTGCTCAACGTCAAAGGCGGTAACGATCTGAGGCTCGAGTTCATAAGCCTGCAAAGGCCCAGCCTTGCCGCTGATGCTGGTTACGGTTCCGTCTTGAATGCGAATTGTGGCGGCTTCAGGACTGTGATAAGACTGGGGTCCGGGCTTGATCTCGATCCCTCCACCTAGAAGCCGAAAACTTCCCAGCAGAGAACTGCTGTCAGTTGTGTACCCCGCACGCTGCAGTTGTGCGGCGATATCGCGGGCATTGATGTTCTCACCAACTGCGATGGACCCAGGTCTGGCATAAATTTTGGCCGAACTGCTGAAGACCTGTCCGCGAAAGCGCTGCTCGATAATGCGATCGTACTTGATGTAGTAGTAAGAAAACCATGTGCTCACACCTATCCCGACAACAATGAAGACAAATAGTGCAACGCGAACGACCGGATCGCGAGCAACAGCTTCATTCCCAGCTTTCGCGCGCGATTTTCTCGGGATCTTTATCTTAATAGCCACGTTGATTTAGCGAAGCTGGGCGAGCAATCGCATCCCAACCTTCCCAGTAAGATGGCGAAACACAGGAAGGCGTTTTCCTCATGCAAACTTCGGAATAATTGCGCGCCTGCCCTCAATTTTGCGGGATCTGCACCTTCGCCACCATTTTAAATCAACGTGGAACTGCGCTGGACTAAAAGGGGCTCTTGTTTTCGGTTGACGGATCGAAGTGCAAATCCATTGGATAGCCAGGCAGATCGACATGCACAGTGTAAGGAGCCTCGATGGTTAATGAGCCAGTCCCGAGATTACCGCGGCGCTGCACCTTGATCTGGTTCTTGTTAAGAGGAATATCGAGGTCCTGCGCCCTTTTCAAAATAGTCTGCTGGATGTCGGCCTCTGGCTTTGTGGTGTAGGTCTGCAGCGTGGCCTCAGTCTTGATCACGTCCTGGAATTCATAGTTGGCGTAATAGACCGGGATCAGGGCAGCCCCCACGTAGATTGCGGCCACAATCACAAGAAGGCCGAAAGCCAGTTTCACGACACCCATCGTCCACTCCCAATTCTCTGCTGCGCGTGCTCACAACGCAGGCCGCAAAGCGCTGAAATATTCCGTTATTGCGGCGATGCTAACATCGTGCACTTCGCGAGTCGAGCGATGAACGACTTCGACAGTACCTTCAGTAACCTTCTTTCCGACCGTGACACGAAAGGGAATGCCCACTAGGTCAGCGTCTTTGAACTTTACACCTGGCCGTTCGTCCCTGTCGTCTAGTAACACGTCAAAACCCGCGGATGCCAGCTTACGAGTGATCTCCACGGCGGTGTTTAGCAGCTTCTCATCGGAGGCATTGGTTGGGGTTACGATAATTTCGAAAGGCGCGATCTGCGGCGGCAGCCAGAAGCCATTTTCGTCATTATTCTGCTCGACGGCAGCGGTCAGAATACGCTCGATGCCGATTCCATAACTCCCCATGATAGGCGTCGTCTCTTTGCCATTGCGGTCGAGCACGCGGGCGCCCATAGATTCCGAATACTTGTAACCAAGTTTGAAAATGTGCCCGATTTCGACGGCGGTATCGATACTCAAAGGACTGCCGCAATTCGGGCATCCTTCTCCAGCTTCTGCATTACGGATATCCGCGGTGACCGTGTACTGGAAATCCCGCCCCGGGGTCACATTCTTGAAGTGATAGTCAAGTTTGTTGGCGCCACAAATCATGTTGTTGCGGCCTTGTAACACTTGATCCATCACCACAGCGACACTGTCGTTTGCACCGGCAAGCTCCTTGGAAAGAGTGGCTCGCACCTGAAGTCCTACTGGACCTATAAATCCGCCCGGTCCTCGGAAATATCTTTCCAGCTCCTCCGGATGCATAGGCCGCAGCTCGGCAGCGCCCAGCAAAGTGAGCAGCTTGGTCTCATTGACGGTGTGATCTCCACGAAGAAAGACGGCAACCGGTACCTCGGCGGCGCGGGTCCCCTCGGCAGGGGCTTTCCTCGCCATATACGCCACAGCCTTGATGTCCTGCCGCGGAGAAACCTTTAGAAACTCGGCCACGTCGGCGATCGCACCCTTGCCGGGTGTGTGAACCAGAATCGGTTTCCCGTCTCCTTCAGGCGGCAAATCTTCTACGGGCGCAAGCTTCGAGGTCGCTTTTTCAAGATTGGCCGCGTAATTGCAGTTCTCGCACCTTACAACCTGGTCTTCCCCGGCCGACGTAGGGACAGCAAATTCATGCGACTCCGTTCCACCCATCGCGCCGGAATGTGCTTCCACCACGACGTACTTCAGCCCACAGCGATCGAAAATTCGACAGTATACGTCGTAATGTTTCTTGTAGGAGGCATCCAGTCCGGCTGCATCCATGTCGAACGAATACGAGTCCTTCATCAGGAATTGCCGCACCCGCAGCAGTCCGGACCTGGGACGCGGCTCATCGCGAAATTTCGGAGCAATCTGGTACCAGATTTGCGGCAATTGCTTATAGCTTCGCAGTTCCTTGCGGGCAATCTCGGTCATTACCTCCTCTCCAGTGAAGCCGAGGGCGAGGTCTGCATCCTTCCGGTCTTTCAGGCGGAAAAGATTGTCGCCCATCACCGACCAGCGGCCGCTTGCTTCCCACAGTTCCCGCGGATGCAACGCTGGCAAATAAAATTCTTGCCCGATTTTGTCCATTTCCTGGCGCACGATGCCGATGATTTTGTCGAACGACCGCTGGCCCAAGAAGAGATACGAATAGATTCCAGCGGCGAGCTGGCGGATGTAGCCCGCCCGCACCAGGAACTTGTGGCTGGCGACCTCGGCATCAGCCGGCACCTCACGGAGCGTGGGAATGAACAGTTCAGACCAGCGATACATGTCTTTTCCCGCGGAGTATGTGGATTTCTGATTGTAAATGATCGCGATGCAGACGCGTGGGACCGTCGCTAACGGATCGCTCCGTGGGCACTGTTCCCGAAATCACCAGACCAGCAGGTTTGGTCGAGGCTGGGCACTGTTGGCAACGGCAAAGAAAGCTGCCTGTCGGCAGGTCAATGAATGTAATCGCGACTTTGCATAGACAATCGCATGGCAACGTACACTATGGTCGAAAATCCTCCAGAAGAAAGGAAGATTCAATGCGCGTGCTTGGTTATACGTGGGCGGGGGTGCGGACCTCCGACCTGAAATCAACGGCGCGTTTCTTTGCCGAAGATTTGGGTTTGTCTCTCACTTATGAGGGAAAGGGTCAGGTCCAGTTTGAGATGCCATCAGGACAATTGTTCGAGGTCTTCGATTCGGAGAGTCGTTACTATCGACTTCACGCTTGCCCGGTTCTGGCTTTCCAAGTGGAGGACGTGAGACGGGCAAGAATGGAGTTGGCGTCACGGGGCATAAAGTTCGAGACAGATGTCGAAGGCGATGAGTCAGAGGCTTGGACGTATTTTCGCGGCCCTGATGGCTTCTTGTACGAGCTTTGGCAAACAACTCGACCTTTGAATGCGCTGCCGAAAGGTCAATGAGTTCTATAAAAAGGGATGTCAAGAAAAAAGCTCCGCCTCGAGCTGAGAACGAGGAACTTTCTCGAGATCCAGCCCACTGTAATTCCGTTTCTCTGGAGAAGTTGGGTTTTGTCCATTCTCGGGAGATCTCTGTTTACGGTGGCAAGTATCATCGAGCTTGAAAGAGTGGCAAGCGAAACCGTTGATTGAGTGTCAACCATGGTTCTATCCGAGGCTCGTGGCCTATGGCTATTTCTGGTTATCCGAGGGGGCATAACGTGATATGAGTGACTCGGTGCCGAAGCACACAGGGCCGACCTCATTGACTGATACTCACCCTCGAACCGAGCATCTCCAGAACCCGACCGACCACCACCGGAGAGAGCACCGGGAACGGAAAAGGCCTCTTCCTCAGAGATGCTCAAGCTGCTTGCAACTGTTTGGGGTCGAAACTCACTCCTTTCTTCCACATCGTTAAAGTGATTGCAGCAATCTTTCGCGCCAGGGTGAGACGGGCCATCGTCGGGCGCATGCCTTTCTCAACCCGAGCGACATAGAAGTCGTGTAAGGGACCGGGACGTGTGCTGGCAGATATAGCAGCACTTTTGAACAGGTTTTTGAGATCTTTGTTGTGATTGTTGTTGAGACCGCGCACGGTCATGCGCTCGCGATTGCGTTGCAGTTTGCCTCGCACGCACCGGAACTCACCGCTATCGTGAGTCTCCACTGCGAAACCACTATAAGCCCAAAGCTGGCGCTTAGTGCGAAAACGGTGTGGTGTCTGCAGCAGGGCAACCAGTAGAGCTGCCCGAATCGGACCGATCGAAGGAATCTGGCGAAGTAGCTTTACAGCAGCATGCTTGTGGCTTTCCAGCAGTAGCTCGCGGCGCGCTTCCAGACGCACGGGTTGCAACAGATCCAGTTGTTGATAGAGTCGTTTGGCTCGAACTCGAACTCCTGGTTCAGCGATCTTGGCCAGCCACTCTGCACGACGACGAGGAGCGTAGACGCTGGTGCCGCCACAGGGAATGGCCCAACTTCGATAAAGGGCTTTAATCCGATTCATTACGCGGGTGACATCTTTCGTGAGCGTCAGATAGCTGCGTCCTAGCTCCTTCAAAGTGCGCACACCGCACTCGGCGTGGTAGACCGGCTTGAGTTGCTTGGTACGTAACAACTCGGCCAGCTTTCGCGCATCAATCCGATCGCTCTTGTTGCCATCCTGCAACAGAGCGTTCTTTCGCGGATCGCACACTATCAGCCGGCTGACGTGGGGTTTCAGAAGATCGTGTAACCAGGTAGCCGAAGTGCCTTCCTCGAAGGTCAGCGACAGAGTTCCATGCAATCCTTGGATGAACTCAACAATCGTGGCTGCCCTAGTTGCCAGCAGGCACTCCATTAGGAGCTTGCCCTGAGCATCCATCACCGCAACTGAGATGGTGGCCTGATGAACGTCCATGCCGATATACTTTTCTTCACGCATAGAGGCGCTCCTCTTCGCTAGGTTGGCGATGCGAACACACAACCTATCGCAAAAGTGGGCGCCTTTTTATATTGCGTGATATGGAGATTTATCAACAACTGACCTTCTTGAATGTAGCGAACCCGTTCGCTCTCATTGACTTGTCCTATCCTCCCGCATAACATGGCGTCGCGCCATGATCGGACAAACTATCTCGCACTACCGCATTGTCGAAAAATTAGGCGGTGGTGGGATGGGGGTGGTGTACAAAGCGGAAGATGTAAACCTGCACCGCTTTGTTGCTCTCAAGTTCCTGCCGGATGACGTAGCCAATGATCCGCAAGCGTTGACCCGTTTTCAGCGAGAGGCGCAGGCCGCATCCGCCTTGAATCACCCCAATATTTGCACTATCCATGAAATTGGGAGACAAGACGATCATCCATTCATCGTTATGGAGTTTTTGGATGGGCTGACGCTGAAGCATCGCATCGGCAATCGTCCGATGGACACAGACGTGATGCTCTCGCTCTCCATCGAGATTGCTGACGCACTCGATGCTGCCCATTCCGAGGGCATCGTCCATCGCGACATCAAACCAGCCAACATCTTCGTGACCAAGCGCGGTCACGCCAAGATTCTGGATTTTGGACTGGCGAAGGTCGTGGTCACTGCCAGTTCTTCGAGCCAGATCGCAGCTGTAGGTACGCAGACGGGCTCGGTTGACGACCAGCACCTGACCAGTCCCGGCTCGACGCTCGGCACAGTGGCTTACATGTCGCCGGAACAAGTCAAAGGAAAGGAACTCGACGCCCGCACGGATCTGTTTTCGTTCGGGGCAGTGCTGTATGAAATGGCGACTGGAGCCTTGCCATTTCACGCCGAAACTTCTGGCCTCATCTTCGACGCCATATTGCACTCTGATCCCCCACCACCGATTCGCTTCAACCGCGACATTCCGCCCAAGCTGGAAGACATCATCAACAAGGCTCTGGAAAAGGATCGCAACCTCCGCTATCAAAACGCAGCCGACATGCGGACTGATTTGCAACGGCTGAAGCGGGACACGGAGACAGGTCGCGTGCGAGCGGCGAGTTCGGGAACTGTCGCCGCCGTACAAGAAAGCGGAACCCATGCTGCGGTTGCGGCACCAACTCCTGCATCGGTGTCCAGCAGTTCGGGTACGCCGTCATCGTCCAGCGCGATGAAGGTGGGCGTAGCTCCAGTAGCCAAAAAGCGAAACCTCTGGAAGATCGCGGTTCCATCGGCTGTTGTGGTCATCACCCTCATCGTCGCCGCCCTCTACTACCGTTCGCATCGAGGCAAGCCCCTGACCGCAAAAGACACCGTCGTTCTCTCCGACTTTACCAACACCACCAGCGATTCCGTCTTCGATGGCACGCTGCGTCAGGGACTTTCCTCGCAACTGGAGCAGTCGCCATTTCTGAACTTGCTCTCTGATCAACAGGTGGCGAAGACGCTCGCCCTCATGGCTCAGCCCAAAGACACTCGCTTGAGCAGCGAGTTGGCACGAGAGGTCTGCCAGCGTACCGCCAGTGCTGCCACCATCGAAGGGTCGATTTCCAGCCTCGGCAGCGAATATGTCGTCGGCCTGAAGGCGGTGAACTGTCACAGTGGCGACCTTCTGGCCAACGAGCAAGCCACAGCCAACACCAAAGAGGAGGTTCTGAAGGCGCTGGGCGAGGCGGCCTCCAAGCTTCGCGAAAAGTTGGGCGAATCGCTGGCCTCCGTGCAGAAGTACGACGCCCCGGCGGAGAGCGTGACCACGCCGTCGCTTGAGGCCCTGCAAGCTTATACGCTGGGCGTCCAGGCGATGACCGTGAAAAACGACTTCCCCGCCGCGATCTCCTTCTTTCAACGCGCCATCAGTCTGGACCCCAACTTTGCCATGGCCTACGCGCGACTGGGAACCAGCTACCGTAACCTCCACCAGAGAGAGCGCGCCATCGAGAATTCCCGCAAGGCGTATGAACTGCGCGAGCGCGTGAGCGAGCGAGAGAAATTCTATATCGCCGCGCATTATGAGGACCAAACTGTCGGAAACCTCGAATCCGCCCGGAAAACCTATGAGCTATGGGCGCAGACCTATCCACGCGATGATGTCCCGATTGGAAACCTGGGGGGCATCTACCAGCAACTGGGCGAATATGACAAAGCCCTGGTATCGCAGCAAGAATCTCTCAAACTGAGTCCGGACGGGATTGCCTACGCGAATCTGGTCGGCGAGTACCTGATCGCTAACCGGTTGGATGAAGCCAAAGCCACTGCACAGGAGGCGCAAGCGCACCATCTGGATTCTCCCGCCATTCATATCAATCTCTACCTGGTTGACTTTTTGCAGCACGACGCGGCCGGCATGGAGCGCGAGGCGGCGACCCTCATGGGCAAGCCCGGGTACGAAGACAACATGCTGGCCAACGAATCCCAGACCGCCGGTTATACGGGGCAATTTGCCAAAAAGAGAGAGCTGTTGCGGCGCGCAATCGACTCCGCAGTTCGTGCCGATGAGAAAGAGACGGCTGCTGGGTACCAAGCCGTCGCCGCCATACATGAGACCGTGGTGGGTAATGGGAACTTAGCCAAACAGCAGGCGCAGGCAGCGCTGGCGCTCTCAAATGGCAGAGACGTGGAGGGCTATTCCGCCATTGCTCTGGCACTGGCGGGCGACTCTGCCCAAGCTACGCGACTCGGTGATGATTTGGCCAAACGCTTCCCCGAAGATACCGTCGTGCAGTTGGAGTATTTGCCGATGACTCGTGCGGCCGCTGCTCTCGAGAGTGGTAACGCAGCCAAGGCCGTCGAAGCGCTCGTACCGGCTACACCTTACGAACTGGGGCTGAATCTCACCATTGGCTATCCCGTTTACCTTCGAGGTGAAGCTTACCTGAAGTTGGGTCAAGGGAGCGCTGCCGCCTCTGAATTCCAGAAAATCATTGACCGTCCAGGCGCCATTCAAAATGAACCGGTAGGTGCGCTGGCGCGCTTAGGTCTGGCCCGCGCGTATGTCCTCAGCGGTGACACGACGAAAGCCCGCACTGCCTATCAGGATTTTCTGGGCTTCTGGAAGGACGCCGACCCCGACATCCCTATCCTGAAACAAGCCAAAGCCGAGTACGCGAAGCTCCAATAGTCAATTTACGAGAAGAGGCGTTATCGCTCAAAATCACCTGCCGAAAGCACTTGAGTGAAATGGCGATTTATCACCAACTGATGCTCTACAATGGATGCCGCGCGCAGAACAAGATTCATATTGTTCTATGAAGCAACGCGTTGCCATTCTGCTGTTGTCCATTACAAGCCTCTTGGGTGCATTGCCTCAGGCTCAGGAGC
>DASPRY010000054.1:0-12710 GCA_035624215.1 Terriglobales bacterium
ATCTTTCGCTCCTCCCAAAGGATGTCAGCCCAGCGAAGCGACAGCACTTCTGAACTTCGAAGCGCGGTTGCCGCCACGACAAACACCAGAGTGAAGTGCAGGATGTTCTGCATCATGGAACGCAGAATCGAGAGCGTCTGAGCCGGGGTGATCTTGATCGCCTTGTACGCCGTCCTCGTGCTAGTCTTTAGACCCTCCACTGGATTCTTTGCGACCTTCTAGTGGATGATCCCGATCTTGAAAATTCGGTTCATGATGCCCCGAATCTTCGAGACTGGACACGCCGAATCCAGTTTGACTCCTGGAAGTAGGCGAAATTAACGTTTTGGGCAGGGGTTGGAGCCATGTGCATGACTGCGATGAGGAGGGCTGACTTGGCACGGCCAAACAGAAGTGAGGATGGATCCGATAGCGGCGCAGTCCTTCACAGCCCTGGTGACCAGATGAGGTCCCCCTGCCCGTCACCGGGCACGGTGTGGATGGTCAGATACAAGGTTTATTGCAGAAACACAACATAAGAAATGATTTGATTCTGAGATGAGTTCGGCAAGTGGCGTGCCTACATCATCTGGTGCAACTGCTTTCGGTTCTTTCGAGGAGCCGTTCACAAAAAATGTGTAGAGCACACGGCGCCGCTGCGTCCGCCGATGAGACGCAACAAGCGGCTTAGGAGTTCAGTCAATGATTAAGAATTCTGCATTTCTCACAGTTACGTTCGCGATCCTCGCGTTTTGCCCTTTCGGCCGCGCTCAAGATCAGGAGCTCACCATCGACTCCAAGATCGCTCTAGTGAGGGCCAATATGCAGGCAGACAGGACTGCCCTCATCACGGCAGGAATGAATTTCAGCGACAAAGATGGCGCGGCATTCTGGCCGATTTATCGGCAATACCAGTACGAACGATCCCGGCTGGATGATCGTCGTGCAGCCGTGATAAAGGAGTACACGCAGAAGTACCCGGCCCTGACCGACGCCGACGCCAAGGCCATGGCAGAAAGAATGTTCGAGTACGACTCTCGTCTGGTAGCATTGAAAAAGGCGTATTACACAAAGTTCAATAAGGTCCTTCCCGCCCTTACGGTGACGAAGTTCTTCCAACTGGAGCGTCGCGTTGACTTGATGATGGATATACAAGTTGAAGCCTCCCTGCCGCCGCTTGCGCAGGCACAATACATCCCACAAGGAGGTAGCGTGGGAGAACCGCCTCAGCAGTGATGCACTATCTGTTTCGCGCCTGAGTGTCACTCAAGGGTAGGCGAAATCTTGTGCGTAGGGCACTGTTGATGATGAGGGTCTATCGCATTGATTAAGCGACGAGCATCGCGGCCATCGTTCGCCGTTCGTGGAAGAGATCTGATGCGCACGGATTCGATTCCCGCGATGCAGCGGCAAGGTATCGAGCGATGAATCCTCAGGGCGAACGCGTATCCGACGCATTGCCCGAAACATCGGTTTCAAACCGAATGCGCCGCACGTGGGAAGAAACAGAAGGGCTTCCATTGCCGCTCGGAGTTACCTGGCTCGAACAAGAGCGGGCGTTTAATTTTGCGGTATACGCCGAACATGCAGAAAACGTCACGCTCCTGCTCTATTCAGATCAGGATTTGGTAGACCCAATCCTGACGTTCCAGTTCGACTCTCTCCGTAACAAGTCAGGACGCATCTGGCACTGCAGAATCCCACTCCATCAAATGCGTGGTGCACGCTACTATGCGTACTCGGTTTCAGGGCCCACCTTTTCAGGGCTGCGTGGTTTCGACCCCGAAAAGGTTCTGGTCGATCCCTATGCAAAAGGTGTCTTCTTCCCGCCCGCCTTTGACCGCAAGCTTGCCATCGAGCCAGGCGTCAACGCAGGAAAGGCGCCTCTGGCGATTTTACCTGGCCAATATGTTGCCTTCGATTGGGGAGAAGATGTTTCGCCTCGAGCTGAATCGGACGCGATCATCTACGAACTTCACGTGAAGGGGTTCACAAAGAACCTCAATTCGGGCGTGCGTCCATCCCGAGCCGGCACCTACGCCGGCTTGATCGAGAAGATCCCGTATCTCCAGGACCTCGGGATCACTGTCGTCGAACTGATGCCCATCTTTCAGCGCGACCCACACGAACGAGACTATTGGGGCTACATGCCTCTGAACTTCTTCGCGCCCCATGGACAGTACGCCTCGTGTGGCGAGGACGAGCAGCATCTCGAGTTCAAGAACATGGTGAAAGCTTTTCACAACGCCGGGATCGAGGTGGTACTCGATGTTGTTTACAACCACACATGTGAGGGCGACAACAGCGGCCCTATTTACAGCTTCAAGGGTTTGGATGCCACCGGTTATTACATGCTGTCCTCCGACTCGCGTAGTCCCTACGCCAATTACTCGGGTACCGGCAACACGTTGAATTTCAGCCAGGCGCACGTACGCAAAATGGTCATGGACAGTTTGCGGTATTGGAAGAACGAGATGCACATCGATGGATTCCGTTTCGATCTAGCATCGGTGTTCAGCCGCAACGCCGACGGCTCACTCAACTGGGGGGATGCACCAATTTTCAGTGAAATCGCCGCCGACCCGGAGTTGGGGCGATTGGCCTTGATCGCAGAACCTTGGGACGTGGGCGGGTACCAGCTCGGGCGTGGATTTCCGGGCACGACCTGGCTGCAATGGAACGCGCGCTATCGTGACGATGTCCGTCGTTTTGTGAGAGGCGATGCGGGGATGGTCCCGGACCTGATGCGTCGCATTTACGGAAGCGACGATTTATTCCCGGACAGCCGCGAGCATTCCTATCATGCCTTCCAGACCGTGAACTACATCGATTGCCACGACGGATTCACGCTGTACGATCTTGCTTCGTACAACCGAAAAAACAACTGGAAGAATGGCCATGAAAATCGGGATGGCATGGACGCTAATTACAGTTGGAACTGCGGGCACGAAGGAGACCAGGGCGCGCCGGCGGAGGTTCTCGCACTGCGCCGGAAACAGGTGATGAACTTCTGTTGTCTGCTTATGCTTTCGAACGGCATCCCGATGTTCCGGGCTGGTGACGAGTTCCTGAACACGCAGTTCGGAAACAACAATCCGTACAACCAGGACAACGAAATCGGCTGGCTGGATTGGAGCCTGCTTGAGGCGAACCAGGATGTATTCCGCTTCTTTAAGGGCATGATTGCATTCCGGAAGGCTCATCCCTCTTTATGTCGCAGCCGGTTCTGGCGCGAGGACATTTCCTGGTATGGCGTTGGACCCACGGTCGATCTTTCGCCAGATTCGCACAGCCTGGCGTTCTGTCTGCACGGCGCTTCCCAGAGCGATGACGACATCTACGTAATGATCAACGCATATTGGCGAGAACTGCAGTTCCAGATTCAGGAAGGCGCGCCCCAAGATTGGATAAGAATTGTGGACACCGGCCTGCCGAGTCCGGACGATTTCAAAGAGCACAGTTTGCCGCTGCGGCAGTCGATGTATCAGGTAGCGCCGCGCTCCATTGTTGTTTTGGTTCGGCCTCAGACAAAACGTCGGTTTCAGGCCGCAGGAGATGGCTCTTCTGAGGCAGAAAAGAGCAAAGAATCCACAAGACCACATTGTGAACGCTCGTGAGATTTGATGGGACGTTGTAGATGCGGCGAGATCTCAGTTTGCTATTGGCACTTTCGCTGTCCCTGACAGTCTTGCCAGAAGGTCTGCGGGCGATGAAGACATATCCGCCCCGTTCACCAGTTCGCGTGGCCCTGAGTGCGCAATAAAGACTCCTGAGCAGTTGCAGCAGTTGGTTGCGCCGATTGCTCAGCACACCACACGGTACAGGCCCGGCAGACAGAACCATACTGGCCTGTTGCCCGAATTCGGTCAGTGCCCTTGGCAGGTCACGCAATGACCGATTTGAAGGCCTCGATCTAGTTGGCAGCTAAACATTTTCACACAGTTGCAAGTGCTCACCTCTGGCAGAGGGATTGCGAATACGAAGTTCGATCTTCAAATCACTCCAGGGGAGTAGGCCATGTTCGGAGAACTGATGAACATCCCGACCGACACCCTCATTGACATGGTTTGCGTGATCCTTGCGGGTGGAATCGTACTCACCGCAAACGACGCGGCAGAAATCGAACAGATCCAGCGCGAGTTGCAACGTCGATTCGATCACGACCATTTAATTCGATCGATGAACTAAAAAACTGCGACGGGTAATGCTTCATGCGAAAGCAAGAGGGGACGCGTGGCTTGGAAAAGCAGGAATAGAGTTATGGCGGAGATCAGCGTGATCCACGTTATCCAACTCGCTGCGGAACACGGCTGCCCTGTTACGCGGGACCATGCCCTTGCATTTCTCAACGAGGACGGGCGCGCTTACAAGATGTGGATGCACTTGATGCAGGCCGGGGAAGACTTTATCAAGCGCAACCTGCCGCGATTTCCGGTCAAAGGCGGATATCAGAATAAGAGTCTGGCTGTCACACCGGAAAGTTTCCGAAACCCGGTAGGACAACAAATTCAACCGTGAATGAGAAAGTAGGGTCTTGGAACATGACACTTTTAGCAAACGACAAAGAATTGGCCGCCGAAGGGATTGCACGGTCAACCGTTGCAGGTGCGCCGCTTGGCGTCGATGAACTGAACAAAATCGATGCTTTCTGGCGCGCGTGCAAATACCTCGCTTTGGGAATGATCTACCTTCAGGCGAATCCCCTCTTACGGGAACCCCTGAAACCAGAACACATTAAGAGCCGCCTGCTCGGTCATTGGGGCTCAAGCCCGGGTCTCGCTTTCATTTACACCCATCTCAGTCGTCTCATCAGGAGAGATGATCTGGAGATGATTTTTCTCGCGGGCCCGGGACACGGCGCGCCGGGAGTGTTGGCTCCTATATATCTGGAGGGCACTTACAGCGAAATCTACCCTGAAAAGAGCCAGGACGAAAGAGGCCTCAGAGAATTCGTCAAGCAGTTCTCGTTCCCAGGCGGTATCGGCAGCCACTGTACGCCGGAGACACCGGGTTCCATTCACGAAGGGGGCGAACTCGGATATGTTCTCTCGCATGCCTGCGGAGCCGCGTTTGACAATCCTGACCTGATCGTAGCGACGGTCGTTGGTGACGGCGAAGCCGAAACTGGACCGCTGGCCACCTCATGGCACATCAGCAAGTTTCTGAATCCAATCCGCGATGGGGCCGTTCTGCCCGTACTTCACCTGAACGGATACAAGATCAATAACCCGACCCTGTTGGCACGGATCACTCACGAAGAACTGGAAAGTCTATTGCGCGGCTATGGCTGGACTCCCTACTTCGTTGAGGGATCCGAGCACGACAGCATGCATCAGGCGATGGCGGCCACACTTGAACGTTGCATTGCGGAGATCAAAGGCTACCAGCAAGAGTGCCGGAAGAGTGGAATTGCAACTCGGCCGCGCTGGCCCATGGTGGTATTGCGGTCGCCAAAGGGTTGGGGTGCCCCGTTGGAAGTCGACGGACATCGGCTTGAAGGATTCTGGCGTTCGCATCAGGTCCCGCTGGCCGACGTGAAGGGCAATCCGGAACATCTGCGGATTCTCGAAACCTGGCTGCGCTCGTTCAAGCCTGAAGAACTTTTCGACGAGAACGGAAGGGTGAGACCGGAGCTTGCCGAAGTGGCGCCATCAGGCCAGCGTCGCATGAGCGCGAGTCCGCATGCGAATGCAGAGCTCAGAAAGACTCTGCGCCTGCCCGATTTTCGTGATTACGCCATCAAGATCGATCACCCAGGGAACATCGAAGTCGAAAACGTGCCTCCGCTGGGTTGTTTCCTGCGCGACGTCATGAAATGGAACATGAACAGCTTTCGAGTCTTCGCGCCCGACGAGAACACTTCCAATAAGCTGGATACGATTTATCAAGCGTCGAAGAAATTCTGGATTGCTCAAAGCTTCCCCGAAGACAGTGACGGAACAGAACTATCTGCCGACGGTCGCGTTGTCGAAATGCTCAGTGAGCACACGATGGAGGGCATGCTTGAGGGCTACCTGCTTACCGGTCGCAACGGCTTTCTCTCATCTTATGAAGCCTTCGTTCATGTCATCGACTCCATGTTTAATCAGCATGCCAAATGGTTGTCGATCTGCAACCACCTATCTTGGCGCCGCAAGATCGCGTCCCTGAATCTCCTTATTACGTCAACGGTATGGCGTCAGGATCACAACGGCTTCACGCACCAGGATCCTGGCTTCCTAGATGTAGTACTCAACAAAAGCGCAGCGGTCACGCGCATCTATCTCCCACCGGATGCCAACTGTCTGCTCTCCGTAGCCGATCATTGCCTACGATCCGAAAACTACATCAACGTCATTGTCTCGGACAAACAGAAGCATCTGCAGTACCTGGACATTGACGCCGCGACTACCCACTGCACGAAAGGCATCGGTATCTGGAATTGGGCCAGCAATGATGAAGGTCAGGAACCCGATATCGTCTTTGCCGCAGCGGGCGACATTCCAACGCAGGAAGCATTGGCGGCGACAGCACTGCTGAGGGAGCGCTTCCCTGACCTGAAGATTCGGTTTATCAATGTCGTTGACCTTTTCAAATTGCAACCAGGCACGGAGCATCCGCACGGCTTGACGGACGCCGACTTCGATTCTCTCTTCACCGTCGACAAGCCGATCGTCTTCAATTTCCATGGCTATCCCTGGTTGATTCACCGTCTCGCCTACCGCCGCACGAACCATCGGAATCTGCACGTACGCGGTTACAAGGAGAAAGGCAACATCAATACGCCGATGGAATTGGCAATCAACAACCAGACGGACCGATTCAGTCTAGCTATCGATGCAATTGACCGTATTCCGAAACTGCAACGAATCGGCGCGCATTCCAAAGACGAATTCCGCGATTGCCAGATTGCCTGCCGCCGCTATGCCTACGAGCACGGAATCGACAGCCCTGAGATCAGCGGCTGGAAGTGGCCTGACGACAAGAAATGACGTGAACGATCGATACGGCCATGGCTGTGGCGTTGGGGGAACGCAGCGTGCAAATGTCCGAGTTTTGCCGATTACACAAATGTTCGGATGAGATATGGGCCAACTCGCCAATGCCCGGCATCGGAGAGGAGTCGACCATGATTACTAACGCAACAAAGCCCAGGTACTGCCGGACTCGAGGATAAGAAACTCAACCTGCTCTGACTGACAATTGCTCACAAAACAAGATTGAGATTCCAACCTATTTGTTTGCCACGGAGAGTTTCGCTGCCAAGGTGGAAGGGAGGACTTCATGGGAGGCATGATCCCGCTCGGCGATGCTTCCCGACGCCCTGCACACATGCCAGTCGTAACAGCCCTCGTCATCCTTGCAAATGCCTTCGTCTTTGTCCTTGAGTTAATGCGCGGCGAAGCATTCTTGACGCAGTGGTCAGGCATTCCAGCGCAAATCGTTTCGGGTCATCACTGGATTACGATTTTTACGGCGATGTTCATGCACGGCAGTTGGTCGCACATCATCGGCAACATGATCTTCCTGTGGGCGTTTAGCCCTGAGATTGAATATGCGATGGGTGCGGGTCGAACATCGTGCTTCAGCACTGATGTGAATGCCACGTCAAAGACGTAGCCATCCCCCTTCAGGAGGAGCCCGGCACGGTGAGCCTCGGCAACGCCGCGCTCTGACAAGTCTACGTCGGTCCAACCGGTGAAGCGGTTCTCCAAGTTCCATGTGCTCTCGCCGTGGCGGAGCAGGGCGACTTTATGCATTTGCTGCTCCTTGTTTTTGTGTCTTGTCGTTAAGCGCCGCCACCCCTGGCAGCACACGTCCTTCCAGGAATTCCAGCGCCGCGCCACCGCCGGTCGAAACGTGGGTCATTTGCCTGGCAACTCCAGCTTTCTTTACCGCGCTAGCGCTGTCGCCACCGCCGATGACGGTGGTCGCGCCCGTGGTCGCCAACAACTTTGCGATGGCGAACGTGCCCTCGGCGAACTTCGGAAACTCGAACACGCCCATCGGGCCGTTCCACACCACCAGCTTGGCACTTTTGAGCACATCGCCGAACAGCCTGATGCTCCTGGGCCCAATATCCAGCACGCGCCAGCCAAGTGGCACGTTGCCTACATCCACAACCTTGCTCGCCGCCTCAGCGTCGAACTTGTCGCCCACTACCGCGTCGACAGGCAACAGCAATCGCTCGCCGGCCTTGGCCATAATCGCCTTTGCGACTTCCAACGAGCCGTTTTCCACCAGGCTGTCCTGCATGTTGTAACCCTTGGCTGCCAGGAAGGTGTTGGCCATGCCGCCGCCGATGATCAATTTGTCGCAACGGGTCAGCAAGTTCTCGATCACCTTGATCTTGTCACTGATCTTGGCGCCCCCGAGGAGGGAGACATAGGGATGCGCGGGGTTGTCAGTGGCGCGGCTCAGGTACTCCAGTTCTTGCTCCATGAGAAAGCCGGAGACGGCAGGCAAGAAGCGGGCGACGCCCTCGGTTGAAGAGTGGGCACGGTGCGCGGAGCCAAACGCATCGTTGACGTAGATGTCGCCCAGGCTAGCCATCTGCTTGGCCAGCTCCAGGTCATTCTTCTCTTCACCCTTGTGGAAGCGGGTATTTTCGAGCATCAGCACGTCGCCGGGCTTGAGGGCCTTGGCTAGCACCTCGACCTCGGGGCCGACGCAATCTGGGGTCATCTGCACTGGCTTGCCCAACAGCTTGGCCAGCACCTCGGCCGCAGCTTTCAGACTGAACTCCGGTTCGAACCCAGTTCCCCTAGGGCGGCCTAAATGGCTCATCAGGATCAGCGAAGCCTTTTGGTCGAGAACGTATTGAATTGTTGGCAGCGCAGCCTTGATGCGCTTGTCGTCAGTAACAACGCCTTTAGACATCGGTACGTTGAAGTCCACGCGCATCAGAACACGCTTGCCCTTAAGGTTAACGTCACGGACGGTCATCTTATTCACGAATCACCTCTGGTGCTGTCAAACGGACAGCAATGAAAAATGCGCATTTAACGATAGCCAGAATGCGCAAGAAAGTTATCTGGCGTGAGCGAGCTCACCCACCATGTCGGCTGTGCGAGTACGATCTCCCGCTGCGATACGCGTCGCCGTTTCAGCCAACCGGGTTGAGTAACCCATCTCGTTGTCGTACCAGGCAGCCACGGAGAGCAATTCACCCTGGACCGCCGTCAATGGCAGGTCGACGATTGACGAATGCGGATCGCCGACGATTCGGGAGGATGCCCATTCCTCGTCCAGGACACCCAGCACGCCCTTGAGAGGTGGAACTTCGGCAGCCTTGCGGAACGCGTCGTTGACTGCTTCCACAGTTACGGGACGCTCTGTGAGCAGGTTTAGCTCGGCAATGCTGCCGGTGCGTGCAGGGACGCGGTAGGCCTTGCCTGTGATCTTGAGCCCTTTCCAGATAAAGGCAAGGGCACGTGCTGCACCGGATGAAGAGGGGATGATATTCTCAGACGCCGCCCAGGAATCGCGCCGATCCTTCATCGGCTGGTCGGTCAGCGACTGAGTGTTGGTATAGGCATGCACTGTCGAGAACAGGCCGTACTTGATGCCGAAATTCTCGATCACAACCTTGACCACCGGGGCGAGCGCGTTGGTTGTGCAGCTCGCCATGCTGACGATCTTGTGTTTCTCCGGGTCGAAAGTATCCAGGTTGATGCCCGGCAGTAAAACCGCGTCACAGTCTTCTTGCTTCTTACTGGGCGCGCTCACCAGCACGCGCTTGGCGCCTGCAGCAAGTTGCGCCTGAGCGCCGCTACGCGTAGTGGCCCGGCCTGTGCAGTCGATCACCAGATCAACACCGAGCTCTTTCCAGTCCGGCAGACTCTTGCTCGAGTCAAGGTAGGGAATCGTGCGACTACCAATGACGAAGCAGCCATCTTTAGTCCTGACATGCTCCGGCCAGCGGCCGTAGTTGGTGTCGACCTCGAAAAGCGCTGCAAGAGTGGGGAGATCCTTGATATCGGAGATGGACACAGGGACGAACAAGTCATTCTTCAATGCCACCTTCATTAAAGAACGTCCAATGCGACCAAAACCATGAATTGCGATCCTAGCCATGACATTTTCTCCTTATTATGTGCTTGCGTTGTCTTGAGAGGCCTTCAACGCCATCGGGATCCAATGGCGTCGCGGCCGTTCTTAGCTGCGCGGCGCAGAAGGCGAAAAGGCGACCCAAGTCCGAATTGCCCGTCGGCGCTCGATGACTTGGGCCGCAGCGAGTAGAAACCAGCCGTACGAAAGCAATAGTGGCCAAAACTCTCCTCAAGCGGCCGGCGTGATCTTATCCGCTCCCTGGGACGTGTCGGCCCGCAAGATGTTGAGCCGGCGCATCTTGTTTTGCAATGTCGTACGTTTCAGACCAAGGCGTTCTGCCGCGCCGCCCGCGCCGGCAACCCTGCCTGACGCAGCTTTCAGTGCCTCGAGAATGGCCTGGCGCTCGGCCTCGTGGAATGTGGAGAGGGAGACAGTGCAAGGCGCCGGCATCCTGTTCTTCAGCTCTGCCATCGAGACATTCAACTCACTCCCCTGCGTAAGAATGACGGCGCGCTCGATGAAATTTTCCAACTCGCGCACATTGCCCGGCCACGAGGCGTTCGCTAAGACCTCCATGGCTTGTTCGGGGATCGATTTGATTTTCTTTCCCATTTGTCGTGACAGCTTGGAGACAAAATAGTTGACCAGCAGCGGAACATCGCCCCGCCGCTCACGAAGCGGCGGGATCTCAATCGGAAACACGTTCAGTCGATAAAACAGGTCCTCGCGGAACTTGCCTTCGCGAATCATGGCGCCAAGATCCCGGTGTGTCGCGGCGATGATTCGCACATCGACATTGATGGTTTTGGCGCTCCCCAGACGCTCAAACTCCTGCTCCTGAACAGCACGCAACAGCTTAGGTTGCAATTCCAGGCTGATGTCGCCGATTTCATCGAGAAAAAGCGAACCGTGATCGGCGAGCTCGAATCTGCCCTTTTTTTGCATCAGGGCTCCCGTGAAAGCCCCTTTCTCGTGCCCAAACAGTTCACTTTCAAGTAATCCCGAGGGAATAGCAGCACAGTTGATCCGCACAAACGGGCGATCTCTTCTGGAGCTGAGATTATGAATTGCGCGTGCGATCAGTTCCTTGCCCGTCCCGGTCTCGCCGTGCAGAAGTACCGTCGAATCGGTGGGTGCGACAATGGCGACCTGTTCCAGTACTTTGTGCAGCGCGTCGCTTTTGCCGACGATATCATCGAAGTTATGGTTTGAACATATTTCCGATTCGAGGTAAAGCCGTTCCTCCTCGTCCGACGTAATACATTGGCGGATGGCATTCAACAGTTCTTCATCGTCGAAAGGCTTTGTCAAAAAATTCGCTGCACCTGACTTTAAGGCGCGCACTGTCATCGGGATATCGCCATGGCCGGTGAGGAATATGATAGGGATCTGAGCATCCGATTTGGCAAGCTCCTGTTGCAGGTCGAGTCCGCTTGCCCCGGGGAGCCCCACATCCAACACCAAACAACTTGGTATTTTAGGTCGCGGGGCAGTCAGGAACTCCTCCGCTGATCCAAATGTCTTCGCCATCAGCCCGGCGGAGCGAATCAGGGCCGCCACGCCTTCACGCGCCGACGGATCGTCATCCACCACGTAAACCAAAGCTCCTGTATCGCTCATGGGACCTCCTTGGTTTAATTTGCTTTCGTTTTCGGTTTCCATTGCAAAGCCGCGTGCACGGCATCGAGCAATTCATCTTCGCCGAATGGTTTGGTCAGGTAAGCAACGGTCCAATCCGAGCGAGCCTCCAATCTTGCGCGGTCGTCGGATGCATGCGCCGTGATGAAAATAACCGGCACTTTACGATCGCGGGCTAAAAGGTGGTGGTGGAGTTCGACGCCACTCATCCCCGGCAGACGCACGTCTAGTACAAGACAGTCCGCCTTGCGAGGATGGGCTGCGTTCAAGAACTCCTCCGCTGAGGCGAACACTCTCACGTCCATGCCGACGGACCTAATCAGGCTCTCAAGCGATTCGCGTACCGAGATATCATCGTCGACAACTGCAACAAGGCGCTCCATTTGAACCTCACATTGATTGGATAGCAGAGGAGAGGAGAAAATCTATTACATCTTGGTGCTACATCTACGTGGAGCTCGGCCGAGCCTCCCTTCCGACCTGTTAAGCTCGTAAGTTGTTGATTTCAAATTCGGGCAGCCCGCTTAGGTGAGTGGATCCCCAGGTTCTCCGCCATCCTCACCAGATCCGCCAGAGACTCGGCATGCATTTTGCGCATGACGCGCCCACGATGAATCTTAACCGTGTACTCGGTTATGTTCAGTTCGGCCGCAACTTGCTTGTTAAGGAGCCCGGAAATCACCTGCTGCATGACTTCCTGCTCGCGCGCCGTCAGCGACTCATACCGATTTTGCAACTCGCGCATCTCGGCATGCTGCTGGCGGGTTCGCCGATCGCGTTCTACAGCTTCTTGAATTGCCTGTAAGAGATCCTGTTCATCGAACGGCTTGGTCAGAAACTCAACCGCTCCCGCTTTCATGGCCTGCACGGAAGCCGGAATATTGCCATGGCCTGTAAGGAAAACGATGGGGATCTCCAGCCCGACCTCGGCCATGCGCTTCTGCAGGTCGAGCCCGCTCAGGCCCGGCAGTTGCAAGTCCAACACCAGACAGCTAGGCGCCTCGGCGCCCGGGCGGGCCAGGAATTCCTGCGCCGAGGCGAAGGTTTCGACCTGCAAGCCA
>DASPRY010000060.1:0-2435 GCA_035624215.1 Terriglobales bacterium
TCTTGTTGATGGCGCGGCGGTTGGTCGAGAAGGCGTAGGCGAGGCCCAACATGGCGAGCAGACCGAGGATGCCAGTAAAACGTCCCATCTAGTGTTCCCCTTCGTAAGTCAGGCGATGAACCAAGGATGTTTTGTGCAGCGGCGCAGCGGCCGTAATCTGGCAGAAACCACTTCGCTTAAAGATCAAAGATCGAAGATCGGGCGGGCCATTGTAACGCCTGAGCGGGTTCGGTAGCAGAGATTTTTGCGGCCCGGAATGCTGCCCAGCAAAGCAAACGGCGTCCGCTTCCCCGTAGAGACGGAGCCTGCCCCGTCTCCCCGGCGAAAGCGTTGACTTTTGTCCGCTCTACAGGCAAACTCTCAATTCGCCCGCGCACCGTGGCCGGGTCAGCCCTTTGAGTCTGGCCTCGCCGTCGCGAGCGAGACCAACGCCGGCTCAGGAACCGTTATGCCCTCAGACCGCGTCTCCTATACGCTCGATTCGACGCTGGAGACGGTGAACAATGCCGAAGAGACGGCGACCCGCATGGCCGCCGAAGCCGGCTTTGATGACGAGGAGGTCATGAAGATCTCCATGGCGGTGCGAGAGGCCGCGGTGAACGCAGTTTTGCATGGCAATGCCTACGACCCGAGCAAGAAGGTTACATTCGCGTTTGAGCGCACGACTCAGGACCTTGTCATCGTCATCCGCGATCAAGGCAAAGGGCTCGATGTCAGCAGGATTCCAGATCCATTGGCGCCGGAGAACCTGCTCAAGACCTCGGGGCGAGGCATTTTCCTGATACGCTCGTTCATGGATGTGGTGGAAATCCACCCCTCCCAGACGGGCACCGAACTTATAATGATCAAGCACGTCCACGGCAACCCCGCGGACTCCAAGGAGGCTCCCCAGTGAGCATGAAGTCCAGTACGCGTCAGGTGGATGGCGTCACGATTGTCGACCTCAGCGGCCGCATCACCCTCGGCGAGGGCAGCGTGATTCTGCGCGAAACGGTGCGCGACCTGCTCTCCAAGGGGCAGAAAAAAATCCTGCTGAACCTCGCCGACGTGAACTATATCGACAGCTCGGGCATCGGCGAACTCGTCAGCGCCTTCACCACTGCCAAGAACCAGGGTGGCGAACTCAAGCTGCTCAACCTCACCAAGAAAGTGCACGACTTGCTGCAGATCACCAAGCTCTACACCGTCTTCGATGTGAAGGAAGACGAAGCAGCGGGCATAAAGGCTTTCAACAAGTAGCGCTCGCGCTCGTGGCCGCAAGCACTGTAGCGGGCCGGGGCCGAGCGCCAGCGCTCTCCCTATCACGCCAAAATCGGGCGTGCTGGGGACCCCGGCAACTTCCCTTTTCGGGAAGTTTCCGCGAAAATTTTTTTCCGCCTTGGCGTTGGACTTCTCCTCCACGCATAGAATCGAAATTGAAGGCGCGCTTTTCAGCGTCTCAGTTATTATGCGTGTTCTTACTCTGACTTTCTTTTTTGGAATCGTTCTAACCCTAAGCGGAGTTTGCTCCGCACGCAATATCTCTCCGAGTGACTGCGTTTCATTCGCCGAAGCGAGCAAGCATGTGGGCACGAGCGCTTGCGTTAGTGGAACCGTGCTGCACGTCGAAGATGGCCGCAATGGCGCTAAGATTCTGAATTTCTGCAAGGACAAAGCGTGTCCTTTCACTGTGGTCGTGTTCCCGTCCGATCTTAAGAAGATGGGCGATGTTCGGCAGCTCGAAGGCCGCCAGATTGAAATTAAGGGAACGATCCAGGACTATGACGGACGCGCCGAGATCATTTTGCGCCGCTCCCAGCAACTGGGCGAAGGCGCCTTTCTCCTGTTGCCGACAGTACCCACCGACTACGACGTCGAGCGCCCGGGCCACTACAGCGCCGGAAGGTTTAAACACCCGAAAGAACCCAAGAAGAAGGATGCAAAGCAGGGCGAGCCGATGTCGATCGAAGATCCCGGCGAGCCATAGAAAAGCTGCTTCCAGCCTCGCGGCTTCAAGCAGCCCTGCGTCAATTTCATCACACCATTCCCTTGCGCAACTCTTCCAGCGAATACTTCGTCCCCCGCCACACGATGCCCTCATTCCAAAGCGCGTGAAGCATGGAGCGCAGCAATATGTACATGAACAGGCTGGTTCCGACCGGATGCAGAAAAAAATAATATGGCGGGACTGCCGACCTGAACCAGATTCCGCAATAAATCGCAAACAACGAACCGAGCGCGACGGCATAAGGAACTCGCGCCCATCCCTGTGCCAGCCAAATGCCAATAAAGGGCCCCAGATTCAGACAGCCCAAACCTACTACGGTGAGCACCGTTCGCCAGCACTGGAAAGAAAGCAGGGCAAAGAAATTCTTGGTGAGAGTGTTGACAATGCCGAAGGCGCCCTTTGCCCAGTGAAGAGAAATCAGATCCTCCCCAAAAACATTGCGCTGTGC
>DASPRY010000077.1:0-3502 GCA_035624215.1 Terriglobales bacterium
ATAAGTCTAGCAACCCGAACCTGATCCTGATTGCTCAGAAATTGCGACGCGCTAGGTGGTGCACGCTCGTGCGCGGCCACGCTGCTCAAACAGCAGCGCGGAGCGATGTACCTTCCGCAAATCAAGCGTATCTAAAATCGAGCTAAAGATCCGGCAATTTGGAACCGAGTCGTTTAATCATAAGGTTTAATGATGAATTGATCGCAAGATGGACGATCATGGCCGAACTGCGTTGAACTAAGCAAAGGCAATTGACCTCGAGCCGTGAAAAAGCATCTCATTGCTCTGATGACGATCGCGACCATCGCCGCCCTGGTGTTGGCGACGCCCGGCCCTGCTAATGCCCGCTGGGCGGGCCGAGCCTACGCAACCTGGGGCGCATATCGCGGCTGGTTCTACCCTGGGCGGCACTACCGCCCTTGGGGCTATCCTGGCTGGCACCCCAGAATTGTCGCCATAGCTGGCGTATACATTGGCGGTCCACTAGCAGCAGGTTATTTTTATCCTGTTGGCCACTCCCGCTATCCCAGCTATTTTGGACCTGGCATCTATGGATCGGGCTTCTGCGTATTGATAGCTTACTACGGGTGGCCCGGAGGCTGCTATTGACGCTGACGGACTCTTGGACGCCTTAGCTAATGACAGGCTTGCGTTGCTTATCCGCAGCTGCAACACGTTTCCGCGCTAGCTGACGCATCTGTCGACAAAGGTCGCATGGCTCCGCTCAACGCTTTGGCCAGTATTTCTCACGGGATTCTTCCACCATGGAGAAAACCTCCCAATCAGCCGCTTCGGTAATAAGTGGGCCCGAAACCGCTCTAGACCGGCCCGGGTATAGGCACGGATGGCTGCGCCGCCTTATGCGCGGCTTCATTCATTTTTTTTCCTATCACGTTATCCTCAGCCGTCGGAATATCCGGACGGTCCGGGCGGCGGGCTTCCAATTGCGCGTTCGGCCAACCGTCTTCCATCCGCGGTTTTTTCTCAGCAGCGAGTATTTCGCGGAATTTCTCGACGGACTCGATCTTAGCGGTAAGACGGTCGCTGACATCGGCACTGGTACCGGCATCCTCGCTCTAGCGGCCGCGCGTGCTGGTGCCACAAACGTTTTGGCGCTGGACATCAATCCTAATGCGGCGCGTTCAGCACAGGACAACGCACGTGCAAACGGTCTTGGCGAACGTGTGAAGGCGGCGTGCATGGATCTCTTGACCGCGCTTCCGGCGCGGCCGCTCTTTGACGTGATCCTATCAAGCCCACCTAAGCACGCGGGCGAACCTCGCGATCTCACCGATCGCGGCTGGCATGCCGGTCCCCATTATCGGGATGTGGCGGCCTTGTTTCAGCAAGCGCGTGAACGCCTTACACACAATGGCTGTCTTTATGTCATGCTGTCATCCGATTCGGACCTCGACCTGCTGGGTCGGCTGATTAAAGAAGCGGGTCTCCGTGCCAAGCTTGCCTACGAGCGCTCGTTCTATATCGAATCCATGATTCTGTATGAGCTGCGTCCATTGTACGATTTCGCAGATCTAGTTGATCCCTTGCTGCGGCGCGCACCAAAGTCACAATAGGTCGGACGCGGCTCTGCAAGCGCCGCGGTCACATCCCCGAATGGCAGAATTGAAATCCTCGCCTAGCGGCTGTTTGCAACTCTACTAAACCCCTTTGGCATGTATAACTTGCATCGCTATACTGGCGACGCTTGGAAGTCATTGTCGCCGCTTGAAATCTCGGACGCCATGGACCCGGACGCAACCGACCGCGTTATGATGACGCGCTGCATGGAGCTTGCCCGACAAGGTATGGAAGAGGGTGAACTTCCGTTCGGCAGTTTGATTAGTCGCAACGGCGTCGTCCTTGGCGAGGGTACGAACCAAACAATACGCCACATGGACCAGTCGCGACACGCCGAAATTATGGCTATCGCTCAGGCCCGACAATCGCTTGGAGCCACCAGGCTCGAGGATTGTACAATCTATTCCATTGTCGAGCCCTGTCCCATGTGTGCGTTTTGCATCAGAACGGCACGCATTGGTCGAGTCGTCTATGCTCTTGGTTCCCCGGTCATGGGAGGAATGTCACGATGGAACATTCTTCGAGATGACACCCTTTCGAACCGGATACCGTTCTTGTTTCATCCAGCGCCCGAAGTCACGATTGGGGTCCTTGCCGATGAAGCTCAAGAGACCTGGAGTGATTGGAATCCCGTAGTGTGGAGGCTGATGAAGTTACGCAAATATCTTGTCGTGCCGGAGGCTGCGACGAATCATGCAAGCGCTGCCCACCGTCTTTCCATGTGGCGTTGGCTAGCGCTCAGATTGCCAACTTTGTGGCCACAGCGGATTGTGAGGCGTGTAAGTCGTCAGCCTTAGCGCTTTTGTGCAATCGACGCTCGAACTGCGAGAACCGATCGCAGACCCTATCATTGCTTATCCAGAACCGTCAGCATCCTGATTCGAGCAGCGATAGAGAATCGTGCGATAATTCTGGTCGCGATCAACAAAGGAAATGGTTCCGTCTGGCCTCACCGTGAAAAAAACATTACCGACAAGCGGTCCGGCAGGAAATTGGCACTCAACCTGGGCCTCAACGGTGTTCCCATCCTGCTTCACCTTCTGAAAGCTACACGAGCTGACTTTGGAGACGATCTCACGGGATGAAATCTTCACCTGAAGCTCAGCAGGGTCACTGCCGTCGCCTTTGCAAGGTCGATTTTGGATGTAGTTGCCGGCGAGCGGAAAACCGCCCTCACGGTCGGCGGCGCCTGCGGTGACCACAAGCAAAATGCCCGCGCATCCAGCAAGGAAATTTACCAGCTTGATAAAACGCCCCCGATGTTGCCTTCAAACCGAAAATCGACCGCGCGGAGAGATCCTTGATCAAACGCTGATCGCTGCTGCGAATCACATAATTAATCAGTCGCGTTACAAGTCAAGCAGGTAATCGCGTTATCTCCGATGAAACCCCAAGAAATTTGGCCTAATCCCTCGGCGGGATCTGTTCAGAGGGGGCCGAGTTGTCGACATGGCGCACGCCTTCGTCTCAGGAATAGGAGGAGATTATGACGTGAAGTGCGTGGCGTAACTCGAAAACACATCACACACATGGATCAAAGAGAGTCACCTAAGACCCGATACAAAAAGTCGGTGACGCGTCAGGCACAGGCAGTTACTTGCCCATTTTCGCTTTGATCGCCTTTAGCTCTTTGCCACAGCCGATGCTGACTTCGTTCTCGTGTTGCTTTAGACATCCGATTACCCTGCCGCCACCCGGAGTAACGCCGGGACATAGCCTTGCTATGTCTTCCTTGCAGTAGAGGGTTCAGCCGCTTTGGCCGTCAGGGTTGCTCCCGGAAGCGAGAGGAGTGTTAGCGAAAGTAAGGAAGTTGCTGTCAATTGACGGAGAAGCATCATCACACCTCATCTTTTCACGGGAATGGCACAGCCAGATATCATCGGATGCCATCCAGCTTTCTTGATCGAGATCAAGAACCGGAAAC
>DASPRY010000096.1:0-5447 GCA_035624215.1 Terriglobales bacterium
ACCTGGGAAGGCAGCTCCGTGCAGCGGCCATGGCTGCTGGCATTCTTAAAGAACCCCGGCACCCTGCGTCCGGCGCTGATCCGCCGCATGCCCAGGTTCAACCTTTCCGATGCTGACGCGACCGTGCTCACCGACTACATCATGACCGTCTACCAGACTGCGGCATTCGATCGCGACTCGATGCCGTCCAGCGGATACCCTCCGGCTCAAATAGAGCAGGGGAGACAGCTTTTCTATTCCAAGTATGCCTGCCAGGGATGCCACATCGTCGATACCAAAGTCGACAAGGGCTACATCGGACCAACCCTTACGCAAGTCGGTTCGCGCCTGAATGCTGCGTGGATTTACCACTGGCTGAAGAACCCGCAGGCCATGCGCCCCGGCGTCATCGAACCGAACCGCAACATGAACGACGAGGATGCCCGTGCTCTGACCGCATTCCTGATGACGCAAAAGGTCTCCAGCAAGCAGGAGGCGAAGAGATGAAAATGATCAGACACCGGCTGACTTTCTGCGTCCTCTCTCTCCTTCTCGTAACCGCAGCATGCACCAGCAAGCCCGAACCAGCCTCCACCCTGAAGCCCACCAGGTTTGGCGCCGCACTGGTAGAGTCAAGTGGGGGCAAACAGATCGGTATGACTGGCACGGTCCTGGCTCAGCCCCTGGTCGTGCAGGTCAACGATGAACAAGGGACAGCCGTCACCGGGGCGCTAGTCGAGTTCCACGGGCCCGCAGGCGTCAGCTTTGACCCTCCGAGCGGCCTAACCGACTCCAGCGGACAGCTCAGCACCAACGTCGCTCTGGGCAGCATGGCTGGCCGATATCTACTTACCGCCCACACCTTTACCAAAGCTCAGAAATTAATCGAACTGAAGACCGACGAAATTGCCTTGGGATATCAACAACAGGTGGGCTACCAGCTCGACAACACATATTGCGCGCGCTGCCACGACCCGGAATCCACTCCGGAGCGTGTCTCCAATTACGACAATCTTGAGACCAAACCGCACCCTTTCACCGAGGGCGACATCCTAAACAAAATGAGCGACGCCGACCTGACCGCCATCATCGGTCACGGCGGACCCGCGCTCAACAAGTCCGCATTGATGCCCCCGTATGGCTATACTCTCAGCAAGACCGAGATTGAGGCGCTGATTGCTTATATACGACTGATCTCCGATCCTCCTTATCATACTGCCGGAATGGTGTATGCACAAAAGTAGGGCCGGTTGGATAAACTTTGTTCGGGGTCGTTGCTATCCTGAGCATTGTTAGGCTAGTCATCGCCAGCGGCGCTTACTCAAGTTGTATCGCTGTGAAAATCAAAGACCCCGCGTCGCGATGCCCCTGCAGCAGCAGTATATGGACAACTTGACGCTGGGCATGCGAGGAAATTCTGGCCATCTGGTTTAATTAATCATCTGTTCTAGCTTAGCCGCAAAACTCGACCTCAACCATCCGCAACAACAATTTGCGGATCAGCGATCCATTCACTTCGACAGTTATGTTCGTCGCGCCGCCTCAGCACACCCGGCACTCCTCGAAATAGGTGCTGACCACCGCTAGCGAAGTAGTTGAATTCGTGTATCCCTGGCCCCATAAGCGCACCGTTCGAAAGAAAAACCAGACCTAGAACAGAGTGTTTTATCTGAAGCTACCGGAAACTTGGGTCCAAGTAGGGACCAGACTTGAAAATTGGGTCCATTTTGGGTCCAGATAGCGCCGAACACCTCCTAAAACCGTGGTACAAGACGCAGAGCCGAGCTAAGCGATTCAACAGGTTAGACAACCGGAACTGCTTCGGGACCAGGGGGTCGGAGGTTCAAATCCTCTCTCCCCGACCAATCTTTCTCTCGCCCATTCAGTTGTTTACGCGGCTTTGGCGGTTTCCGATTGATCCTCTTTTTTCGGTACATTCGGTACAACTGAGGGCAATTCGAAACCGAATCCGCTTTTTTCAGCCCACATCTTGCGAAACGGAACGACCTCCCTGATCTTGTCGTAGAGGTCGCTCATATCTTTTCCCGCGTGTCCCAACCAGTAGTCGTACAGTCCTTTGGAGCAATCGGTGTAATTCTTTAGATATGTGTTCCGAAAACGGCGAAAGGCATGGTTCCCAGCCTTGTGCGTTCCAGTGTGGGGATTGACATAGTTGAGTTGCTTTAGCGTGGGGTGCAGATGGCGACGGATCACGTTCGATGACGCTAGTGGCTTGCCGTTCCGTGAAGCGAACAGGAAACCAGACTTGCGTTCCCGACGAAATCTTTCAGCAAATTAGCAATCGCGGGATGGAGGTCAACATCTCGCAAGGCAGCAGGCGTCTTTAATCGTTCTTCCACCTTGCAATGACGCACCTTTTGCCTGACGCTGATAGTCAGGAAATCAGACGAAATGTGCTTGTCGATCTGTCGATCTCAATGCCAAGCGCCTCGCCGATTCTCATCAGAGTCAACTGGGAAACAGTCGTTCACAAACCTGAGGGCGTCCTCGTAGTACGGGCTATCCCTTAACTCTGGGGGGTGAGCGGAACTGGGGGGCAGACTTCTGACAGCGAGATCGGCTTCCTTCTCCCTTCTCCAAACGCAGGAGACAGGGAACCAGAGGACTACAACCATGCTCACAGGGTTCATCAGCTTCGACAGAGAAACCCTGAGGTTCCTGTCCTGAAAGTTCGGAAGAGGCGACGAGCATGGGGGCGTCGAGCGAAGCGAGACCCTTGCTTGCTTGCTTGCTTGCTTGCTTGCTCACTTCCTTCGGCTACATGAGTAGCCGAATGAGTAGGTTCCTGACCAGAATCTCTTGATGACAGAGTAGCGTCCAGTTTTGGCACACCTACAGCGGGACCGAACGCTTCGAGTAAGGTCCTGTCCAGATGGATTATGATGGGGTACCCTATTCATCAGTGCATCGTACCCATTGTCTGCAGCCATATGTTTGACTCTCAAAGGGAAGGTACTACCACTGGCGCACACGCCCGACATCGACGTGCACAAAATCGGAGCTGCGATAGTACCCCACTCCTCCGCGATGCAGCCGTAGGGCTGCGTCACGAAGCTCTGACGTTGGAATCCCAGGCAGGCGAATGTCGATCGCTGCGGCCTGCATATGCAGGCTGTGCTGCGCCACGCCAGTATGCGGGCTGCGCGTGCGCAGGAATTCGTTGCTCCAGGGCGTGCGGTAGCCGCAAATCACATCGATTTCACCACCGGAATCGCCGAGCGACGCGGTCAGGTCGTAGAGAAGGTCGAAGAGGCGAGGATCGAAATGACGCACATCGCCAGTACGGTGGTCGCGCAGATAATGGTCGAGCTCGTCGAGCGCTTCGGGGACGTATTGATCACCGCGACGATAAACGACATCCAGCCGCTCGCCTGTGTGAGTGTGATAGAAGCGGAGCCGGTATTCGTGCGCGGCTGAGGACGCTGATTCGGTCCCGCCGTGCCCAAGTAGCGGCGCCAGCAGAAACAAGAGAATCAGTAACAAACGACGGAGGCCGGATTTGCTCTTTTGCTTCGGCGATGCCTCCGAGAATGCTTCACTTCCATTCAGAATGTATGGCTTCATTAAACCCATTCTATATTTAGATGCAATTGGCTGGGCGCCTTGTTTAAGGCCTACCAGGCATAGGGATAGCCGGCGGCCAACGCTTTCTCGAGTTCTGCGTCATAACCATAGATATCATCGAAAAACCGAATCTGATTTTCCTCGTTCACCGTAGCCGTACCGTAGACAATCAGAACCGGAATCCGCGTGACGAGGTTCACTTGAAGGTTGTTTTTGTCGCCGTTCATCGTGGCCTTCACTCGCTGCAAATCCCAGCCAGGATTGTTTCGCAACACCCAGGCAACGAGGTCCGCAGGCTTCTCTACCCGAATGCATCCATGGCTGAAATCGCGGACGTCCTGCGAGAACAGTCCCGGAGCGTCTGTGCCATGCAGATATACGTTCTCCGGATTGGGGAAGATGATCTTCACCAGACCCAAAGAATTCGTTTCGCCGGGCTTTTGCCGCACCATCAGGTGGAGGGATCTTATGCCTTCTAAGACCTCCAGGCTGACTTGATTGTCGGTTACGACCTCGCCTTTGGGCGTGACGACCTCAAAATTATGCTTGGCGATGTAGTTCGGGTCCTTCTGGATGTGCGGCACGATTTCGTTGCGCTGAATGCTGGGAGGCACGTCCCAGTAGGGACGGAAGACAACGTACTGGATTTCTTTCTCAAAAATCGGAGACTTGTGACCGTAGGCCTTTCCAATGATGACGTTTTTGTAAAAAGCGACGGTGCCATCCGGGTTCATCGCGCGAACACGAAACTCAGGAAGATTCACAACCACGGGCGGTTGTGGGAAGGAATGCGGAAGCCAGCGCCACCGTTCGAGCGTCAGCTTGATCTGGCGAATGCGGGCCGTCGGAGGCGTATTGAGTTCATTGATCGTGCGCGCGTCAAGGTTGCCGGTGGGAGTTTCCCCATGTCTGTCCTGGTAATGTTTTACGCCATCAACGATTGCACCTTGATAGAGCGTTGCATTTGGATCCAGATGGACTCCTGAAGGAATGTCGCCGATGACTTGAAGAAACCGACCCAGGCGGACGACGCCTGCGTAGGGTTGGCCAGGCCGCACAGTCTTCGTGATCGTTGGTAGCTTCTGTCCATCATCTTGCTTTGCGTATCGTTCATAAACCGGCAAGAGCGCGAGCAGCTTCCGGTAGCCCAAGAAAGGTGGTTCCAGCTTCTGGATTTCGGCGGCTGGATCGCCTGCATTCACGACCCGGGTCTGAAGGAATTCTGCCAACGGGAGTTGTTTCCCCTCCATGTCAAGCTGAAACTTGAATTCCTTGGGGTTCGTACGGCCGCAGTGAATGGCACGGATGTAGCGCATCACCGAGACCGTAAGAGCGGTATCGAACGAGACCAAATCTTGTTCAGACGGCTTTTGATCCAGCTTGAGGAGGCGGCCCTGCCATCGCGAGCCGTCGTAATCTTCGGGGGCAAGTCCCTTAGCGTCGGCATTTTGTAAGAGCTCGATCACGGCGAGCCCTTGGGGACGGACGCGGCCGTTCTGAACCCAAAGCAAAGAATAACCGTTTGTCCCGTAAAGTTTGGCAACCTCTGTTTTGTACGGAGTAAAGTCAGACCAGCGAAGATCGGCATTACGACCTGAGTCCACAATACCGTGGAGCGCGGGAACACCCGAGGCCGATAACCTCTGGCCGCCGGCAAGAGCAGGCTGCTGCTCCGTGAAGAACGGCAGGTTCTGGCCGCTCGCAATAGACATTCCGGCAACAATTACGCTCATTAGAACGATCATCCACTGAGGCCGACAAACAGGATTCCTCATAGCAAATCTCCGCTGGATGTTTTATTTGAGTATCGAAAGCAATTTCGGGTTCCTCTTAATTGGAAGGAATTTCTTGCGCCAGTATCGTCGCGGTCGAATGCTTAAGCC
>DASPRY010000105.1:0-4585 GCA_035624215.1 Terriglobales bacterium
ACGCTCCAAGGGATACCAGCACCAGAAGTGTCACCACCACCATGATTCGCTGGGCCCTCATGGATTCCGTCATAAGCGATGCCCTTCCCCTATTCCCCACCTCAATCGTCAGTGGTCCAATCCTACCTGTTCCGTGCCGTCGGTTCAATCGGAGCCGCTTCCCTGGGCGCTACTTCGCGTCCCGCCAGCCGTCGCTTCCAAAAAGTCGGATTGACTCTGCGCGCGGCGCCAAATGATACTGCTGGATTTTGTAAAGCAGCGCGCGATAGCTGACATTCAGTAAACGAGCTGCCGCTTTCCGGTTCCAGTGCGTCTGTTCGAGCGCTTGGGCAATCGCAGCGCGCTCGGTTTCCCCTTTTGCATTTCTTACCAGCAGTTTCAGAGACGACGTTTCTTCCGCTGTCGACGGGCTCGAAGGCGGACCGCCGGTTTTCGTGTGTCCGTTGCCGTTCTCACCCTTACTTGCGGGCCTGTAATCGGGACGCGAAAGCAATTCCTGCAACGCTGCGCCCTCATCGCCGTGCGCCAGGAAGCGTTTGGCAAAGTTCTCCAATTCGTCCAGGTTGCCTGGCCACGCGCAGTGCTGGCACGCATCCAGCAACGCGGTTGAGAAGCGCGGCGCCCGAACGCCATAGCGCCGGGTCAGGCGGTTCATCAGGTGCCCCAGCAGCAACGGGATTTCCTCGCGCCGCTCCCGCAGCGGCGGCACGCGCAATTCGAAGGCGCTCAAGCGGTAGAACAGCTCTTCCTGAACTCTTTTCTCCGCCGCTGCCAACACCAGGTTCCGGCAGGTGGCAGCAATGATGCGCACATCGGTCCGAATCGGGCTGTGGCCCCCGCAACGGACAAATTCTCCCGTCTCCAGCAGTTTCAGAAGCCGCCTCTGCACCGCCTCCGGCATGGCATCGAATTCATCCAGCAAAATCGTTCCCTTCACACATTCCTCGAACCTCCCTAACGTCGATTCCGGGTGTCCGCTGGCGGAAGCGTGTTCATAACCGAACAGTTCGTTTTCCAGCAGGTCCGAGGTGAGCACCGCGCACTTGATCCGCATGAACGGAAAGCTGGAACGAATCGAAAGCGAATGGATAAGCCGGGCAGCGGTTGCCTTCCCGCTCCCCGCTTCTCCGGTAATCAGCACCGGCACGTCCGTCTGCGAGAGTAATTGCGCTTGCGTGCGCAGCCGGCGCGTGGCCGGGCTGCCCGCAATGAAATACAGCTCGTCGCTGATTTGCTCGATTTCCGGTTGATACATGTTTAGGAGTAACTGGCGGAACGGGGGAAGAAAATCCTGGATCGCTTACGAGGAAACTGCTTGATTGGCGGACAGCATGTTTATTTCTCTTCAGACCGGCTCTACATCATAACCATCGATTCGCACCGCCATTGACCGCTGAATCGCATCGACGGAAATGATCAGGCTGTGGTCGCCGTTCTCCGACAAGAACACGCCTTCCACTCCGTCCATCGCCCCACCCCGTACCCGGACCCGCTGTCCCGCCTTGAGAAAGGGGTACGAACGCCAGGGCGCCGTCTGCGCCAAAACCTTCTGGATGCTTTCGATCTGTTCATCGGGAATGGGCAGGCTTTCCCCCCGCACGCCCACAAAACCGTGCACGCTCTCCACCTGGTACACGCGCCTCCGGTCTGCTTCGCTCAAAGCGCAGCGGATGAACACATAGCAACTGAACAGTGGCACTTCTACTTTCTTCTTGCGATCGCTCCAGCGATGCACTTCCACCGCCGTCGGCAGGAACGTTTCCATGCCTTGATCCCGCAATCGTCGCTCAACCGCTTTTTCGTGGCGCGCTCTGGTGTGCAGCGCGTACCAGCGCAACTCTTCCTGCAATAACCTTTGGCTCATCCCGCTACCCACTTCATAGCTCTGGTTGGGACTACTCATAGCTTCGCCCTCTGGGTCCCATTGATCTAGGTCCGCTGGGCCCGCGTGCATGCATGCTGAATCCGCATGGCGGACCTCTTATATGCCTTCAGGGGGAGAAAACGAACAAAACAAGTAGGGGGAACTGCACTTGTTTGACGTCAACTTGTAGTCGTTTGACGCACAAACCTCGACTCTAGTTGCTAGAAAAACTAACCGTACTTGCAAGAACGTGCAAGTGGTAGTCCTTCCTAGGACACACCGACCCTATTTATGCACCGGGTGACATTCTCATGACCAAGCTACACGGCTTAGAGACGTTCTTCTATGGCACTCCCGTTGTAGTACTCCAGTATGCAAGGTAACCAGCTCGCTCCCGACAGCAATCAAAGCCGTCAAACAGATGGAAGCTATGTTGTTGATACTAGTAATGTTAGTCTAGACAAGCCGACGTTCAAACAACAGCTATTTCGAGACCTTTGCCAGGGCTGACCCTTTGCATTGTGGTGCAACCCGTCAAACTGCAACCGAAACCCCGACGATCAGTGCATTTTCTTGCATAGGTTGCAAATCCCTTGCTTGCCGGCTCGAGAATTTAGTGGTAGATTTTCAACTGGTAGCAAGAGACCCTGGCCGGTTTTTTTGCCTCACTTTCTTCCTCCCCCTCAAGGCCTTTGTCGGTCTAAACGAACGGAGTGATCCCCCCGATCCGATTCGTATGACCAAACGTCAGGAGACCCGATGCCATCCCAAGAAGAATTGGTTTCGGACTTTGTTAGCATCGTAGTTGCCGATGGCACGCGCATCCACACCCAACTCCTAGCGGACGCGCTGCGCAACGACCGTGGCCTGCAGGTCGCAGCAGCGGCCTCGAATTCCGAGGAACTGTTGGCCGCAATCACCCGCGTCCCCATCGATGTCGTGGTCATCGCTCACAATTTGGACGACCAGCCCGGCCGCGGCACCCAGGTATTGCGCGAGATGCGTGCGCTCCGGCCCCAGATCAAGGGCGTCATCTTGCTGGACTCCTCCAAGCCCCAGGACGTGCTGGAGTGCTTTCGCGCTGGCGCAAAGGGTATTTTTTCCAAGCAAGAGCGGCTGGAGAGCCTCTGCAAATGCATTCGCAGCGTCCATGAAGGACAAATCTGGGCGCGTAGCGTCGATCTCGATCATGCCCTCGAAGCTCTTACCAGCTTGCCGCTCGTCCGTGCCACCAACCACAAGGGAATTGAACTGCTTTCCGCGCGCGAACGCCAGGTCATCCGGCACCTAGCCGCGGGTTTGACCAACCGCGAAATCGCTCTTACTCTCAGCCTCAGCCCTCATACGGTCAAGAACTATCTTTTCCGAATTTTTGACAAGCTGGGCGTCTCCAGCCGCACCGAGTTGCTCTACCTGACCATGAATAACTCGCAAGCCCAGCCACAACGCACCGCCAACGGAGACGGCCAAGGCTTCCCTACCCTCATCGAAGCCGCCGAGGCTGGCGATGCCTCGGCACAACTTCGCTTGGCCGAACATTTTGGTCAGATCAGAGATGGTCACATCGAAGACGGTCAGAACAAAGACGGCCAGAACAAAGACAGTCAGATTGCGGGTGCCCAGCCCGACCCCGTCTCCGCTTACATGTGGTACCTGCTCGCAGAAAAAACCGCAGCCCCGATACTCGAACAGATCGCGGAAGGCAAGAAAGCCATAAGCCAGAAAATGTCTCCGCAACAGTTGGCGGAGGCCGAAGGCCGAGCTGCCGCCTGGTTGAGAACCACCAAGAAACATTCCGGTTTCGCGGGCGGCGGTGAGGTGCAGACTGATGAACAGCGGACCCGCGCTTCCGCCCAATAGGTCGGCCGTTCACCAACAGATGCCGTCGTATCTGTCCTTCTCGCTCCTGCCCTCGATGATCCTCACGAAATCCACTAGCAGTTGACCGTCACGCAGCCGCTCCGGCACTTTCCTGAAATCCGGATCGTTGTTGCCGATCACGATCGTCTCGGCGTGCTTGAGCACGCCGTCAATGTCGCCGACCATCAGTTTGGATATATGGGGAATGTGGTTGAGGATGAAATCCCGATTCGCGCCAACCAGACTGGCGATATTCACGTTCTTGTCGTAAAGGCGCAGGTCGTAACCTTTGCCGATGAGGCGCTCGATGATTTCAATCATGGGGCTCTCGCGCAGATCGTCCGTTCCAGCTTTGAAGCTGAAGCCCAAAACACCGACTCGCGTGTGCCCCTTTTCCATTATGAGTTCCAGGCCCCGCGTGATCTGCATCTCATTACTCGGCAGAATGGAAGTGAGAATCGGCAAATCCAAATCGTGCATTTTGGCCTGATAGGACAATGCTCGAAGATCCTTCGGCAAACACGAGCCTCCGAATGCAAAGCCGGGCAGCAGGTACGCGGAAGAGATGTTGAGCTTGCGATCCTGGCAGAAGATGTTCATAACCGCGTGGGCATCGATTCCAAAAGATTTACACAAATTGCCGATTTCGTTGGCGAAACTGATCTTCAGCGCATGCCAGCTGTTGTCGACGTACTTGACCATCTCAGCCGTCTCCAGATCCGTCCTGATCAACGGTGCCTCGAGTTTTTCGTAGAGCTTGGCCAGCATGTCACCGCTCGCTCTATCCGATTCGCCGATGACCGTCTTCGGCGGCGAGCGGAAGTCTTTCACTGCTGAGCCCTCCCGCAGAAACTCGGGGTT
>DASPRY010000109.1:0-7937 GCA_035624215.1 Terriglobales bacterium
AGACGAGACTGACTGCGCCCAATGAATATTAGCCATGGGAGATCAGCCGTGCAAACACAATCGGACGAATTAATGACGGTTGCCGAGATTGCCGGGTTCCTCAAAGTCCCCGTTTCCTGGGTGTACGAACGAACCCGACGACGCGGCATCGATAAGCTTCCCCACGTGCGGCTGGGGAAATATCTGCGCTTCGATCCTGCGGAGATTCGCGGCTGGCTGCAGGGATTGAAGGAGAACTAGATTGCGCGACTCGATCCCACTGATTACACTTTCCGCTGACGCAGAACCGGCTGAGCGAGCCTTGAAAGGAGGCAAATTGGCTCGCAAAAAACATTTTCAGCACGGTTCACTTTTTAAACGAGGGAAGAGGAATAAAGTGTGGGTCGCACGATACTGGGAGCCCGTCATCGGAGCAAACGGCGAATCAGACCGCATACGCCGCTCTGAGATCCTTGGCACGGTGATCGATCTCCCTACGCGCCGCGATGCACAGATGGTTCTGTCGGACCGGCTTCGCCGCGTCAACAGTGCCGATTACCATCCACGGTCCTGCTGTTCCCTCCGCACCTTTATCCAGGAGTGGGAACCTCAGGTACTGCCGACTCTCAAATATGCAACCCAAGAGCATTACAAGTACGTTGTTCACATTCACCTGCTGCCAGCATTCGGAGATGTCCAGCTACGCTTGATCTCGCGGGAGTCCATTCAGATATTTCTCGCAGACAAAATGAAAGAAGGTCTTTCATGGCGGACGGTCAAGCATCTTCGAACCACGCTCGGCACCATTTTGGGCACGGCGGAATTCTGGGGCTACATCGAAGACAATCCGGTTCGTAAAACCAGACTGCCGCGACGAGGGCCTCAGCCAGAGAAGACGGTCTTATCCCCGGAGCAGTTGTATTCACTTCTCCAAAGATTGCCCGAGCCGTCCAGGTCACTGGTTTGGTTGCTCGTCTTGACCGGCTTGCGAATTGGCGAATTGCTGGCCCTCCGTTGGCGAGATGTCGATTTGAAAGCTGGACTGCTGCGTGTAAGCCGTACGCTTTACGAAGGGCATTTCGATGAACCTAAAACTCGTTCCAGCAACCGCACTGTTCCGCTGAGTGTAAAGGGAGTGGAGATCCTATCGAATGTGCAACCTGGAGGCGTCGATCTGGACGCGCTCGTGTTCCGCACGAAGAGAGGCACTCCTCTCAGCCGACGCAATCTGACGAATCGGCAGCTCGTTCCCGTATGCGAGGAGCTGAAGATTCCGAAAATTGGCTGGCATTCCTTGCGCCACTCGAACGCGACCTTGTTGGACGCTGTAGGAACGCCGCTCGGCACGGTGCAATCACTCCTCGGACATTCCTCACCGGAAATCACTCGGGGAATCTATTTGCACTCGCTGCCAGCAGGGGCAAAAGAAGCGGTGCAGAAGGTGGAAGATTTGCTAACTGGACCCAAACGGACCCAAATTGAGGAAATCCGAAATTTGGGATCGTCGCTAATTCAATGAACTGCTTGGAGATGAATGGTCGGGGAGAGAGGATTTGAACCTCCGACCCCCTGGTCCCGAACCAGGTGCTCTACCAGGCTGAGCCACTCCCCGACTGAGGTTAGCCCCCTCATTCTACTACACGTTACATCACACGTCCCGTGCTCGGGAAATCCGGTAGTGTCCTAAGTTTCCCTTAGGACAAGGCCGGAAATCCGCTAGTGTATCAGTTTGAATTTTGATGGCGGATGATCAGTGGGCCCGCAAAGCCGCAGAGTGACAAGACAATTCCGAAAGCGAGGAAAGCAATCGTATGGCGGTAGAACTTGGTAGAACCATGCAGCACGATGATACACAAGCAGATTGATGGGCCAAGCTGCCAACCATATCGCTAAGAGGTGAGGAAAACTCTGCCCCTGGATCGTGATCCCCAGCTCGTTCATGTGCGTGAAGTCCGACGCGCTCAACTCGCGGGCACATGTTGCTGGGCAAAGAACACTTCCTTGGCCGGTCCCTCGGTCGCTCGCCACCCCTTCACCCGCTGCAGGGTGCGCAACTGCCCGTCCGGAAAGCGGCCCGGATAGCGCCGTTGCAAATGCTCGAAGACGGTCTTGGCTTCCAAGCCGGGATTCGTCTCTAGCAGCTCGCGTACTTCCTCCCAGACTCCAGCAAACGGATCGGGCCACGTGCGCCAGCGTGGCGGCCGCGGCAACTCGCTCGGCAGCCGCTTCCATCGCAGATATTTCTGCGCCGTTTTCGGGTCCATGCCCGCCTTGACGGCGGCGACTTCCTGATTTCGCTCTGTCTTCCGCAACGCAAACAACTTCCTCACCTGCTTGTCCGTGACCAAGTCCGATTCGCCGGAATAGCCCGAGCTCAATCCCTTCCAACCCTGGCGGACCAGCTCAGCATGCACGCGGCGATAACCGTAAGCCGGCCAGCGCAGCGCGATGTGTTGGATGTCGTTCCGCAGAGTCATGACCGTTGGCCCGGATTCGTGACGCCGGCGGAAGCGGTAGTATCCGGCCCGACTCAGGCCGACGATCTGGAGTCGATTCACGCCGACCTCCGCTGCGACCGTTCCCGCGATTTGCTCGTAGATCCGGTGCCGCCATTGGCGACGACTCTCAGAGGATGCTCCTTGAAACGTCGCAAGACTTTTTTTAGAAATCGATCTCCATCGCCTGCTGTCCGATCTTGCGCTCCAACTCGGCAATGCGCTCGGCATCCAGGCGGGCCTGCGGACGCGCACTTTTACCAGGGAAAGCCAGTTCGCCTTTGGCACGCCGCTCGCTCTTCCACATCTCCAAGCTTTTGGGGCTGAGCTGATACTGCCGCGCGATTTCGGCCAGGCTCTTGCCTGAGTCCAGCTCGCGCATACAGGCAATCTTCAATTCGCGGGAATGCTCTTGTCGGGGCACCAGCATCGCTCTCCGCCATTCAATGTAGCTGGCCCCTTAATTCGATGTGTCACTTTTTGGGTGCACTCCAAGTCCACCCTTCCCCCGCGCCCCCTCCCCGAGACTGCGACGCAGCCTTCCCCCAGCTGCCAATCATCCCTGGAGACTGGGCTTTCGACTAAGAAACTCAACGGAGTTTTCTGGAACAGCACGAAGCACAACCAGGGGACATTTCTATTGTGGAGAAGATGGGGACATTTCTAATGTGGTGTGACATCGCTACAAAATCTTCTTGACAGCCCAAGGTCGGCGTTCTAAACTTCCCACCAAGAGCGAGCGCTCGTCTTGGTACAACGAGCGGATGGATATATGCCCAGGCTTCTGGACGACACCGTCGCCAAGAACCGGCGCAAAATCGAACGCGCCGCGCAAAAGCTCTTTACTCGCCAAGGATTTCACGGTACGACCGTCCGGGAAATCGCCCACAAGGCCGGCGTATCCATGGGCAAGCTCTACCTCTACTACCCAACCAAGGAAGACATATTCATCGATCTGGTCCAGCATATGGAGCAGAAGATGGAAGCCCTCCGGCAGACAGAACTTTTTCCCTTGATGCAATCTCCAGATCCGGAATCGCTCAGGCAGTTGGGCATGGCCGTCGGCCGTGTCGTCTCGGAGAATTTGGACTACTGGCGCCTGATGTACGTCGACGTGGTGGAGTTCCGCCATAAGCACTTCATTCACAGCTATCGAGAAGTTGCTGGGGGTCTGCGCACCTATTCGACGGCCTTGTTTCAAAAAGCGCCGATTCCTTTTCCCAGCGACGTGAACCCCGGGTTGGCCTATGTCAGTTTGTATTTGCAGTTTGTTACGCATTTTCTGGTGGAGAAACTCTTCGGCGCCAAGCGCTATCTGGGCGTGAGTGACGAGGAAGCTGTCAATCAGTTTGTCCGTCTGTACACTCGTAGCCGGGAGGACCGGGCTCGGAAGCCGTAATTGCGACACAAGGAGGAAATATGCGAATGCGAACACTCGTAACGCTCTTAGCGGCCGCCACCATTTTTTGTTTGATGATCTCGATTGCTCAAGCACAGACGGCCACCACCGGCCAAGTCGTAGGCGTGGTGACGGATCCGAGCGGGGCCCTCGTAGTAGGCGCAAAGGTCGCCGTGACCAGCGATGCCGGCGTGCGCCGCGAAACCACAACCGGCGGCAGCGGCCGTTACACGTTTCCCCTGCTCGAGCCCGGCGCCTATCGGCTCGAAGTGACCCAGAGCGGGTTCGCACCGGCCAAACTGGAAGGCATCGTCGTCCAGATCACCGAAAGCACGGTCGCCGACGTTGCCCTCACGGTGGCCGGTGCGCCGACCACGGTTTCGGTCACGGGCGAATCGCCGCTGGTGCAGACCGAAAGCTCCGCCCGCGGCACCGTCATCAACGAAACCCAGGTGCGCGATCTGCCGCTGCCGACCCGCAACTTCCAGCAATTGCTGGCGCTGACTACCGGAGCCTCGGGTTCCATCGAGAATTCCTCCGAACTGGGGCGCGGCGATGCCCCTCTATACGTCAACGGACAGCGGGCGGTTTCCAACAGCATAGTCGTCAATGGCATCGATGCGAATTCCATCGGCACGGGATCGCTGCCAAATCTCTCCGTCCCTTCCGTCGACTCGCTCCAGGAATTCATCGTTCAGACCAGCATGTACGATGCTTCGCAGGGCCGCAACGCAGGTGGAGTCGTGGCCGCCGTCACCAAGTCCGGCACCAACCGGTTCCATGGCAATGCCTATGAGTTCCTGCGGAATACCGTCCTCGATGCCAACAATTTCTTCCTGAATGGATATGAAAATGGAGTAGTTACGCCGCGGCCCACCTACCGGCGCAACCAGTTTGGCGGTACTCTAGGCGGTCCGTTGCTAAAGGATCGTGCTTGGTTTTTTATCTCCTATCAGGGCACTCGCGAAACCAATGGCACCTCGCTGACCAACTCACTGGCCACGGTGTTCTTACCCGCCTTTTTGGGGCCGGGGCCGCGCACCCTCACGCAGCTGCATAACCTTTCGATGTGCTATGCCCCCTTGCTGGGTGGATTCGTTGATCCTGTGGCCGAGTTAGCTCTCACGACTACGCTCCCCAACAATCAAGATATGATTCCTGGAATCCCCGGCGTCACCACCGGCGCTGGTTGCGCACCGGGGCAGGGGGCGACGACCAAGCCCGTCCTGCAGACGATTCCCTCCAACTCGACTTACAAAGAAGACCAGTTCAACACCAATCTGGATATCAAACTGAATAACGCAAACCGCTTCTTCGCCAAGTACTTCTTTGCCGCCAACCGTACCGTTCAGGCGCTCTACGATCAGTTTGGCGATGGCAGCCCGCTGCAGGCCCCCGGATGGCCGACCGAGGAAGACGTCGACCAACGCCTGCTTTCGGTAGGCGTAACTTCGGTGATCTCGAATCATTTGCTGAACGAAGTCAGGTTCGGCTGGAGCACAATTTACGGCCCCGGCAAACCATCTCAACCCATCAGTTCCTCGCAGTTAGGAATCTCCTCGCCGTTAAGCAGCCTGTTCCCCGGAATGCCGACAATGTTGTTCGTGAACCTGTTCACTCTGGGGCCGTCTCCGCTAGCCACCAACTACGCGGCGACCAACACATACCCTGTCGGCGATATGGTGACATGGACGAAGGGCCGGCACACCCTCAAATTTGGTGGCGAATATAAGCGCCAGGAGGTGGACGCTCCCTATTTCGATGTATTTCCCAACGGCGAGATGGTCTTCTTTGGCGCTGCCCCGCTGCCCGTTCCCAGCGTCTTCGGAGATTTTCTATCCGGCTTTAACCTTGCGACCGTGATTGGTTCCGGCACTAACAGCCTTCACAACCGGGCCAACGACTTCTCCGCCTTCTTCCAGGACGATTGGAAGGCTACCCCACGCCTCACTCTAAACCTGGGTCTGCGCTATGACTACTTCGGTCCGACCACAGAGACTCAGGGCCATTTTGTCGGCTTCGACCAGTCGAAGGCCACTACCAGTCCTCTGCTGGTACCTGGGCTTGGGGCGGATTGCCCAGCTATCCCGAGCACCTGCGGCTCGATCGTCACCGGCGGCTTCGTCCAAGCCGGCAATGGAAACCTGCCTGGATATCCCAAGGTCAGCGACGGCTTGGTGAATCCCAATTACAAGAACTTCGGGCCGAGGATCGGCTTCTCTTACCAGGCAACAGATTCCGGTAAGGCTGTCTTGCGCGGTGGTTACGGCATTTTTTACGACCGCCCCAACATGCGGCTCTATAACAGCCAACTGTTCAACACGCCTTACGAAATGTTAGCTACGGCATTGGAAACCCCGTCCGAATTTCCATTCGTGCAAGTTCCGCCGCCCAGCGCCTTCCCACTGACTCCTAAAGGCAATCCCGCTTACTTCCCATTTGGGAGTTATCCAGCTGTCCTGCCATACACACCGTATGGTTCGATCACGCCCTATTCCGGGATAACGCCAGTTCCGGCCACTGGGATCTATCCTGACATGCACGACTGGAGCATCCCATATGTGCAAGTCTTCAACCTCGGAGTGCAGTGGAGCCTCGCCAACAATTGGATGCTGGACCTGGGCTATGTCGGATCGGAAGGGCGCAAGTTTCCACGCTTATTCTCAATCAACCAGCCCGCCACGCCGGCATTTGGTGGAATCTACGCGGCCGGAAGCCTGGGCGGACCTTTATTCCCCGGCTTCGGCAATCTGCCGGCCCCCGGATTGGGCAGCCTGCTGATGGAGAGCAACTCTAACTCCAATTACAACTCTCTCCAGGTAACCCTGAACAAGCGCTTCTCCAGAGGCCTGCAAATGCTGCTTAGTTACACTTACTCTCACTCGATTGACGACTACTCCGGGACGGACGTAAGCGACATCACGGTAACCCCAGGCGACCTGGTCAACCAACAGAAGAACTATGCCAACTCGGATTTCGACCGGCGGCAACGCCTCGTCGTGAGCTACTTGTATAGCCTTCCGGACGCTTATCACGGCGGCTCGGCCTTCGGCAGAAAAGCTCTGAACTCCTGGAACGTGTCGGGAATCGTGACCCTGCAATCCGGCCTTCCATTCTCCATCTACGGCGAAGATACGCTGTTTGCGGCGACCACAGCCGACCTGGTGCCCGGCCGAACGGTGTCGTCCGCGATCAAGAGCGGCAACGTGGCCGATCGCTTGAATGAATATTTCGACACGACCGCTTTCGCGGTGCCCTCGGCGTTCGGTGACTTCGGACAGTTAGGCAGGAACATCATCCGCGGGCCGAAACAGATCGACACGGACTTCTCCATCATCAAGCTTGTCCCGGTCACGGAAAGCCAAGGGGTAGAGTTCCGGGCCGAGTTCTTCAATTTGTTCAACAACGTGAATTTTGCCAATCCGGTCAACATAATTTATCCCTCGTCCAACTTTGGGTCCATCGTAACGACCACCACCGGGCCCAGGGTGGTGCAGTTTGCGCTGAAGTACAACTTTTAGGGGGCGCATGAAAGATACAGGTCTGCGCGGTAAGGTCGTCATCGTCACCGGCGCCGCGGCGGGGATCGGTCTCGCCACGGCCCGCCGGTTTGCCAGCGAAGGCTGCCGGGTGGCGGCATGGGATGTCAACGATGCCGGGCAGGAAGCGTTGTTGCGCGAACTATCTTCGCTCGGAGGCGAGGCGGCCTTCCGCAAAGTTAACGTATGCAGTGACGCCGATGTCGAGTCTGCCGTCGAAGATGTTGTCGGACGCTGGGGCGCGGTTGATGTGCTCATCAATAACGCCGGCATCACGCGCGACGCGCAGTTCATTAAATGGAAGGATGGCGCAGTTGCCGGTAAGATGACCGACGATGCGTTCGATTCCGTCATCTCGGTCAACCTCAAAGGTGTGTTCCTGTGCTCGCGGGCCGTCGTGCCGCACATGATCCGAAAAGGCGCAGGCGTGATCCTCAACGCCTCTTCTGTCGTAGGTCTGTATGGAAATTTCGGTCAGACAAATTACGCCGCCACTAAGGCAGGAGTCATCGCGTTTGCCCGGAC
>DASPRY010000115.1:0-84261 GCA_035624215.1 Terriglobales bacterium
ACTCCAGATATATGCTGATCTATGTGATAAAGCATATGAACCAGCAATCTAAGAGCACCACGAAGAGCGCAGCCGACCAAGGGACTGCTTCCCCTCAAGAGGCCACTGTCGCGCCGCTCGACGTGAACCGTCTAGCACGTCCTGAGCGCCAGCGCCTCTTCCGTGGGTTAGAGCGATTCGTAAACACGGGCGACTCCGCAGAGGAATACAAAGCGATGGGGAAGGGATGGCCGGGGTTCTGGCCACGCACACTGCTAGACGGGCAAGGTGACTCGCTCGCGTGGGCCGATGATTGTCACGCTCTTTTCCTGGTATTCCGCAACGCGCTTCGCTACGTCTGGATTCCTCTCCCCGATGCCGTCAAACGCGGCGCGGTCAGTTTCCTTTTGGGAATCGGGGGAGAGTTTGAATGCCTGGAAGCTGGCGGGACAGTCCTGCTCCCCGTCCAAGGGCTTAACGAAGCGTGGGAAAAGATCACAAAGCACAGCCCCGGTGGGAGTGATACCAGCTGTCCATTGCTCCATCCGCGATGGACAACCGGGGAACTCGCCTACGTTCCGGGCAAGGGCAACGATTTCCAGCGTGCCCTGTACTTGCTCTTGCGGGAAAGCTGGCGCGCCAAGGTATGCGCCAAATGTTCGACGTACTTTGTCGCCAGCAAGCCCGCCCAGCTGTATTGCAGCACAGCTTGTAGTGGCGGGGTGAAGCGGGAACGCACGCTGAAGTGGTGGCGAGACGTGGGAGCCAAGAGGCGTGCAGCACGGGCGAAGAAACAGGACGGAAGGAAATTCAGAGGGAGGACAAAACGATGATCTACAAACGCGGCAACGTGTATTGGTACAAGTTCATGTGGCAGGGACGGCTGGTGCGTGAGTCCACCAAGCAGGGCAACGACAAGGTGGCGCGCCAGATGGAGGCAGCGCATCGTACATCACTTGCAAAGGGTGAGGTCGGTATTAGGGATAAAAAACAAGCGCCAACGCTAGCCGAATTTGCTGACAAGCGGTTCGCGCCATGGGCAAAATCGGCCACTTGCTCGAAAACGTGGCTTGATTATTACCGACCTGGACTGCGGGTGATCAGCAATTACAAACCGCTCGCATCTCTGCGACTGAACGAAATCACAAGTGAGCATGCTTCGGACTTTGCCGCACGGCGTCAGTCCCAAGGCCTTCAGGTCAGTTCCGTGAACAGTTCTCTTCAAGTCCTGCGGCGCATCCTCCATGTGGCTGCCGATTGGGGAGTGATCGAGAAGCCGCCGAAAGTCAAATTGCTGCCAGGGGAGCGTCATCGTGAGCACGTTGTTTCACAGGAGGAGGAAGCTCGTTATCTCGCTTCTGCGCCCGAGCCTTTAGCTTCGATTGCGACGGTGTTGGCCGACTCAGGAATGCGCCCAGACGAGTGCTACCGTCTTCGCTGGGAAGCAATCACCTGGGTAAATGGTCGGAATGGGACCATGCTAGTGACTCATGGCAAGACAGCAGCCGCTCGTCGAGTTCTACCGATGACGCCCAGAGTAAGGGCCGTATTGCAAGCGCGTTGGGAAAACGCCGGCAAGCCATCTGAAGGCTGGATTTGGCCAGCCCCAACTCGTGCGGGCCACGTTGACCGTTCCAGCCTGAAAAAACAACACAAGAAAGCTTTGCGGATTTCAGGCGTTCGTCCATTCGTGCTTTATAGCTTGCGTCATACGTTTCTCACTCGGCTGGGCGCTTCTGGATGCGACGCATGGACATTGGCTCGTATCGCAGGACACAGTTCAGTGGCAATCTCGGCGAGGTATGTTCACCCATCCGAAGACAACGTATTGGCAGCTGTTGAGCGATTGGGTGGTCACAAAATTGGGCACAATCAAGAATCAGTCACTGGTATGGTTGGTCCTGCTAGTGATGTAACCACGCTGATTTCTTCGAGATAAATGGTCGGGGAGAGAGGATTTGAACCTCCGACCCCCTGGTCCCGAACCAGGTGCTCTACCAGGCTGAGCCACTCCCCGACGTCTGCGCACCTTCCATCTTACTACGCCGCCCTGTCCAGTAGCTCTCCGAGTTCTCCCAAATGAAATCGGCCAAGTGGTTGACTGAGTTGTGGCGAGAGCATGCCGGTATCAAACAATCCATGGTCACATTCAGCCGTGATTTTAGTCATTCCCGAGGTGTCAAGCGTCACTGAGAGAGCGGGTACGAGGCTCTAGAATAAACGCGTGGTGGAGGAGGGAATCTGTGTCGACCGCTTGGAAGTCTCGGTTTTCAGTGCGAACGAAAAACATTAAGAGTTCGGCGATTCGTGAACTGCTGAAGATCACCCAAAAACCGGAAGTCATCTCCTTTGCCGGTGGCCTGCCCGCGCCGGACGTGTTTCCGGTTTCGCGTTTTCAGGAAGCATGCCGCAAGGTGCTGGAGGTAAACGGGCATCAAGCTTTGCAGTACGGCGCCAGCGAAGGATACGAACCGCTGCGCGAAATGATTGCACGGCACATTACGCGTTATGGCATCGAGGCAAAGACAGAAAATGTGCTGATTACGTCGGGATCGCAGCAGGCATTGGACCTGATCGGGAAATTGCTCATCAATCCCGGAGATCGCATTTTGGTGGAGGCGCCGACCTATCTGGGAGCATTGCAGGCATTCAATGTGTACGGTGCAGAATATGTGGCGGTTGAAAGCGACGATGATGGATTGCGGACCGACCTTCTGGAACTGCCCTTGCGAACCGGTCCCAAATTCATGTATGTGCTGCCCAATTTTCAGAATCCCGGCGGCACTACTCTTTCTGAGGGCCGCCGCCACCAACTGGTTTTGCTGGCTGACAAGTACGGCATCCCCATCATTGAGGATGATCCTTACGGGCAGTTGCGCTATGAAGGCGAACACCTCCCGCCCTTGGTCGTCCTGGATCGCGAGAATTTGCGGCGAGATGATGATTATTCGATCGGCAATGTTATCTACTTGAGCACGTTCTCAAAGACGCTGGCCCCCGGTTTGCGTTTGGGGTGGATTGTGGCGCCATCCGATGTAATCGCGAAACTGGTGCAGCTTAAGCAAGGGGCCGACTTGCATACCTCGACTTTCGGCCAGATGGTCGCCTACGAGGTTGCGAGAGACAACTTTCTGGATGAACACGTCAAGCTGATCCGCCGAGTCTACCGAGAACGGCGTGACGTAATGCTGGAAGCGTTAAGAAAGTGTTTCCCGCCGGAAGTGACCTGGACACATCCGCATGGCGGACTGTTTTTGTGGGTCACACTGCCTGAGGGAATGGATTGCAATAAACTTTTCGAGGCAGCGCTCAAAGAGAATGTCGCCTTCGTGCCAGGCGATTGCTTTTATGCCGGGAACTTTGCCAAAGAAGGCTGCCGTCACTTCCGCTTGAATTTCTCGTATGGACAGCCGGAGCAGATTCGCGAAGGAGTACGGCGGCTCTCGGTTGCGATCAAACAACAGATGCGGGAGCTAAGTGCTGCACATGCGTAACGGCACTCAGCGCGGCGGCTGCTCTTGAGGAAAATTTGGTTTACGCTTTCCCGAACGGGTCTTCTAACGAAGGACTCTGCGGCGTGAAGAGCTCGGCGCCATCCTCTGTAATGTGCATGTCGTCTTCGAGGCGAACCCCGAACTCACCTCGAATGTAGATGCCGGGCTCGTCGCTGAACGTCATATTCGGCGCTAGCGCCAATTTGTTACCGGCTACCAAGTAGGGCCATTCATGGCCATCCATGCCCATGCCGTGGCCTACGCGATGCGTAAAGTATCTGTAGTCTGGACCATAGCCTGCATCAACGATCACCTTGCGCGCCGCAATGTCAACCATCTGGCACTGCAGGCCGGGCCGCGCCGTCCGCAAGGCCTTAGTTTGGGCCCGCTGCACGATGTCGAATACTTTTTTCATTTTGTCGGTGGCTTTGCCCAGCGTAAAGGTGCGCGTTATATCGGAGGTGTAGCCTTCGACTCGACAGCCGTCGTCGACCATGATGATGGATCCCTCTCGTATTACCTGCGGAGTCGCGGATCCGTGAGGTGAAGCCGTGTTCTGATCGATCTGCACATCGGCTTCTCCCGGAAAACCAAGCCGGTCGTAAGCTGCAGCGATAAGATCTTCAAGCTCCAGTTTGGTCATCCCCTCTTTCACTGCGTGATACATGGATTGATAGGCCGTGAGCGTCACTTTCGCAGCCAAGCTCATCAGGGCGATCTCATGATCGCTCTTGATCATTCGACAACCCGCAGTGACCGGAGTGGCGCTCACGATCTTAGCCTGGGGAACAGCTTTGGCGATTCCGCTGCTGAACACAAAACGCACAGCTTCTTCCATCCCGAGATTTCCAGCAAAAATTCCGCGATCCCTTAATGCTTGTGCCACACGTTCGTAGGGATCGTCATCCTCTTCCCAAGTGCGTACGTCTGCCTTTTCACTATTCGACCCCTTCGCGATCTGCTCTCTCGCTCGCGCCTCTTCAAACGCAGGACAGATATAAACGGCAGAATCTTTGGCCGGCAGCACCATCGCGAAAAGCCGTTCGCCTCCCCACCAGCGGATACCGCTGAAATACTCGAGTGATGTACCTTCCATGAGAATGATCGCGTCGATCCCCTGTTCGGCCATGAGCTTTCGCGCCTTCTCCTGGCGCGCTGCCCGTTCTTCTCTGGTGATAGCAATCGCTTGATCTTTCATCGATTTCAGATCAGCGATGGGGGCAGGCAGCGCTCTGCATGACGAATCGGCGGCAGCAAGAGGAGTTATTAAACCAGTTGCGGCAATGCCTCCAGACCACACAAATTGCCGTCGCGAAATCATTGATCCTCCCTGAATGAACAGTGTGCCACTATGGTTGCATTCGCAAGCCTATTGGAGCAAGAAAGAGGGGTCACCGGCTGTCGCTGCATCGAGCTACTTGGAAGGGTACCCACTCCCGAATAAACTGTCGCGCATGAAAAAATTTGAGGATCTGTCCGAGAGCGAAATTCTGGCCCTGGCGATTTCACTGGAAGAATTTGCAGCGCGACATGGACGCATATCCCTAAACAAGTTTCAGCATCACGGAGTAGCGGGACATCTACTCGCGTAGCAACACTTCCGCCTTTAACTCGACGCTGTTTCTAACGCGAAGCGGCACGGCGAGCGAGCTCCAGCCGCGAAGTTGCAATCTCGACGCGATTGCGGCCGCCACGCTTGGCACGATATAAAGCTTTATCTGCAGCTTCAATCACCTCGTCGACACCTCGTGTCCTGGCATTCGATTCAGCGACTCCGATACTCACGGTAACCGAGAGCAGTCCAGGCAACAAGGCGGCGCGCGATGTACGTCTTGCATTGGACAGCGCCCCGGTTTTCATTTGGCGTCGATCCGGACCGCGCGGACTCCTGCGTCGTTCCGGTGCGATGCGGGTACGAAAAGAAGATTCGGCGATGGCGAGGCGCAGGGTTTCTAACGCCGGCAAGACCTCTTTGACTGTCTTTCCGGGAAACAGAATTGAAAATTCCTCTCCACCCACGCGATAAGCGTCGCCACGCGAGCCTACACCTGCCAGGTGGGCGGCGACCATGCTGAGCACCTGGTCACCTGTGTCGTGTCCGTAGATGTCATTGACCTTCTTGAAATGATCGATATCCACCACGGTAACCGTGTATGGAGGTTCCAAACCAAGCAGTGCGTCATTGAATGCGCGGCGGGCGGGCAATGCGGTCAGTTCATCGTGATATGCCAGGAAGTACGAGTTTTCTACCAGCGAGACCACAAGAATAAGGCCCGCTGTCGCGAAATATGCGCTGCCAACTTGCCCCACGGCACCGGCATGAAGCCCGGCAAATGCTGCTGCCAAAGACCAGATCAAACCATGCTCAACCGGTTTGCGATGAAACCGAAATCGGACGAGCAAGACAGTGCCAGCCACAACAAAAGCGAGCAGCGCAGGTTGCGGGACTCCCGTCCACGCAAACAGCCGCCGGTCTAGCAACGTGAGATGCACAAACCAAGGGCTGGTCGTTTCTCCCGGGCGGCAGATCACCGCCACAAACACCGCTTCAAGGAATATGAGACACAAGCGGGAAGCAAGAGCAGAAAGTATGAACCCACGTTCAGCAGCAATCGAAAGGGCAATGAGGTTGATTGGAATCAGCAGCGCCACGGCCTCGAATGCAATGTGCCCTGATCTGCTTCCCAGCATGTGGCCGGCAGAGAAAAACTCGATTGCATGGTGGCCGAGAAGCAGTGTGAGCAAAGTAAAGCATACGCGACTCGAGTGAAACCGCCAGGCCAGCAGAAGACCGATGCTGAAAACCGCAAAGTAGTAGAAATCGAGGGCTTGTGCCGCTATCGGAATCACCCCGGTCTGTAAAACCACAGCAGCAACCAGCAGCAGCGCGCCGCCCGGCAAAAACAAGCCTTTCAGGGATCCTTTGTGATAGACGTCCACTGCGGACAAGTCCGTTCAAATAGATTCGGTGACAGAAGGAATTATCCGCAACAGCGCGAAGGCCACGCGAGTGGCTGCGCGGGTTCCTGAGAAGCTCTGGGCGTCATTTTCCGCTTTCTGGAATTCGGGCACTGATCCGACGAGGGTTTGTGGGAGGCGTTACCGCCTCCTTCTCCCTCGACCAACTCACGAAGATCAGCGATCAGCTTGATAATCTTGCCCGCTTGCTCTAAGGCGATTCGCATGTCTCGCCGGTTCGGTGAGGTAGTCCCAATTCTTTTGAGCAAGGTCTCGAGACAGCAACTTAGAGTTGTAAGCGGTTGACTCAATTCATGAAACAGGTCGGAGACCAGCTGTTCGCTATCGCCAGTCATAATAATATTGCCGTTCTGTGCCCCTGTTCGCGGACTCATCCCAGCGCTCCCGTGTGGGCGCGCAATTCGTATCCCACTCCACGAATCGTGTGGATGAGACGGCGCCCGTGCGGTTGGTCGATCTTGCGGCGCAAGTACAAAGCAATGCACGTCGGAGATTTGATCACTATAGTCGTGGCCCAGGGAACCACCGCCAACAACGGCAACAGCGTCTCGACGGCGCGAACCTTTAATGCCAGTTCCGGCATCTCCGCGCTCGCAGGCCACCTTAAGACTAGTGGAGTGCAGCAGATTTTTTCTCCTCAGTCATCGCAGACTTTGAGCGGCAAGTCTCAAGGCTCAACTACATCTACATTGAACACGATATTGGCAGGCCGTGTCGTCGCAGTCCTCCCCAGCAGAGCCCTGGTAATCGAAGCCGAACGTCAGCTCACCATGAACAATGAAAAGCAGACCATCCTGGTGCGCGGGCTGGTTCGCCAGGGAGATATCTCACCTGACGGCAGCGTCCCGTCGAACTTCATCGCCAATCTGGAACTTGAACTAAGAGGAAAGGGCGTGCTCAGCGATGGAACGCGGCCTCCTAATCTCTTGGTGCGGGCCCTGCTGAGGATTGTAGGTTTTTGAGGGAGATGCTTCATGAATCATCTGTGCATTTTGGTGACATTGACGCTGCTGACCCTTCCCTCATGTGCACAGGACACCGTGAGCAAGGCCCTCATCCGGGATGTCGCCTCGGTGGAGGGGATTCGTGACAATCCTGTCCTCGGCTATGGAGTTGTCGTAGGTCTGAAAAATACTGGAGATAAACAGCAGACCCTGTTCACCAATCAAACTCTGGCCAACATTCTTCAGCGTATGGGCGTACAAACACCAGCCGGCACAATCATCGTAAAAAATGTAGCGGCGGTGTTTGTCACTGCGACCCTGCCTCCCTTTGCCCGTCCTGGCACCCGCCTCGATGTCACTGTTGCTTCAGCGGGAGATGCGCGAAGCCTTGAGGGCGGAACTCTTCTGCTCACGCCGCTTTACGGGGCCGACGGGCAGATCTATGCCAGCGCGCAAGGTCCGTTGACGCTCGGCGGATTCAGCGAAGGCGGTGGGACAAACGCAAAACAGGTGAATCACCCGACCACCGGGCGCATTCCCGGCGGAGGGTTGGTGGAACGCGACAGCGCTCTGGACCTGCGCAGTCTGCCCCGGCTTTCTTTGCTGCTGAACGATCCCAACTTCAGCACTGCGGAGGAACTGGCGAAGGCGGTCAATCAGGAATTCCAACGCGAACTTGCTTCCGTCGTAGACAGCCGGCGAGTTGACATTGATACCTCGGGGCCTCAAGTCCAGGAACTGCCCGCGCTATTGGCTCGGATTGAAAATCTGAGTATCGAAGTTCACCATCGCGCGCGGGTTGTAGTCAACGAGCGTACCGGCACAATCGTGATGGGAAAAGATGTTCGCTTGGGCGCGGTTTCTATCTTGCATGGAAATCTCTCGATTGAAGTCGCCACCCAATTTGTAGTTTCGCAACCCAACCCGCAGTCCCGCGGCAAAACGGAAGTCGTGCCTGAGACCAATATAAAAGCCGAAGAGTCGCCGGCGCGGCGCATCGAGCTGACGGAGGGTGCCAGCGTCGAACAATTAGTCAATGGACTGCAGAGAATCGGCGCCACGGCCCGCGATGTCATCGCGATTCTGCAGGCGATCAAGTCTGCGGGCGCTCTGGAAGCTGACCTGCAGGTGATTTGATGGCGAGCATCTCCACGTTATCGGGCGCAATTCCCCTCACACCGAAAAAGTCTGATCCTGAGAAGTTCGTCCGGGCAGCACATCAGTTCGAGGCCGTGTTGCTCAACCAGTTATTGGGCTCGTTGGAACACGCTTTCGCAAGCTTGGGAACAGAAAAGACCGAGGCTGCATCTGACCACTATCGCTTTCTGGGAATGCAGGCACTCGCGTCAAGCATCGCAGCCAAAGGCGGTATCGGCATTGCGGACATGATTGTCCGCAACTGGTACCAGCGAGATGACCCTGCCGCTGACCGGCTGGCCAAGCAACAAAAAAGCCTCTCAAATTTTTCTTCTGAGAGGCTTCATCTGAACTTTTGAAAGTTTAGGCTATCCTTCTGACGATTAGTGTTTCTTTTTCTTGGCAGCTTTTTTCTTTGCTGGCATGATTTTTCCTCCGTGGACTATTTTCCCTTGCAACTTTGAATTCTACTCGGTCCTTGAATGCAACCGCTCATCTCGATATTGCGGTGGATCACTTTCAATTGTCAATAGAATTTTTCAAGCAGAAGTTTGCTGCGCTGACTTCGACTGAAGATTGTCGTACACTTTTCGATGCACCGATGCGGCGCGATCCAATCGAGAGGGAAATTTTCAAGAACATTTTTCACTCCATCGCAGAGGAGATGGGAGCGGCCCTGCGCCGTACTGCTTTTTCTCCTAATATCAAAGAACGCCGCGATTATTCCTGCGCGGTGTTCGATTCCGACGGTGAAGTGATCGCTCTGGGCGATCACATGCCCGTGCATTTAGGCTCGATGCCCAAGTCGGTCCGTGCCGCGCTCGATGCTTTCGACTTCTCCCCGGGCGATGTTGCCATGCTGAACGACCCATTCCGCGGCGGAACGCACCTCCCAGATATCACTTTAGTCGCGCCGGTCTATGTTTCCAGCAGAACCCCGCATCCTGAATTCTACGTCGCTTCGCGCGCCCACCACGCTGATGTTGGCGGCGCCTATCCCGGATCCATGGGTATGGGTCGCGAAATTTATCAGGAGGGATTTCGCATACCGCCGGTGAAAATCATGCGCGCAGGAAAAATGCAGTCCGACGTTCTGGCCCTGCTCTTGAACAATGTGCGCACTCCTGAGGAGCGCGAAGGCGACCTGGGAGCCCAGATCGCAGCCTGCCATACCGGCGCAGAGCGCTTGCGTGAACTTTGCAGGCGTTACACGTCCCGACGAATTAAGCGTGCGGCGAAAGACTTGCTCGATTATTCCGAAGAACTGATGCGCGAGTTTGCCAAGCAGATTCCGCCCGGCTCGTATCGGGCCGAGGACTTCTTGGACGATGACGGCATCAATAAGGAACCGGTAAAGATCTTGGCCTCCATACAATTCTTGCCGACATGGCGCAGTCCAGCCAAGAACGTAATAGTAGATTTCACCGGCAGCGATCCGCAGGTCAGAGGCAGCCTCAATGCCGTTGAAGCCATCACTTACTCGGCTTGCTTTTACGTGTTTCGCTGTCTTCTCAGGGAGGATGTCCCCGCCACCGCCGGGCTGATGCGCCCCATCGAGGTTGTCGCTCCACTCGGCACCATAGTGAACGCGCGTCCTCCGGCAGCGGTTGCGGGTGGAAACGTGGAAACTTCACAGCGCATAGTGGACGTGCTTTTGCGGGCCCTGGCAGAAGCTGTCCCTGAACGAATCCCCGCTGCTGCCGCGGGAACGATGAATAATCTGACTATCGGCGGAATCGATCCCCGGAGCGATGAGCCTTTCGCGTACTATGAAACCATCGCAGGTGGCATGGGAGCGCGCCCGACAAAACCGGGTATCTCCGGGGTACATACCCATATGACGAATTCACTCAACACTCCCATAGAAGCACTGGAGCACGCATATCCGTTCCGCGTACATAGATACGCATTCCGGCCAAATACCGGCGGCCAGGGAAAGCAACGGGGAGGCGATGGGATCGTTCGTGAAATTGAAGTTCTCACCGAGGCAGAGTGTACTCTGCTTTCAGAACGGCACCGGTATAGGCCTTACGGCCTCAGCGGCGGAGAAGATGGCGCACCGGGGCGAGCAGCGCTGATTCGCGAAGACGGTTCGTGCGAACCCTTGGCAGGCAAGTTCAACATCCGTTTGCACAGAGGCGAACGGATTCGCATCGACACTCCGGGAGGAGGGGGCTGGGGCACGAAGCCTAATCGACAGGAGCTATAACAGATGACCGATCTCGCTTCTCATTATCTCGACGAAATTCGTCGCCAGTTTCGTGGCTACAAACGCCTAGGGGAAGGCGCCATGTCTCAGCTGAAGGACGACCAGATGTTTGTAACGCTTGATCCGGAGTCCAATTCGGTAGCGATTCTGGTGAAGCATCTCGCTGGCAACATGCGATCTCGATTCACCGATTTCCTCACGGCCGACGGCGAAAAGCCCAATCGGAATCGTGACCAGGAATTTGAAGTAACCCCGAACACTACGCGCGAAGAGATCATGCGCTGGTGGGAGGATGGCTGGACGCAAGTGTTTTCTACGATGGCGGCGCTCAAGCCAGAGGACCTGTTGCGTACAGTCACCATCCGCGGCGAGCCGCATACCGTGCTGCAAGCGATTAACCGACAGCTCGCCCACTATTCGGGGCACGTATCACAAATCATTTTCCTCGCCAAGCATTTGCGTTCGAGCGAGTGGCAGACTCTCAGCATTCCCCGTGGCAAGTCGCGGGAGTTCAGTGCGATGGATAAGAAGTTCGACCGTGGGTTGCCTCAAGACGACGAGAAGAAGACCCCGGTTTGAGGCGAACTGTCACTCGGGAAATCCACTTCTCGGTGCTAAAATCAAAGGTTTTGAGTTCGGAAGCGAGTCTCTCCAGGTGACCTATGCCTGAAATGATGTTCGCGGTCGTCAAGCCAAAACCTGCACCCGGTGCGGAGATTCGCGAGGTAAGAATTCCTGCCTTCGGACGCACTGACGTCCTGGTCAAGGTCAAGGTTGCTTCTATTTGCGGCACCGATCTGCACATTTACGAATGGGACCGCTGGGCGCAGAGACGGATTCATCCTCCGCTGATTCCCGGGCATGAATTCTGCGGAGAAGTCGTTGCACGCGGCGATGAAGTTACGAGCGTGAAAGAAGGTGATTTCGTTTCCGCCGAAATGCACGTTGCCTGCGGCAAGTGCCTTCAGTGCCGCACCGGCGAAGCGCACATATGCCAAAACGTCAAAATTATCGGGGTAGATGCGGATGGGGCTTTCGCCGAGTACGTGGTCATTCCGGAATCCAACATTTGGAAGCTTGATCCTGCGATTCCACAGGAATACGCCTCGATTCTCGATCCGCTCGGTAATGCAGTCCACACCGTGCTGGCGGGCGAGATTGCGGCCAAAACGGTTGCCATTACTGGGTGTGGCCCCATTGGGTTGTTCTCTATCGCGGTGGCCCGCGCGGTGGGAGCGGCTGAGGTATTCGCCATCGAAGTTAACGATCACCGGCGTCGGATCGCGCAACAAATGAAGGCCGATCTCACGCTCGATCCCTCTAAGGAAGACGTTGTCTCGCTCATTATGGAACGGACTGGCGGCCTTGGCGTCGACGTCGTCTTAGAGATGGCCGGCCATCCGAATGCGATTCGAACAGCCTTTGACATCGTACGCCGTGGCGGACGCATTTCCCTGCTAGGCCTCACTTCCAAGCCGATCTCTCTCAATTTCTCCGAAGACATCATCTTTAAGGGAATTACCATTCAGGGTATCAATGGGCGCCGCATGTATCAGACCTGGTACCAGATGACAGCCTTGCTCAAGAATGGCAAGCTCGACCTGCACCCGGTAATCACCGACCGAATCGCGATGAAGGATTTCTCCAAAGGTATGGAGCGGCTAAAAACTGGGGAAGCAAGCAAAATTCTGGTTTATCCGAACGGGATGGGGAAGTAATGCTTTTCTAGGTTTCGTATGAACCCGCTCCGCATTCATGCCCCGGCCGGCATATTCACAATCTTTTTTTGAATCGCGTAGGTCACGAGCTGAGCTTTGTTATGGATGTCGAGCTTGCGCATCAGATTGAATTTGTGAGCCTCGATCGTCTTGACGCTCAGGCCTAGAATCGCTGCAATCTCTTTTACCGAATTCCCTTCTGCGATCATTTTGACCACTTCGCGCTCCCGGGGAGTCAGTGTCGCGCTGCGCGATTGGCCATAGCGTCCCTGGGCTCGCAAGCGGAAATCATCGACTAGTTTGCCAAGCACTTGTGGGCTCAAATATTTGCGGCCCTGGGAGACATCGCGCACTGCGCCTATCAGCTTGGGCGCAGGGGCATCTTTCAGGACGTAGCCAAACGCGCCAACGTCCAGGCACTGGAGCAGGTATTCTTCATCTTCGTGCATGGTCAGAAAAATCAATCGTGTGCCAGGGCAATCCTTATCGATTTGCCGGGCAGCTTCGAAGCTGGAAGTTCCGGGCATGCCGATGTCCATCAGCACCACATCCGGCCTGAGCTTGCGGACTTGCTCGATCCCCTCTAGGGCATTACTCGCTTCAGCGATAACTTGAAGGTCGGCTTCGCTCTCGAGCACACGCCGCAGGCCTTCGCGAAACAGCGTGTGATCATCAACAATGATGCAGCGAATTGCCATTTTAGAACCGCGGCCTGACAAACTTCCCGGTTACAACTAACTCGCGCGTTTTACCGGCGTGCGCTTCATCAACGCGCGCTCCGTTTGTGGTGGTTGTTTTCCCCTCGACCCGGCAACCGCAATTGGCAGCATGATCCTGAGCCGCGTGCCGCTTTCGCTGGTATGAATGCGCAACGTTCCTTCCAATCCAGTGACTCGTTCTCCCATTCCGGATAACCCGAATCCTTCATTGTGAGCATGACTCGGGCTGGGTATTCCCACGCCATCGTCCTCAATCGTCAAAATCAGCTTTTGTTGTCGGTTACGAATTCGAATTGTCACGTTTCGTGCTTGCGAATGTTTGGCTATGTTATGCAAGGCCTCCTGCACACATCTATAAGCCGCCACCTCAACCTCCGGAGCCAGATCCCCAAATTCTTCCGGAAGACTGAGCTCAGCCTTGATACCGAGGTTCTTCTCCAATTCCCTGACCTGTTTCCGTATGGCCGCCGTCAGCCCGAGTTGCTCCAGTATTCGGGGCGATAATCGTCCAATAATTCTTCGCAATCCACGTATAGCGCGATCAAGCAGTTCTGTGATTTGCTGAATTCTCTGTTGCAAATCATGGCCCCAGACCTCATTCGCGAGCATTCCGACTTGGAGCCGGAGCAGCATTAGTGCCTGGCCCGTTTCATCATGCAACTCACGGCTGATACGTTTGCGTTCCTCCTCCTGGGCACGAATCAGATGACCAGACAACTGCGCGTCTGCTCTCCCGGAGGGAGCGATTTCCTTAACTCGCCTATTACCCTTACGCGAGACCAGATATGACACTCATCCACTCCAAAGCTGAACTCAGAAGAAGTGGCACGACTGCACCAGAGTCGGCGCTAGAAGATGCAGGCCTGAGTAATCGAAGTACCTCACATTTTAGCAGTTCTCGGCTCTATTCGATGCCACAAAGAATAATTCTGGAATTGAATGGCTACTCTGCTTCCGGGTTTGTCCGGATCATCGGGTACAATCCAGAACAATGCTCCGTTATTTCACGGCAGGCGAGTCTCACGGTGAGGCTCTTATTGGCTTCTTGTCTGGATTGCCCGCTGGACTCAAAGTCGACCACGCTTTTGTCGATCGCGAACTCTGGCGCCGGCAGCAGGGTTATGGTCGCGGTGGGCGGATGAAAATTGAGCGTGATACCGCGCATCTCCTCTCCGGTGTGCGGCACGGACTAACTATCGGGTCACCCATCGCCATCCTGCTGGAGAATAAGGATTGGAAGAACTGGCAGGAGGCGCTCCCGGTAGAGGAGGGAGATTTGGAGAAGCATAAACGGGTCGCATCGCCGCGCCCTGGGCATGCTGATTTGGCCGGAGCTTTGAAGTACAACTTCCCCGAAGCTCGCTACGTCCTGGAACGTGCTTCCGCTCGTGAATCCGCTGCCCGCGTCGCGATCGGAGCGCTGGCCAAGTTATTTCTCCGCGAGCTCGGCGTCGAAATCTCTAGCCATGTGATTTCGGTGGGTGCGGTTGCGCTTCAGCATGGGGTTACGTGGGAGCAGATTGTCGCGCTGCGCCAAAAGCAGGAAATTCTGCTGAATTGCGCCGATGCCACCACTGAGCAGAGCATGAAAGAAGAGGTCGATCGTGCCCTCCGCAGTGGAGATTCTGTCGGCGGAGTTTTCGAAGTGGTTGCGGCTCACGCGCCTCCCGGGTTGGGAACCTATGCCCAATGGGACGAGCGCCTGGATGCACGCCTGGCTGCCGCTGTGATGTCGCTGCAAGCCGTTAAGGCAGTCGAAATCGGGGCAGGAATTAGCTCAGCATCTTCGCCGGGCTCTGCCGTACATGATGAAATAGGTTACGAAAAGTCGGCCGGGTTTGCTGGATTCACGCGCAGCAGAAATAATGCTGGTGGCATCGAAGGTGGCGTCTCCAATGGCGAGGAAATCCGCATTCGCGGATATCTTAAGCCTATTTCGACCTTGCGGCGGCCGCTCGAGTCTGTGGACTTTGCAACCCGACAGCCGGTGAAGGCAGCTTACGAGCGTTCCGACGTATGTGTCGTGCCCGCTGCGGGGGTTGCTGCAGAAGCCATGGTGGCCTTGACTCTCGCGGCTTGTGCCCTAGACAAATTCGGCGGCGATTCCATGGCTGAGACTCTGCGCAATTGCCAAGGCTATCTCGAGCAGTTGAGAAATTACTAGCTACCAAATACTGGGTACTGACTACTGATTAATGATCTATTCCATCGTAAAGTTTGGTAATCCAGTCCTGGAGAAACCCGCGGAACCTATCATCGTTTTTGACGATGAATTGAAAAAACTGGTAGAGGATATGTTCGAGTCCATGTATGAGGCACGGGGAGTCGGTCTGGCAGCACCTCAAATTGGCATTTCGAAGCGCCTGGCGGTGATCGACGTTACTTTCAAGGAGGATCCTCACGCCAAGCTCGTGCTTGTCAATCCCGAAATCATTCACACCGAGGGCAAGCATACGCAACCCGAAGGATGCTTGAGCATCCCCGAATTTCGCGAACCGGTGAGCCGGGCGCGCAAGGTCACAATTCGGGCCCAGGATGTAAATGGAAAATGGTACGAAAAAACCGGCGAAGATCTGCTGGCTCGCGCGTTTCTGCATGAGACCGACCACTTGAATGGAAAGCTTTATATCAGCCACATCAGCGCTCTGAAGCGTGATTTGATCAAGCGTAAGATTCGCAAGCTGATGAAAGCCGGAGAGTGGTAGAAATCCAGAGTGGCTGAATCACTCAATCTTATTTTCTGCGGCACACCCGCCTTTGCGGTTCCGACGCTGGAAAAGCTCGTTTCATCCCGGTTCTCAGTGTCTCTAGTGGTGACGCAGCCAGACCGGCCGAGAGGGCGAGGCATGGAGCGGGCACCCTCACCGGTGAAGCAGAAAGCAATCGAACTCGGGCTGCCAGTTACGCAACCTGAGAAGATCAAGGACAACGATGAATTTCGCTCCCGGGTCACATCGATCCGGCCAGATGCAATCGTGGTGGTCGGCTATGGCCGGATGATTCCGCAGTGGATGATTGAGCTGCCCGCTTTCGGCAACATCAATCTGCACGCCTCATTACTGCCCAAATATCGTGGCGCCGCTCCCATTCAATGGTCGATCGCTCACGGCGACAGCGTCACTGGCGTGACCACAATGCGCATCGACGCTGGCCTGGACACTGGTGACATTTTGTTGCAAGAGGAAGTTACGATTGCTCCCCAGGACACGGCTGAAACTTTGGCGCCGCGGCTAGCCGCAATCGGAGCTGACGTGATGATTGCAACGCTTCGCGGCCTTGCCGCCGGAACTGTTCATGCTCGCCCTCAAGAACACAGCCAGGCAACTCTGGCTCCTGTCCTCAAGAAAGAAGATGGCCGCATTGACTTCCATCGCAACGCACAAGAGATCTGGAACCGGCTGCGCGGGTTTCAGCCCTGGCCCGGCGCTTTCACTACTTTTCATGGGAAGAATCTGAATGTTTGGGAGGCAAGGCCGACCAGTGCCCACCTCGTACCCGGCGAAATAGTCACCGACAACGGACGCTTAATTGTGGGCTGCGGACGTGGCACTGCGATAGAGTTGCTCGTGGTCCAGCCGGAAGGCAAGAAACGCATGGCCGCTGCCGATTTCATCCACGGCTACAAGCCGGCATATCGGGAGCGCTTCGGATAACTGTCAACCGCATCGTTCGCCGGGTAACTGCGGTTAGATTGAAGTTTCGGCAACCTTGATGCCCATTTCTCCTGCGCGCGTTGCAGCTTTTGAGATTCTCCTGCGGGTCGACCAGCAAAATGCGTTCACTGCAGAACTGCTGCATTCTTCTGCGCGCCAAACGCTTTCCGGCCCTGACCATCGCTTGGCGATGGAACTGGTGATGGGCGTTCTAAGATGGCGTTCCGTGCTGGATCTAGAAATCGCAAGTCGTTCTTCAATAAAGTTGGCAAGAATCGATCCGGAGGTGCTAACGGCGTTACGCCTGGCCGCATATCAACTGATGTTCCTCGATCGAATACCCGCGCGTGCCGCGATTCACGAGAGCGTGGAACTAGTGAAGCGGGCGCGAAAGCGATCCGCAGCTCCCTTTGCTAATGCACTGCTTCGAGAATTGGCGCGCTCCCCGACGCGGCCAGCTCTGCAGGCTCTGGTCGCAAAAGGTGAGAGTGGTTCTGAACTGGCCAGGCTATTTGCGCACCCCCAATGGCTCGTCGAACGATGGATTCATGAGTTTGGCATAGATGTTGCCCGCGAAATCTGCCTTTACGATCAACGGATTCCTGAAACCGCAATCACCATCTACGAAGCCTCACTCGTCCGGGAACTGGAAACTCGGGGCATCAAGCTGGCTCCCGGCCGTTTATTAGGATCTTCGCGTCGCGTGGTAACGGGTGATCTGGCAGAACTTCCCCCGCCACTTCAGGCACAAATCACAATCCAGGATGAAGCATCCCAGCTGGTGGCACTTCTCACTGGTACTGGGTCTCGCATTCTTGATTGTTGCGCAGCCCCTGGAGGCAAGACCCGAGTGCTCGCGGAGAGCAATCCCTCGGCTCTCATCATCGCGGGAGAGTTACACCCGCACCGCGCGCGTCGGTTACGCAAACAGGTAACAGCGGGAAACGTCCGCGTCATTGCGGCTGATGCCAGAGCCATTCCCGTGAGCGTGGCTTTCGACAGCATACTTGTCGATGTCCCGTGTTCGGGGACCGGCACGTTGGCCCGCAATCCCGAAATCAAATGGCGCCTTAAGCCCGAAGATCTGGTCGATCTGCAGGCTCGCCAAGCTGCAATCCTGCGTTCGGTCATGCGGCAACTGGTTTCAGGGGGAACAGTTGTCTATTCCACATGCTCCCTTGAGAAGGAAGAAAACGAAGAGGTGGTCGAACAAACACTCTCCCTTGAAACATCATTCCGGCTCGTTGATTGTCGTGAGCGATTACAACAGCTTCAAACCGACGGCAAGCTTGTGTGGAAAGACATTGCTTCCCTCGCCCGGGGACCTTATCTGAGAACGACGCCAGGGGTTCATCCGTGCGACGGTTTGTTCGCAGCTGTCTTGAAAAAAATGTAGGCGCTCACTAAAGGAATTACCGAGTTCCAACGAATAAGGCCGAGGCTATCGAACTTCAAAATCAACTGCCGATCCCAGAAGAGCTTTCCCTCCCGCAGTCGGATTCTGGGAGACGATGATGCTGCTGGGCGACGGCTGTGGCGAGGGGCTGGGAGCCTGAAGTGGGGCTGCGGGAGCGTTCGATCCTGCAGGAGCAGCCATTGTAAGTTTTCCCAACCGTAACCCGGCATCTTTCAGAGCGGCAGTGGCTGCGCTGACGGTCTGCCCGACAAAGCTCGGCATCACGTACGCTTGCGGTTGTGGTGCTTGTGCCGCGAGAAGATTGATTTTTGGCGCCGAGATGCTGCTGGCACTGGGAGATGGATTTTGCGCAACAATCTCATCTGGCGGTACACCCGCTATCTCAACTTGCGCCACAGCTCCCACATCCAAACCGCGTCGCAGAATGTTAATTTCAGCCGCCCGCTCGCTCTGGCCGATCACATTGGGAATATTGACGCGCTGCGGGCCAAGGCTTTCTGCGACGCGAATTTGCCATCCACGTCGAATCTGCGTGCCGACGGGCGGAATCTGCGAAAGAATCCTTCCCGCCGGAATCTTCGGGCTATAGTATTGCCGCTCAACTTCAAACTGGAAGCCGTTCAGCTCCGCGACGCTGCGTGCTTCAGCGGGAGTCTTGCCCACAAGGTCGGGTACCGCAACCTCGCGCGTGTGAATGGCAAATCTCATCGCCGTCAACGCGGAAACCAGCGCTACCACCAACAAGACCAGTGCCAGGAAAACTAAACGGAATAACGTTCTCACCGAGCTCAGACCTCCGTCAGTGCGTCTCCTCCTCCGCCGGCGCGGTGTCTGGCGTGTCGACCTTTTGGGCTGCCGGATTCGAGGGCAATTCCGGCAAGGGCTGGAACTCGCCAGCATCTTTCCCGGCAAGAGCAAACTTCATGAAATCCATCCAGATGGGCAGCGCCGCGTGTGCTCCGCTCTCCTTCGCTCCCAAAGATTTCTTCTCGTCGTAGCCGATCCAGACCCCTGTCGTCATTGATGGGGAAAAACCAATGAACCATGCATCTGTAAAATCATTCGTGGTCCCGGTCTTGCCGGCCAGAGGATATTTCATGCTGGCGGCAGCAATCGCCGTCCCGTGCAGGACTACGTCGCGCAGCATGGAGGTCATAATGCGGGCCGTGCGAGTGCTGACTACGTCTTTAACTTCAGGAAAATCTTCTTCCATGACACGCCCTTCGTAATCGGTCACCTTGGTGATGTAGCGTGGGATCACGCGAACGCCATCGTTGGGAAAAACGCTGAAGGCCGAAGTCTGCTCTAACAGCGTGACTTCCGCTGCCCCGAGCGCCACCGGCAGATACGGCGGCAGATTCGAAGTAATGCCAAAGCGGTGGGCGTAATCGATCACCGTCTTGATCCCCAGGCTATCCGCCAGCTTTAGAGCCGGGATATTGCGCGATTGCGCCAAGGCGCGCCGCAACGTAATCGTGCCCTCAAATTTCTCATCATAATTATGTGGGACATAAGGGCCCGATGCCGTTTGAAACATGACCGGTGTGTCAACAATCGTGTCGTCCGGCCTGGCCCCCTGATCGATCGCCGCCGTGTAGACATAAGGTTTGAACGATGAACCCACCTGCCGCAACGCCTGCGTCGCGCGGTCGAACTTGGACTGCTCGAAGTCCCGGCCGCCGATTAAGGCCTTGATCCCTCCGGTCGCATTGTCAATTGCGATCAAAGCGCCCTGCGTACCGGAATCCTGCTCTAGTCCCACACGCGCTTTTCCTGCCACAGGGAGCGACAGGATCTTCACATAAATGATGTCGCCCGTTTTCAGGATGGTTTGGAGCTTGCTTTGTGTCCATGCGGCATCGGATTGCGCGAGCATCGCCGCGTAGCGGCCGAACTTGACCGTTGCCGATCCGGGAACTACCGCAGTAACCAAGCCATGGATGTATCCACCGGCTCCAGGCTCACTGTCCCAGTCCGGATGCTCGTAACCAGTCAGCGAAAATCCCTCATTCAAAACGTTTTCTAGGTGACCCTTCCATCCATGACGCCGCTCGTATGCTGCCAGCCCGTCGAGCACCGCCTGAGTGGCGGCGCGTTGCAGATCCATGTCGAGCGTGGTGTAAACCCTCAGCCCACTCTGGTGAACCTGATCGGCTCCATACTTGTTCTCGAGGTAACGCCGTATCTCCTCGACGAAGTAGGGCGCCACCGAGTTCGGGTCTTTCTGCACATTCAACTGAATAGGTTCATTACGGGCCTCATTTGCCTGCTTCGCCGTAACTTTCCCATCCTCCAGCATGGCATTGATGACCAGATTCCGCCGCTTGAGGGCGCGATCGGGATGACTGATCGGCGAGTACAATCCCGGCGCTTTCGGCAGACCGGCCAAAAGTGCAGCCTCGGCCAGCGTTAACTGTTTTGCCGGCTTGCTGAAGTAAAATTCCGAGGCTGCTTCGAAACCATAGACTCCGTGGCCAAGAAAGATCTGATTGGCATACAAAGTGAAAATCTGCTCTTTGGTGAAACGCCGCTCGATTTGGATTGCCCAGAGCGCCTCTTCGATCTTGCGTTGGAATGAGCGCTCGGGAGAGAGAAACAGATTGCGAGCCAGTTGCATGGTGAGCGTGGACGCTCCCTGCACCCTCCCTCCGGATTCAATGTCGCGATAAGCCGCCCCCGCGATGCGCCACACATTGATACCCCAATGACGATAAAACTCTTTGTCCTCGATCGAAATCAGCGCTTCGCGCAGGATGGGAGGAAAATCGCTGTAGCTTGCCACCACCCGCCGCTGCAGCGCGAAGGAACCAACGATTTGGCCGTGGTCATCGTAAAGTTCGGTGATCGAACTGGGGCGGTAGTGCTCCAGTTGTTCAGCTTGCGGCAGATCCGTGGAGTACACCAGCAGCAGACCAACCGACGCACCTATCAGGCCAGAAAGCAGCACCAGCAGCCCAAACAGGACACGACCCATCACCTTCCGCCCGCTGGTCTCGGCGGCGGGAAGGTCTTGATAAATCACCTTCATGAGGGATCAGGGTCAGGATAGCAGGTTTGGAAGAAAGCGCGACTCCTCACGCGAGCTATCATTGAAGAAGCAGATGCTTCCGGAGCTCCTCTCCCGCGAGCACACCGAAGGGCCCTCCAAATGATAATCCTGGGAGGAATGCTAAATTGCAGGTGAGGACGCGCTGCACACGAACTAACTCGAACGGCTCTTCAATACTTCTATTGCCTTCTGCAGTTGCTCGTCCTCCTGCGGCGGTTGCGGCTTCTTAACCTGATCAGGAGGCGCTGCGTTCTCGTCATCATCGGGAGCTAACGCATCTTCGTCAGCGTCGGCAACTACCAGATTAGGCGTCACGGCTGCGTCCTGAATGGCCTTTCCGCTGGGGCTGTAATATTTCGCGATCGAGAGGATCAACGCGGAGCCATCGGGCAGTTCAATGACTTTCTGCACTGAACCCTCGCCGAACGTCTTGTCACCCACCACGTCCCCGCGTGCATTTTCGAGAATAGCGGCAGCCACAATCTCTGCTGCGCCAGCCGTTCCTTTATTAACAAGCACAACCACGGGAAGGTTGGTGATGTCCTTGGAAGGATCAGCGTTGAAGGCCTCACGCGGGAATTTCTGTCCCTGTAAATATGTAATGGTCCCGTGATTCAGAAATAGATTAGCAGTGGCGATCCCTTCCGATTCCTCGCCTTCCGCGCAGTTCCGCAGATCGAGAATCAGCTTCTTCACTCCGTCTTTTTGCAGTGCCCTGATTTTAGTGGCAATTTCCTGCGACTTGCCCTTGGTAAGCGCGTCAACTCGGATCTCAGCTATGCCGTCGCCCATGATCTTGTCGGTCACGGGTGGAACATTCACAATATCTCTGGTGATTACAACCTTGTCCGGTTGAGCGCGTCGAGCCCGCACCACCGACACTGTCACATTGGAACCTGGCTGTCCCGACAGTAGATTGTGAACCTCGGCCAGGGACATCTCACGCGTGCTCTTGCCTTCGATAGCCTCGAGAATGTCTGTGTCCTGCAAACCAGCCTTGTCCGCCGGTCCGCCTGGTATAACAGAGATCACCGCCGCATAGCCGAAGCGCTTGGAAACAGAAGCTCCAATATCCGCCTTCCCCTCAACCTGATGCGCCTTATACTCCTTGTACTCTTCCGGCGTCAGATAGCTGGAATCGGCGTCCAGCGATTCGAGCAAGCCGTGCAGCGCACCCTCGGTCACCGCAGGAATATTGGGGTCCTCAACATATTCGCTGCGCACCCGCGAAAGGACTTCGCTGTATACCTGAAGTTGGCGATAAGCACCTTCATTGCTGGAGGCGCGAACTCCATCCATTGTTCCGACTACCGTGAATAACAGCACCGCAGCCGAGGGAATCAGAATTGCAGCCTTCAATTTTGTGGACATCGACTGGTTTCTCAGAAGCAGGTCAGTTCATCCAGAACTCGCTTCATTATACCTTGTTTGATGCGCACTCCTGCCAGCCGATGTCCAGAAATTGCGCAACTTGGTTACTATTCTCCTGAAAGGCCACTGAGCCTATTAACCAGCTAAGTTGAGGAGAATTGACGGGGGTCTGCGACTGAAGATCGAGCCCCGCTCAGGCGCTAACGCCGAACCTTAGCCCGGGAAGAAGCCAAACTAAGCGTGCAGCGCCGAATTCGACCGATCCCCACAAATTCTGCTTCCGTTCTCGAGCACCGATCCCGCGGAGCACCTAACTTGGTGACCTTGGTCACGGCATATGTCGCCGTGAGCGCTCAGAATGATTCCAGGGAGATAGGAGAGCTTAGGATCATGGCGTATTCATACATAGTTTTGGGCGCTGGCAGGCAAGGAGTTGCCGCTGCATATGATTTGGCGGTTTTCGGCCAAGCTTCGCGAGTAACCCTCGCCGATTCCGACAGGCAGTTAGCCAGGTGCGCAGCAGATCGCGCAAACGAGTTGGTGCACGACAAAATCGTGGATGCAATCCCACTCGATGTTCGCGATGAAAGTGCAGTTCGACGCATTCTGAAGGGTTACAACGTTGCTCTTAGTGCCGTTCCTTATTTCTACAACCTCGGATTAACTCGGGCAGCAATTGAAACCGGCGTCTCGTTTTGCGACTTGGGCGGGAACACCGACATTGTTCGCCAACAACACGCCCTGGATCGTGAGGCGACCCGTGCTGGAGTATGTGTCGTGCCCGATTGCGGCATGGGGCCGGGAATGGGAAACACCCTCGCCGTGTATGCGATGAGCCTGGTCGGGGAAGCCGAACATGTTTATATGTATGATGGAGGCCTGCCGCAGCGTCCCAAACCACCGTGGAATTACGCGCTCACATTTAGCATCGAAGGTCTTACCAACGAATACTACGGGGGCATGACCATTCTGCGCGATGGCGAACTCTTCCACGCCCCCTGCTTCAGCGAGTTCGAGATGATCGACGTCCCGCCGATTGGAAAGCTGGAAGCCTTTCTCATTGCGGGTGGCGTTTCGACTGCGCCCTGGACTTTCCGAGGAAAACTCCGGACCTACCAGCTCAAGGTACTGCGCTATCCAGGCACATTTGCGCAGCTGAAAGCATTTTCCGATCTTGGCCTGTTCGACCCCAAAACCGTCGACGTCGATGGAATCGAAGTTGTGCCTCGCAAGCTGTTTCATACCCTGTTCGAGCCACAAGTGCGGGATGATGATGTGCGTGATGTCTGCATTGTTCGAGTCTGCGCCGTCGGAAAGAAAAACGGTCGTCGAACCGAAGCCACGGTCGAAGTAATCGATTATTACGATGAACAAACCGGATTCAGCGCGATGCAACGAACCACCGGATGGCACATGTCCATCGTTGCTGAGATGATGGCAAAAGGCGAAATCCCACATGGGTCAATTCCTCTGGAACTCGCCGTACCAGGTGAATCTTTTGTAAAACAGGCTAGAAAGCGTGGATTCCAGATTAAGGAAGAGATTCTAACCCCCGGCGTCTTCGAACAACCTTGCGCGCAGCTCGTGTAAGAGGAACAAGCTGGGGCCACTTTTGCACTGATTCGGCTGGCATGTGGCAGTCTCACTTATAATCTTCTCACCACGATGCCCGCCAGCCTCGAGCAGATAGTTGCCGCAACTCGGCAAAAACTAAGGGAAAACCTTCTCTCGCTTAACGTGCGCCAACTCGAACGCGCAGCGCAGGGGTGTGTGCCGCGGGGATTTCGGAGCGCGTTGGAATCTAGAAGCCGACATGGGCCCGCGATTATTGCCGAACTCAAAAAAGCCTCCCCGTCGCGCGGTTTGATTCGTGACGATTTTGAGGCTGGTCGTCTGGCGGCGCAACTCGAAGCTGCCGGTGCTGCAGCTCTCTCCGTGCTCACGGATGAAGAATTTTTTCAGGGGTCTTTGGAGAATCTGCGGCTTGCCCGAGGAAGTACAAAACTGCCTTGCTTGCGCAAAGATTTTATTGTGGACCACGTTCAGATCTTGGAAACCCGTGCCAACGGCGGAGACGCAATTCTGCTAATCGTTGCCGCACTAACGCAGTCAGAACTGCAAACCCTGGTGCGTCAGGCGCGCGAATATGAGTTGGACGTGTTATGTGAGATTCACGATGAAAGCGAACTGCAACGCGCTGCTGATGCCGGATGCGATCTGATCGGTGTGAACAATCGCGACTTGCGGACGTTCAAAGTTGATCCGGAGACCGCGTTTCGGCTGGAAAAGTTTATTCCGAAAAATGCACTGCGCGTGGCCGAAAGTGGCATTCGCAGCCCAGCCGATATCGTCCGCTTGCGCACTGCGGGCTATCATGCGTTCCTGATTGGTGAGTCGCTAATGGCAGCGGAATCTCCGGGCAAGGCGCTACGCGCTCTGCTCGAGCAGTCTGAACAGTTAGCGTCGCTGAGAACCGGCAACTGAGCTGGGAACTGGGCTTATGACTTGGGTCAAAATTTGCGGAATAACGAACCTGGATGATGCCTTGACAGCGGTCGACGCCGGCGCGGATGCGTTAGGGTTCGTGTTCTATGAGAAGAGTCCTCGATTTGTGAGCCCAGAGCAAGCACGAGGAATGATCGGCAGGCTGCCGCAGCAAACGGAAACGGTTGGTGTGTTTGCGAAGGAAGAAATTGTTCGGTGCGTTGACATCGCAAGCCGGTGTGGGCTAAGCGCAGTGCAGGTACACTTTTCTTCTGCCGCTGGCGGATCTCCAGGCTCAAATCCTGAATTGCGGGCCGTGCATCCCTGCACTCGCTTGAAGATCTACCCGGCTTGGCCAGCCAGTTGCTTGATCAATGGGCAGCCTCTACCGGACTTCAGAGCACCATTCGACGCGATCTTCCTGGATGCCGGCGAGCCTCAACAGCCTGGAGGAACGGGCAAAACGTTTGACTGGACGAAGGCAGCACCCGTTGTTCAGAAACTGGCCACTAGCGTCAAGGTTGTCGTCGCCGGCGGCCTTACCGCGACAAATGTCGCTGAGGCTATGCATATACTTAACCCCTGGGGCGTGGATGTTTCTTCCGGAGTGGAGGCTCGTCCAGGAAAGAAAGATCCCGACAAAATGCGAACGTTTATTTCCGCAGTACGACATGTTGATAAGGAACGTTGAAAATGGCGACTGCGACGATAACGAGAAAAAGTTCAGCGGGGCGTGCCCCGAGAGGTCGTTTCGGGCCCTACGGGGGCCGCTACGTCCCCGAAACGCTCATGTCGCCGTTGGAAGAATTAGAGCGAGAGTACCAGAAGGCGAAGCGCGAACCCCGCTTTCAAAAACGGCTTGATGAACTCCTGCGAACTTACGCGGGCCGGCCGACCCCGCTTTTTTTCGCCAGACGTCTCACGAGAAAACTGGGCGGGGCCAAGATTTATCTCAAGCGCGAAGATCTGCTCCATACCGGCGCTCACAAAATCAACAACTGTCTCGGGCAGGCGTTGCTGGCTGAGCGCATGGGCAAACGGCGAATTGTAGCTGAGACGGGCGCCGGTCAACACGGCGTCGCGACCGCAACAGTGTGCGCCCTCTTTGGGTTCGAGTGCGTTGTTTACATGGGAACGGAGGACATGCGGCGACAGGAACTCAATGTTTTCCGCATGCGACTGCTCGGGGCGGACGTGCGTGGGGTGGACTCCGGTTCGCGCACTCTGAAGGATGCCATTAATGAGGCCATGCGGGATTGGGTCACCAACGTTCGCACCACCCACTATCTTCTTGGCAGCGTGTTGGGTGCACACCCCTATCCGACCATGGTGCGCGACTTTCACAAGGTAATTGGACGTGAGACGCGCGCGCAGATTCTGAAAGCCGAGGGCAAACTGCCGACCGCCATTATCGCGTGCGTTGGCGGCGGATCGAATTCCATCGGAATTTTTCACGAATTCATCAAGGATAAGCGGGTGAAACTGGTTGGCGTTGAAGCCGGAGGGTGCGGTGAAAACCTGGGTGAGCACGCTGCACGCTTTCACGGTGGCTCTCCAGGCGTACTGCAGGGAACCTATTCCTATCTCTTGCAAGACGCAAGCGGACAAGTCGCAAACACACATTCCGTCTCGGCGGGTCTTGATTATCCCTCGATCGGGCCGGAGCACGCCTGGCTCAAGGATTCTGGCCGTGCCGAATATGTTTCTGCGTCCGATGCCGAAGCTCTTGAAGCCTGCACCTTGTTGGCGCAAACCGAAGGCATCATACCCGCTCTTGAATCTGCACATGCCGTTGCCGAAGGAATCAAGCGCGTCCCGAAGATGAGGAAAGCGGACATTGTGGTTGTGAATGTCTCGGGACGCGGAGACAAAGACATAGGGATTCTGCGGCAAAGCCTGAAATTAGATTGACCCTCGAACCCATGGCCTGATCAGCGACTCACTGTGATTCCACATGCCGCTCAATTTCACAAACCGGCCTTTACTTATCGCTTACGTCACTTGTGGCGACCCCGATCTAAACACAACTCGCGATATTGTCCTGGCGGCTATCGCCGCAGGCGCAAGCGTCGTTGAGCTTGGAGTGCCGTTCAGTGATCCTGTAGCGGACGGACCAGTCATTCAGCGTGCCAGTCAGCGTGCGCTCCAAAATGGCACGACCCTCAGGCAGGTGATTAAGCTCGCCAAAGGCATTCGTCAGCGCTCACCCGCCGGAATTATCATCTTTTCCTACTTGAACCCGGTCATATGTATGGGGTTGGCAGAGTTCAGTGCGGCGGCGCAGGATGCAGGCATCGACGGTGCGCTGATCACCGACCTGCCGGTTGAAGAAGCCGGCCAATACTTGGAGGAGATGCGAAAGCGCAACCTGGCCACGGTATTTCTAGCCGCGCCTACCAGCAGCGATGAGCGTCTTAAACGCATCGCACGGGCTTCCAGCGGCTTCGTTTACGCCGTATCTCGAACTGGCGTGACTGGGGCCCACAAGCAATTGCCCGAGGACGCACAAATTCTGGTCAAACGCCTTCGCAAACACACCGATCTCCCCATTGCCGTGGGATTCGGCATCGCCACCGTAGGGCAATTCCGTTCTTTAGGAAAATTCGCGGATGCCGCCGTGATCGGTAGTGCCATCGTTGAGATCATCGAGAGCCATCCCGGCGAGGAAGCCCAGTCTGTGGCAGAATTCATAAACCAGTTCCTAGCCACTAGCTACTGACTTTTATGGATATCTCCGATTGGCGCAAGAAAATCGACGAACTAGATCGCAAATTGGTGGAACTTTTGAACCAGCGGGCACAGGCCGCTCACGAAATCGGCAAGCTGAAAGGCAACGCGGGAATGCCGATTTACGAGCCAGACCGCGAACAAGCTGTGTTTGACAATGCGCGCCATATAAATCGAGGGCCGCTGCCCGATCACGACTTGCTCAGTATCTATGAACGGATCATGGACATCATGCGCCAGATTCAGCGCGAAGAAAGTGCTCCGGAAAGGGCAAACGCGCAAGGCAGCACAGAATTGGATTCTGAGGTGAATGATTAAGCAATTAGCAATTAGCACTTTACCATTGGCACTTAACCCTCGAGTCCCATAGCTAAACTCAGTCGGCCGATACGGCTAGTTGCTAAGTGCTAATTGCTGCTTTCTATGATCGTCGCCATGCAAGAATCCGCGACCGAGGAGCAAATCCAGCGGGTCATTGAGCATCTGATCCGCATGGGCTTCTCTGTCCACCGTTCCACGGGAGCACGCCAGACCGTGGTTGCGGCAGTCGGTGCCCGCATCGACTTCGACATTCGGAACCTCGAAGTGCTGCCCGGCGTGCAGGAGGTCCATCGCATCAGCGCGCCCTACAAGCTGGCGGCGCGCAACTTCCGCCCGCAGGGAACAACGATCGTGTTCGGCAATGGTGTGAGCATCGGCGAAGATGAGGTGCTGGTCATGGCGGGACCGTGTTCCGTGGAATCGCGTGAGCAACTGTTCGCCGTCGCGGAGCAGGTCAGAAATGCCGGTGCGCAGGTTCTTCGCGGCGGCGCTTTCAAGCCTCGCACATCCCCTTACTCGTTTCAGGGTCTTGGAATAGAAGGCCTGAAGTTGTTACGTGAGGCAGGTGACCATTTCGGGTTGCTCGTCATCAGTGAAGTGATGGAGATTTCCCAGATTGCGGTCATGTTGCCCTATGTGGATATTTTCCAGGTGGGCGCGCGCAACATGCAGAATTTCAATCTCTTGCGCGAACTAGGCAAGATCCAAAAGCCGGTCATGTTGAAGCGGGGAATCGCCGCCACCTACGAGGAACTCCTCCTTTCGGCTGAGTACATGATGGCCGGTGGAAACTATGACATCATCCTGTGCGAGCGCGGCATACGCACGTTCGAAACGCACACTCGCAACACCTTGGATATCGCAGCGATTCCCATTATTCACAAGCTGACGCACTTGCCCATCGCCTCCGATCCCTCTCACGGCACTGGTATTCGTGACAAAGTTGCGCCCATGGCGCGAGCTTCGGTGGCTGCCGGAGCGGACGCGCTTCTGATTGAGGTTCACCACGATCCCGACAAGGCTTTGTCGGATGGCGCGCAGTCGCTTTATCCGCAACAATTTTCCGACTTGATGGACCAGCTTCGCATGATTGCGCCCGCAGTCGGCCGCAAGATCGCTCCACTTCGCCGCTCTAGTTAAGAGGGGCTTAACGACATGGATAAGTTTGCCGAAACCGACCGCTTCCTTTCCGAACCCGCAGATGATGACACGCAGAAACCTCCGCTTGTCGGAGCCGAGCGTCTGAATCGCTGGCTGTCGTTGCTGACTGAACAGAAAGGCAGCGATCTACTGCTCGTTCCCGGCGCTCCGCCCTCTATCCGGTTCGAAGGCGAAGTGCGTGGCCTCGAGAAGGAGCCGCTGCAAGGACCAGAAATCGAAGCCGCGCTGCTGCCCGCCCTGACGCGACACGCTTTGCAGCTTTACCGGCAACATCATATTGGAGATTCGTCCTATCGTATCGATGGCCTCGGCCGCTTTCGCATCAATCTGCACCACGAGCGCGGCACAGCAGCGGCGGCCATCCGAGCATTGCCATCCAGAATTCCTTCTCTTCGCGAACTGAATCTTCCGTCGGGAGTGGAATCCCTTGCTCGTTTGCGCCGTGGGCTGGTGTTGGTGGGCGGAGCCACAGGCTCAGGGAAATCCACCACGCTTGCCGCTCTGATTGATGAGATCAACCGGCACGAAGCGCGCCACATCATCACTATTGAAGATCCACTCGAGTACGAGCACGTTCACATCAAAAGCGTCGTAGAGCAGGTGGAAATCGGAGTCGATGCGCCAGACTTCCCTACCGCTCTGCGGGCCGCACTGCGCCAGGCCCCTGACATCATCGTGGTCGGGGAAATGCGGGATCCGGAAACCATGCGCATCGCTGTCGCTGCCGCCGAAACAGGGCACCTGGTTTTTTCTACTCTGCATACCACCGATGTCCCATCAACCGTGTCGCGAGTATCAGATTCCTTTCCTCTGGAACGGCAACACACCATTCGCCAGGAGCTCGCTATGGCTCTGGCAGCCGTGTTGGTGCAGACTCTTCTGCAGAGCAAGAGCGGCGGACGTCTCCCTGCTGCGGAGTTATTGATGGTTGGTTATGGCGCCCGGCAGCATATTCGCCGCAACGCGCTGCAACATTTGCATCAGGAAATTACCATGACCAAGAACAAGGGTTCGTTCACGCTGGAGGAGTCGTTGGTGCAGTTGGTCAATCGAGGGCTGGTGGATCGCGAGGATGCTCAGCTGCACGCTATCCATCCTGACGACCTTAATAGTCTGATGAAGAGCTGACAATCAACAGCGGGATAGAAGTTAGAATCCTGCATCCGCCCTAGGGGCGCGGGCCCTGCATGCCTTTGCGTCAAATTACGATCATCGGCACCGGCCTCATTGGAGGATCGCTCGCCCTTGCTTTGAAGAAGTGCGGCTTTCGCGGCCGAATTATCGGTTCTGATCGCGTGCCTGTGCTGCAACGCGCAATGAAGTCTGGGGCTTTCGATGCCGCCGAACAACATGTGTTTGAAGCCATACGTGGCAGTGAGGTGGTAATTCTTGCTACGCCGGTGCTTGCAATTATCGATTTCATTGATCGGCTGGGCCCGCGTCTTTCCGACAAAACGTTGCTCACCGACGTCGGCAGTACAAAATTGGAAATCATGGCGCGAGCCAGGAAGGTTTTCGCTAAGAATCTGGCCGCTCGGTTCCTCGGCGGGCATCCGATGGCCGGCAAAGAGCAATCCGGCTTTGAATTCGCCGATTCAGATCTATTTCAGGGAGCAACCTGGTTCCTGACACCGGTTCCGGGACAGAGCGTCTACGACAAAGTCAGCGGAGAGTATGTTCAATGGCTGCAGAAAATTGGGGCTCGCGTTGCCTCAATTGACGCTCAGGACCACGACAAATTGTGCGCCTGGATCAGCCATTTGCCACAAATGATCTCCACCGCGTTGGCGGCTACTCTCGTGGACGAGTATGGCGCAGAGGCTCCGCTGCTCGAAGTGGGTGGCCGTGCCTTGCGCGAGATGACTCGAATCTCCGCCAGCCCCTATTCCTGGTGGCGCGACGTGGCTCTCACCAATAAGGCCAATTTGCAGGACGGTCTTTTGAAGGTGGAGCAGCGATTGGCTCACATTCGCGAGAATCTCGATACTCGCGAACTGGCAGCCGAATTCGAGAGAGCGCATCAACTGCGCAAAAATCACGGCACACCATCGGCGACCCGGCGTAAACGCGACATGCAGAGATGAAAGTCATCTCGCTTCTGCCCTCTTTTCATTTAAAATTCTCTGCTGATGAACAAGGTTGTCGCCAATGCAGATGAGGCCGTGCGCGATGTGTCTGACGGGGCCACGATCATGGTCGGAGGCTTCGGCTTATGTGGCATTCCGGAGAACTTGATACGCGCTCTCGTTCGGAAAGGCGTAAAAAACCTCACCACCATCAGCAATAATGCCGGCGTGGACGGTTTTGGCATGGGGCTGCTGCTTTCTGCGGGACAGATACGCAGGCACATCGGAACTTATGTGGGCGAAAATAAACTGCTCGAGCAAATGGTTCTGCAAGGACAAATCCAGCTCGACCTGGTGCCCCAAGGAACCTTCTCAGAGCGCATTCGTGCTGGAGGCGCGGGCATTCCCGCATTCTTCACGCCCACCGGAGTTGGCACGGTAGTGGCGGAGAACAAAGAAACACGCGAATTCGACGGACGCCTGTACCTCATGGAACGTGCTCTGAAAGCGGATTTTGCGCTGGTGAAAGCATGGAAAGGCGATAAATGGGGAAATCTGGTTTATCGCAAGACCGCCCGCAATTTCAATCCGATGATGGCCACCGCCGCCAAAATAACGATCGCCGAAGTTGAGCATCTGGTTGATGTCGGCGAGTTGCAACCTGATATGGTCCATACGCCCAGCGTGTTCGTGAGTCGAGTTTTCCAAGGTGAGTTATATGAAAAGAGGATTGAGAAGAGAACGGTGAGAAGGGTGGCTAGTGGTCAGTGAGCAGTCACCAGCTCTCTGCTGACCACTGACAACCCGCCCGCTCGGACTTCCGAACATGTCCATGGCATCCAAAGTCGGCAAGGATCTCGACAAACGCGAACGCATCGTGAAACGCATCGCATCCGACTTGCGCGACGGCTTCTACGTGAACCTGGGAATTGGTATGCCCACGCTGGTCGCCAACTACGTTCCTGCAGGAATGGATGTAATCCTGCAAAGTGAAAACGGCATGCTTGGCATCGGTCCGTATCCCCTTGAGGGTTCGGAAGACGCCGATCTGATCAATGCCGGCAAGGAAACCATAACCGAGATCAAGGGTACCGCATATTTTTCGAGCGCCGATTCTTTTGCCATGATCCGCGGCGGTCACATCGATCTCAGCGTGCTTGGAGCCATGGAAGTGGACGAAGAAGGCAATCTCGCGAATTGGATGGTTCCCGGGAGAACCGTCAAAGGCATGGGCGGGGCCATGGATCTGGTCGCCGGAGCGCGACGCGTGATCATTGCCATGGAGCACACTACGCGCGAAGGCCAACCCAAAATTCTTAAGCAATGCACACTCCCCCTCACCGGTGTTCGTGTAGTGGACACAATTGTCACCGAGATGGCGTTGATTCAGGTCACTCCTAAAGGGCTGGTCCTCGAAGAAATTGCTAGTGGACTGAACGCAAATGAGGTGCAGCGGGTGACGGAGCCCACGCTAATTATTAGCCCCAATCTTAGAGTGATGGAGAGCTGAGTATCCGTGTCAACTGCAACGCGCATAAATACAGACGTCGCACGCGCGCCAAAGCTGGCACTCATCCCGGCTGGTTGGTTCGCCATGGGCTCGCAAACAGGACAAGATAACGAGCGTCCGGTGCATCGTGTATGGGTGGACGCGTTTTGTCTGGCCGAATGCCAGTTGACCAACGCGGAATATGCTTGCTTTCTCCAGGCCACTGGCATGCAACCACCCCTACTGTGGGATGATCCCAATTTCTGGCTGCCCCAGAAGCCTGTGGTTGGGGTGTCCTGGTTCGAGGCGGTTCAATATTGCGATTGGCTTGCCGGAACAACCGGACGCAGGTATCGTCTCCCTACCGAAGCGGAGTGGGAGCGCGCCGCTCGCGGCGGTCTCGAGGGCAAGCAATTTCCCTGGGGAGACGATCCCCCGCAATCGCTCCCGAAGTATCACGAGCGCTGGATTCTCGGACCCGAACCGGTCGCCCATTACACGCCCAACACCTTTGGAATTTTCGACATTTGTGAGAATGTACACGAATGGTGCAGTGATTGGTATCAGCCCGACTATTACGCAACTTCCGCCGATCGCAATCCCCATGGGCCGCAAACCGGCGAGCGCCGTGCCTCGCGCGGAGGCTCCTGGCGACATCACGTTAAGGTGGCGCGCTGCGCGGCTCGATCCAGCCTGCCCCCTCAATTCAGATACGCTGACTATGGATTCCGCGTAGCCTGCGATTGCGCCTGATCCAGCTCATCGTCGGGCTGAAAGGATGTTAAGAATCTCGCGCAGGCCCTGCTGAATCTGTTTCAGATCAGATGCGGGCCTTTCAGGAAAAGGCAGCGGCGTCTGCTTCTTCTCACCTTTGTTCTCTGCGCGCAGCTGCTGGCGCGCCCCAGCTATAGTAAACCCTTCCTCGTAAAGTAGCTTTTTTATGTGCAGTACATTCTCCACATCTTTATGACGATACATCCGCTGGCCCGTGCTACTTTTGACCGGTTTAAGCTGTGGGAATTCAGTTTCCCAAAAACGTAACACGTAGGCTGGCAACCGGCATAGTTGGGCTACTTCTCCTATGCGGAAATAAAGCTTTTCAGGAATTACAACTTCGTCTGTTTTCGCCGCTTTAGACACGCGCGGACTGACCCGAGCTTCAGAACCAGTTGCCATGGCAGCTCATTAGTTCCCTCTGGCGTTTCTAGCACGACTGGGCCTTAGGAGCAACCCCGCCGCTCAGCAAGAGGCGCTAAGGTGATCAAAACTTGTAAAGCATCGCGCCTGCACGTCGATCTAAGGTGAGTGCGGCCAAAGTGGCGGTGGCGCATTAAAGCTTTCTAATCATCTGCCGATAGTCTAATTGCAGGGAACTAGTAGGGAAAGCTCAGGCCAGGAGATTGCGATGAGAATTGACTTAAACACGACCGTCGGGCAAGCACCGGAGGCTGCAGAATCGGCCAATTCCCGATTGCGATCGGCATCAGCTCCAGTCGGCAACGAAGCGCCATCCGACGTCGCCAGGTTCTCTCCGGACTATGTCCGGGTGCAGACTCTTGCCGCTGCGGTTGGCCAGCTTCCCGAGGTACGACAGGACAAAGTTTCGGCTTTGTCGGAAGCCGTGCGCGGCGGACTTTATGCGGTGACCTCGGAGCAGACCGCCGCAGCATTGGTCTCTCATATGCTAGGTGTTGCCTGATCAGGTTTTCCGGAGCACGTTATGAGCGAGATCGGTCCCGAACGTGTGGAACCCGCCGTACGTCTGCCTGAGCGGCTGGGACACGAGCCGCAGCGTGAGCCCCGGCCTCGGCCAAGACGCCCACCAGCACCGGTTTCCAGCAGCTCCGAACCAGACAGCAATCCCGAAGCCCCACAGCACCAGATTGACAGCTTGGCTTGAAACCGGATCGACCAGCATGGATCAAGGGATCTCCTCCGTGAACGAAGCGCTTGAAGGGCGGATCGGCTTGATGCGTGAGTTAGCAGACTCCCTCGAGCGCGCGCAGGCCGCAGTCCTCGGCTCCCACATCGCACAGCTTCGCGCGCAGACGAAGCGGCAACGAGAGCTCTGCGAGCAATGGCGGTTGGTTTCCGAAATCGCGCCCGGGCGCATCTCGTCCACCCCGGCAGGGCGTAACGTTGCAAACTCGCATGATGCAGATATTGGCCCTGCAGGCGAACGGCAGCGGGCATTGCTGCTCGATTTGGCCGAAGTAGTAAGTCGGTTAAGCCATCTGAACCGCGCTTACGGCGCATTGCTGCGGCGGGCAAGGCGTACGGTGGATATCTTCTGTCGAGTTCTCGAAAACTCGGGTGTGACCTACACCCACCCCCCGTTGCAACCGGTATCCCCATCACAGCCGCCTTCGATAGGATCAACCCATGTCTAGCCTAATTGGAATCATGTCGATTGCGACTGGGGCGTTGGGAGCCGAGCAAGGCGCCCTGGATGCCACGACCAATAACGTGGCTAACGTCAACACCCCCGGCTACTCCAGGTTGCAACCAGTACTGACGGAGAGTGAACCTGTCACAGTCGGCTCGCTTACGTATGGGACCGGTGTTTCTCTCGAGAAACTGCAGAGCCTGCGCGATCCCATCCTGCAGCTCCGCATCGAGGAGGAAACCCAGCAGCAGGGGCAATTGAATGCCGCGATCGTGCGCGGAGGCTGGTATTTTGCGCCGCGTAGCGCCGCTGGGTGACATTCCAGCCGTCATCCTGCAGTCTATCCGTTATCGAAAACGCGCCTAAATGGCGATCTCTTCTAAATCCTGCCCCAGGACTTCCCAAACCTTGCGAAGCAAGGATTCGGCGGAAAAAGGCTTCGGCAGATAGAACATCTTGGTCGTCGCGCTATCTTTCCCAGTGGCAACATTCTCTGGATAACCAGATGTGAAGATTACCCTTAAATCGGGATTGATAATCCTGAGTTCCTTGGCTAGGTCGCGACCGTTCTGCCCCGGCAAGATCACGTCCGTCAGCAGCACTTGCACCGTCCTGCCATGACGCTCAAACATGCCCTTCGCTGATACCGCGTTGCGCGCTTTCAGCACACGATATCCCGCGCTCTCCAGGATCTCGGCGGTGATTTCGCGCACAAAAGCTTCATCCTCCACCAGCAAAATAGTTCCCCTTGCTGGGATCCGCGTGGTGGGTCTGCCAGGCGCTTGCGTTCTCTCCGCAGCTAGTTCAGCTTGGTTCACTTCCCCTCCTGACACCACGGATCAGCCGCACGCCAATGCCCTAACCTTATGCGGTACGTCCAAACGGTAAGTTGCTATAGTTTTAAAAGGTTTACGATTTTCCAACCGCAGGCGAGGCTGAGCGTGGGCCTGTCGATCCGAGCGTCGCTCAGCATTTTGGGAAGGAATACGATAAAACTCGGGAATTTTTTCCGGGTCGGTGTGCTGGAAGCTGATGCCGCCATCCGGGTCCCATGATTGAGAGGTGGCGCTCCCCAGTGGACTACATTAAATCAATCAGCCGCTGTAGGCGCGGCAACTTGAGAGCTTGAATGAACCCTAAGCAACACGCAGAGAACATCGTTGCCCGGTTGAGGCGCGCTGGTCACCAGGCATTCCTTGTCGGCGGATGCGTCCGCGACTTACTGCTCGGTCGTGAGCCCGCTGATTTTGATGTATCTACCGATGCCACGCCCGATCAGGTGATGGCAATCTTCCCAGAAACCTACGCGGTGGGCGTGCAGTTTGGGGTCGTCTTGGTACCGCAATCTGGCGAGGAGGACACACACAACCACCAGCATGGCAGCGTCGTTGAGGTTGCAACTTTTCGTTCTGACATTGGTTACAGTGACGGACGTCACCCCGACGAGGTCCGCTTCAGCAGCGACCCGCGGCAAGATGTTCTGCGCCGTGATTTCACCATCAACGGTCTGCTGTTCGATCCCGTCACCAATCAAGTGCTGGATTTTGTAAACGGGCGCAATGATCTGGAAGCCAGGATCATTCGCACCATCGGCGATCCCGAACGCCGGTTCGCAGAAGACAAACTGCGCATGCTACGTGCTGTGCGCTTCTCCTCGCGTTTCGACTACGCAATTGAGCCGGCAACATTTCAAGCCATTCAGAAGCTCGCCTCGCAGGTTCATCAGGTTTCCCGCGAGCGTGTTCGAGACGAACTTACCAAGATTCTGACGGAGGGGCATGCCCGCTCTGCTTTCCTTCTGCTTGATCGCACCGGGCTGCTCCACGAGTTGCTACCTGAGATCGAAGCCATGAAGGGTGTCTCACAACCTCCCGAGTTCCATCCCGAGGGAGACGTTTTCGTGCATACTTTGCTTTTGCTCCAGCACCTGCCACAACCCTGTTCGCCTACTCTGGCCTGGGGTGCCCTGTTGCACGACGTCGGCAAACCGCCGACTTTCCGCATCGCGCCTGATCGCATCCGCTTCGACGAACACGTCGAAGTAGGAGTCAAAATGTCGGAGGAAATCTGTCAGCGAATGCGTTTCTCCAACGAGGACACTGCGCAAATCCTGGCGCTGGTCGACAACCACATGCGCTTCGCAGATGCGCAAGGCATGAAAGACTCCACCTTCAAGAAGTTTGTTCGCATGCCGCACTTCGAGGAACATCTGGAACTACATCGCATCGATTGTCTGGCGAGCCATGGCGACCTCAGCCTTTACGACTTCACTCGGGAAAAACTGGCGGACATGCCGGCGTCAGTCGTGCGGCCTGCTCCGCTGATCACCGGTGATGACCTAATCGGAGCAGGTTATAAACCCGGGCCCCGTTTCAAGGATATTTTGTCCGCCGTTGAGGATGGCCAACTGGAGGGACGATTCCACACTAAAGATCAAGTTATGGATTTCGTGGCGCACGAATTCCCTGTCTCGGAATCTTCCGACGCTGAGCGATCTTGTTGATCCCGTTTCGGGAAAAATCGCAGTTTGAGACGAAATGACCACGCTTACGAAAAATCTTGTCAAGCCCCCTTTTTTGCCAAAATCCTGCGAAGCCGTTGAATCTATGCCAAATATTTTGGGAATTATATACTTTAAAAACCAAATGAATTAAGTCCTTTTCTATCAGTTGCTTACAGGCGTTATCCTCTAGTACAATCACACTCTAGGCGGGCCGTTATCGGTTTGTTAACGGTCAACAAGATGGCACGTCCAGTTTATAGCTACAGGCTGTGGTTGGCTTGTAACAGGCTTTTGTAATTGGTGAGAATATGCTATTTGCCAGATTGGCAAATTGTGATGAGAATTATTGTATGAAGGCGGCGAAGAAAAAGGCCAAGCGAACGTATCAAAAACCAGTGTCACTTTACCCGATGAAGTTTGAGGATGCGATCAAGCGGCTCCTACAGGCAAAGCCGATGCCGAAGAAAGCCTCACGAAAATCCGCCGAGCCTCGCTAGCTGCTCGTTCAGTTTGATACCGCGTTTCAGCGTAGCGAAGAAACCTTCCACGGCATTGGTTGAAATCCTGCGACCATCTTCTGTCACGGAATATTTCTTTTCCTTGTGACGGATCACGTCGTGCTTCGGAAACTCATCGCGGCAGAAGTAGTATACGGTTGCTTCGTCCGTGTTGAGTTGTGTTCCCTGTGCAATGGATTCGCGGAGAACTGGTTTCAGATTTTCTACGGTCACGCGGGGCACGGAAAATGAACGGGCACGTCCAGCTTCATCCACAAGGTTCCGTTCAACCATCGTGACCACTGGAACCTTCTTGCTTCGTTCCGGTGTTGGATGGCCGGGGTTGCCACGTTCTTTCCCGCCGATGTATGTTTCATCCACTTCCACTGTGCCGCTCAGTGGTTTGGACTTTAGAAGGGACTCCTGAGCCATCGCATAGCGGATGCGATGAGTCATAAACCACGCGGATTTGTACGTGATGCCCAGCATACGGTGTAGCTGGTGAGAACTCATGCCCTTCTTACTGGCGCACATGAAGTGAATTGCCGTGAGCCACTTGTTAAGTGGAATGTGGCTGTCCTCAAAAATAGTGCCGACTGTCACGGAAAATTGCCCTTGGCATCCACGACACTTCCACACGCCTTTGCGAACGGGTGTTATCGATTCTGGATTTGCTTCTAGTCGATATGCTTCATTGACCAGCCCGCAGTGTGGGCAAACAGGGCCATCCGGCCAACTTAATTTTTCAAGGAATCTTCTTGCTTGGTCTTCGTCCGAGAAATTCTGAGCCACATTTCGGAGGTTCATACTTGGTTACCTCTCTTTTTGGCCTCTTGCTAACCAAGTGCATTCTGCATGAATTCTATCGGTTTGTCAAGTATATAATTCCCAATATTTTCTTGGAAAGTGTGTCATAAGACCCCCCTCAAAACTGCTATTCTGAAATTAGAGGGACAATTTGTAGGCTGAGCCTTCCCGTTTCTAGCAAAATCAGCAAACCATATGAAAGTCACCGATAAAGACGTCGCCTATGTAGCTGACTTGGCCAATTTGGAACTAACCAGCGAGGAACGTGCGCGCTTGCTGCGTGACCTCAATTCCATTCTTGATTATGTTAATCAGCTCAACGAACTCGATACCTCAAATGTACAGCCCATGGCCCAGGTTTTACACCGATATAGCGACGAATCGCAGAAGGGTGTCGAGAATTTCGTGTATGCCAGCCGGGACGATATTCATGAGAGTTTGCGCAAGTCGCTAGCGCGGAAAGTCGCTCTGGCGAACGCTCCCGAGACCGATGGAACATTCTTCCGCGTGCCCAAAGTCATTGAAAGATAGTGGTCAGCGGTCAGTGGTCAGTGTTCTGTAATCGGTGATTTGCTGACCGCTGATCACGGGTCACTTTTTATGAATCTCAGTTCCCTGACCATCAATGCTGCCCGCTCCGCTGTACAGGAGGGCAAAACCACCGCCGCAGCGCTGGCTGAAGCCTGCTACGCAAAAATCGAAAGCGACGATCCGCAGATTGGCGCGTACTTGACCCTCGCGAAGGATCGCGCCTTTGCCAAAGCCGCTGAAATTGATGTGCTGGCGGCGAAGGGTGAAAAGCTGCCGCCCCTCGGCGGCGTGCCCGTGGGAATTAAGGATGTGATGGTCACGCGCGACGCCCGCACCACCGCTGGATCGAAGATTCTGGGCAACTATGTTCCTCCATATGACTGCACCGCGGTCGCACGGCTGGAAGCAGCCGGCGCAGTCGTGCTCGGAAAGACTAATTGCGACGAGTTCGCCATGGGATCGTCGAATGAAAATTCAGCTTGGCGCCCGGTTCACAACCCCCGTGATCTAAGCCGGGTGCCGGGCGGCTCTTCCGGTGGTTCCGCCGCCGCCGTGGCGGCCGATATGGCTGTGGTCGCACTGGGCTCCGATACTGGAGGTTCCATTCGCCAGCCTGCTTCCTTTTGCGGAGTGGTTGGACTCATGCCCACTTATGGCCGCGTTTCGCGCTACGGACTGATTGCTTTTGCTTCCTCGCTCGATCACATCGGCCCGTTGAGCAAAACGGTAACCGACGCCGCCATCGTGCTGCGCACCATCGCCGGCCGCGACCCCATGGATTCAACTTCCGCCGATGTGCCCGTCCCAGATTACGTGGCGGAGCTGGGAAAACCGGTTCGCGGACTCAAGATCGGCGTGCCCAAAGAATACTTCGGAGAAGGCCTGGACGCGGAGGTTCAGATGGCAGTCGAGACGGCGATTCAAAAGCTGGCAGCCTTCGGCTGCGAGATCATCTCTCTGTCGCTACCTCATACCAAATATGCGATATCAACCTATTACATCGTCGCCACTGCGGAGGCTTCATCCAATCTGGCACGCTACGATGCAGTTCGCTACGGATTTCGTGCCAAGGGCGCGCACACGCTCTCCGAAATGTACAAGCGCAGCCGCGATCAGGGATTTGGAACCGAGGTCAAGCGGCGCATCATGCTCGGTACCTACGCCCTCAGCGCCGGCTACTACGATGCCTATTACTTGAAGGCACAGAAGGTTCGCGCATTGCTGGCGCAGGATTTTGAGGAAGCTTTTAAGAAGGTAGATGCAATCGTTACGCCGACCAGCCCTACGGCCGCATTCAAGTTGGGCGAAAAAGTTGATGATCCGTTGGCTATGTACCTGGCCGACATTTATACGGTGACCGCCGATCTCGCCGGTATTCCGGGGATTTCCATCCCCTGCGGGGAGACAAAGGAAGAGCTGCCGATTGGGTTGCAGATTCTGGGCAAGCATTTCGACGAAACCACGATCTTGCGCATAGCACACGCGTATGAGCAAGCGCGAAACGCGTAGGATACGCGCGAGAGCCTGCCCTGAGAAGGGGCTTCTGGAGAGCGCAGCTAGGCCGGCCTACAACGGTTCGTAATATCGTTCTCCCGCGCAACTGCGGCACAGGACTTTGCCGTCGCGCCGGACTTCGCGGCGAAAACTAATTCCTTCGCCGCAAATATCGCAGACAATTCGTTCGCCTTTGTATCCGGGAAATTCCTCGGGAGGCAGCTCGACCTTCACCCATTGCGTAGTGAATAGGTCGTCATCCACGATTTCGCGATAAGCCAGCATCTGCTGGCTATTTTTGTCGCAAATTTCCGGATGCAACTGGCGAGCCAGTGCTTTCGAAGATTCCTTCGCTGCGATTCGCACTGCCTTACCCGTGCTGACGTCTACGAACGTTGCTGCGACTTTGCCCCAGTCGCGGAATTTCAGCGCCCGCTTGCCCAGGCGGCAGCCGGTAACCACTGCGACCGCATCAGTCGCGCAGCGATCAATCTCCACGAAGGTGACGAGCCGCTTTCGGTCCTTGCCGCGGGGGTCATCGATGCCGAGCTTTGCCAGGCCAACCATCGCCAGGCGTACACCGAGTACTTGTCCGGCGCACAAGTGTCCGTGAGCTTGCTCCGCCTCGCGCAGGTATTCGTCCAGAGATTTCATGCAAGACCGCTTGTTAATTCAAACCCAAGGAGAAAAAACAATGAAGTCTAATTCTAGATCGAAAACACTGCTTGTAATCTTGCTATCGGCTACGCTGCTTGCCACCGGCTGCAGCGCACATTGGATCAAGGTCGCGCTTGCCGACCTGCCCGTCCTCCTGCAAATGGCACTTAACATAGGCAGTCTTGCCACCACCCTGCAATCCGGAAAGCAGCTCAGCGCAACCGACGCTGCAGCCATTCAAAACATCTCCAACCAGGCAAGCCGGGATCTGAATTTGCTGCAGACCCTCTACAACGAGTACGAGGCAAGTCCGAGCGCCACTACGATCCAGGAGATCCAGAATGCAATCGCCGATATCAACAACAATCTGCCGGCTCTGCTGCAAGCGGCGCATGTCGCGGACCCAGTGCTCTCCGCCAGGGTTACGGCAGCCGTCAACCTCATACTCACCACGGTCAACAGCTTTGCTGCTCTCATCCCTCACTCGGCGGCGTCAGCTAGTGTTCAACGGGTCACCCGCAAAGCAGTGACAGTTCCGCGGCCGGGAGATTTGAAAAAGCAGTGGAACCTGCAGGTATGCGGTCCCAGCGGAAAAGCCGAACTGGACTCCGCCCGCCTCTCCTGCGCAGTTCGCTGAACTTTCTGACCCGCCCGCACGCCGTGCCCCGCGATTTCAGCCACAGCTTTGCGTTTGGATTTCCATCCCAGAAGCCCTGGAGTCTGAAGTCGCGGCCGCACGGCGTGCGGCTTCTTTGGTTCGTCCAGAAATCGCCTGGTCCTGACTCTCTCATGAAGTGTGCGACGATGTTTGCGGAATCGCGCGCAGCCGATGCCCCACCACGAAGATGTAGTGCAGGCCGGAGATTATCGTGAACGCAAATACTGCCCGCAAACACGTTAAGCGTGTAATTGCGACCCACCGGCTGTGCTTGATCTCCAATAACAGAACAAAGAACACCGCAGCCACCTGAGCGAACGTATTCGCTTTTCCAAAAATGCTGGGGCTGAAATCGCGCAATCCGGCGATGGCATACAGAACTGCGCTGGCCGCCAAAATGGAGATGTCCCGGCTGAAAACCAGCACCGTAAACTTCCACGGAATCTTGTGCAGAATCGAAAGCACCAGAAAAACCGTGCTGAGCAATAGTTTGTCAGCAATCGGATCGAGGTATTGCCCCAGTATGGTTTGCTGCTTTAGGGTGCGGGCCAGCAAACCATCCAGGCCATCGCTGACTCCGGCAAGCACGAACAAAATCAGCGCCGCTTGATAGCGCCCTTCCACGAGTTTGATGACGATGAAAGGCAGGAACACCATTCGCAGCAAGGTGAGCTGATTGGGAAAGCTCAGAACTTGCGACAGCTTCACTGGCGCTCCTCGCGGGTCGGCTCCATTGTTGCGATTGTCGCCGGGAAAGGCTGGCTTGGCAAGCCACGGGCTGCTGCAACTATCTCAGTGCACAGTTCGTGCCGCGAAAATTGGCCCCTCTTGCAGGGGAGTAGGCCAGTAAACATAGATACACAAATGTGTCATGACGCCGGCGAGTTACCCCCGGGGACTTTTGTAAATACCCAACTTTTTGTCACTTCACACGTCTAAGTCACCAATATGTTTTTGGGCGGTGAGAACCTCTCCTCGTCCCAAAAGCGGACACGAATCTTTCACTTTCGGAACAAAGTGAAGGAACCCTGAGCAGCTGGCTTGCGTATCTGAGGAAGTTAGTGGTACGCAGGTCAATATTGCATCGGCAGCGGGGAGTCTGGAGCACAGTTATGCAGGACCGGCAGAACGGAACCCCTGGAGTCGTTGAAAGTTTTCTCAAGAATAGCGATCCCCATGTACAAGAGGTGGTAAAAACTGCGCACGAGGAATTGCGGCTGCTGTTGCGCCAGCGCGCTGAGATCATGAAAAGAATTGGCACTTTGAAACAGACTATCTCAGGCTTGGCCAACTTGTTTGGTGACGAAATTCTGGGCGAGGACTTGATGGAGTTGGTGGACCGCAAGACCGGAGGGCGCCAGCCGGGATTCACCAAAGCTTGCCGCCTGGTCTTGATGGAAGCCCGCAGCCCGCTCAGTGTGCGCGAGGTATGCGATCGAATTCAGCAGCGCATGCCGACGGTGCTCCTTCGGCACAAGGATCCACTCGCGTCCGTCACAACCGTACTCAACCGCCTGGTGGACTATGGCGAAGCTCAGAGCGTGCAACGGCCCAATGGCCGGCGCGCCTGGCAATGGATCTCCGATCCAGCAGTAATGTCACAACCGCGCCAGACGGGCGCCATGCCCGATTCGCACGTGTAGTTCGAACTCTCCGGTCCAGCTGTTTTCCGAATTTTGGCGGTTCTCACGTCCTAGGCGGGCAGCAGCATTCCTTTCTCCAAGTGTCTGGTCACGTGCGCGTAGGAAGCAGCATGGGGATCGTGGGTGACCATAACAATCGTCTTGTGAAAATCCTCGTTCAATCGCTTCAGAATCTCAAGAATTTCGCCGGCCGAGTGACTATCAAGGTCGCCGGTAGGTTCGTCGGCAAGCAGCAGCGTGGGATCGCTCACTATCGCGCGAGCAATCGCCACCCGTTGTTCCTGCCCGCCTGAAAGCTGCTTGGGAAGATGGTTGGCACGGTCCTCAAGCCCGACCAGCTTTAAAGCCGTCATCACATGCTCCCGGCGTTGCTGCGCATTGAGCTTGGTTAGCAGGAGCGGCAGTTCAACATTTTCAAAAGCGGTGAGAACCGGGATGAGATTAAATGTTTGGAAAACATATCCAATATGCTCATTGCGCCAGCGCGCGGACTGGCGATCACTGAGGCGAAATACGTTCTCGCCCAATACCCGGAGTTCTCCTGAGGTGGGCCGATCAATTGCCGCGATCATATTTAACAGCGTCGTCTTGCCTGAACCGGAAGGCCCCATGAGTGCGAGGAAGTCCCCGGCCCCAATCTCGATCGACACGTCATCCAGGGCTTTCACTTCGAAGGCGTCGCGCTTGAAAATTTTGTTGACATTCTGCGCCTGAACAACTTTGGCTTGGGTGGCTGTATTCGCGATGGTGGCAGTGCTCATGATTGCCCCTTGATTTTAATTTTGTCTCCGTCCTTCAAGCTTGGCGGCCCGGCGGTTATGACGTTCTCGCCCCCATTTAATCCCTTTACGATGAACCCGCTGCTCCGTTGCGAAACCACTTGCACTTCGCGCTCGAGCGCTTTGCCATTGAAGGCAATCAGCACGACCTTCTTGCCGTTGTGATCGTGAATCGCGGAAGTCGGTACTAATATCCCAGCAACTTCTGGGCTCACAGATGTTTTTGTTTTGTCAGCCAGAAACTTCACCGTAGCGTTCATCTCCGGGCGCATGTATTCGTCCGGATTGAGGATTTGGACCTTTACCTGGACGGTTGCTTTCTGACGGTTGGCTTCGGGCGAAATCTCATGAATTTCGCCGTCATACTTGCGGTCCGGGTAGGCGTCCACTCCGACAATGCCTTTTTGCCGAGGGCCGAGTTTGGCGAAATCGTCCTGCGCGATGTCGAGTTCCACTTGAATATCGTTAAGGTCAGCGAGAGCAACCACTTGACCTTGCGGCCCGCCTTCTGCCCCACTGGCAAACTGCGCGGTTACGAGCTCACCTTTCTCAGCTGTTCGTTCGAGAATCGTGCCGCTCACTGGAGCACGAATCACGGTTGCGTCCAACCATGATTTTGCGTAAGCCTCCTGGCCTTCTGCCTGCAGTAACGCACCTTTGGCACGTGCAATCTCTTCCGCACGGGGTCCGATCTTGGCAAGTCGCAAACCTTTCTCCAGGGAATTGACCCGCTGCTGGTCGGCCTCAAATTTCGCGCTGGCATCGTCGAAGGCTTGCCGCGAAACCACCCCTTGTGCCCACAGTTGGCGATCGCGATCCAGAGTCAATTTGTCATTGGCGAGCGTAGCCCGCGCTTCGTCCAGATTATGTTGCGCCTGATCGATTTCCTCCGGCCGCGACCCATGTTCCAGTTCCTCCAGGTAAGCACGAGCGTTTTCCGCCGCCCCTTTAGCTTGCTCATATTGAGCGCGAAATTCGTCATCTTCGAGCCGCACCAGCATTTGACCCTGCTTGACCTTATCGCCTTTTTCCACCCCGATCCACGCAACCCTCCCTGTGACCTTTGAGTTCACGTTGATCTTATGGTGAGGCACAATGTAGCCGCTGGCCGTGAGAACCACACCGGCAACATCCCCGCTGTTCTCTGCCTGCGCACGCACTACCTCGACCTCGGGGACACCCGAATCCAATAGCCTGAAGGCGATGCTCCCCACGCCAAGCAGGGCAACGACCGCAATTCCGATGATGATGTAGCGTCGGGCCCAAGGCGCCGACTCTCCGCCAGGTGCTGAGCGGTCTATTCGCAGGCCTTGCAATTCGGCGTGTTTCGTGTCAAGCGGCATATATCAGCTATAGCTTAGGCACAGTCGAGAACCTACACACCACATCTTCCTAATCTCTCAACGAAGCCAGTATCTCGCGTCGGGCGGCATGCCACGCCGGAGCAATTCCGCCGAACAAGCCCATGATCACGGCAAAAATAACTGCCGAGCCTACCACCCCCGGCGTCATACGCAAGCTGAACACGGCTTCGCTGAATGTGACCGGATTGTTTGTACCGGTCGTCATACCGTTAAACGGCAGCATCAATACAATCCCGACCAGCGCACCCAGCAGGGACAGCATGACGGACTCGAAAACAAACGAAGTCAGAATGCTGGGCCGGGAGAAGCCGATTACTCGCAAGGTAGCGATCTCCCGCGCACGATAGGCCACAGCTGCGTACATGGTGTTCATGGCGGCAAAGCAAGAGCCAATTCCCATGATCACAGCTACGATCATGCCAACGAACTTGATGGGAGTGCCGGAACTGGTCTGCTTCGCCCAATAATCGGTCTCCAGCATGCCGTTGAGTTTCAGCCGTTGATCATCGCTCACACGGTTTTTCAATGCATCGGCCGCAACCGGATCGGTGGCGCGGATAAGCACCGAGTTGTAGGTGGTGCGGTCAAAGTCAGCGGCCAGCTGGTTAACGTCGCCCCAGATTTCCGAATCGTGCGCCGTGCCGCCGGCATCGAAAATGCCAACGATCGTCCACGGCCCCTTGCCAATCCACATGCTGTCACCGATGTTGGCCTGCGCAAAGCGGTTGTGAATTGACTTGCTGACGACGATCTCGCGCTGCCCGGCGTTGAACCAGCGGCCAGCCACCAGCTTGGCTTCGGGGCGCATCGCAATACCACTAGCCGAGAGATATCGCACCGTGACGTTGGTTTCCCCGGTGCCGTCGTTTCTGGGAAGGACGACTACCAGCAAATCTTCCCCGGAAATCAAAGGTTGGCCCTGGGCATCGCGTGCCACGCCGGGCAGATCTTTCATAATCGGTAAAGCGTCGCGATCCACGCCGCCCGCGGCCAGCTCCGCAGTTGAACCTTTCCGCAACACCAGCACATTCAATGGGTCGCCACTACCGCGAAATGCGGCATTGAGGCCAGCCAGCAGCGCCATGATGAAAATGGCGGTTGTGACGGTCAACGCAATTCCCAGCGCGGTCATGATGGTTGCGCTCTTGCGCAGCTTCAGGTTCCGGACATTGTATTGAATAGGAACCGCCATATTTGTCTCCGCTAGCCGATGTGCCTTAGTCCCTCGACAATGTTTCGCCGTGAGGCATTAAACGCGGGCACAAACGAACTTACCAGTCCCACAGTCGCTCCCACCAGGACCGCGACTATCACCTCCGGTACACTGAAAGACACCCCCGTGAGGAACAATCCCATTTGCGGCGACCGGGCCAGCACATAAACCAGCCCTGAGGCCGCAATCGCGCCCAGCAATCCGCCAAACGCTGCCAGACTCACGGATTCGCCCATAAACAACGCCAGCACCGTTCCGCGCGTGAAGCCCAGGGTTTTTAATAGCGCCACTTCCCGAGTGCGTTCGCGGATGGACATCGCCATGGTGTTCGCCGAAACCAACAGAGTGGCAAAGACCACAGCCGCACAGATGCTGAGAATGAAGCCCTTCACATTGCCCAGCATGGCAATCCAATCCAGGTTGAAAGCCTTCTCGCTCTCAGATTTGGTGGGCCGGTCCGTGTTGCGAAATTGCGTGTCGATGGCCTTTGCTACTTGCGGCACACTTTGTGGCGAGTCGGCCAGCACACCGAAGAAGCCCACGTAACCCTTTACTCGCGGCCAGCCCTCATCGATGTAGGTATTGTTGAAGTACACGGTTTCTGTCGGTTGCGGCGCCGTAAACATGCCGCGTACCGTAAGCTCCAGGTCGAGCGGGAAAATTGTGCCCTTGATGTGAATGCGGTCACCAACTTTCCATCCATATTTCTTGGCTAACTCAGCATCCGCCACGCATCCGGCCCGGTCTTTTTTCCACGCTTCCAGTTGGTCCGCCGGAATGTGAAAGTCCCTCTGCACATCGAAAATCTCATTCGGGTCTGTACCGAATTGCGCGAAAAAGTGTTCCGGCTTGTCATCAATATATTGACCGCCAAACCAGGTTTCATTGACCACATTCTTCACGCCAGCGATCGAGCGGATTTTCTCGCGATAGGAGATTGGCAAAAATTGCGCCAGCGAAACCTTGTGGCGCACTATCAATCGCTGAGCCGATTCCGCAGTGCCCTCCGACATGTAGAAGGCGCGCCAGATGGTCATCATGACCGTCAGCAATAACAGGGAAAAACTGATGCTCAGCAGCGTCAGCAAGCTGCGGCGCTTGTTGCGAAACGCATTCTTACGGACAAACCTGGGCAGGGTCATGTTCGAACTCCAGGAGAAACATGGTGCGCTATCGGGCGGGGCTCGCGGATAGAACTAAGAATAGCTGATGGACCCACCCGCCACAACCAGCTTCCATCAACATCATCTGTCAACCACTTTCCGTTAGGCAGTGGAGATCGTCACCGATCCAAAGTGACAAATGTCATTCGCACTCTCTCTTTATATAACGGCCGGGGAAGAGAAATGTCACGACCACGAGTTTTCCTTGGTTCGTCGAAAGACGTGGTCTTGGGAGAGGCATCTTTTTCGCCGTTACTACTTGTGAAATCACTTTCGTAACTCCCCTCCTGTCCAGAGTCGAGCTATGCTAATGGTCACTCCTCCCTCCGGAAGCCTCGCCAGATCGCTACGGCCTTTCTTCGCCTGTGCGAGGGGCAGGGAGCAATGTCGAATCAAATCGGACGTTTTGAAATAGTCAGCGAAATCGCGCATAACGACGCCAGTTCCGTCTACAAAGCTACCGACACGGAAAGCAAACAAACCGTGGCATTAAAAGTGATCCGCCTCGCGTCGCTCGGCGAGCAGGGGGCGGCGCTGGTGAAGAGCATTCTTGAAGAGGCCGAAGCCAGCAAGGTTCTCAACAGCCACAATATTGCTCTGTTATACGGTGCGGGAGAAATTGAGGGCAATCTCTGCGCGTCCATGGAGTACGTCCAAGGCAACAGCGTGGCCACCATGCTGGCCCGCAAAGAAGGATTTTCGATCTGGGATTTGCAGGATATTGCCCGCCAAAGCTGTCAGGGACTCGATCACGCTCACATCCGCAAGGTCTTTCATTGTGCCTTGGAGCCCGCCAAAATCATGGTGCAGTGGGATGGTATCGTCAAAACCCTGGGATTCGGCGTCTCGAGCACCGGACTCTATGCCTCGCAGGCTTGCGGCAAGCCCGCGCAAGTTCTGCACTACATGTCTCCCGAGCAACTCAAGGGAGACCCCCTTGATGCCCGCTCGAACCTGTTTAGCCTTGGGGCCATTCTGTACGAGATGGTCACTGAACGTAAGGCGTTCGAGGGAGAAGACGCGGACCAGGTCCGCCAGGCCATTCTGGAAAACACACCTGTCGCCCCAGACCAGATCAATCGCAAGATTCATCCCGGCCTGAATGCCGTGATCATGAAGGCAATCGCCAAGGCGCCGGAAGAGCGTTACCAATCCGGACAAGAACTGGTGAACGATCTGGAGAAATGCAAGGAAAGCACAGCCAAAGCGGCAGCCAAACCTGCCGCGCCAAAACCGGCCGCAAAAGCACCAATCAAACCAGCCCAGGCTCCTGCGGCGCAAGCGCCGCTCACTCGGGCGGCTGCGGCCACAGGCGGCCCGACCAGTCGTCCGACGGCAACAAAAGCCGTAGCTTCTGGGCCGACGGAGTCACACCCGCTACCTCCAAAGAGCCCGGCTTCAGTTAATTCAGAAACCATGTCTGCAGCTGTCGAGGAGTCACAAACCGAGTCGCCGCGCATCGCGGTCGATCCGATGATGGACGAGAGCAGACAGCCAGGGGCCAGCGGCCCGAGCTTTTCCGACATCGATGAGTTGCCGCCTCTTAAAGAAGTCTATGTTGAGCCTCCGCCAATTTCGCACGAAACGTCAGAACCGATCGAGTCCGCGAAGCCGGTTGCGTCTAACCAGGCGGAGCCCGAAAAACCTAAAATGCGGCCGGGGGAAACGGCCAAAAAGGCAGTGGGGGAAATCAAGCAGACCCCTCCGCACCTGTTCATTTATTCGATTGCCGCTGCCGCCGCCATCATTCTGTTGGCCGTAGCAGGGATTGCCTATCACATCCACTCCGGTGAGGCGGATGATGACAGCATCCCGGTGGAGTCGACCTCGACCCAAGTCACGCCGGCGCCCGGCAATCCGCCGGCCCAATCGGCTGCACCTGCCGTCACTTCTCCACCCGCGCCAGCGACCGCACCGCCTGAAGTGGTTGCAGCGCCGCCGGCACAGGAAGCGCCACCGCTCTCGGTAACGCCCAAACACCCCCGTACGAAGAAGTCTGCGCGCGCGACCCGACAGGCAGCGCCAAGCATTGTTCCCGGACAGCTGAATGTCGATTCAAATCCTCCAGGCGCGCAGATCACCATCGATGGAAAGAAAGTAGCATCGCTCACGCCGCTTAACGTCATCGAATTGTTACCCGGTCATCACACCATCACCATCAGCAAGTCTGGCTACGCCTCCGAGACGCGTGCCATTGATGTCACCGCGGGAAGCAAATCGTCTGTCAGCGTGCAACTCGCTCCCACCACTGCAACCGTGGCTGCCAACAGCGACCCGGGGGGCGCAACCGTATGGATCGATGGTCGCGACACTGGCCGGACGACGCCGACCCAGATTTCTCTCGATAAGCCGGGCAGTCATACCTTCGTATTCAAGAAGCAGGGCTACTTGGATGAAACCGCTAACGCCAACGTGCAGATCGGGCAGACTCTGCAGTTAGCCCCCAGCTTGCGCCCGCTGGGCAATACCGACGACATCAAGATCGGCGGCAAGTTCAAGAAGGTGTTTGGCGGCTCCGAAACCGCTGGCATGGGAACTGTTAGTGTGAAGACTCAGCCCAAGGGTGCGCAGATCGCGGTCAACAGTCACGTCGTGGACAAATCTTCGCCCGTGACGTTCTATCTCAATCCCGGCAACTACGTGATTGACATCACGATGTCCGGCTTCAAGAGCATTGAAAAAGTGATCACGGTTGAGAAAAACGGTAAGGTTGTCGTTGAAGAAAACCTCGATCGAGAGTAAGAAGTCAGTGGCCAGTGCTCAGTGGTAAAACCGGCCCAGTGGTCACTGAACACTGCCACTGTACACGAGTCCTACATTGCCTCCGCGCTTGCACTCCAAGTGATAGACTTTGAAGTTTTCTTGGCGGAGATCTCTGATGAAAATCGAGTTGGTGGGGGTGGTAGGCGCCGGAACCATGGGCAACGGCATTGCCCACGTCTTCGTTCGCAGCGGCTACCGCGTTTTGTTATGTGATGTGCAGCAATCCTTCCTCGATCGGGCGCTCGAAACTATCGGAAAGAACCTCGATCGGGAGGTCAACAAGAATAAAATCACCATTGCCGATAAGTCCTCCGCACTGGCGCGTATCCAGTCCACAACTGAACGGTCTAAGCTCGCGGGTTGCGACTTTGTGGTAGAAGCTGCTACCGAGAAATTTGAAATCAAAGCGGGAATCTTTCGTGACCTGGACAAACTCTGCCGCCCTGAAGTCATTTTGACCTCGAATACCTCGTCGATTTCCATCACAAAACTCGCGGCCTTGACAAAGCGCCCCGATAAGATCATCGGGATGCACTTCTTCAATCCCGTTCCGGTGATGAAGCTGGTTGAAGTGATTCGCGGGCTGGCTACCACGCCGGAAACGTTTGAAACCGTCCGTGAGCTTGCTCTCAAGCTCGAAAAGACGCCGGTCGAGGTCAACGATGCTCCCGGATTCGTTTCCAACCGCGTGCTTATGCCTCTGCTGAACGAAGCCATGTACGCGGTCATGGAAAATGTCGCCACGCCCGATGCGGTCGATGAAGTCTTCAAGCTTGGCATGGCCCACCCTATGGGGCCTCTCACGTTGGCAGATTTTATCGGCCTCGATGTCTGCCTCGACATCATGCGAGTGCTGCAGGACGGACTCGGCGATCCGAAATACCGCCCTTGCCCTTTGTTGATAAAAATGGTGGATGCCGGCTGGTTGGGGCGCAAAACTGGACGAGGCTTCTACAAATACTGAAATAGCGGCCATTCCGCCAGTTGCCTGGCCCGATGTGGACTCCATGGAATACCCGAAAGGCTCACCGAATGACAATGCGGCTTACGTCTTGGGCTCCATCCTCGGCATATTGGCCGGGGTCCTCGATGTAAAAGCCGGAGACCTGCTGCTCACCGCTCTGTTTGTGCTTGGCTGCACTATGTTCTTAGGTGCGCTCCGCCCCGACAGGCCGTGGAGATGGACGCTTACGGTCGCGGTTTTTGTCCCGCTCGTTCAGTCGCTTGCCTACTTGTTCTTAACCCAGAAGCCGTATCCGGCGCAAATCTACGAGTCACTTCTTGGCTTTCTCACAGGTATCGCCGGAGCCTACGGGGGATCATTTCTGCGCCGGGGCGCGAAAGAACTTTTGCGCAAGTAGCCAGCAATTACTGCCCGGTTACCAGCGCCAGTACCAATCCCGACGCTGATGCCTACCGCTCAAAAGTATCGGCTATCTAGAAAGTTATCGCGTTTCCACAATTATCCCGGGTATGCTCTCTCAATGGGAGTATCTGTCTCGGTGCTGGCTAGTGGCAGCCGGGGAAACTCTGCCATCGTGGAAAGCTCGTCAACCCGCATTCTGGTTGACGCCGGTATTTCCTGCCGCGAGACCTTCAAGCGCATGAAGGCTGTCGAATGCGACCCGCACTCCCTGACCGCCATCGTTCTCACGCATGAGCACGCCGATCATGTTTTCGGCCTGCTAGTCTTGGCCCGGAAACTCAGCGTGCCGGTGTTTATGACCGGTGCCACGCATCAAGCCTGGGTGCGGGCGGTGCGCGAGGCCACCGGCGAGCCTCCGGATACGCAAAGCATTGAGTTTTTCTCCTCCGGTCGCACTTTTCAAATTGGCGACATCGAGGTTAGCCCGTTCACCATTCCACACGATGCTGTCGACCCGGTCGGTTTTACCTTCCGCGCGGAAGGCGTTAAGATCGGGTTCGTCACCGACCTGGGATACGTTCCCGCCAGCATCGGCGACCATCTGCGTGCCTGTGACGTCTTGGTGCTTGAGTCAAACCATGATCTGGAAATGTTGCGCTCCGGCCCTTATCCCTGGTCGGTTAAGCAGCGTGTAATGAGCCGCGTAGGGCATTTATCCAACGAAAAACTCGCAGAATTCTTTGCCCGGGACTATGATGGAAGTGCAACATTTATTGTGCTGGCCCATCTCTCGGAGCAGAACAATCATCCGGAGCTCGCCTTGCGCGCCGCGGAAAAAGCCCTTGGTCAGCGCCGGACGCTGGTGCAGAACCGTATCTTGCTGGCCAGGCAATCGGAAGTAATGCAACCAATACGGTTGTGAGTTGATCATTATTTGGTATGAGTCAGTGCGTTGATCCCATCATAGGGAAGATTTTAGCGGGCTGGCGCTATGACATTTCCGGCCTTGCACCCGAGATGCGTGGGGACTACGAAGATCACTTCCGGAGCTGCGAACGTTGCCGCAGCCGGCAGCGTCTGCACCGCACCATTGATATTTCGCTGATCGTCCTGGCTTCCGTCTCGGCAGGCATGTTCTTGCTGGCATTCGGCGTTATCCGTCACTTCGGCCCGCGCAACGCATTCTGGCTGGAGATCGCCGCCTTGGCCGGTTTCGCCTTATCAGCGCTGATCTGGCTGGTCGTGGCCGTGGCCACCCCCGCCCCTACGGTCATGGTGGATGCGGCCCGTATCGGCGCCCGCCATGTGCATGATCGTCTGCCTCAGGAAATCCGTGAACGTTTGCCGGAGGAATTGCGGGTTAAGCTAACCGGGTCATAGCTGCGTTTTAATGGATTTCCGTTTAGTTTTCGGATTACGTTCTTGCATCGACTTCTCTTCAAAGCTGTCCCATTGACGCTAATCGCTCTGCTGGCTACACCCACGGTGGAGTTGCTATCCGTCTCGAGACTCACGCAGCGCTCGGGATCGGTGGATTGTCACCAGCATCGGTCCGGAAGTACGCCCGCGCGCTCAACCAATTACACTTGCTGTAAAGTGGGGCATACCCCAGCCCTGCTGCCTGAACCCGTTAGCCTGCCGACCGATATGGCGCCGACTGCGGCAACTTCATCTCAATCGCCTCGGATTTCGAGCCGAACCATCGATGAGCGCAGATATAGTTCCTCCATTGGACTTTCTGCTTTAGTCCCCCTTCGCATCTGAAAGGACTCTCAGCCTTGGCGCTATATCGCGCTGGTGTGGGAGGAATACATGCGAAGTTTGATCTTCTGTGTCTTGCCATTTCTTTTTTCGGCTCTTTCCAGTTCGGCCCAAGATGCGCAGCCAAGGTCTGACGGCGATATGACCGAGATGAAAATGATGCAAATGCCGGCTTCATCTCTTCCGTCGTTTCATATCTCCTCAGGAACATCATGGCAGCCCGCCTCCGTGCAGGAACCTGGGTGGATGATCTCCACCGGTAATTGGCAACTCATGCTCCACGGCGTCGTATTTGTTACCTACAACCAGCAGGGCGGCCCGCGAGGCGAGGGGAAGGCCGAGTCGGTCAATTACGCCATGACCATGGAGCAGCATCGGCTTGGCCCAGGCACCCTTCTGCTCCGACAGATGTTTTCCGCCGAGTCTTTAACTTCGCCGCATCCCGGCTTCCCGGAACTTTTCCAGACCGGAGAGACATACCACGGCCAGCCACTAGTTGATCATCAGCATCCACACAATGTTTTTGCCGAACTGGCTGCGCTCTACACCTTGCCACTGAAAGACAAGGTCTTCTGGCTGCTCTATGGCGGACCCTCGGCGGAGCCGGCACTCGGACCTGCGATGTACCTCCATCGCCCGTCGGCAGCGGAAGACCCTGCAGCCCCGCTGGGACATCATCTGCAGGACTCGACGCACACCAGCTTTGGCGTGGTCACTACGGGATTCATCATCGACAAGCTGAAAATCGAGGCTTCCGCCTTCAACGGCCACGAGCCCGGCGAAGAGCGCTGGAGCATTCAGCCGGCAGCTTTGGATGCGTGGTCATTTCGCGGCACCGTCGCTCCCACCCGCAACTGGACTGCGCAGTACAGCTATGGCCTGCTGATCCACCCGGAAACGCTCGAACCGGGAAACCAGCGCCGGCAGACCGCCTCGCTTGAATACAGTCGCGCATTTTCAGGTGGGAAGCTCGGGAATGGAAATTGGGCGACCTCGCTGATCTGGGGACGAGTGCAAAAGAGTTTCGAGAGCTTCCCACTGAACAGCTATCTGCTGGAATCAACCTTTAACTTTGTCCGGCGAAACTATGCTTACACGCGCTTGGAGCTGGTTGATAAAGACGAGTTGTTTCCCAATGTGCCCACTCACCCCACGTATCGGATTGGAGCTTACACATTCGGCGGCGTCCGTGACCTCGTGCACAACCACACCTGGCAATTAGGCTTGGGCGCAGATGTAACTCTTTATTCAAAGCCATCGGTTCTGAATCCCCTTTACGGGAGCGATCCAGTCTCGTTTCACGTTTTCCTGCGCCTACGCCCAGGGCTGATGGTGCACGCAGATTGAGTAATCCACGCTCCCGTCCAGGAAACTGTTGCGCAGTATCCGACTACCTCTTTTCTGTGTCGACCACTCCTGCTTGAGATAATCTAAGAGAAAATCTGCTGGAGTCGTCTGTGTCGATCAACGGACCGGAAGAGCTGGAAGGCATGCGTACGGCTGGGCACATCGTCCGCGAGATGATTGCCGCGATGGCCCGTGCAGTACGTCCGGGAGTTACCACTGCCCAACTGGACAAAATCGGGGCCGAGGTCATGGAGCAACACGGAGCCAAATCAGCACCTGCAATGGTCTATCAGTTCCCCGGAACAAGCTGCATCAGCCTGAACGAAGAAGCAGTTCATGGCATCCCCAAAGAGCGTGCCATACAGGATGGCGACTTCGTCAAACTCGACGTCACGATTGAGAAAGACAGCTTCATGGCCGATGCCGCGGTCACGGTTCCCGTAGGCACCGTGTCGGAGGAAAACCGGCGCCTCATTGCCTGCGCCGAGCGCTCCTTTGCCAAAGCCATGCTGGTGGCCAGAGCCGGTTTCCGTGTATCTGAAATAGGCCGCGCGGTGGAGCGCGAGGTACGGCGCAGCGGTTTTTCCGTTATCCGCGACTTTGGCGGTCACGGCATTGGGCGGACTATCCACGAAGAGCCGCGAATCCCCAATTATCCCGACCCGGCAGCAAACCAGATTCTCACCGAAGGGCTGGTGATCACGGTTGAACCCATTATAGCTGCGGGATCAGGACGGTCCCTGTTGGCAAAAGACGGCTGGACAGTGCGCACGGCAGATGGCAGGCCGTCCGCCCACTACGAGCACACTCTGGTGATCACCAAGGGCGAGCCCATTCTCCTGACCGCATGATCAGGCCTTGATATGGCAACTGGCCAGTCCCTTTTTCTCCAGGTACTGCTGGTGATACTCCTCGGCCTCGTAGAAGGTCGAGGCGGGAACAATTTGGGTCACAATGGGCTTGTTGTAGCGGTGGGATTTTTCCAGCCGCTCCTTGGAAGCTTTCGCGGCCGCCTCCTGCTCTGGATTCGTATAGAAAATCGCCGACCGGTATTGCGTCCCCCAGTCCGGGCCTTGACGGTTAAATTGTGTCGGATCGTGGTTCTCCCAAAATACGTCGAGCAACTTCTCGTAGGACAGCCTGGCAGGATCGTACTCAATTTCTACCGCTTCCGCGTGGCCGGTACGGTCGGTGCAAACGTCTTTGTAGGTGGGGTTCTGGAAGTTTCCGCCGGTATAACCCACCCGCGTTGAAATAACTCCCGGCAACTGACGGAACGTGGCCTCAACTCCCCAGAAACAGCCTGCCGCAAAAATCGCTGTAGCCATAGGAACGGCTCCTTCGAAGGTATCGATTGTATTGGATGAAGCAGCCGGCGGAAAGTGGCACTAGCCACAAGTTCCTAATGACTGCCCGTTACCTGCAGCCAATTGACGTGTCCTACCCCAGCACGGTAGATTGCATAAGCGGCTTTCCCCCCGGCCCGCTGAGGTTACGTGGCCTTCACTTTCCAGCTGAAAAGGCGCTCTTTTCTGCTTGCTGGGGTGGCATGCGTTCTTTTCATCCCTGTTGCCTTCGCGGCAAGCTCCGGGTTTTCCGCTCAAGCCCGCGTCGGCTTTAGCGAAGGGGATCAATGGGAACCGGCCATCGCCAGCGACGCCTACGGTCACGTCTACGTGTTGTATCCCCAATATGGCGGCATTCCAGGATGCCGAGACTGTGCGTTTCCGGCGATGACTTTAGTGGTTAGTAACGACAATGGGGCCAACTGGCAGGCTCCTCGCGTCATCACTCCTCACACCACAGGCCAGTTTGATCCCCAGATTGTGGTTGACGCGGTCGATCACCGCACGGTATACGCAGCTTGGCTCCAAGACGACAATATCGATGCCGTCGTGGCTAAGTCTGTCGATTTCGGCCAAAGCTGGTCTATTGTCATCGCGGACCGCGGAAACGAGGATGCGGATAAACCTATTCTCGCCGTCCACGGCAAGGATGTATATGTTGCGTTCAACCGCCTGCATCGCATCCGCGTCGCTTCGTCCCACGATGGCGGAATCACATTCGCTTCCACCGATATAAGCCCGGCTCTCCGTCTGGTGCGAGCGCTGGCCGGAGGCGCTGCGATCGATCCCGATCAGAATGTGTTTGTGGCCTGGGCGGGATATACCGCTCGCGATGGCGTCAAGGGCCGCCTAAACCTGTACACCAGCAAGTCGTCCGACGGTGGAAGAACTTGGATAACAAGTCTCATGGATTCTTCCGGCGCTCCGCCGGACTGTGCCACGTTCCATTGCGAGTCGGGCTACCTCGGCGCGCAAATCACAATGGCCTCCGATGATGCCGGCACTCTCTATGCCCTATGGAATTCCGCTAAGGGAGATAAGGTTCCGGCGAGGATCTATTTCGCGACGTCGACTACGGCAGGCGAAACGTGGTCGGCAAAGGTCGATGTCTCACGCGCTCCAGCGAGCGTCGAGCATGCGTTCCCTGCCCTCTCCACCGGCGCTGCGGGTGACGTTCGCATAGCCTGGATGGACACGCGCAATGCCCCGCTCTGGAATGTCTATTATCGGAGCTCCACTAACGGCGGCGCGACCTGGTCCCCGGAGGTCAAGCTCTCAAGCTACGTACCTGGTTACCGCTACATTCGTAGCCGCGGCTTCAGCTTTCCGTTTGGCGATTACTTTGGAATGGCGATCGACGGCGAAGGATACACTCACGCGGTTTGGGGAGAAGGTCTCAATTTCCGAACGCCGGGATCGATCTGGTATAGCAGCGGACGATAGAAATCTGAAAGGTCGCTGATGCTCCAGTTCCGCTAACTCTCGGCTGCCAGCTGCCCTTCGGATTGCTTCACAAGCGCCCGGATGCTTTCCATAAGACCCCTAGCTGCTTCTCCAGCATCCAGCCTCGAGAAATCACCTCCCAGATCAATCACCGGGACTGTTGCCCGAACCGCAGCGAAGGCTTTTTCAGCACCTGGCGAACCCGAGACGCTCGGACCTACTAACAAAACCAACGGCCGTATGACTCGAATCAGGATCACAGAATCCGCCAGGCTGTTGGTCGTATGCACGTCGTACCCGCCTCGGGTTAGCAGTTCTCGCAGATACGCCAGCACATCGGCGTTCTTGTCCACGCACACGATCGAGTGTCCCTGCAACGACGGCGCGTCCACTGCCTTTGACCGGCGATAGAATGCCGAAATTGCACTTTCCTCGGAGGCATGTGCGTCAAATAATGTGCCCAAATTTGTGATTTTCAGGACTTTCTCGATGTTTGGTGGAACGTTGCACAGCTTCAAGTCACCGTGCAATCGGCGAGTGCTGGAAAGCAGACGCACCACCGTTCCCAGCCCGCTACTGTCGATGAAACCGACCTCCCCGAGGTGCAGCAGAAAATCTTTGTGCTTGGCGAACATGCCGTTGATGTGAACCCGTAATGCTTCCGACTCTGCACCGGCGGTAATGCGCCCATTGCAGCGTATGACAGCCACTTTCCCTACTGTTCGCGTATCCATTGAGAGCTGCAAATTGGCCTCCTAGAAGAGGACCCCGTCAAAACCGCCCCATTATATCCCCATTTTCTTACACCCAAACCTTGCGGTGTGCACAAGCTTGCACATTGCAGACGGTTGCGTAGGGAAAAGCGACTATGTGCCCGCGGCCACTTGTCTCGCCACTCCCGTCCTGCCATTATGCAGGCGCGTCCGGCCGCCTTCCCTTTACGCCCGCCGATGATCACCGTCACGGCGGGCTTTTTTAATCCACTACCATTCCACCCGTCAGATCGGCGATCCGCGCAACTTTATGTCCCGTGCACCACTGCTGCAGCTCGTCCACCAGCTTTTCTGTCGCACACGGGTCCCAGTAGCTGGCGGTTCCAATCTGCACGGCCGTCGCGCCCGCCAGCATGAATTCGACAATGTCCGCTGCGGTCGAGATACCGCCCATCCCAATGACCGGAATTCGCACCGTTTTCGAGGCATCGTAGACCATGCGCACAGCGATCGGTTTAATGGCTGGCCCGGACAATCCTGCCGTCACGTTGGCAATTCTCGGCTTGCGGCTCTCGGTGTCGATTGCCATCGCCACAAACGTGTTTACCAGCGAGATCGCGTCAGCCCCGGCTTCTTCCGCCACATGTGCCATCTGCGCGATGCTGGTTACATTGGGAGATAACTTCACTATGATGGGACGCCGCGAATGGCGCCGCGCTAGAGCCACGACTTCATCCAGCGAACGCGGGTCGCTGCCAAACTGCAGCCCTCCGTAGGCAGTGTTAGGACAGGAGACGTTCAACTCGTAAGCGGCAATGCCCTCGCCTTCGTTCAGAATCTGAATCGTCCGCTCGTAATCTTCGCGGGTGTAGCCGAATACATTGGCGATTACCACAACATGCTTAAGCTGCTGCAGTCTGGGCAGCTTTTCCTCTAGAAACGCACGCGCCCCGATGTTTTGTAATCCGATCGCGTTGAGCATTCCTGCCGCGGTCTCAAATAGACGCGGCGGAGGGTTGCCGGCCATTGGCTCTTTTGACAGGCCTTTAACAACGAGCCCTCCGAGCTTATCCAGATGGACTACATCCTCGAACTCGACTCCGTACCCGAAGGTGCCGCTGGCGGCGATCACCGGATTTTTCAACTCGATGCCGGCGAAACTGACGCTTAGGTCAGGGCTGCGCATGCCATTGTGAAACGAGGACATTTGCGGTTGTAGTGTACCTTACGACAGATAGCTCCAACCATCCAGATGCACTGACACTCAATTTTTCGATACAGTATTAGCTTCCATGTTGGATCTGAATTTTGTTCGCGACAACTTGCCCCTGGTCGAAGAAAAGCTGCGTCAGCGCGGGCTGAATCCCGTCGAAGTCTTGCGGGACTTCAGTCAAGTCGACGCCCAGCGCCGTCAGGCCATCACTGCCGCCGAGACCATGAAGGCGCAACGCAATCAGGCATCCGAGAAAATTTCGAAACTGAAAAAAGCCGGCCAGGATGCCTCTGTGCTGATAGCTGAAACCAAGCAGATGCGCGAGGAGATCCAGGGACTCGAAAAGGCAGCGGAAGAATACGACGCTCGCCTGCGCGAAATTCTCGCCGGCATCCCCAATCTGCCGCATGCCACTGTCCCGGTCGGCGGCCCGGAAAATAATTTGGAGGTTCGCCGCTGGGGTACGCCACCCAAGTTCGACTTCACGCCGAAACCCCATTGGGACCTGGGAGAGCACCTCGGGGTGCTCGATCTGGAGCGGGCCGTAAAGCTCACCGGGGCGCGCTTTGTGGTGTACTGGGACTTGGGAGCGCGGCTGGAGCGGGCCCTCGCCAACTTCATGCTCGACCTGCACACGCGCGAGCACGGCTACACCGAGGTGCTCCCCCCCTATCTCGTGAATTCTGATTCCATGTACGGCACCGGGCAGCTTCCTAAGTTTGCCGCAGACCTGTTTCGGGTTCCGCATGGCGACAAAGACTTGTGGCTCATTCCCACCGCTGAGGTCCCAGTCACTAATCTTTATCGCGATGAGACTCTCGAAGCTTCTCGCCTGCCCGTCTATCTCACTGCCTACACCCCCTGCTTCCGCAGCGAGGCCGGCTCCTATGGCAAAGATGTGCGCGGCATCATCCGCCAGCATCAGTTCCAAAAGGTGGAACTGGTGAAGTTCTCCCGGCCGGAGAATTCCTATGACGAACTGGAAAAACTTACGCATGATGCTGAAGAGGTGCTGCAGAAGCTGGGATTGCATTATCGGGTAGTGGCGTTAAGCACTGGCGATTTGGGGCCATCCGCGGCCAAAACCTATGACCTGGAAGTTTGGTTGCCGGGGCAGGGGCTTTTTCGGGAGATTTCGTCCTGCTCCAATTTCGAGTCGTTTCAGGCGCGACGCTCCAATATCCGTTTCCGTCCGGAAGGAAAAACGAAAACTGAGTTCGTGCACACCCTGAACGGCAGTGGATTGGCCATCGGCCGTACCTGGGTCGCAATTGTTGAGAACTATCAGCAGGCCGACGGCACGGTCGTGGTTCCGGAGGCTTTGCGGCCGTACATGGAGGTCGAGCGGCTGACCGCAACCACTTTTGGCGCAGGAAAGGGCAGCTTTGGCGCCCATTCCTGATCTACACTGGATAAGAGGAATACCTGTCGAGTTGGAAACCGTCGAGACGAATACGGCTTCAGTTGCAGAGTCGAGCGCGTCCCTCGCTGCGCTTTGGCGCACTCTCCGGAGCTATATCCTCTGGTGCCATGAGCGCGGTACCATCCAATACGACGTAATGGTTACGCTGATCCTGCTGTTTGTTTTTTTCTCGCCCAAACTCATTAATTTTAAGGACAAACCGGTCGAACACAATCCTCATCGTACCGGCGTGGTCGTGATGCCGGACGACCACGGCGGCTTGATTTATCAGGTGGAAGCCTCCGCAGTTTTGGGAAAAGATGATAGTGCTGTCCGCAGTGAGCTCTTGCGAATTATTGAGCCCATATCCGGTGGAGTTGCGATCACCAAAATCGAACCCATCCGCGACCACTCTGGCCACTTGCTGCGTTACAAAGTCTGGGTAGAAAGAGAGTAAGGCTTTCTCAAGTCGTGCCGATTGTCAAAATTCTTCCAGTTCGGCTTGTTGCTGTGGATGGTTGTGCTAGCCGCTTGCCTGTGTGCATCTTTACAAACGTCTGAAAGCGCGCCCACGAATCCGCAACCAGCCGCATCACAACAGCCCGAGCATGCTGCTCCCGATGCAAATAGCGAACTGCAACGCGTTATTGCTCAAATGGACCGCACCGCGGCAAACTTCCGTACGACTCAGGCAAATTTTGTTTGGATTCAATACAACTCGGCAGTGAACGACATCACGGACACACAAAAGGGAACTGTTTATTTCCGTCGTGCTGGCAAGGAAGTAGAGATGGCGGCCGACATCAACGACCCTCCCCCACCCAAGTATGTGCTCTATTCCGGCAGCAAGGTTCAGGTCTATCAGCCAAAAATTGACCGGGTCACTCAATACGATACCGGTAAAGATCGCGCCGCTTTTGAAAGCTTCTTGGTGCTGGGCTTCGGGGGTAGTGGTCAGGAGATGCTGAAATCATTTGATGTCAGCTACCTCAACACCGAAAACGTGGGTGGAATCGAGACTGCAAAGCTGGAGCTGGTGCCCAAATCAGAGAAAGCCCGGAACACCTTTAATCGCATTTGGCTCTGGATCGACCCCAATCGTGGTGTATCGGTGCAGCAGAAGCTGTTTGCACCATATGGCGACTACCGCCTCGCAGATTATTCTGACATCAAGCTTAATGAAAAGATTCCCGATAGCATTTTCAAGCTGAGAACCACCGGAAAGACCAAATTCCTCTCCCCCAAAGGCTAATTGTTACTTTCCGCTACCCGGTTGAAAGATAAAGGCTGAAAAACCAGGCCTGGGGCGTTATACTGCAAAGACAATTGAAGTCGAATCCGTTCTTTAGGTTTCAGCACAATTTCATGGCCAAAGTCTTTACTATTCCCGTTCCCCCCAAAGTCCCGCGTCGACGCGAACGTACGGCTGACCCGCGCTATGTGGATGGTCAACGTTTGCTGGTGGAAGCGATGAAGTATTTGACCCTGGCGGATCCGGTCGCAAATCGCCCGGCGATTGAGCTGCTGTCTGAACATGTGCGCACTCGTTTCCGCATGACCGACTCCCCGCTAGGTTAGTTTCATTTCTCGCGTGGGCCAGTTTCCAAGAACCGCCACGGCAAGTGCAATTACCACCGGATAACACTCCAAGGTGTAGCGGGTCTCTGGATTCTCCAGTGTGCCCAGAAAAGCTGAGCGCACAATCACAAACGTGAGCAGCAATCCAAGGTGAGAAGCGAGATTTGAACGAACTAAGCCAATCAGCGCCGCCCCTATATACATCAGGTTGATCACCCCTAATACGATGCTCAGCACCAGCCACTTCGTGTCTTCGTCGAATTCCCACCAGCGCGTGTTGCAAGGCAGAATTTCAGTACGCGGCCGTAGCCACATGTCCGCAATCCGCAAAAGTGGCAGCCAAAGGTAATAACGTAACGGTGCACGACGGATTCGTTCCGCCGCCAATTGACCAAATCTTCTGTCCAGCTCTGGCGTCACTCGCAGCGCATGGTTGTAGTCGTCCAGCAACTGCTCAGTCCGTTCCTGCTGTTGCCGACTATCAAAAGCACGCGTAGGGAGCTGGCCCGCATCGATCGGGCTTCCCGGTACTGACCAGTAGATTTCTTCGGTTGACGCGTAATCAGCGATCCAGGTTCTCACCCATCGTTCGAATCCACGAGGCACGAACGCATTCTTTTCATTGGCATAACGAGGAGCGAGTGGCTGGAACTCGCCAAGTGTGCGGAGATTTCTAACGGTCCAGGGGGCCAATGGAGCGATCGCGGCGATTAGAACGATCACGGCCGACCGCAAGACCGGAGAATTTGGCCCCTCTGTCTGCCTCGGCCGAAGAAACAGCAATCCCAAGTAAACCTCAATCCCTGCCAACAGCAATCCACCATCAGGGCGCAGAAGCATGGCGGCACCGGCCGCGAGACCGCATCCCACCCACGGCACCGATCGTGTACCGTCTAATCCCACGATCGCCAAATCCAAGGCGAGAGCGGTAAAAAAGATCTCCCAGCTCTCGGTGAGGACGGCGGCGGTGTAGTTCGCGAGAAACGGACACCACGAGCTCAAGAGAAAGGCCACCTTAGCCGCTCTCTCCGAGAACAACCTCCGCGCAACGTCGACGATGAGAAAACACGTTCCGAGATCCACGACCATTTGCAGCACTAGGGCGGCCCGATAGTGCTCAATGCCAAAGATCGCGAACACAAACGCCAGGAACGCTGGATATCCGGGAAGCCGGATGGAAGTGGGAGAAATTTCGTTGGTGCCGCTCAGCCCGTAGATTCCATGCTGCAGCCAGTTCTTGGCAATATCTCCATAAACAAAAGAATCACCCGTAAGCGCAGGAAAACGGAAGATGAACAGCAGTCGAAGGACAACACCGCCAACCAGCACCCAAACAAAGAAACCAGGAGATTTGCGCACGATCTCGCGCACACACGGAATATAGCAGTTTTCTTAAGTGCCTCACTTTAAGCCGACAGTAACTGCCTGACGTTTGACCGCGTTTAGCGCACATTTTACGATGGTAAACAGTTTCATGAGACAACCGGTTTTCTACGATCCCCGCCAGGCCCGTTGGAAGCGCCTTCGCCGCTTCTTCGACGCATTTGCCATCCTTTTTACGTTGTTGGTGATTTTCTTTATTTACAACGCACTGCACGGCGAACAATTCCCTACTTTGTTTTGGAAGGCGGAGACCAAGCCGTACCGCGCTTTGCGCGAAAATGAACGGGAAAAAGCCAAGGAACGCCGGCGTTTGGCTGCAGCTCGCCGCTCCCGGCGCAAGGAATTGAGTGCCTCCTCGCTTCTCAAGCCTGACACTTACGAAGGGGTGCGGGCAGCATTCTATGTCTCCTGGGATGCCGCCAGTTTTTCTTCGTTGCGTGAGTATGCCCGCCAGATCGACTTGCTCTATCCCGAATGGCTGCACGTCGTAACCCCCGACGGTCGGCTGCAAGCGATCGATGAGCAGAACGGCAACTTTTTCGATGTCGTGCAAGGCGGCACTGCCCATGCCGTAGATGACAAAGTCATGCCGTTCCTCAAATCAGAGGGAACAGGCATGGAAGTCTACCCCATGGTCAACAATTCGGACGGGACCAACTGGGTAGACATCAGCGCTTTTCTCAACGATTCCGAATCTCGTGCTCGCTTCCGTGATCAAATTGCGGCGTTTCTGGCTACCGACAAGTATCGCGGCCTGATGGTCGATTTCGAAGAGTTTCCCCGCAGCGGCCAGCCAGGCTACAACACGTTGCTGAGCGAACTTTCCGCAGACCTGCATGCCAAAGGACTCAAGTTATTCGTCAGCGTTCAGCCGCACAACGAAGATTTCAATTATTCCTTGGTCTCTGCCGCTGCTGACGGCGTCATCGTCATGGATTACGATGAGCATTTCCCCGGAGGCGCCCCAGGGCCCATCGCCTCGCAGGATTGGTTTGTACAGAACTTGCAGATTGCAAAAAAGTTGATCCCGCCAAAGAAAATCATCTGCGCCATTGGCAATTACGGTTATGACTGGGTGCAGCGCACAAAAACTGGTGCAATCCCAGCTGGCATGAAGGATACCAATGCATCCGTTCAAGATGCCTGGCTGACGGCACGAGATTCCGAAGAAGATGTGGACTTTGACGGCGATGCCTTAAATCCGCACGTCAGCTACATGGACGAGCACAATCTGCGCCATGACATCTGGTTCCTCGATGCCGTAACCGCGCTTAATGAGATGCGCGCTGCCCAAAGTCTGGGTGTGCAGACTTTTGCCCTGTGGCGTCTCGGTTCGGAAGACCGTTCGCTTTGGAAGGTTTGGGATGTTCCCGGCGAAGCCGATTCGGTCGAAAAACTAAAAGATGTGCCTCCCGGTGACGACGTGGATATGGAAGGCATCGGAGAAATCTTCCGCATCGAGGCTGAGCCCAACCACGGAACCCGATCGGTTACCGTGGACCCAGCAACTGGTCTCATCACCGACGAGGATTTCGACCCTTTGCCCGAACCCTACCGCGTTGCCCGCTACGGCTACAACCCTAATCAGGTCGCAATCACATTCGATGACGGCCCAGATCCTGAGTGGACACCTAAAATACTCGACGTCCTCAGACGCGAGCAAGTGCCGGCTACATTCTTTCTGATCGGATTACCCGCGGAAAGTTTCTCCGGCGTTACTTCTCGGATTTACCGCGAGGGACATGAGATCGGCAATCATACCTTCACTCATCCCGACATCAGCAATATTTCTCGCCGCTTTACGGAAGTCGAAATTAACCTGACCGAACTGCTGTTTGCCAGCCGACTGGGAGTTCACACCATTCTGTTCCGGCCGCCTTACTCTATTGACCAGGAACCGGACACGACTGACCAGATTCGCCCCCTGAAGATCGCTCAGGACATGGGCTATATCATCGTGGGGGACAAAATCGATCCCAACGATTGGCGGGAGCCGCCGGCAGCAGAAATCGCAGATCGCGTAATTACCCACCTCCCGCCTTGCGGGTCCGACACTCGCTTCTGCGGAAGCATCATTCTGCTGCATGACGGCGGAGGGAACCGCAGCCAAACTGTGGCCGCACTGCCCAGGATTATCGAAGGCATTCGCGCTAAGGGTCTGCAGATCGTCCCGCTCTACCAGTTGTTAGGCAAGACGAAAGCCGACGTCATGCCTCCGCTGTCCACCAACGAACGCTGGGCAGCGCGCATAGATTGGCTTGGCTTCGCCTTATGGGACTTCGTCAGCAAAGGAATCGTCTGGATCTTCTTCCTCGGCGACTTGCTCATGACCGGCCGGCTTCTGTTCGTCGGCGCTTTGGCCGTCTACGACCGCGTGCGACAAGACCGCGCTGTCCCCACTCTTGAAGCGAATCTCTACAAACCAAAAGTTGCGGTGCTGATTCCCGCCTATAACGAAGAAAAGGTCATTATCCGGACGGTGCGCGCGGTTCTCGATTCGGACTACGCCGATCTGCGCGTGATTGTAATTGATGATGGCTCAAGCGATAGAACTCTCGACGTGGCCCGCGCAGAATTCGCCGATGAAGTAGCATCCGGTCGCGTGCTCATCCTGACCAAGCCGAACTCAGGCAAAGCCGAGGCGCTGAATTATGGTCTGCAACACCTCCGCGATGAAGAAATTTTTGTGGGCATCGATGCCGACACCGTAATTGCTCCTAACGCTATTTCCCGTCTGGTCCCGCACTTCGTAAACCCGAAAGTCGCCGCCGTTGCAGGGAACGCCAAGGTTGGCAATCGCATCAATCTGTGGACGCGCTGGCAGGCGCTCGAGTACATCACCAGCCAGAATTTTGAACGGCGAGCCTTGAACACGCTCGGTGCGGTTAGCGTTGTGCCTGGCGCAATTGGAGCCTGGCGAACCTCCGCCGTGCGCGAAGCGGGTGGCTATCCCACCGACACCGTAGCCGAGGACGCCGATCTCACCATGGCGCTGCTGCGTCGTGGTTACCGTGTAGAGTACGAAGACCTGGCGCTCGCTTACACAGAAGCTCCCGTCAATGCCAATGGCCTCATGCGTCAGCGCTTCCGCTGGTCTTTCGGCATTCTGCAGTCGGTGTGGAAGCATCGCGCGGCCTTTGCCCGTCAAGGCGTTCTCGGCTGGATCGCTCTGCCTAATATCGTGATCTTCCAGATTCTGCTGCCGGTAGTCTCGCCCTTTATCGATCTGATGTTTGCGGTCGGGGCAGCCTGGTATTTCCTCCAAAAGTATTTTCATCCTGACTCGACCGATCCCGCGAGCTTCCACCGTCTGGTATTGTTCTTCGCTGCTTTCCTGGTCATCGACTTCATTACTTCAGCAATTGCTTTTGCATTGGAGCGGCGCCAGCCCGAAGCCAAAGAGGATGTCGGTCTTCTCAGCCAGGTTTGGCTGCAAAGGTTTGCCTATCGCCAGTTATTTTCTATCGTCTTGTTCAAGACCCTGAAACGCGCCATCGAAGGCCAGCGTTTCGCATGGGATAAATTGGAGCGGACTGCCGCCGTCACGTACAAGACGCCACAGAGTCGCGAGTCGGTGAAAGTCCCCTAACCAAGCTTTTTGGCCGCTGTCAGTAGTATCATTTTTGTCGAGGTGCACTTATGGCAACTATCGAAGCTCCGGTACATTCCAGGATTTCCCTGCATGAAGGCCCGTTCGAAAACGAGTGGCCGGTCGATTTCAGCAAGGAAGAAAACGCGCGCAAGATGCGTGCCGCGATTGAGAAAGTGCATGGTCAGCTCGGCCGCGAGTATGACCTGATTATCGGTGGCAAGCGCATCAAGACTCAGCACAAGATCAGGTCCCTGAACCCAGCAAAACCAGCGCAAATCGTTGGCGTGCACCAGAAGGCTGGGAGAGAACATGTCGAGCCGGCGATTCAGGCCGCGCTTCGAGCTTTCGAATCCTGGAGCCGGACTTCAATCGAGGAGCGAGCCAGCTTCCTTTTCCGCGTCGCTGACCTCCTGCGTGAGCGCAAGTTCGAATTCATGGCGTGGATGGTCTTTGAAGTCAGCAAGAATTGGGCCGAGGCTGATGGCGATATCGCCGAGACCATCGATTTCTGCGAATACTACAGCCGTGAGGCGCTTCGCCTCTCCAAAGTAACCACAGATGTGCAGCTCCCCGGCGAGCACGACTCGCTCTTCTACGTTCCGCTTGGCGTCGGCGCAGTCATTCCGCCATGGAATTTTCCTTGCGCAATTATGGCTGGCCTGACGCTGGCTTCCATCGTCTCCGGAAACACTGTGGTTCTGAAACCGTCCAGTGATTCACCGACTATCGCAGCCAAATTCGTCGAGTTGCTGGAGGAAGCCGGCATTCCGGAGGGTGTAGTCAATTTCTGCCCCGGTTCGGGCGCTACTTTTGGCAACGCCCTCGTCGCCCATCCTAAGACGCGTTACATCGCTTTCACCGGCTCGCGCGAAGTCGGCCTCGACATTAACAAACGGGCGGCCGAAGTACCTCCGGGTCAGCTGTGGATCAAGCGCACCATCCTCGAAATGGGCGGCAAGGACGCCATCATTGTGGATGCCGATGCCGATCTCGACGCTGCCGTCGAAGGTATCGCTGCCTCTGCTTTCGGCTTCCAGGGCCAGAAGTGCTCTGCTTGCTCGCGCGCCATTATTGACGAGCGGATTTACGACAAATTTCTTGAGCGGCTCAAGGCTCGCGTCGAGAAAATCACGATCGGCGATCCCGCGGAAAATCCCAACATGGGCGCTGTAATCAACGATGCTTCGATGAAGACGATCCTCAGCTACATCGCAATCGGCAAGCATGAAGGACGCCTTATCACTGGCGGTGGTCCGGCGAAGAACGCTGGGGAAGGCTATTTCATTCAGCCCACGGTCATTGCTGATATCAAACCGAAATCAAAGCTCGAGCAAGAAGAGATCTTTGGCCCGGTGCTGGCAGTGATCAAGTCCAGAAATTATGATCACGCGCTGGAAATTGCCAACGACACGGAATTTGGACTCACCGGTGCGGTTTATAGCAAATCGCGGGAGAAACTCGATCGCGCCGTCCGCGAATTCCACGTCGGCAATTTATATCTGAACCGCAAGTGCACGGGCGCAATGGTCGGCGCGCACCCGTTCGGCGGATTCAATATGTCGGGCACTGATTCCAAGTCCGGCGGTCCGGATTATCTGTACCTGTTCACACAGGCAAAGTCAGTTGGAGAAAAGATCAGCTAGATCTCCGTCGACGCCCCAAGCTTTCGTTTACGACGGCACCGCTTGCTGTCCCTGTTGCGGGCTGGCGGCTGCAGTCGCGGCGGCGGCTTCGTTCAGAATGCGGTGATGGATGGTGAAAAGCGCCAGTTCCAGCCGGTCAGAGACGCCAATCTTGTCGTAGACGTTGCGCAGATAATTTTTGATCACTTGTTCGGTCGTTCCAAGCTGCGTGGCGATTTCTTTGTTCTTGTATCCCTGCACAATCAGCGCAACAATGCGCAGTTCTTTGGCGGTCAGCCGATCGCGCACCCGTAGGCCGACCATATCGTTTTCAGTAAGCTCGCTAGGAACCGCAATATCCTGCACCCAGGTTTCACCACGGGCGACCTTGCGCACACAATCCACCAGAGCGGCGCTGGTCACGTTGCGGTAGACCACCCCATGGGCTCCGTTGCTCATGTATCGCTGCGCGCTCTCACCGGTGTCGGCCAGGATTACAACGCGCGTCTTGACCTTGCTTGCCGCCTGCAGGATGCCGCTGAAATCATTGTGGAATCCGCCGGCAACAATCAGTACCGCGGCGCGGAACTTATCCAGAGCCATGAACATCTGCTCCACCGTTTGCGCCTGCGCCACAATGCGCATTTCGTCTTCTACCGCAAGCACTTTCGCGATTCCCGCGCGGAAGATTGCCTGGTTATCGGCCAGAATCAGTTTCAACATGGCTTCACCACCTCGAAGTTACGCAACACCGGCCGCTTTTCACAAAGGCCGGGCACCTCAGCGCGCACCCAAACTACCCTTTGACCGCGGAAAACAGGTCCTACTCGCGGCGAATGAAATCGTAAGAATCGATCACACAGGCCACCCCGCGAGTGTCTTTCGGATCACCGGAAGCGGGTTCGTCCGTGCGCACCACCCGCCCGCGGCACTGCACAACCACCGGCTCTTTGGCGCCTGTGACCTCCGGCGGCAAGGCAATCTCGAACTCAACGTTAGAGCCAACGTCCAGGGTCGCATCGGCGCGAATGTAAACTCCCGCTGCGCTCAAATTCCCAGTTACACCGGCGTGTTGCCCAGCCTCTTCAGTCTTGTGAATCTTGATCGGTAATTCCAGAGGGAAGCGTTTTCCCGTCCGTGCTTCGGACACAAGCCCTCCTCGTTTCTGGCCATTCGTACCTGCGGAAGCCAGCTCCATTAGGCCTCTCTTTTGGAGGTTAGATTGTACTAATCCGCCCTTATATCACGGATGATACCCCCTCTCAAAGCCCGATTCGTGCCATTACACAGGTAGGAACTAGGTTCCCCTCGGATTCCCATTCCCCGGAATAGCCCACCTCTTTGGATCTACCTAGGTCATTTCTCTACCATCTATTTCTCAGCCGACTGGAAGTGATCCTCATCTAAACTGTTTCAGCACTAAGAGGTCGCAAGGAGTTCCGCATGATACCCATCGATCGTAGGTGTTCTGGATTCTTATGTGTAGTGACGTCCTGCGTTCTTGTCTTTCTACTGCTTACCGGCTTCGGGGTTGCCCAGCAGGCTCAGCCCGCGAATCCGCCGACCAAACTCAGCACCAAGGCGACGGCTTCGCAAAAATCAACTGCCAACACCGATGCGGGTAAGGCGGCTGGCGCGCCTTCCTCCGAAGCCCCGGCTGTCCTGCAAGAACTGAATGCGGCTCTCGAATCCGTGATAGCCAAAGTATCTCCCGCAGTAGTTCAGATTCAGGTGACTGGCTTTGGCCCAGTGGAGGAGAGCAGCCGCGGCCAAACGGCGCTCGTTGCCCGTCAGCGCGCCATCGGCTCCGGCGTGGTTGTGGACTCTGACGGTTACATCATGACCAACGCCCACGTGGTCGAAGGAGCCCGCCGTATTCGTGTCGTCCTCCCCATGCCCTCGGTTGATGTTCCGCAAGTCCAACCCATCGGAAAAGAGCATGTGCTGGAGGCAAAGCTGATCGGCATGCATAAGGAATCCGATCTCGCTCTCATCAAAGTCGAAGAAAAGGGATTGCCGACGCTGTCGCTGGGAAGCGCGCGCCACGTGCATCAGGGGCAGTTGGTTTTCGCCATCGGCAGCCCCGAAGGTCTGGAAAATTCCGTGACCATGGGCGTGGTCAGCGCGGTGGGACGGCAACCGGAACCCGATAATCCCATGGTCTATATCCAGACCGATGCGCCGATCAACCCCGGCAACAGCGGGGGCCCGTTGGTCGATATGGATGGTTATGTGCTCGGAATCAACACCATGATTTTGTCCCAAGGAGGCGGCAGTGAAGGCCTCGGCTTTGCCATCCCTGCCCGCATTGTGCGCTTCGTGTATCAGAGCCTGCGCAAGCATGGCCATGTGCATCGCGTCGAGATCAAGGCCGCCATGCAGACTATTACGCCTTCTTTGGCTCAAGGACTGGGGCTTTCCCAGAGCTACGGCGTTGTCGTCTGCGACGTTACTCCGGATGGTCCTGCGGATAGCGCTGGCTTAAAGATCGGAGACATCGTCACCAGCGCCGACGATCGCCCTATCGATACCCTTTCTGGGCTCACCGCCGCCATGTATCTCCATCCCCTCGATCAAGTTCTGAAAATGGTTGTGAAACGCGGAAGCGAACAGAAAACTTTGTTCATCCCCGTGGTAGAAGCGCGTAATCCCATGGACAAACTGGTCGATGAGGTTGATCCGGATAAAAGTTTGATCGAGCCTTTAGGGATTCTGGCGGTGGACTTAAATGATCAGTTCCGATCGGTGATTGGCGAGTTGCGCAATCCGAATGGCGTCGTTGTTATCGCCCGCGCCGCCGAACTTCTTGGCCCGGAGACCGGGCTCAAAACTGGCGACGTCATCCACAGCATAAACAATGTGCCGGTCGATTCGGTCGACTCGCTTCGCGCCTCCTTAAAGAATCTGAAGCCGAATTCTTCAGTTGTGTTGCAGATTGAGCGCGACAGCGGCCTGCTATGGCTCGCGTTCGAACTGGATTGAGCTACCAAAATCCCGGCCCAGAGCCAAAGATGCCGGGCTAGTCGCCTGAAGGGGCAGAAAACCGTGTGGCCGCGAGGTCAAGCGTGGTGATTGGGCTCTCCAGCGCGGGCCACGCCGGGAGCTTTGATAAGCGTACGCGATACACATGGCGTGCCAAGCCTAGCTTTTTCAGAATCCAGATACCGTACCAGTTGATGTCGAACTCATACCAGGCCAAGCCATGCCGCGCCGATACGGGGTGAGCGTGGTGATTGTTGTGCCATCCCTCCCCGAAGGTGAAAAGCGATCCCACCCACCAATTGTTGGTCGAGAGGTCACGGGTCGCAAAGCGCCGCGATCCCCACGTGTGCGTAATCGAATTGACCATCCAGGTGGCATGCAGGCCCGCGACCGTGCGAAGGAAAGTGCCCCACATCAGAAACGGCAGACCGCCAATGGCCAACAAAATCAGGCCAACAACGATGCTTGGAACGTAATGATATTTCGTAATCCAGACGTGAAACTCGTCCTTGGCAAGATCGGGAACGTATTTCGCCAGCGTAGTGGTGTCATGATGCATGGACTTGCCCACCAGAATCCACCCCATGTGGGCCCACCATTTGCCGTCAATCGGGGAATGCGGATCCCCCTCCTGGTCCGAGAACTGGTGATGGATGCGGTGTGTCGCTACCCAGAAAATTGGTCCACCTTGTAACGCCGTGGTTGCACACAGCGTCAGAAAGTACTCGAGCCATTTGGGTGTTTTGTAGCCGCGATGTGTCAGCAGCCGGTGATAGCCCATACCGATGCCAAGGCTCCCGGAAACCCACCATAGAAAGCACGCCACGAAGAATGCTTTCCAGGTAAAGAAAAACACGGCGGCTACGGCTCCAGCATGAAATATGGCCATGAACCCTGTGGTAATCCAGTTGATTTGGTTGTCAGCAGCAGCTTTGCGGTTAAGAGCTTCCAGTTCCATATTTTTGCCGCAGTTTGGAGTGCGTTGGCAGCAGATACCTTAGCAAACCGAAACGGCCCCGTTTGTAATACTTGTGTAATAGAGAGCCTGGAGGTCATTACGGGAGTACTAGGCGGCCTATTGCACTGCTGACACCCGGCAAGCGCACGGCAAATAGAGGATCGCCACATTAGCAGCCCAACGCCGCTCTCGCAGTTTTGGCGATCTCCACTCGATCATTTATTCTCGAATCGCAATTGCTTAGAACTAGACGCTGACGGCTAAGAGCTGATTTTCATGAAAACCGGTATTATCGGCCTGCCGCAGGTGGGCAAGACATCTCTGTTTCGCATTCTGACCAAGGCTCGTCTTTCCGAGCACGCCTATGCCAATCCTCGCGAGGCCCATATCGGCATGGCAAAGGTGCCCGACGATCGTCTTGACCGCTTGGCCGCTCTTTACAATCCGAGGAAACTCACCCACGCTTCCGTGGAATACGTCGATGTGGGTGCCATTGGGCAAGAAGCGCTCAAGGAGAGCGCCTACCTCGGCCACTTGCGGAATGTCGATGCCCTGGCTCATGTGGTCCGCGCCTTCGACGACCCCGCGATTCCGCACGTTGGTCCCATTGATCCGCTGCGCGATATCAAGAACGTGGAATTCGATCTGATGGTCAGCGATCTTGGACAGATCGAAAAACGCCTGGAGCGTGTCGAAAAAGACTTGAAAAAAATGCGCTCCGCTGATCTCGAAAAAGAATTCGACCTGCTCAAGCGCGCCAAGGCGCATCTGGAATCGGAGCGGCCATTGCGTGAACTCGAGATGGGCCCTGAAGATAAGAAACGCTTTCGCGGATTCATGTTTCTCAGTGAGAAGCCCATCCTTTTCGTGCCGAATATCAGTGAAACTCCCGACCTCGGCAAGGATCTGGAGAATGCGGTCAGCAAATACGGGCTGGCGGAAGTAGCCTCCAAATCGAATGCCGCCGCTGCCGCGATTTGTGGCAAGGTCGAGGCCGAACTGTCCGAAATAAGCGACGCCGATGCTGCGGAATTTCTGGCGAGCTATGGCCTCAAAGAAAGTGGACTGGTACGACTCATTCGCACTACTTACCACTTGCTGGGCCTGATTTCATTCTTCACCGCCGGCGAAGATGAATGCCGCGCGTGGACGATTCCGGTGCACACTCGCGCGGTCGAGGCCGCCGGCGCCATCCATTCCGACCTGGAGAAGCACTTCATCCGCGCGGAAACCATCCGCTGGGATCAGTTGCTAGATGCCGGATCGGAAGCCGAAGCCCGCGCCCGTGGCACACTTCGCCTCGAAGGCAAAGACTACATCGTGCAGGATGGCGACGTGTTGCATATACGACATAGCGGATAATCGGGCGGAGCCCGGCCGCATCCTCAACGGCTTGCTTGCCTCCACCCGGCCCCCATCTGACCCAGAACCGAGAACTGGCAATCGGGAACTGGTATCATCCTCGCGCAAGCATGAACCCCATTGTTCTCAGCCTTCTCCTGGGTCTGACCGCCGCTGCCGCGAATGTGTTCGGTGGTGCAATTATCGTGCAGAAGCCCTGGGAGCGCGCTTATCTAAAGTATTTTGTCGCGCTGGGCGCGGGTTTTATGTTGGCCACTGCCATCGTTGAAATTTTCCCGGCCAGCATCCAATTGCGCGGTGAGGATGCAGCTTTCCTGGTGCTCGTTGGTTACCTGATTATTCATTTCTTCGAACACACAGTCACTCCGCACTTTCACTTTGGAGAAGAAACTCACGAAGATCAATTTGTTCACGCTCACAAGGGATACTCGGTATTGTTGGGCTTGATCATTCACACGTTCTTCGACGGCATCGCCATTACCTCTGGCTTTCTGGTTTCCAACTGGCTCGGCTGGATTATTTTTGTCGCCATCTTTCTGCACAAAATTCCTGAAGGCTTTACTATCGCATCGGTAATGCTTGCCAGTGGGCGCAGCCGGAGGGTTGCCTGGGGCGCATCGGTGGTCCTGGGCGCAGCTACGTTTGCAGGCGTGTTGGTAATGGCGCTGCTTCGGCGCGAAGTCAGCTTCGGGCTGCCTTTGTCGGCGGGTGTGACAATCTATGTGGCCGCCTCGGATCTCATGCCGGAGGTCAACCGCGAACCCGCTGCCCGCACTGCTTTCGTGGTTTTTCTGGGAGTGGGACTTCTGTTTCTCTTAGACCGCTTCTTCCACGTGCATTAAGCCAGGAGTTGAGCCGCCTCTTTCGCGTAATAGGTTAGGATGATGCCGGCCCCTGCTCGCCGAATGGAGACCAGCGATTCCATGATCACCCGCTCGCGGTCAATCCAGTTATTGCGGGCAGCGGCTTCAATCATCGCGTATTCTCCCGACACTTGGTAAGCAGCCACAGGCAGGTCAAAACGTTCTCGGGCCGCGGCGATCACATCCAGGTAGGGCATCGCCGGCTTGACCATAATCATGTCCGCGCCTTCCTCAATATCGAGTTCAATCTCGCGGATGGCTTCCCGCAAATTCGCTCCATCCATCTGGTACGAGCGGCGATCCCCGAACTGCGGGGCCGAGTCGGCCGCCTCGCGAAACGGCCCATAAAAACCCGAAGCAAACTTCGCGGCGTAGGAAAGAATGGGAGTGTTGGTCAGGCCCGCCCCGTCCAGCGCCTTGCGAATGGCAGCCACCCGGCCGTCCATCATGTCAGAGGGCGCGATCACGTCTACGCCGGCGCGTGCCAAAGATACCGCCGTCCGAGCCAGAATCTCGAGAGTTGCGTCGTTCACGATTTCGTAACCCGCCCCCAACGCCGCCGGTGTTGCCACCGCTGCTCCAAGAGATTGCAGGTGCGTCGCGCGAACCACCCCGCAGTGTCCGTGCGACATGTATTCGCAGAGGCAAACATCTCCCATGATGACAAGTTCAGGCACACTGCGTTTGATAGCTCGCGCAGCTTGCTGCACGATTCCATCTTCTGCCCACGCCCCTGTGGCTACCTCATCCTTCTTTTCCGGTAAACCAAAAAGTATGATCGACGGAACGCCCAGCGAATGCGTCTCTCTTGCCTCTTTTACAGCCTCATCCACAGAGAGATTGCACACGCCCGGCATGGAACGGACTTCTTTTTTTACTCCCTCACCCGGGCAGACAAACATGGGATAAACCAGCGATGCCGGCGAGAGCCGGGTCTCGCGCACCATGGAGCGCAATGCCTCGTTCTGGCGAAGGCGCCGAAGCCGTGTGGTTGGAAAACCCATAAAAACCGCTGCTTCCTGCAAGCGATTCTAGCAGACTAGAACGGCCGATCCTCATGGGATCTGAGCCAACCACTCGCATTTGGGCTGTCCGCCCGGTGATCTGCATCACAGACGCCGGTTCAACCGCGCCGCACTTCCAGCCTCCCTGCCGGCTTCTTGTAACATGATCTCTTATGGCTACGGGGCCGCTTTCGCATAGCAGTGCCCGAGAACTAGAATTCGACCCGCTGCGCGATTTACTGCGTGGGTACGCAACTTCGCCGCTGGGTCAGGCGCGCATCGCAAACCTCACTCCTTCCACCGATCGCCAGTGGATTGAAACTCAGCACCAGCTCACGACGGAGATTCGCGAGTACCTCCGCGCAGGCCGCGGTTTCGACTTCTCCGGTCTGAGGGGCCTGAGCGCACAGCTTCAGAAATCGCGCATAACCGGGTCCACACTTGAAATCAGGGAAATTCGGGACGTGGTCTTGGTCGTCGATCGTGCTGGCCGGTGGAGGGAGATTGCCCTGAGCCCGCCCGCCGCCATGAAACTGGCATGGAAAACCGTGGCCGAGCTTTCCGCCGGAATCGCCGACTTTACCGAGTTCTTGCGCCTCTTCCGCAACAAGTTTCTGCCCGATGGCTCTCTTGACGACCGCGCTTCCCCCGAACTCTCGCGCATCCGGCGCGAGGTCGAGAAGCAGCGGCGTTTGATTCAGGATTCTTTGCGCATCTACCTCCGCCGTATGGCCGAGGGAGGAACAGTTCAGGATGAACTCGTTACTATTCGCGGCGAGCGCTTTGTCATCCCTGTGAAGATCGAGCAGAAGCGCCGGGTTGAGGGCGTCGTACACGGCGCCAGCTCCAGTGGACAGACGGTTTTCATCGAACCGTTGGAAACCATTCAGCAGAACAATGATCTCGTGCAATTGCTTGACGACGAACAAGCCGAGATTCATCGGATTTTGCTAGAAATGACGCGCCGCATCGCCGAACGTGCCGATGAGATCTCAACCGCTGTCGAGCTGCTAGCTGAATTGGAACTGCAATTCGCCAAGGCGCGATTTGCCGAGGAGTACAACTGCGTACCCGTCAGCTTAGGTCGCGACAGCTCTTCTCGACCGGCACGTGGCGCCCAACTGGTCCTGCAAAAGGCCCGCCATCCTCTTCTCGAACGAAATTTGAAAAACCAGGGCAGCCCCATCGTCCCAGTCACTGTTGAACTGGACGATGAGCATCACGAGTTAATCATCAGCGGTCCCAACACGGGCGGCAAAACGGTCGCCTTAAAGACTGTAGGATTGCTGGCACTCATGGCGCAGTCCGGAATTCCCATGCCCGCCGACCGCGCCGAGATGCCCGTCTTTGATGCTGTGCTCGCCGATATTGGCGACTACCAGTCGATCGCACAGAACCTTTCCACCTTCTCAGCCCATGTCACGAATATTGACTTCATCTCCCGTACCGCGACCCCACACTCGTTGGTCTTGTTGGACGAACTCGGATCGGCCACTGATCCGGAAGAAGGCGCTGCCCTGGCCGTTGCCATCGCCGAGTTTTTTCGCAGGATCGGATGCATCACCATTATCTCGACCCATCACACCTCGCTCAAAGTCTTCGGCGCAAATACTCCCGGAGTGCTCAACGCCTCAGTCGGCTTCGATGAAGCCAGCCTGCGGCCGACCTATGAACTCAAGATCGGCGTGCCTGGAGCATCGGCCGGAATCAACATCGCGCGCAGGTTGGGTCTCAATCCATCGATCATCGAGGCGTCGCAAGCGCGGCTTGGGGTGCAGGCCCGGGATGTGAGCCAGTTTCTCGACCGCCTCCACCGCCAACTGCATGAGGTCGAAGACGAACGCCTTAGGCTCAAAACACGGGAAGAGGAACTTCAGCGCGAGAAAGCCCATCTTGCGGCGGAAGCCAGAAAAGAGCAGCAGGCCAAAGTCACAGAAATGGAAAAGAAGCTGGAAAACTTGTTAAAGGACTTCGAATATCATGCGCGCGAGACCGTGGATGCCATCCAGGATCGCGCCGCGGCCCAAAAGCTCTCAAAAGATGCGGAGCGCCGAATTGCCAGGCTCTGCCGCGAATTTCGTGAGCAGTTCGATTCGGCGATGGTCGCCCACACCACCGGTGCCGACCAGGGCGATCCACAAGCTCAGCCGCGCCTCGTGAAGCACGTTTCCGAAGGCGATACTGTAAAGCTGAAATCGATGGGCCGGCCCGCTGTGGTTAGCCGACGGATCGATGAAAATCAATTCGAAGTTGAGATTGGCGCCATGAAGATGCAGATCGCCCGCGATGACATCGCAGAAGTGCTCACCCGGGCTGCAGACTCACCTCTGAAAGCCGCTCGTGCGCGCGGCATTTCCATCTCGCTGAACGGTGGGGATCGGAGCGTACCATCAGAAATCAACGTGATCGGCCGAACCGTCGACGAGGCGACTCGTGAGGTCGAGAAGTTCGTGGACCGGGCATTCCTTGCGGGTCTTCCCAGAATCCGCGTCGTCCATGGCAGCGGCATGGGCATCCTTCGCAAAGCTCTGCGGCAATACTTGCAAAAGCACCCCCATGTCGAGTCCATTACCGAGCCTCCGCAAAACGAGGGCGGAGGCGGAGCCACTGTGGTGGAACTGAGGCTGTAAAACCCTTCTCGTCGTGCTCCGAATTCTCTCCATCTTTTCCGGAGAAATCAACTAGTAACCGACAAATTCCACAGCTTTCTCACAACTGCTATATTCACATCAGCTCTGCCCTGGCTCACAATTCCTGCTAATCCCTTCATGGCCAATCCCGGCGACTTCGCTTATTCCGTCAAACAGCAGGCTGACATCGTCCGCATCGTCGGCGACTACGTCAAACTCAAGAAAGCCGGTGCTCAAAATTTTTCCGGGCTTTGTCCTTTTCACAGCGAGAACACACCATCATTCTCGGTTCACGCGACGCGGCAGTTCTATCACTGTTTCGGATGCGGTGTTTCTGGAGACGTTTTCAGCTTCGTACAGAAAATAGAGAACATTACCTTTCCGGAAGCAGTGCGTGCAGTCGCTCAGAAGTTGGGAATTCCCCTTCCGAAGATCAGTTACAGCACTCCAGCGGAAGCCGAACAGGCTAAGCTTCGCACCGCTTTGCTGGATATTCATGAGCGAGCTTGCGAGTTTTTCCAGCAGCAACTGCGGCGCCCAGAAAGCGCCCGTGCCCGTGAATATCTGGCTAGCCGTGGCGTTAGTGAAGAAGTGCTCAAAACCTTTCGCATTGGGTATGCGCCCGATTCTGGTTTTCTGCTGCGGGACCGTCTACGGGCCGATTTCGATGAGCAGACCTTGCGGGAGAGCGGTTTGTTCTCGTGGAAGCAAGAGGAAACGCAACCCGGGGCAGGCGGCGAACGAACCGCAGCCGCCATTTATTCCAAGTTCCGCAATCGCGTCATCTTCCCGATCGCCAATGAAGCTGGACGAGTCATTGCTTTCACCGGCCGCACGCTTTCCAAAGACGAAAAGACCGGCCCCAAGTACCTGAACTCTCCTGAAACCGCCATCTATTTCAAATCGCGGGTGCTATTTAACCTCGATCAGGCCAAGGAAGCCATCCGCAAGCTGGATTACGCAATTTTGGTCGAGGGTCAGATGGACTGCATTTCGGTCTTCGCCGCCAGCTTTCACAATGTCATCGCCAGCTCAGGTACGGCGTTTACCGAAATGCAGGCGAAGCTTTTGGGGCGCATCAGCAAGAATGTAGTAGTCAATTTCGATCCTGACACGGCAGGCACCAAAGCGACAGAGCGGACGCTGAGCTTGCTCGTCGAAGAGGAATTTCAGATCAAAGTGCTCACGCTGGAAGCAGGTTTCGATCCCGACCTGTTCATCCGGCGCAAAGGTAAAGACGCCTATGCTGAGGCTCTGCGGCGTTCTCAGCCGTACTTTTCTTATCTCATCGACCGTGCTCGAGCCCAGTTCTCTGTTCGTAGCGCTGAAGGCAAGGTGAAGGCAGTAAACTATTTGCTTCCGCACATTCAGCGAGTTCCCAGCCGCATTGTTCGCGATGAACTTGCACACGATATCGCACAAAAGCTGGGGATTGATTCAGGAGTTCTGCGGCAGGAATTGAAGCATGCCGCCACGACGCGATCATCGGCCGCTGTGAAGTCGCCGATAGAAACCCAGGTTACGGATGCTGAGAAAATTCTCATTCGCGCCCTCACTTCCGCGGGCGAAATGCAGACCGCTGAAGCGCACGTTTCCGCGCGGGACGGGGCGGAAGACGAGTTTGACCCCGCCCGCCAAGCGCGTTTCGCCTTGAATAGCGAGCAGCTCTACACCGGGCTGGCTACAGAATCCATTATTGAGGCTTTGCTGCAGGCGCCAGACTCGGCCGACCTATTGTCACTTTCAATGACAGAGAGCGACCGCAACCTGCTGGCTTCCATCCTCATGAGGGACGGCGAGGAACTGACGGCGGAGAGAATTGAGGGTGCAACTCGTGCGCTGCGGCGCATCCAGCTCAGGCGCAGGCTGGAACAGGTTCAGGGCGAATTGCAGGCAGCTCGCGCTCGGGAACCCCGGCAGTTGCAAGCTCTGTTGGAGGAGAAGGTCCGTTTAAAGCGGGCGCTCATGGATCCGGGATTACTCGAACAAGGCTCGAATCCGCCCGCAGCCTAAATGGTTAGGTGAAACTTTGCGGCCGGTTTCGCCATCTAAATTATTAATAGGCAGGAACATAGAGCGGCGGTTCGTAAGTGTTGCGGAGCCTAGCTGGTGGTGTAACCCATTCCCATGCTATACTTTGAAAGTTTGTGCAGATGCTAACATCCGCCACCTCCGTTCCCACCAATCCAGATACGTTTTGACGTCCTCCTGAGGACGATTGAGGGTAATCCGTCTTGGCTCTTGACGATAAGTACGAAGACATTAAGAAGTTGATCGATACGGGAAAAGAAAAGGGATATCTCACCTACGACCAGGTCAATGACCTGATCCCGCACGACGTGCACTCTCCCGAGGATCTCGACGATCTGCTCACCACCATTGGCACGCAAGGCATCGATGTGCTCGAAGGTCCGAAGATGCCTTCTGCGGGACTTGACAAGAAATTCGACGAGGAGGAAATCGGCGAGGATGTCGAGCTCGACCTCACGCCCGGTGCCCTCGAAAAAACCAACGACCCGGTCCGCATGTACCTGCGTGAGATGGGCACGGTTCCCTTGCTCACCCGCGAGGGCGAGGTTGAGATCGCCAAGCGCATCGAGCGTGGACAATTGCGCGTGCTCAAGGCGCTTTCGCGCTCTCCCATTGTTATCAGCGAATTGCTGGCTATGGGCGAGGATCTGAAGAAAGGTGTGCGCTCCATTAAGGAGGTCGTAACCTTCGATGAAGAAGAGATCACCGACGAAATTCTCCAGAATCGTCTGAAGGAATTTACCGGAAGAATCGATGATTTAGCCAAGGCTTACAAAAAGGCCGGCGTGCTGATGGAGAAGTTCGCAGCGGTCAACCAGAAGAAGCAGCCTAAACATTACCGCCGCCATCGCCTGAATCTGGCTCGCGCCATCGTCAATGTGTCGTTGTGCGTGCGCAACCTGGGGTTCACCAACACCGAGCGCAAACGGCTGATCGATCGTGTCAACAAAACGGTTGACACCATGCGCTCCCTCGATCGCCAGTCGCAGAACTTGGAAAAAAAGGCGGAAGCCACTCGCAGCGAGGATCAGCGCAAGGAATATCGCCGTCAGTCACGGGCTATCCATGCCGAATTAGAAAAGCTTGAGCAGGAAGTTGGAGTCTTGTTCCAGGAGCTCAAGCGCACCCAGCGCGAGATCATCCAGGGCGACATGGACGCAGAGCAGGCCAAGCGCGAACTCATTGAGGCTAACTTGCGCCTGGTGGTTTCCATCGCCAAGAAATATACCAATCGCGGCCTGCAGTTTCTCGATCTGATTCAGGAAGGCAATATCGGGCTAATGAAAGCGGTAGACAAGTTTGAATACCGCCGTGGCTACAAGTTTTCAACCTATGCCACATGGTGGATTCGGCAGGCCATCACGCGCGCTATCGCCGACCAGGCCCGCACCATCCGCATTCCGGTGCACATGATTGAGACTATCAACAAGCTGATCCGCACCTCGCGCCAGCTTGTCCAGGAACTGGGACGCGAACCTCTTTCGGAAGAAATTGCCAAACGGATGGATATCCCGGTGGCGAAAGTCCGCAAGGTACTCAAGATCGCGCAAGAGCCCATCTCGCTCGAAACTCCGATCGGCGAAGAGGAAGATTCGCATCTCGGCGATTTCATCGAGGATCGCGCCGTGGTCTCGCCGGCTGAAGCGGTCATCAATGTTAACTTGAAAGATCAGACATCGCAGGTTCTCCGCACGCTGACTCCACGCGAAGAGCGAGTCATCAAAATGCGCTTCGGTCTCGAAGATGGCAGCGAGCATACCCTGGAGGAAGTCGGCCAATCGTTTGCGGTAACTCGCGAGCGCATCCGCCAGATCGAAGCCAAGGCGCTCCGCAAACTGCGTCATCCCTCAAGGTCGCGGAAACTCCGCGCCTTCATGGACGGAGTACGGGACTAAGCCGTAATTCCGGAAATTCAAGAATGCAGAAAAGTGCGCGTCGGTCCGCGCACTTTTCTTTGTGCATTCACTATCCCATGTTCCATCACCCTCGCCGATTCACTCCTTTTCCTTTTCTTTCCACAAAGAACTTTCGTCCTCCACAGTTTCTGCACAGCGCACCGGAAGTTTTCTATTGCGCCGAATCCGCCGCTTCAAGCAAAGTACCGCCAGCGCCTACGTGGATGTCTTGAAAGCGCTGCCACGAATTGCTGAATGGTTGACGGTTGCCGGCGGTTCTCGAGGGTGAACTGCCGGAAGGTTTCCAAAAACGTGTCATGGCGCGTTGCGGAATACCTGGGCGTTGCGGCCTCCTCAGAAAGTCCTCTCCAATGGAAGGACTGAGCCGTCGGTCA
>DASPRY010000121.1:0-4724 GCA_035624215.1 Terriglobales bacterium
TACGAGGCCCATGGTCCCGGAACGCACCTGGCTGAAATTGGTGAGGACGAGAGCGTAGCCGTTGTCCCCTTGATTGGTGGGCTCAAGACGGCGAAAGTCTACGCCAAACTTGAACTGGTGCGTCCCGGCGCTCATAGAGAATGTATCCACGAAGTTAAGTTGCCGCTGAACATTAGCGACGCGCGTCCCCTGATAGATGCCTTCATCTATGTCCGGAAAACTGATGACGTCTTGGTCACGCTCAAAGCTATCGCCAGGCCGGTACAAGTCAGTGAACGGCGGAGGCACTGCTCCATCTAAGTTGTTAAGGGTGAGAATGGCCCGGCCACGGGAGCGGCTCCAATTAGCCCGAAAGTCATTCAACTTGGTCGGGCTGACAGTGACCGTCGCTCCTGCGGTCGCAGTATCGGTATTGAGGCTGTCGTATTCCTGATTTGCGAAATTGTCGAACTGAGGCCCCCCCTGGACTGAGGGAGTGTGACCGTAGCGCGCGAAAAGTGTCACTCGCTGCTTCACAGTATGGTCGAGGCGCAAACTGTAGCCGTCAAAGCTAGAGGGCTCACTATAAGCGCCGGTGAGACTGGCGTAGCAGGCGGTGGTGACGTTATCGCAACTCGGGTCGGCGACCGGCCCATTCGGAATGGGCAAGGCATTGACAAACGGCTGATACACCGAAGATGCGGCGGCTCGTGCTTGTGGAGTGTAGAAATCAGCGATTGCCGTCTGCGGCTGGCGCAGGCGGAGTCCTTCATAGGAAAAGAAGAAAAACGTTCGATTCTTGATAATCGGCCCGCCGAATGTTCCTCCGAAGTCGTTCTGTCGCAGCGGTGGCTTGGGCAGAGGTGGACTGTCAAACCAATTGCGGGCATCAAATACGTCGTTGCGCAGGTACTCGTAAGCAGTTCCGTGGAACTGATTGGTCCCGGACTTCGTGACGATGGAGATCTGGGCACCGGGGCTGCGACCGAACTCCGGGGCATAGGTCGATGTTTGAATCCGGAATTCCTGCATGGCATCAACCGAGACGAAGCTGTTGGTACCCCCACCCACAGTTAATGCAGGCAAGGAACCGCCAAAACTCTGACCGAGACTGACACTGATATTTGTGCTGAAGTTCGCGCTTACACCGTCGACGGTGAAGTAGTTGGTATTGCTGCGCTGCCCATTAACACTGAATTGGCCCTCGATGGCTTGGCCAGCGGGTACTACCACGATGCCAGGAGTCAGTTCGATGAGGGACTGGAAGCTGCGCCCGTTGAGTGGAATGTTTTCCACGAACTGCTGATCGACCACGCTGCTGACCGCAGGCGACAGTTTATTCTCGTCGTACCCGGCTGTGATTGTGATCGTTTCTTTGATCGGGCCAATCTGCATCGTGAAGTTACGCCCGACCGAGTCCTGCACGTTGAGGATCAAACCCTTCAGCTCGACTTTGCGAAATCCTTCTTTTTCAACGTAAATGCGGTAAGGCCCGGGGCGGAGATCGGCGACCACGTAAATGCCATCCGTGTTACTGGTAGTAGTGACGCCGATCCCAGTTTCGATGTTTGACACAATGATTTGGGCACCTACCAACACTCGACCGGATTGGTCTGTAATTCGGCCGGAGAGGGTAGCCATGTCGCTTTGGGCTAGTATGGCGGACGAGAGGAACAATAGCTCGGACACTAATCCGGTTATCCGACCACCGCTCATTACAGCTCCCAAGCGTTGCCACTTTTTAGTCAGAGGACTATAAGTGCAGGAATCCCGCAGGAGGAAAAGCCTCTCTTCTTTGAATTAAAACACAGAGACAGAAGAAACGGGTGGCTCGAAAGGAGGGTAGTACTCGGCTTTGCTCAAGGCGGGTTGGCCCCCACACAGACACTTACGGCTGTGATTGAGCGTATAAGTCCATGAAAGCCAAGAACTGGTTTATGATGGCGTCGTTCCCATTGTTGTGCCTGACCGGACCGCCACTTCTCCTGGCGACAGGCAATTCCTCACTTCCGCATTTGTGAACGACCGCCGCTTCCGTTCCCAGCGCCGACAATGAAGAGTGTGTTTGTCTAAGGTGGATGAGATGTAGGTCTTTCCCTGCAATACCTCCCATAGAGCAATTTCCAATTCTGACGATGCGCTGTCCTTCGTCAAGTACGCTGAAGCCCCGAGATTTAACGCCTCAGCTGCAATCTCTGAATTGAGATCCATAGTAAGGAAGACGACCTTAATCCTCGGGAACTTCTGTTTCACTTGTCGGCAGGCCTCTAGACCATTAAGACCTGGCATCGCGATGTCGGCCAGTATGACGTCCGGCTTGAGACGCACAGCAGAGCGGATGAGACCGCGCCCGTCACTAACGACGCCGACCACATCAAATTCCGTTTGTAGCCGCCTTCTATAGACGTCAGCTATGGGACCATAGTCTTCGGCAATCAAGATGCGTGGCTGGTTGGCTGTCACTGTGTTTATCTCCCGCGGGTAGAATTCGTCACCCCGTCACTTCCGATGCACCAGGAAGTATTCGGCTAATTGTGATTCGGCTGTCCGAGGTATGCATATAGCAGCCGTTGACCGTTCAGTTTGTTGTTGCCTCCACCAGTTGAAACTGTCACGAATACAGCATCGATTTCACTTAGCAGGTCAGAGTTGTCTATTTTCAGAGCCCAGCGTTTCTGCGCTTTGTCGTCCGCATACAGGATTCCCAGCCTGCGCGTCGAACTCTGTTTGCCCAATTGTTCTCCCCAAACTTGAAAACTAGCCTTCGCGTCTGTCCCTTTGCCATCGTTCAAATCGAAGGCGTAAAACATCAGGGACTTCCCCTCCGTGAGGAAAACCCGGCCGAAGGCCTCTTTGGGCTTTCCGTTCGCGTCCGTGTCTCGTACATCAACCACGTGCAATTGGCGAGCAACCAGGAGTTCCCGAATATCCCGTCCTGCCGCAGCGAGCTGCCTTTCCATATCGAGAGTGGCATTGGCAATACGCAGCTGATCCGAGATTTCCTTGATCCGTATCTGCTGAGCCACTAAGGAAGCTTCGTCAGTGGCCTTCAGTTGGTTAATCTGAGCTATCTCTTCTTGGGCCCCTATGAGCTGCTTTTCCCGGTTTTGCAACTCGTCGGCTAGCTGCGCTACTTGGCTGGTCGATTGTTCCAGCCGCACGCCGGTTTGTTCGTTATCGCGTCGATAACTTTGCACGCTGTTGGCCGCGCGTCCAAGCAGGCCGCGTAGTTGTTGAAGCTCGTGTTGTTGCGCCGCTCGCTCACCTTGTTCTTGGGCTAAGCGTGCGTTCAGATTCGAGATTTCTTCATCAAGCCGGGAGACCTGTTGCTGTGCCTGGACACGTTCCCGGAAGACCGCACTGTGAGAAATATAGGCTTCGTAAGCGGCCGCAGCCGCGATCATCACGACTGCGAAAACGGTTGCACCGGCTGGCAGAAAGCCGGGCCGTAGCCAACCTTGGGAACGGGTTTTCTCCACGTTCCCTGAAAAACGAATTCCCTCCCCCCGTGCCCGCGCCACAAAGCGCTCCAGCGCACCAGCGTCGGGACGGTCCTTTAACGAATCTACGAACTCAAGGAATGTGCTACGAGCCAGAGGCAATCCCGACCGGACGAGATCTTCAAATTCCCGCTCGGCATTCCGGCAATCGGGGCAGAGGCGCAAGTGCTCGTTCAATTCCTCCTGCTCCTGATGGGTGAGGTGACCGCCCGCGTACAGAGCGGCTAGTTCCTCATACTTAGAATGATCACTCATTGCCTGCCACTTTCTTCGCCCCAATCGCCCCGGTAACGAAGGAACGCAGTTTGTTCAGGCCTCGATAATAATGGTGTCGAACATTGGATAAAGACTCGCCCGTTTTGTCTGCAATTTCCTTCATCGACAGCCCGTCATAGGTGGCCAGCTCGATTACACGTCTCTGAGGATTGCCCAGTGTTGCCAAGCCCTGCTTGATTAGACGCTTCAACTCCACGTTCGTGTACCGGCTGGGACTAAAACCGCCCGCCTGCACGGGAGGCTCAGTCTCCTCAATGCTGACCTGGCTATAGTGACTTCGCGCATTCAGGTATTGCTTGCGATTGATTGCGCGATGATACGCATACTGCAAAATCCACATCTTAGTACTGCCCTTTGCGGGATCGAATTGTGCCACCGACCGAAAAATTTCCAAAAAGACGTTCTGCATCACGTCCTCGGCTTCGCCTCGGTCGCGGAGGGCTCTCACGGCTATCGAAAAGACCAGGCGGCAGTACCGCTTGAACAGGATGGTCAGGGCATCGTTGCAGCCGGTCTTTAGGCTGGCCATCAACTCCTCGTCACTCAAGCGTTCTAGTTGCGCCAGAGTCGGCTGCGTCCCCTCGGGAAAATGCAGAATGGGTTGCATCAGAGATACACCGACAGCGAACCACAGGATTTCCAAGTGTACAAGAACAGAGAAAACCTGCAAGGAACAGTCTCGTAATTTGCGGGATGATTTATGGAAGATGCAGGGTGGCAGTCCTACAAGTGTGTTGGCGGCGAAGAATCGTGACCTGCTCGGCCCCAAACTTTGCTTGTACCAAACAGATAGTAATTCCTAGTGGGCCGCTAGTCCGCTGGGCTCCAGTCTTGAAGCCCCTTGCGTGCGTTCGTCCTCTCCGGGCGATTTAGCATGAGAAAGACCCTGGGCGAGGAGATGCAACTCGCTTTCCCTAATCGTGAACTCCGTAAAACCGCAGCGTTGACAAACGACGAGCATTGGGAAAA
>DASPRY010000138.1:0-5840 GCA_035624215.1 Terriglobales bacterium
CACCGAAGAACCGGCCGTGGGCGATTAGCGATGAATATCTCTGCCCCATTCATTAAACGTCCCATCGGAACGTCTTTGTTGACACTCGCGTTGTTAATGTCTGGCGCGCTGGCCTTCACGTTTCTGCCGGTGGCTCCGCTACCGCAGGTCGATTTTCCCGTAATCCAGGTTTCAGCCAGCCTTCCCGGCGCCAGTCCGGAGACCATGGCTTCGGCGGTAGCGACACCACTGGAGCGGCAATTCGGCCGCATCGCGGGCATTAATCAGATGACTTCGGTGAGCCAGTTGGGTTCAACCGGCATCATCTTGCAGTTTGATTTGAACCGCAACATCGATGCGGCGGCACGGGACGTGCAGGCTGCCATCAATGCTGCCCGCAACCAGCTGCCATCTTATCTGCCCGGCAACCCCTGGTATCGCAAAGTGAATCCGGCAGACGTGCCGATTCTCATCTTATCGATGACCTCCGACAGCATGACCTTGCCCAACATTTATGACCAGGCGAATTCGATTCTTTCTCAGAAGCTGGCGCAGGTTCCCGGCGTGGGCCAGGTCTATGTGGCTGGAGGCGCGAACCCGGCGGTTCGTGCGGAAGTGAATCCTGACCAGCTCAACAAATTCGGAATCGGGCTGGAAGCGGTTCGCACCGCACTGGGTAACGCCAACGCAAATAGCCCCAAAGGTGAAGTGTCCAACGGCGTAAGCGCCTGGACGGTCAATGACAACGATCAGATCAAGCGTGCAGATCAGTACCGGCCTCTCTTGGTTGGTTACAACCCGCAGACCGGGGCGGCCGTGCGCTTGGGCGATGTGGGTGATGTGCTGGACTCGGTCGAAGATGCTCACATCTATGGTTTGTCGAACGGCAAGCGAGCCGTGATCTTGCTGATCTGGCGCCAGCCGGGCGCGAATATTATCGAAACGGTCGACAATGTCCTCCGTTTGCTGCCACAGCTCCAGGCTTCGATCTCCCCCGCCATCAAAATCGATGTGGTCTCTGACCGGACGCTTACCGTCCGTGCCTCGTTGCATGACATTGAAATCACCTTACTGATCTCCGTGATCCTTGTGATCATAGTGGTATTCGCCTTTCTCCGCACCGTGCGCGCCACCATCATTCCCAGTATTGCGGTGCCGTTGTCGTTGGTCGGTACTTTTGGCGTGATGTATCTGCTGGGGTACAGCCTGGATAATCTGTCGCTGATGGCGTTGGCCATCTCCACCGGTTTTGTGGTGGATGACGCCATTGTGGTGCTGGAGAACATCACCCGCTATCTCGAACAGGGTATGGGTCCCATGCAAGCCGCGTTTCGCGGCGCGCGCGAGATCGGCTTCACCGTTCTATCCATGAGCACATCGCTGGTCGCGGTGTTCATCCCCATTTTGATGATGGGCGGAATTGTGGGTCGTCTTTTCCGGGAATTTGCGGTCACCTTGAGCATTGCCATCGGGGTTTCGCTAATCGTGTCCCTGACCACCACGCCCACCATGTGCGCGCAGTTGCTCAAGTCTCTGGGGGAAGAGAAGCACGGTGCAGCATACAAAGCCAGTCAGAAGGTATTCGACAACATCTTGGGCGCCTATCGTGTTTGTTTGGGCTGGGTATTGCGACATCAGTTTGCGGTTCTCATGATCACCATCGCCACCGCCTGCGTGAGTATTTATTTGTTTAAGGAAGCCCCGAAGGGATTTTTTCCGCAGCAGGACACCGGACGAATCATGGGGTCAGTCCAGGCGGCACAGGACATCTCTTTTGACGCTATGAGCCGCAAAATGCGGCGCTACGTTGAGATTGCGATGAAGGACACGAACGTCTCCACCATGATCGGATTCTGTGGCGGCACAACCGCCATGAATCAAGGACGCATGTTCATCACCCTCAAGCCAAAGAGTCAGCGAAAACTGAACGCCGACCAGGTGATCCTCGAATTGACTCGCAAGTTCGCGGAAGTTCCCGGTGCCACCCTCTACATGCAGAACCAGCAGGATCTTCAGATCGGCGGCCGCGTGAGCCAGGCGCAATATCAATACACCCTGCAGGGCGAAGATTTGAACGAGCTCAACGAATGGGCGCCCCAGCTCTTGAATAAAATGCGGCAGCTCCCCATCCTGCGCCAGGTGAATACCGATCAGCAGGACAAGGGTCTGGCGCTCAACGTCATCATCGATCGAGATACGGCATCACGCCTGGGGATCGCGGCGCAAGATATCGACAATATTCTCTACGACGCCTTTGGGCAACGCTTCGTATCCACCATCTACGAGCAGCTCAACCAATATCACGTCGTCATGGAGGTTGCGCCCCCGTTTCAACAGAGCCCTGAGACCCTGGACAATACCTATCTGCGTTCCTCGACCGGCGCCATTGTGCCATTATCGGCATTCGCACACTTTGGACCAGCTAATACGTCATTGGCGGTGAACCATCAGGGCCAATGGCCGGCGGTGACCATCTCGTTCAATCTGGGCCCTGACGTTTCCCTGGGGCAAGCCACTAATGCGATTGAAAAAGCGGAGCGCTCGATCAATTTCCCGGCAACCATCCACGGCAGCTTTCAGGGAACCGCGGCAGCTTTCCAGGATTCGCTGAAGAACGAGCCGATTCTGATTTTGACCGCTCTTTTGGCGGTTTACATTGTGCTGGGAATTCTCTATGAAAGTTACATTCACCCCATCACCATCCTGTCCACAATTCCATCCGCCGGCGTGGGCGCGCTTCTGGCCTTGAAGATTACCCACAACGAATTGAACGTAATTGGCTTGATCGGCATCATCCTCCTCATCGGATTGGTCAAGAAGAACGCCATTATGATGATCGACTTCGCGCTCGATGCGGAACGGCGCGAGGGCCGCTCGCCGATCGATGCAATCCATGAGGCATGCGTTCTGCGCTTCCGCCCGATCATGATGACCACCGCAGCCGCGCTGCTCGGGGCCTTGCCTCTGGCACTGGGAACTGGAACTGGTTCGGAGCTGCGCCGGCCACTCGGTCTGACAATCATCGGCGGCCTCATTGTCAGCCAGGCTCTTACCCTGTTCACTACTCCGGTGGTGTATCTCTACATGGACCGGCTCCACTGGCGACGTAAAAAAGTCGCACTCCCAGGCCCAATTTCTCCCGCAGCCAGTCACGCCGATTAGCCTTCGCTGCTCAACGCTGCCGACATTACCAAAGACAAAACGAGGGATGTTCCTCAGGAGCTTAGCTTTCCCCTAATCCGGACGATCGCCATTACCATCGTCACTTGCACCCCTATTTTCCACTGTTACGATTAGTTACAACGAGGGTGGGGATGAGCAAAACAATCACTTGCGGCCTGTTCTTATGCCTGCTTTTGGGCATGGCCGGGAACGCCTGGAGCCAGGACAGCTACCAGGTCATTTCCGTCACGGATGGCGGCAGTATTACGGGCACAGTCAAGTGGGCTGGACCGGAGCCTCACTTGACTCGACTCGCGATCACAAAAGACCCCGAAATCTGTGATCCCGAATCCGCCAAAACTCGCGACTTAGAGCGGCTTATCATCGGCCCGCAGGGTGGCGTGGCCAATACCGTCGTGTACCTACGGAATGTGTCACGCGGCAAAGCTTTCGACTTGCCTCAGCAACGGCGCTTCCTCGATCAGAAACATTGCCGTTATGAGCCTCACATTCTGCTGGTGCCCCAGAATGCGCTGCTGGAAATGAAGAGTTCTGACGCCACGCTGCACACAATTCATATGGACGGCGCAGCCAGTTATAATCTGCCCTTTCCTTTTCCGAACCAGATCATCTCACGTTCCATGCAATCACCGGGCGTTGTGAATCTGAAGTGCAACGGCGGACACGTCTGGATGAACGCGGAAATGTTTGTTGCGCCCCATCCGTACTACGCGGTTACCGATGAGAGCGGCAAATTCGAAATCACCAACATTCCGCCGGGAGATTACGTACTGGTCGCCTGGCATGAAGGCTGGAGCGTTGAACGGCAGGAGGCCATGTTTGACGTTCTCACTGAAAAGCGGGTGCTACGGCCGGTGTTTAATGATCCGAAAGTTCAGGAAAAGAACGTAAGTGTGAAGCCGAATGACACTGAGACTGTGAACTTCGTTATCACGGAAAAGTAAGCGGCCTTTTTTTCCGCATAAGCATCGCAGAATTCTTAGAACCTGCTGGCCCCGCGCGGAATCCGAAACTCCCTGGTTTTTCACTCTACCAAGGTGCTACTGAAGCTAATCGAGCCGGCAAACCAGCACCACCCGGTTCTGGTATGGACAATCCAGGCCAGGCAGTCCGGGCTGTTGCAGAACCACCCAGTCGACCCCGTACTGCGCCTGCAGGCGATGAAAGTCTTGTAACTGAAACTTACTCCAGCCCGATTGCGCCTGCACCTGCCGCCACCACTCATCCGCCATCGCAGGAAACATCGAGACCGCCCCCGAGTCCTTGATTGAATCGGCCAGACTGCTGCGCCGGGCAACGGCCCGGAATCCTTGCTCGTCCTCGCTCGGAAGGTTCATGTACTCCGGATCGAGCGCAAAGATAGAATTCTCGGGAGTGTTTTTGCGTATCCACCGGAATGCTTCCATCCACTGGTTCTTCGGTTGAGCCCAGGGCCACTCGATGTGAGCGCTGGCCGGAAAGAGCACGCGTTGCGCAAAGAACATGCCGGTACACACAGGCACAAACAGCGCCAGCCAGCGCCACAAGTGGTTCTTAAAAACGAATTCTGCAAGCACTCCCCCTGACAGCACGAGCATGAGCACATAAAGCAAGTGAAGCGACCGCATGGGTTGCAGCCGCGCCAACGCTTCGAAACGCGACGGGACATCAATCATCACAGCCAAAACCACGTAAACCAACTCGTAAATCAACGCCGTGCTGGACAACAGGGTGACATTGGGCCATTGCCGCGCTTTTGCCAAGCGAGCGAACCAGAACAAAATCACCATCGGTCCGATGACGCCCAACCACTCATACCAACGCCATTGTGTGAGATAAAAATAGGAATGGGTGAGCGCCACTTGATGGTATGAGCTGGGAGGTGCAGCGAATGGAATCCCAAATGGAAGATACAGCACAAACCAAGGCAGGCTGAATTCTCTTACACCCCCCAACAGAATGCAAAAGGAAAGCGCAAAAACCGACATCAGGGGATGGATTACACCGGCAATGACAAGAAACAGCGTAGCTTGCAGGTATTTCCGGTCGAGCACTCTTACCATCGCAAATATGCCGACAAACGCCGACAGATTTCGCGGATTCAGATATTGATCCATGATATACAGCGCAGTGCCTGCAATCGGCAGGGTAAGCAGGGCCGCGACCAAAGCGACACCGCACCATCGCGCCTTCGTATCCGAAAAGCATCGCGCGCTCAACTGCCAGCAAGCCAGCAATAGCAGAAAAATGGATGCGATCTGCCACAAGAACAGCGCAGTCCCCAGCCTCAGATGGCTGATGCGCACTGAAGCTGCAATGAGATTAGGAAATAACGTCGAGTGCGCATGTGCCTCGAAAAATTGCGAATTGAAAGGAAAAAGCTCAGGATGAAGAATTTTTTCGATGCCCGGAAGGTAAATTTCAGCGTCTTCTGCTCCGGCATGATAGCCGTGGATTAGTAATGCCGCGAACGTCAGCAGTGAAATAAGCAGAAGGTCCTTAAGTTTCAGAAGATCACTCCCGCTATGGATGTAGTTCTGATGATCGGTCTCCCCAATGTGAGTATAGTCTTGGAGAGACTCCCTCGCCCGAAGGCGATGTCACCGCCGCCCTTGCTCATCGAGCTATTGCACGTTCAGAGTGAACGCTACGGTGTGACTAAGTGTGCCGCTGGTGGCAGTCACAACCACGTTCGAAGT
>DASPRY010000149.1:0-6265 GCA_035624215.1 Terriglobales bacterium
TTCCTGGCCGCAAATCAACAAGGCCAGTATCGCACCCACCCCGGCAGAGGGCAGAGTCGACAGAATTGTGACGGGGTGTATGTAGCTCTCGTAGAGAACACCAAGCACGATATAAACCGTAACTAGAGCGGCGAGAATCAATAGCGGCTCGTTCGACAAGGAAGCTTGAAACGAAGCGGCGGTGCCCTGAAAGGCCCCCTGTACGCTGAGCGGCATGCCAATTTCCCGCTGGGCCTTGTCGAAGGCCTTGGTGGCTTCGCCCAGCGACGCATTGGGTGCCAGGTTGAAAGAGATGGTGACAACGGGAAATTGTCCCTGATGATTGACCGACAGGGGGCTGCTCTTCATTTCGAATCGAGTAATGGCGCTGAGGGGAATGGCGGCGCCATTCACGGTCGTTACCGCGCCGGGATTGGCAGAGCCCGAACTGGCAGAGGTGTTCGGGGATGCAGTTGGGCTTGGCGAAGCGGTGGAGGCAGAATTGCCGGAAGCCGTGGTAGCGGTGACAATCTGAGGGCCGGAACCGGTAGTGAGTGCCGTTGGAGCTAAAGCAGAGCGGACGTAGATGTCCTGCAGTTTCGTGGGGTTTTTCTGAAATTCCGGTTGCGTTTCGAGCACAATGTGGTACTGGTTCAACTGCGTGTACAGGGTGGAAATTTGCCGCTGCCCATAAGCATCGTAGAGCATCTGGTCGATCGCCTGCGGTGTGATGCCCATGCGGGAGGCGGTCACGCGGTCGATTACGACGGAGGCGGCGAGACCAGAAGTTTGCTGATCGGTGGCCAGGTCGCGAAGCTCCGGAATCGCTTGCAGTTTGGCCATGAGCTTGGCCGTCCAGAAATTCAACTCGCGCTGATCGGGATCTTCGAGGGTGTACTGATATTGCGTGCGGCTCACGCGATCTTCGACGGTGAGGTCCTGCACCGGCTGCATGTACAGCGTGATGCCATCGATCTTTTCCAGATTTGGCTGGAGTCGCCGGATGACATCCGAAGCGCTGATTTTGCGCTCCTCTAAGGGCTTCAAATTGATTTGGATACGCCCGCTGTTCAACGTCGTATTGGTACCGTCGACGCCGATGAAAGAAGAAAGACTCTCTACCGCAGGATCCTGCAAGATCAAATGGGCTAGTTGCTGCTGCTTTTCCGCCATGGCGGGGAAGGAGATGGACTGCCCTGCCTCCGAAATGCCCTGAATGATTCCTGTGTCTTGAACCGGGAAGAAACCCTTCGGAACGATGATGTAGAGAACGATCGTGAGCACCAGCGTGCCCGCAGCCACAAGAAGAGTAGCGGTTTGGCGTTTCAATACCCACTGTAAAGTTTTCCCGTAGAACGAAATGATGCTTTCGAAGGCGCGCTCTGAAGCCGCGTAGAAACGGCTCTGTTTTCGCCCATGCGTGCTTTTCAATATGCGCGAGCACATCATAGGCGTGAGGGTCAGCGAAACCACCGCAGAGACGAGGATAGTAACGCTCAAGGTGATGGCGAACTCGCGGAAAAGCCGGCCGACGATGTCGCCCATGAAGAGCAGAGGAATCAATACGGCAATCAGGGAGATGGTCAGCGATACGATGGTGAAACCGATCTGCTCCGAGCCTTTGAGCGCCGCCTCGAGCGGCGGATCTCCCTCTTCGATGAACCGGATGATGTTCTCGATCATGACGATGGCATCATCGACGACGAAGCCAGTGGAAATCGTAAGGGCCATCAGCGTGAGGTTGTTCAAGCTGAAGCCGGCGAGATACATCACGCCGAACGTGCCCACGATAGAAAGAGGAACGGCAACGCTAGGAATGGTGGTAGCAGAAAGATTGCGCAAGAACAGAAAAATGACCATGACGACCAGCGCCACGGTGAGCATGAGCTCAAACTCGACGTCCTGGACTGAAGCCCGGATGGTAGTGGTGCGGTCCGTTAGTTCATCCACCTGAACGGCGGCAGGGAGATTGCTCTTGAGCAGGGGGAGCAGTCTCTTGATGCGGTCAACCACCTGAATGATGTTTGCCCCGGGCTGACGTTGAATGTTGACGATGACCGCGGGACTCTCGTTCATCCAAGCCGCCTGGCGATTGTTTTCCACGTCATTTTCGACCGTAGCCACTTCCGAGAGTTTTACCGGTGACCCGTTGTGGTAGGCGATGATGACCTGTGCGAAATCGGAGGCGCTGAGCAGTTGGTCGTTCGCTTGAATCTGGTAATCCTGTTGCGGGCCGTCGAAGTTGCCGATCGCCTGGTCAAGGCTGGTCTGCTGCAAGGCGGTACGCACATCCTCGAGGTTGATGCCATAGGAGGAAAGCGCCGTGGGATTGACGCGTACTCGGACGGCCGGCTTTTGCCCGCCACTGATGCTGACCAGTCCCACGCCAGGGAGCTGAGAGATCTTTTGCGCGAAGCGGGTGTCGGCGAGATCTTCGACCTGCGACAGAGGAATCGATTTGGAAGAAAGCGCCAGGGTGAGAATCGGCGTGTCTGCCGGGTTCGTTTTGCTATAGATCGGCGGGACCGGCAGATCGGAAGGCAGATAGGTCTGGGCAGCGTTGATGCCCTCTTGCACTTCTTGTTCGGCGACGTCGATGTTCAGCTCGAGTGAAAACTGCAGAACAATGATCGAGCTTCCGTCGGAACTCGTGGAAGTCATCTGATTGAGACCTGGGACCTGACCGAACTGCCGCTCCAGAGGTGCGGTTACGGCCGAGGCCATCACGTCAGGACTAGCACCGGGATAAAACGTAACCACCTGAATGGTGGGGTAGTCGACCTCCGGCAGCGCGGAAACTGGCAATTGGAGATAGGCGACGAAGCCAGCGAGCAATATGGCCGCCATCAATAGCGACGTCGCTACCGGTCGTAAGATAAATGGACGAGAGGGACTCACTGCGGCGCGGCTCCGTTTTTGCCTCCGGACGTGCTTGCACTGCGGGTCCCAGACGGAGTGGATTGGTTGTCCTGGCTCGTTTGGGGCTGCTGGCCGGAGGCACCTACACTGCCTTTCGCAGGCGTGCGAATGGTAACTTTCGCGCCATCAAGAAGCTTGTCGAATCCATTCACAGCAACCACCTCCTGCGGTTCCACTCCCTGCACGGCGGTCACCAACCCATCCGTAGTGCCGGGTGTAATCGTCCGCATGGAGGCGGTTTGATCACTCTTAATCACGTAAACAAAAGCGCCTTGGGCGTTGCGCTGAATCGCCGGAGTAGGAACCAAAGTCACATCATGTTGCGTGTCGACGAGCAGTTTGGCATTGACGAACTGGCTGGGGAAGAGAGCGTTGTCGCGATTATCAAAAATGGCTTTGAGTTTCAAGGTTCCCGTGGTTGGGTCGATGACATTATCGAGAGTCAGCAGTGTGCCCGATGCTAGTTTCTTGTTTCCTTCACGGTCAAAAGCGTCCACCGTCAGTTTCTTTCCCTTGAGCAATTGCTGTTGAATTTGGGAGAGATGATCTTCCGCAATGCTGAAGATAACCGTGATGGGCTGAAGCTGGGCGATCACCACCAGGACAGTGGTGCTATTGGCCTGCACGATATTTCCGGGATCGACCAGCCGCAGTCCCACGCGCCCGGCTATGGGTGCGGTGATATGCGTGTATACCAGATTGACCTTGGCATTGGCCAACTGGCCCTCGTCGTTTTTCACCGTTCCTTCATCTTGCAGCACGACCTGCTCTTGATCGTCATATTGCTGCTTGGCGATGGCGTTGCGATTTAAGGCTTGCTTGTAACGTTCCAAATCGATCTTGGCTTCCGTCAAAACCGCCTGATCGTGCGCCAGTTGTCCCTCAGCTTGCGTCAATGCCGCCTGATAAGGGCGTGGGTCGATTTCGATGAGCGGGTCGCCCTTCCGAACCATTTGCCCTTCGCGATAGTAGACCTGCGTAATCTCGCCTTGCACCCGGCTCGTCACCATGTCCGTATAAACGGGCGTCACCGTGCCCAATGCGTTCAAGTAAATCCCGATGTCGCCCCGGTGCGCGGTCGCCGTAGATACCAAGACGGGCCGGGAGGCCGCGTCACCACTGGCTTTCGCGTCGGAGGAACTGCCACGGCGTTCCCATATCGCCACGATGACGAGGATCACAACCACAACGATCAGCCAGATCCACCAGCGGCTCGTGTGAGTGGTTGCATTCTCGGTTGGGTACTGCTCGGATTTCTTCGAAACGCCTGCGCCTGTTACTGGTTCCGTCACTTGCACTCCTCAAATAGGACAAGGGAAAGCCAGCTGAAGGAAGTTGAAGCTGCGCACCCTCTGTGGCGAAGCTGGAACACACATTCCGAGGAACGATGCACAGTGCAGGTACAGTTCTCCTCCTGCCCTTCTGTGTGCATCTTATCATTTCCTTCACCACCATTTTGACGTGCGGGAAAGCAAAGCGGGGGCGGGTTTTTGTGAAGAATTGTCAACGCTCCGGTCCCCGGGCCGGTGCGCCGGCGCGTATAATCCAGGCCGTGACCGCAGTTCAAGTTAACAGAACGGGCCCCTGGCTCCGGCGAACCGCTCAGAGATTGTTAGTGGCTGGCGTGGGCCTTCTGGGAATCACCTATGGTGCGGACTATTGCGTATTTCGATACCGTCTGGCAACGAAGCGTCAGCCCTTTGGCAGCGTAACCGTCGAACACTACTACGAGGTGGCGCACAAAGACGGGAAGGCCGAGATTATTTTTGATCCACCGGTGCAAAAGACCTGCGTGTACAGCCTTTTCCCACACTCCGGCGATCCTCCCTGTTGGTTTCTCAGCCGGCATGCTGAGAAGAGGACCGACATCTAACTAGGTTGGATCGGGAGCTTCCGATTCGCCTAAGCCGTTCTCTGGGAGCACGGCTTCCATCCTGGTTGCCTGGAGTATGGTCTACTGAACCAATAGACAGTACCGTGGTTCGCGTCAACTGGTGACGTATCGGGCTAGTTGGAATCACCTTGCGTTGGAGGAGGAAAACCCGGTAGAAATTGACGAGATCATGCACATTCCTGATGGTTACCTCAGCCCTTCGACCTGTGCGACGCTCTATCTATTCGCAGCTTCGGGCTGGTATGCGGCCCTGAAGCGCGTTAAGCAGCTTCTTGCCACGCGCGCAATCCCGCTGATCTCGGTGTTCGCAGCATTCTCTTTTGTCGTAATGATGTTCAATGTGCCCCTGCCGGGCGGAACCACCGGCCATGCGGTTGGCGTCGGCGTCGCGGCCATCGTGCTCGGACCATGGGGTTCAATTCTTGCGATTTCCATCGCTCTCGCCATCCAAGCGCTGTTCTTCGGCGACGGAGGCATCACCACGCTGGGAGCGAATTGCTTCAACATGGCGATCGTTGGCTCCTTCACGGCCTACGTTATTTACCGGACGATCGCAGCGAACTCGAACCTGAAATCTCGCCGGAGAGTACTAGCGGCAGCAGTTGCCGGTTATGTTGCCATCAACGCTGCAGCCTTGGTCACAGCCGTCGAGCTCGGTATTCAGTCCATGCTTTTTCATGACGCCTGTGGCACGCCCCTTTACGCGCCCTATCCGCTGCATGTGGCTATTCCAGCAATGATGATCGGACATCTGACCTTTGCAGGACTGGCTGAAGCGGTGATATCGGCAGGGATGGTGTCTTATCTCCAGCGAGCTGATTTGGGTCTTCTTCGAGGAGTATTCGGTTTGTCCCAGACGCCAGGTACGATCATCACTGGCGCAAGCCCTGAACATTCACAAAGCCGACTCTGGTGGGCGGTGGCGCTTCTTATGTTGTTCACGCCTCTCGGTATCTTAGCGGCAGGCACTGCCTGGGGTGAATGGTCTTCCGCTGACTTGATGAATCCTCACACCCAACAACAGATCGCAGCCGCATCCGGGAACCATGCACCTCCATCTTCCGTTCCTGTCGGGATCGAAAAGCTGTCGAACCTGTGGACGGCGCCGTTCCCCGGCTATGCGCCGAGGTTTATCAGAAGTCCGGTGTTTGGGTATTTGCTCTCGGCAATGTTCGGGGTCGGCTTCCTTGTCTTGGCTTCGCTACTCGCTAAAGCGGTTGGCAGAAATGGCAAGGGGGGAGCATGAGGTCGTGAGCCGATATTCTTTTCTTGAATCTACGCTTCAAGGTTTTACCCGAGTGGTGGCTAAGGCCCTCCAGTCGGAATATGCCGCAAGCCAACCGGGAATGCTGCAGCAACTTGATCCTCGCGTCCGGGTCGTCGGAATTCTTGCGCTGGTTATTTCGGTGATTATCTGTCGACGGCTTGAGGCCATCGCAGCCATTTTGCTCGTCGCAATTGCAATCGCGGTCG
>DASPRY010000094.1:0-10326 GCA_035624215.1 Terriglobales bacterium
GTTTTCAATTCCCTGAGTGTGTACATTCTCGCTTACGTACCCTTCGAGATGGTTGATGATCTTGTGTACGTATCCATCAGCAAGAGGAACATAAGCGGTGAATTCGTCGGTGTGAACTTCGGTCCCGGGCACGACGTTCTCACGGACGATCTTCTCAATTTTGCGGCCAGTACGATCTCCGATGACGTTAGTGATTACCTTTCCGCCGCGCTCCAACATTCCCATCACGGCCATCTTGGAAGCGTAGCGTCCTATCGCCATCATTTTCTGACGCCGCCCCTTGTGCATGTTTCGTGCTTTCCCGCCAATGAACGTTTCGTCAACTTCCACAGGCGTACCGGAACTACCAAGTTTCATGAAAGATTTTTCCTGAAGCGCATGACGGATGCGCTGAAGCATGAACCATGCGCTTTTTTGAGTAATTCCAAGAGCGCGGGCGATCTCATAGGAACTGACTCCGTTCCGGCAGTTCACAAGCATCCAGACTGCCGTCATCCACTTGTCGAGTCCGAGTGCGGAGTCCTCAAAGACCGTTCCGACCTTGAGCGTAAACTGCTTCTGGCATCCGTAGCAGAACCACAAACGGCGTGTTTTGATGAAGGAGTTTTTAGGTGAATCGCAGCGTGGACACGTTACTTTTCCATCGGGCCAACGAAGTTCCTTCGCGTATTCAAAAGCGCGGTCCAGATCGGCAAAGTAAGCGATTGCTTTCTGAAGGGTTTGCGGTTCATTCTGCTTCATAAGCAGAATACTATACGAAAATCACATGTGTGTCAAGTATGTTCTCGCCGTTCAATGCCTATTGGTTTCAATCTCTTCCGGGTTTTGAAACTCGTGAAGGCGGGTGTTGCAGCGTTAGGTTACTGCCGAATCGGAATGCGGAATCTGTCAGCGACGCTTACGGGCAGTTGCTTTTCCAATTTCAAAGCGAGCCACTGCTGCAGCCCTGAGGCCATCTCGAGGGGCATAAGAATGAAAGAGAGGCCGGCCTCACCTTTTTCGTTGTGCCAGCACACCCGGCTGTAGGCCTTGATGTGCAGCTTAGGATCAGTGAGCGTAAATTCGATAGTTGCCTCCAGGCTGGAGGCCAGGATGGTTGAGCTGCGAAGGGCCAGACCGCCTTCACTCACGTTAATGGTTTGAGCATAGACCTCTGGCGCTGCTTTCCTGCTGAGAACGGCTGGAACCGCGACTGAGCAACGAAAATAGCGGCGACGCTCGCGCACAATCAGGCCGTAAGCAACTTTCAGCGTGTGCGCGACGGACTCTGCTATCAGCGGCCTTTCGAGAGCAAAGCTAAATCCCTGTTTCAGGGCGAACGCAGTTTCTTCCCTGCTGGCGGTGAGTGCGAATGTGATGGCGGTCCGATTTGATGCCGAGTTGCGTACCTGCCGGTGAAAGTGGAGAGCTTTGGCCCCAAGCGACAAATCGATAAGCAAGGCTTCGTATTTTCGCTGGCTCAGCTTCTCCAGCGCGACGGAAGTATCGATGCTGAACTCGACGGACAATGCCTGCTGTTGCAAGACATCGGTGATTTGACGAGTGGCTTCAAGATCGCCGGAGACAATCAAAACGGTAGCAATGTTCCGGGAGTCAACCATCATCGTTGCAATACCCTTCCCTGAGACGCTTCTGGGCACGCCACACGTTCTTGTTCTGGTGGCGTGCGGAAATTGTCGGTGCAGATTTCGTTCACGAGCCGCCTCAGTATTCGCACTTGCGGGGCATAGAAGCTGGCGGTCAGAAGCGCGCCGATGCCGCTGCCGAGAAGGAAGACTCCCAAAACAGTCCAAGCATCCATGGTTCTCTTATCGCGCTTGATTCAGGCTGCGGTACAATTTGTTATGCTTTGTTACAAAATCCGGACACGCTTGCCCGCCACAACGAGATCCGATCAATCGGACCGGTTTCACTTGTTTAATGGAGTCAATAACGCTTGTGTTTAGTGAACCTTGGCGACAGGCACCGGTGTGCGGTCGCAAAACAGCATCTTCGCTAAGTTTGTGGTGAAGGCCCGGGGAGATGTTGCACAGATAGATTCCACCGTTGCGTTTGCCACACTGGCGTCCATACCGGAGTCAGCCGGCGCGGCGAGGATTCCCCTCGTCGCTCCAAACCCAAGGGGCTCAACGCCTTTGGCGGAGCGGCCTGGAGGTTACGTTGAGTCGATTTTTTTGGCTGAAAATCACCGCCAACCGGCGCAGAATGGTGTTGTAATTTATCGAGGCAAGGAGGGCGGGATGAGAACCTTGCTACACTTCAGGACGCACGATGGTGGCTATTTCCATAGCCATCCGCTGCATTCGGTCTTCTCGCTGATTGCGAGCTTCGCTTTGGCGGTGTTGCTGGTTCTGGTGCTGGTGAGTTCAGCGAGATGAACCGGCGGCACGCACAGAGGGTCGGTGCGGCACGAGCTCCCCAGAGGCTTAAAGCCCCCACCAAGTAATGAAGGCTTTTGCAGCATGGCTAAAGCCTTGGTCTGCCACGCGCGTCCGTAGGACTAATGTCACAGCTCTTCTAGCGTCCCTAACCAAACGAAAAACGGAGTTGCGGAGAAATGAGTGCGGGGCTTCCCCTTGATCAGCTTACCCGCAGGGTCTCCGCTGGATCCAGTTTCGCGGTGCGGCGCGCAGGCAGGTAGCTGGCGAGCAGGGCGATCAAGAGAAACAGCAAAGGTGTGAGCGCAAAAGTGGTGAGGTCGCGGGCCCCGACCTGGTACAACATACTCGACATCAGGTTGGTGAGGAGAAAGGCGGCGACCAAGCCAATCGCTACGCCGGCGATCGCCAGCACAAATCCCTGCCGCAGGACCAGGCGCAGAATGTCGGAGCGCTGGGCGCCGAGGGCCAAGCGGATTCCCAATTCATGCTGCCGCTGGGTCACGGAATATGCCAACACACCATAAATCCCGATCACAGCCAGCACCAGCGCTGTGGCTGAAAAGATCGTGAGCAGTAAGGTAACGAAGCGCGGCTGGGCACGAGAGTTGTCCATGAGTTCGTCGACCGTCTGGATGCTGGTAACCGGCTGATCAGGGTCGACGGAGGAGATCTGCGCGCGAATGGCCGAGGTCATGCTGGCTGGCGGAACTGCGGTCCGGACCAACAGATTCATCCTTCCCCAAGGCAACTGCGGGAACGGGAGATAAATTTGCGCCTGGGTGTCCTGCGCCAGTCCCCGGTTCTTGATATCGGCGACGATGCCGACCACCTCAGCCGGGTCAGGCCAGCGGCCGATAATGACGTGCTTGCCGATCGGATTCTGGATAGGCCAGAAGCGGCGCGCAAAAGCTTCGTTCACAACGATGACCTTGGGCGCCTGCGCATTATCGGCGTCGGTGAAAGTGCGGCCGACTTGCAACGGCACGCGCATGGTTTGAAACCAGCGCGGGCTGATGGCTTCGATGTCGATGAATGGCCGCTGCGCCAGCGGGACGTTCGGCTGCCCTTCCGGCAAAACTGGAGTAAAACGTATCCAGCTCAGGGGCAGGGCCGCCGAGATGGCGGCGGTTTGCACGCCGGGCAGAACGGAAACGCGGCGGAGCATTTCATCGAAGAAGCCGATCTGTTGTTCCGGCTTCGCGTATTTCACGGTGGGCAGCGAAACATTCATGGTGAGCACGTTGCGCGGATCGAAACCCGGAGCCACGCGCAGCAGCCGCCGGAAGCTGCGCAGCAGCAGGCCTGCTCCGATCAGCAGTAATAAAGACAGCGCCACCTGAGCGACGACCAGCAGGCTTTTCATGCGCATGCGGGCATGTCCGACAGAGGCGGTGCGGCCTTCATCGTGCAATGTGGTGTTGAGGTTCACGCGCGAAAGCTGCAGCGCCGGAAAAGTGCCGAAAATGATTCCAGTAAGCAATGAAATAAGGAGGGCAAGCGACAGTACACGGAAATCGATGCCTATGGGAATTCCGGAGGGGAGCTGGCTGGCTCCCCAGGCGATCAAGGCGCGGGTTGCAGCCCAGCTCAGGCCGACGCCGAGCACTCCGGCGACGAGAGCCAGCAGCGTACTCTCGGTGAGGAGTTGCCGAATGAGGACGGTGCGGCTTGCGCCTAACGCGGTGCGCACCGCAATTTCCTTTCTGCGGGTCAGCGAACGCGAAAGCAGCAGGCTGGCCACGTTGGCGCAAGCGATCAGCAGCACTACAGCGACAGCGGCAGAAAGTACCAACACTTTGCCGCGCAGATCGCCGACAACCAGATCGCGCAATGGAGCCACAAGCATCAGCGTTTCGGGATCGGCATCGGGCAAACTCGGGTTCTGTTCCCTATACTGCTGATTAAGGAGGGCGAGTTCGGCCTGGGCGCGGGATTGCGATGTCCCTTCGCGCAGTCGTGCCAAATACCACAAATAACCGACGCCCGTGCGCAAGCGCTGCGGGCTCATCAGGGTCAACTCAAAATAGCGTGGCGTCCAGATATCGGCCTGACCGACAAACGGGAACTGCACATCGGCAGGCAGTACACCGATAATGGTGTGGGGAGTGGCGTCCAAGGTGACGGTCTGGCCGATGATGCCGGGATCGCCACCGAAGCGGTTGCGCCACATCGCATTACTGAGCATGACGACCGGTCTGCCTTCGGGACGGCCCTCATCTTCTGTAAACACACGGCCAAGCTGAGGCTGAACACCCAGCAGTGAAAAGAAATTGGCCGAAACGCGAGCGACCGGCACCTGAAGCGGCTCGCCCCGTCCGGTAAGATTAAAGTCGTCATTGGCCCAGGCGGCGACCTGGAACGACTTGCTCTGGTCACGCAGCAGCTCGTAACGCAGCAGGGTCCCGGGACGGTCCTCGGTCTTGTCTTTCACCTGGATGGTCACAAGTTGCCGCGGCTCAGAATAAGGAAAGGGGCGAAGCAAGAGCGCGCTGGCCACTGTGAACATGGCGGTGTTGGCGCCGATCGCCAGAGCGAGAGTCAGAATCGCGGCAAGTATCAAGCCCGGACTCTTGCTCAGCATGCGGAGACCAAAATGGATATCGCGGAGCAGAATTTCCATCGGGCGATTATAGGCTGGAAAAGAAGCTCATTTGTTAAGAGCTGGCCGGCGAGTATCTAAGGCGCGACTTGCCCGCGGGGACTAAGTAAATTCTCCTGAAAATGGCTTGTGGGTGAGCTATTTTCGCCGGGCTTTCGTCTAAGAATAGACATGGATAGGCGGGGGGAATGGGACAATAATCCGAATCCCCAAAGAGCAGATTTGAATCTAGTTATCATCAGTTTTCCCTGAGGGGCAGCATGGCCAAGAGAATGGCAGTGATGTTGGTTGTGATGGCAATCGTCCTGAGCGCCCTGGGCTTCATAAAGTTCCGGCAGGTGGAATCGGCGGTGAACGCTTCGGCGGGATTCCAGCCCCCGCCGGAAGCGGTTACCAGCATCGTTGCGCGGCAGCAGGCGTGGCCCTCGACTATGAGTGTGATTGGCACCATGGAGGCGGTTCACGGTGTGATGGTCAGTGCCGATCTTCCCGGGACCGTCGCCAAGATAAATTTCGAATCGGGCCAGTCTGTGGAGTTGGGAGATGTGCTGGTGGAACTCGACACCAGACAGGAGCGGGCGCAACTGGCTGCGCTTGAGGCGCAGCGTGACCTGGCAGCCGCCAATTATGCCCGCATGAAGCAGTTGGTGAGCGAAGGTGTCATCTCTCGGATGGAGTACGACCAAGCTACAGCTCAACAAAAAGAAACTGACGCTAACGTGGCGCAGACTCGCGCGACCATCGAGCGCAAAACCATCCGGGCCCCGTTCAGCGGAATTGTGGGCATTCGCAAGGTGAACCTGGGCCAGTATCTGGCGGCTGGCGACGCTATCGTGCAACTGCAGTCTCTGAATCCGATTTATGTGGACTTCGGAGTGCCGCAACAAACCGCAGGTCAAGTGCGCGTGGGGAGCAACGTGCACGTGACTTCGGAAAATCTTGCCGGAATGGCGTTCACCGGCCGTGTCACCGCTCTCGATTCGGTGGTAGACCAGACCACGCGCAACGTCCAGATACAAGCGACGCTTCCGAATCCGGCGGGAAAATTGAAGCCGGGCATGTTTGTCCAGGTGGAATTGAGCTTTGGAGAAAGCCGGCAGGTGATTGCGCTTCCTGCTTCGGCCATCAGCTATGCGCCGTATGGGGATTCGGTTTTCGTCATCACGGACCTCAAGGACCCCAAAGGCCAAACGTATCGGGGAGTGCGCCAGCAGTTCGTCAAAATCGAAGCTTCGCGGGGCGACCAGGTTGCGATCGTCTCGGGTGTAAATCCCGGTGACGAAGTTGTGACCTCAGGAGTGTTCAAGCTGCGCAATGGCGCTGCCGTGCAAGTCAACAACAAGATTCAGCCTGAGAATAACCCGGCTCCCAACCCGCAGGATAGCTAACAGGGACAGTCAATGAAGTTTACCGATCTTTTTGTTAAACGGCCGGTCCTGGCTATTGTCGTCAATCTGGTGATCCTGATTGCCGGATTGCAGGCTATCCGCTCGCTCAGCGTGCGGCAGTATCCGCGGAGTGACATTGCGGTGGTACAGGTATCGACCACCTACGTTGGCGCGAACGCGGATTTGGTACGCGGCTTCATCACGACTCCGCTCGAGCGCGTCATCGCCAGCGCCGATGGAATCGACTACATGGAGTCATCGAGCGCGCAGGGGATCAGCACGATCACCGTCCACCTGAAGCTCAACTACGACACCAATGCGGCGCTGACGCAAATCCAGGCGAAAGTCGCCCAAGTGCGCAACACGCTGCCGCCGGAGGCGGAAGCGCCGGTGATCGAACTGCAGACGGCGGACAATGAGTTTGCCGCGATGTACATCGGGTTTTCCTCGGCCGATCTCGATCAGAACCAAATCACCGACTATTTGACCCGGGTAGTGCAGCCGAAGCTGAGCGCCATTAGCGGCGTACAGCGGGCGTCGATTGAAGGCGACCGGACCTTCGCCATGCGGATCTGGCTGAAACCGGACCGGATGGCCGCGCTCGGAATCTCGCCCTCCGCCGTGCGCGATGCGTTGGCACGGAACAACTACCTTGCTGCCATCGGCAACACCAGGGGCTCGATGGTTTCGGTGAATCTGGTCGCCAACACCAATCTGCGCACGCCGGAAGAATTTCGCCAGTTGGTTATTAAACAGGACAACGGTGTCATCGTGCGGCTTGGGGAAATTGCCGACATAGTCCTGGGAGCTGAGAACTATGACCAGGACGTGCGCTTCAACGGCGAGACTGCGACTTTCATGGGCGTGTGGGTACTGCCGACCGCGAACTCGCTCGACGTGATCAAACACGTGCGTGAAGCTATTCCCGGCATCCAGGCACAGCTGCCGGTGGGAATGAAAGTTGGAGTCCCCTATGATTCGACCGAGTACATCCATGACGCCATTAGCGAGGTGCTGCACACACTTACCGAGACGTTGCTGATCGTCATCATTGTTATTTTTCTTTTCCTGGGGTCGTTCCGCTCGGTGCTCATCCCAGTGGTCGCCATACCGATTTCCTTGATCGGCGCAGTTTTCCTGATGTTGATTGCGGGCTTCACGATAAATCTGCTGACCCTACTGGCGATTGTGCTGTCGGTGGGCCTGGTGGTGGACGACGCGATCGTCATGGTGGAAAACGTGGAGCGGCACCTGCACATGGGCAAAACCCCGTTCCAGGCGGCCAAAGACGCCGCCCGCGAACTGGTCGGGCCGATTATCGCCATGACCATTACCCTGGCGGCGGTTTATGCGCCGATCGGCATTCAAGGCGGTCTGACGGGCGCGCTGTTCCGCGAATTTGCTTTCACGCTCTCAGGGGCGGTGATCGTTTCGGGTATTGTGGCGTTGACGCTTTCTCCCATGATGGGCTCGAAGCTGCTGCGCACCGGAGACACCGAGCGTGGTTTCGCGGGGATGATCAATCGCCACTTCGAAAAAGTGCGTGAGCTGTACCAGAAGAACCTTGCAGGGACGCTCCGGTATCGCCCGGTGGTGCTTACGCTGTGGGCGATTGTGGCTGCGCTGATGGTTCCGTTTTACATGTTTTCGCAGCACGAACTGGCGCCGACCGAGGACCAAGGTGTGGTTTTCGGCGTGATTCAAGCCTCGCCGAACTCTACGATCGACCAGACTAACCTGTTCACCCAAGAGGTCTACGACGTCTATCATTCATTCCCCGAGAGTCAAAGCGTTTTCCAGATCACCACACCAACGGGTGGTTTCGGCGGAATGGTGACGAAGCCGTGGAGTCAGCGCAAAAAGACGGCAGAGCAATTGTTAGTCGAATCCACCGGGCCGCTATCGAAGATCGCGGGCATTCGCGTGATCCCGCTGACCCCGCCGCCACTGCCCGGAGGCGGAGATTTTCCGGTTGATTTTGTGATTGCCTCCGCGGCTGAGCCGCAGCAACTGGTTCCATTCGCGAATCAACTGGTGCAGAAGGCAATGAGCAGCGGGCTGTTCATCTATGCCGATTCGGACCTGAAATTTGACCAGCCGCAGACCGAAGTGGTGTTCGACCGCGACAAGCTGCGCTCGCAAGGGGTCGATCTCAGCCAGGCTGGCCAGGACCTCTCGACTTTGCTGGGCGGGAACTACGTGAATCGCTTCAGCATTCAGGGCCGGAGTTACAAGGTGATACCCGAAGTCAAGCGGGTGGACCGGCTGACGCCCGATCAACTGCAGCAAATCTATGTGACGGGCTCGCAGAACAAACTGGTGCCGTTGTCGACGTTCGCCACTCTGCGGACTACCACCGAGCCGCGCGAGCTGAAAAAATTTCAGCAGTTGAATGCTGTACGCATTCAAGGTGTGGTGCCGCCGGGAGTGCCGCTGGACAAGGCTTTGACTCTGCTGGAAGACGAAGCGAAGACCATCCTGCCGCAGGGCTTCACGGTTGATTATGCCGGCGAATCGCGGCAACTGCGCGTGGAAGGCAGCAGATTTCTGGGGACATTTTTACTGTCTGGAATCCTGATTTATCTGGTGCTGGCAGCTCAATTCGAAAGCTTTCGTGATCCGTTTATCATTCTTGCCGGGTCGGTCCCACTGGCGCTGTCAGGAGCACTGCTGTTTTCGTTCCTCGGGCTGACGACCCTAAATATCTACAGTCAAGTCGGCTTGATCACGCTGGTGGGCCTGGTCTCGAAGAACGGGATTTTGATTGTCGAGTTCGCGAACCATCTGCAGGAAAGAGGACGGGACAAGTTTGCCGCGGTTCTGGAAGCAGCCGGGACCCGGCTGCGGCCAATTCTGATGACCACGGCGGCCACGGTAATTGGCCACACGCCGCTGGTTCTGGCCAAAGGTCCGGGAGCGGGAGCTCGCAACAGCATCGGAATCATGCTGGTCAGCGGCATGATCATCGGAACGATGTTCACTTTGTTCGTAGTGCCATCGATCTATATGCTGGTGGCGAAAACCCGGGTGAGGATTTCCGACCAAGAGCTGGAGTCCGTTCTCGCCGAGCCAGCAGACGCCACGGCGTAGTCATTGATCATCCTTTTCGTGCAGGCCAGCGGGGGAATGGTCTGGCGCGACTGTTACGATCCCACGTTTCGCAAAGAACGCGAAACCGCGGTACCCGCATGGTCCTAAGATAGCGCCCGGCAAGCTATACGGGTTCCTTGCAGCAACCCAACCGGCTGCGGCTGTATCCAACTTACTTGGTACTAACGTCATCGCCCCCAGGTTATGCGGTGTAAGCGATGATGTATAATCCGCGCGAGAGCGGACTCATCTTGAGGACAGGATTATCAGCCCTAAAAGAACGCTGTGACAACGGACCTGCGTGGCCGCGCGTGCTGATTGTTGTAGTAATTTGCTCGCTGACGCTAAGCGTAACAACCCGTTTCAGCAATGTGATTTCTTCGCCGACTCATACGGCCAAGATGGTCGATGGGCGTTCGGTTGAGCCCAAGCGGCAACATCTCAATCGCGATGCGATCCGCTGGCTGCCTCCCGTGGTCAGCTCGACTGTGTTGGTGTGCGTCAGGCTGCACCCGCCGATTGAGCCAACAGGCCCTTCCCTTCCTAAAGACACCTTCTACGAAACCCTATACAACCGACCTCCACCGTCGGCAATCTCTCTTTAAACCTTCTCGGGTGTGTCATAGATTTGGCGTATTCTGCATTATCCGAAATCGCCAGGTCGAAAGGCAGAATTCGGAATTCGCATGAATGGTCCTTTGATTTCAGAGGAGCAATTGAGTGCGCTCCGCCAATTGGATACCTGCACGGTCTCAAATGCGATTGAGACTTTTGAGGTGAGGCTGCGCAATACCGGCTTCGCCAGCGCACGAGTCCGCTGCATGTTTGAAGACTTTCCACCTATGGTGGGATACGCGGCTACGGCCCG
>DASPRY010000095.1:0-4507 GCA_035624215.1 Terriglobales bacterium
AGCTCTATTAGCCCATCAGACTGAGGATGGAAAGGATTTCGACCTTTCAAGCATTCGACATGCAATCTCGGCGGGTGAATCGTTGCCGGCTCCATTGTTTGAGCGATTCAAGCAGCGCTTTGGTGTGGAAATTCTGGACGCTTGGGGATCGACTGAGACTCTGCAAATGGTGATATCCAATCGTCCAGGAGAAGTGCGGCCGGGATCGAGCGGAAAGGTCATTTCGGACTATGAAGCGAAGATTGTGAACGACAAAGGAAACGCTGTTGCACAGGGTGAAATCGGGCAACTGCTGATTAAAGGCGATTCGACCTGCGTCGAGTATTGGAACCAGCAGGAAAAAACAAAAGCGACTTTTGCAGACGCCTGGTTTCGTACGGGCGACAAGTATTACCAGGACGAAGCTGGATATTTTTGGTACGCGGGGCGTGCCGACGATTTGTTCAAGGTCAATGGGCGGTGGCTAAGTCCGACCGAAGTTGAGAGTGCGCTGATCGCTCACCCGGCGGTGAGGGAGGCAGGTGTGGTGGCGCGCGAGGACGGCGCTGGACTAACCAAACCCGCCGCCTACGTGGTGCTGAATGAAAATTTCATTCCGAGCGATACCTTAAAACGAGAACTGCAGGATTGGGTTGGAGGGCAGCTCAGCAATTACAAGAAACCAAGGTGGATTGAGTATTTGCCGGAGCTTCCCAAGACCGCGACCGGCAAACTGCAGCGGTTCAAATTACGCGAGCTGCAAAGATCGATGCAATCGCTAGATTTCGGGGAGTAATGGCATCGAATCAATGACAAAGCATGCCCAGATCGCCTAGTCGGCGGTGCTCCGCTGCTCCTTTACAGGCGAGGATGCGACAGATGGTCTAATTGCAAGCATGGCCGCTTTGACGGGCACGGTTTCCCGAAGAAACAGCGTGATCAGAAAAATCAGGGCGCTGGCGGCTACTGCCAGCCACATGGTGATTGCCAAACCATGTCTTTGCGCCAGAGCGCCGGCTAGCACGGGCGTCGCAGTTCCACCCACAACTTCTCCTACCAGAGTTGCAAGACCAATCGACGTCGCTCGAAATTGAGGCGGAACGCTTTCCGTGGGTACCAAAACCAAAACGACGGAGGCAATTCCCTGCCCGCAGTTGGCGATGCAAACGACGAACGCCAGCAGCAGGGGATAGACATAAAGGACTGGTACGAGGAAGGCAAGCGGCACGACCGCGGACATGACGGACATGAGCAGAAGAACCGGCTTGCGACCCCAGCGATCCGAAAGTGCGGGAAGCAGGAAGCCCAGAAAGAAACTACCCAATCCGCTTGCGCCCAGTAGAAAGCCAGCTGTGGTCGGTGACTGGTGAGCGACCTCGGTGATGTAAAGCGGTCCAAATACATTCACGGCAAACAGCCACGACATGAACCCGACCGCTCCCAGACAACACAACTTGATGTTGCGGTAGCGGAGAATGGAAATGTATTCCGACAACGACGGTTTCTCATGGATACTCGTCTCTGCCGCCGGTTCTTTGACGAGTTTCCAGAGCAGAAGTCCCATGACCAATCCCGGAACGCCCGCCACAAAAAATGCTGATCGCCAACCCCATCGCGCGGCCACCTGGGTTGTGAGAACCGGCGCTGCCGCAAGGCCAACCAGGGCAGCGGCGCTGACCACGAGACCAATGTTGCGCCCGCGGCGATTTGGAGGGGAAGATTCTTCGATCAGCGCGGTCATGATGGACCAGGTGGGTCCGCCAGCCATGCCCATCAGTGCTCGCACGAGCAAGAGCTGATGAAAGCTGTGTACCATGCCGGAGGCCCAAGACAAGATCGAGAAGATGAGGACCGCAGGGATTAGAAGCGGCTTGCGGCCGACCCGATCCGACAAAGCTCCGAAGATAAATGTTGATGCGGCCCAGGTAATCGCAATTACTGAAGCGACCACGCCGATCTGTTGGTGGCCAAGATGGAATTCCGGGGCAAAGTACGGCGCCAAATACAACTGGGACATCCGGCCAAGAAAAATGGTGCCCCAGGTGAAAAACAGAATCGCGATCAGCGTATTTTCATAGCGCCGGGATTCGTCCATGCCGCTGCATCCTATCAAATGCGCTAGCCGGTACGACGCAAAACGAAGAAACTCACGACAACACAAAGGAAATCTGGATTAGTCTCGTGGGCCTTAGCGTCTTGCCCGGCGGTTATTCAGAGGTCACACAAAAAGTTTCTTGTTGATCGTTACACCGTTTTCCCGGCAAAAGCTGAGATAGTGATCGATGAACCAGAAAACGTCGAACGTTTCCAGCAGCTCGTCATTGTCGTCGAAAAACTCGAGGGATCCGTTGAGCCAGAAAATCGTTTTCATGCCTTCGTCGGAAACCAGGGTGTGGATGGCACCGGGACTTTCCTGCACGTAGCTGCCGGCGCGCGCAACCCAGTCGTACTCCAGATAGCGCCAACTGCCTTCAAGCGTGTAACCGAAAACTCGTCCACGATGGCGGTGGCGGCCCAACATGCCCCCCGACTTCACCCACAGCACATTCGCATACATGTTAGTTCGCACATCGAATGCAAGGTGGCGAATAAACACATTCGGCTTGAAAGGAACCCAGGGAGATTCCTGTTCCCCAGCGCCGATGTGAATATCGGGGAACGCGTAATCGCGCACGACGGCATCAAGACTGTTCTTGTCGAGAACTGGCATAAGCCCTCCTGCTGGCATGAAAACCTGGCAAACAGGCGAACATCTTACTAAATCTGCGCAATAGCTGCAGCATTAGGATATGCCGTCTTCATCTCAGGTCATCTTCCGCGCGATTGGTCCGAAAAACTTGACGCCCCTCCTGGCAGGAGCGTACTCTCTCGACCCAAGAAGGTCGTTGCAAAAATCTTCATCACCTGCGAGGCCATCATGAGTAATCCCAAAACCGAGCCTTCTATCATGAAACCGCAACCGCAAAATGGCTGGGTGCGCAAATGCGAAATCGATGGTTACCTCGACCGCCATCTTCCGATCCCGACGCAGGTAGTTTCGAACGAAGAATTCATTCCTTTGCGGCAGACGGCAAAACAGGCGGCGGTCGAACATCAGTTGATGGAAATTGGCGCCCGCAACGCCAAGAAGCTGGGGATTGACCGGCGCCAGTTTTTCCGCACCAGTTGCGGAATGGCGGCGGCATTTGCGGCGATGAACTCAATATTCGGGCATTTTTTCCGGGTTGACGCAGCAGAGTTGTTCGACGCTGCTGCGGCCGCGGAGCTGAAAACGGATTACTTCATCTTTGATGTTCAAACGCACCATGTCGCGGTGGGCCACACCAAGGCAGGGCCGCTGGATGTTATCGAATTCCGCAAAGCCGGCGCGCAGTTAAATCCTGCGCTGCGCAGCAGGCCTCCCGTGATGAGCGATCTGTATCTGGAAAACTACATCAAGGAAGTTTTTCTCGACAGCGATACTTCGGTTTCGTGCATTACAGGTATTCCCGGGTTGACCGATGAAACCTGCATTCTTCCTCCAGAACAGATGGTAGCGACGCGGCGGTGGGTGAACGAACTCAGCCATTCTCAGCGGATGATTAGCCATGGACTAATGTCTCCTGACCTCGGCACGCGGAACCTGGAAGCGATGAACTTTCAGGGAGAGAAACTCAAGATCAACGCATGGAAAAGTTACACCGGGCAAGGTCTTGGCCCGGATAAAGAGGGCTGGTGGCTGGACGATGAGAAGGTTTCCTATCCCAGCCTGCAGCTTTCGCGCAAACTGGGAGTGAAGAATGTTTGCGTACACAAGGGTCTGGCAATTGGATTGTTCAACGAAGCGCATTGTCATCCCCGCGACCTGGTGAAGGTCTCCAAGGATTTTCCCGACCTGAATTTCCTGGTTTACCACTCCGGGCTTAAGACTCTGGAAGACGCGCTTCCCGCAGCAGACGATGGTTTCCGAAAAAATTCCTACGTGCCCTGGGTTTCGGATTTATGCAAGTATCGCGAGCAGAATCCGCACATGACGAATGTGTACATGGAACTGGGCAGCACATTCGCCATGATGTCCACCACACATCCCATGTTATGCGCTCACGTGCTTGGCATGATCATTAAAGCGTTCGGGGATGATCATGTGCTGTGGGGAACCGACTCGATCTGGTGGGGCTCGCCGCAGTGGCAGATCGAAGCGATGCGGCGACTGGAAATGCCGGAGTCTCTGATGACGCAGTTTGGCTACCCACCTCTGAGCAAAGAATTGAAGGCGAAAATCTTCGGACTGAATGCCGCTCGCGTTTACAACGTTGATCCGCAAGCCAAGCGAAATCCGATTCCCGGAGACTATGTTGACGAACTGCGCAAGCTGTACAAGGAATCGGGTCTGGCCACGCCGGCCAACACGCAGTACGGCTGGGTACGGGTCTGAGTGAACCGAGCATCTATAATGCCGGATTGAGGAAACAGGCTCCGTGCCGGCACGTCTCATAGAAAGCTTAGCCACTACGGAACAGCTCGCGGAAGTGTTCTCGGACGAGTCCCT
>DASPRY010000166.1:0-57464 GCA_035624215.1 Terriglobales bacterium
GGTGGAGGCCATGGCATGCGGACTACCCGTGGTCGCTTCGGATTTGCCGGTTCATCGCGAGATATGCAGGCGAGCAGCTCTCTATTTTGACCGTTTCTCGTCAGAGGATGTATGTGCACAGGTTCTTCGCGTCGCAGAATCGCCGGACTTGCGGCAGGAGCTATCCACGTTGGGTCGAAACCGCTTGCTCGATTTTTCCTGGATCAGGCACGTGAACGAATTGCTTGCCTTGGCTATGGAACTGGCGCGAGTTCCAGCAGTTCAACGTGTTTCACCGTCGGAGTGCAGCCGCGATATACAGGCTGTCGGCAACGTAAGCTAAGGAAGAAAGTTTCCGGCTCACATTGCATAATGCTTCCGAAGCATAGACGATCGGCCGGTATCTCCGTGGCAGCAGCTGGACGTCGCTGATCTGCGGGTTCAGAGAGAAGAAGCCATCCACCCGGATATCGACCGTTCCGAACACGCGCAGGAACGCCGAAGTCAGCTCCCGGCGAGTCCAGTAGCGTACCTCAAAATCGCGAGCCGGGCGGAAACCACGGCGCGCCTGGTGGTACAGGCAGCGCAGGCCAAACCGGTTGGGCATTTGTACTAGACAACCGGCGTCCGGCCGCATGATGCGGGCAATTTGCTGCAGAACCAGAGCCACATTATCCGGCGAGAGATGTTGCAGAACACTGTAGGAGAAAACCTGATCGAAGCTCCCATCAGCAAACGGCAGGTATCGCCCGTCGGCCACTACATATTGGGCTTCCACTCCGAGTTGCTGAGCGACCTTTCTGGCTGCGCGGATCCCTTTCAGCGATGGGTCGATTCCCACCGGGCGATATCCCGCTCGCGCTGCCGCTATGCACCACCGGCCCCAGTTACATCCGATTTCAAGGAAGAGCTTGCCCTCGCCCGGAGGAAGCCGGAGAGTCGGTATCGGATATTCGGTCAATTTCCCGATCAAAGGAATGTAGAGACATCCATTTGTACCCGCAATGATCTGCTGGACGAAAGAATCAATGTCTTCGCCCGGCGGTTCGGCGCTCTCCCTCGCTGTTGCATCGCGCGCTTCCGCAATCAGCAAGGAACGGTTGCCTTCCGCGTGGGTCTGTGGCGTTTCCCGAAGGAGAAGAATCGGAATCCCATCCAAAACGCGATAGTCATGTCCCTTGCCGCAGCTCAGGTATTCGTCGTGCTCTTGCAGAGGTGCACGGTCCCTCGGGCAAACCAAAAGTTGCAGGAGCTTTCTGTCGACCATCGATGTATGGTGAGTTCCTTGCATCTGGGGCTTTGCCTTCAAGTCTACCGTCGGCTCGGGCACGAGAGAATACTTTCGCTGAGTCGTGAGGCTTGTGTTAGTTACTCTGGGCAATTGGCGGTTGCCTGCCGACGCGTTCCAAGAAACTACCCCAAGCCGCACATAAGGCGAGAAGGTTCCGCTGTTTGGTCCTCACTATGCCAATGAACTCCCGCATTCCACTTATGTTGAGGAAAGCAACTGAACGAACTTTGCAGGTTCAGCGGTGGCTGTTGGGCCATCTTTCCCGTGAGACCAGCTCTGGCCGCTTCATTCCGGTGATGGACGGATTGCGCTTCGTCGCCATCATGATGGTCATTCTGTTTCATTTAAATGGTTACCTCGTTGCCAAATGGCCTCTGCATCATTCCGGATTCCTGCCTCAATCAAGCTGGCTGGCGCAAACGGCGTTGGTTGGATTCCGGGGCGTAGAACTATTCTTCGTAATAAGCGGATTTATTCTGGCATTGCCGTTCGCTATGCACCACTTGGCAGGCGGGCCGGCGGTCAGCCTCCGCAGATACTATCTACGCCGGCTCACCCGTTTGGAGCCGCCATATTTGCTCACCGTCGTCGTTCTGTTCATGCTTGCGGTGTTGGTGCGGGGCCAATCAACAGTGGACTTGTTACCGCATTTTGCCGCCAGTCTCGTATATCTGCACAACATTGTGTACGCCCGGAGCAGTCCAGTGATCGGAGTCGCCTGGTCCCTCGAAATCGAAGTGCAATTTTATTTGTTGGTACCTCTGCTAACTTTTGTATTTGCCATTCGCAATAAGACTTATAGACGCGCCCTGCTCGTCACACTCATCATCGCCTTCTCCTGCGCACAACAATTATTTTTGGGCGATAGTCGCCTCGCGCTTTCGATACTGGCTTACTTGCAGTTCTTTTTGAGCGGATTTCTGCTGGCCGATTTGTTCATCACTGACTGGAAGGAAGCTGCGACCACAAACTTTTCCGCGGACGTGATCACTCTGATTGGCTGGCCGTTAATGATTGCAATTCTTCAATCAGATCGGCTCACGTTTTGGCTATTGCCGTTCATGCTGCTGTTTCTCTATCGCTCAGCATTCCGAGGTTCATTGAGCCGGAGAATTTTTTCTAATCAGTGGATCACCGCGGTAGGTGGCATGTGCTACTCCATTTATCTTATCCACTACGAAGTGATTTCACTGATCGGGCGCTTTACCAGCCGTTTGGGAGCCGATCATTCGTACTGCACGTACTTCGCTTTGCAGTTTTTGCTGATTGCTGTGCCAATCACCGGCATTTGCGGTCTGTATTTTGTAATCATGGAGAGGCCGTGCATGTCCCGGGATTGGCCGCAGAGGTTACGAAATAACTTCCAGGTCCTGTTCTGCGCCAGTCGGCGCGAGCCACAAATAAACGCCGCGGCCTAGAATCGCTTCATGTATCTCTTCGGTCACTATGCCAGACCCGGGTTGGCGTTACGATATTCCCGAATCGCCGACATCTGAAATGCAGACGTTGCAGGAATTCAAGCCGGTCAAATCGGAAGAGCTGGATGTTTCCTTGCCGATCAGTGTCGTCATTCCTGTCCGCAATGAAGCGCAAAACCTGCATCGCTGCCTGGCATCGGTTCATCGAGCCGGTGAGGTGTATGTCATCGATTCTCAGAGCACCGACAGCACAGTGGAGATCGCCCGCTCGTTCTCCGCCAACGTCGTCCAGTTTTACTATCACGGTGGGTGGCCCAAGAAACGCCAATGGGCACTAGACACCCTTCCCTTAACCTACGACTGGGTTCTTCTTCTGGATGCCGATGAAGCACTCACTCCTGAGTTGGCGCTGGAGATTCAGCAGGCTATTCAAGATCATCGATTTGATGGCTACTATATTTCCTTGCAGATGCATTTCTTGGGCAGGCGCCTTCGCCACTGTGGCGCTGATTTCCGTAAGCTGTCGTTGTTCCGGCGAGGCCAAGGCAGATTCGAATGCCGCTTTCGAGAACAGAATGCTTCCATGGGCGACATGGAAGTTCACGAACATGTGATCGTGGAGGGACAGACCGCAACTTTGCGAAATTCGCTTGTACACTACAACGTCGAATCGCTCTCCCGTTACATTCGTAAACACGATGAATACTCCAACTGGGAGGCGAAGGCCTGGCTGCAAAAAGAGGACGGTTACAGCGACTTGTCGCCTTCGTTGTTCGGCATTCAAGCGCAGCGCCGCCGCTGGCTGAAGGCGAAATTGTTCTTCATCCCGGGCTCCTCGTTCCTGTTTTTTCTCTATCGCTATTTGTTTCGTCTGGGATTTCTCGATGGCGTGCCCGGACTGCTTTACTGTGGCTTTCAGGGCATACAATTTTTTCATATCAAAGCAAAAACCTACGAATTGCGAACGAAAAGGGAGTTGTGCGCGTAACTCATACCGCATTGCCAGCGGATGCAGTCACCTATCACGCATCTTTGGCTGATGATTGGGACCATCGCTATCGGAAACGCTCGTTCCGGGCGCGCGAAGCGGTACTTTTGAAATGCTTACAGGGACGCGATCTTGCCGCTACGCTCTGGCTGGATGCAGGCTGTGGTACCGGTCGACTTTCTCGTTGGCTGGCCACGCGCGGATGCAACGTCGTAGGTGTGGATGCGGCGTCCGAGATGGTCTCCATCGCCACCGAGCTTGCCAAGTCAGGGGACCATTCGGATCGGCTCAAATTCGCTCGCGTTGGAACGATCGCCCATCTCCCGATGGAGAACAGCTCATTGGACGGCATCCTGTGTTCCAGCGTCCTCGAGTACGTGTCCGATCCAGGCGCCTGTCTGATAGAGTTTGCGAGAGTCTTGAAACAAGGAGGCCTGTTACTCGTTTCAGTGCCAAACCGCACTTCACTCGTTCGTCGAATGCAGCTCGCGTGTCATTCTTTGGGATCGCTGGTGCGCACGGATTGGGTGAAGTGCTTGGACTATTCGCACCAGCAATACTCCCCCCGCGAATTTGAGCAGCTCTTGGCACTCGCTGGATTTTCGCTCGAAAAAGTGGTTCCGTTTGGAAGCCCGCTGTCAGCACTCGCACTACGCAGCCGCACCTGGGCATCTTTGCTGATGTTCGTTGCCCACAAACCTTGAACCTTCGCTTCCCCCCATGCTGATCCTCGGAGTCAATATGTTTCACGCCGATTCCTCGGCAGCGATCATTGAGGACGGCGAGATCAAGTTCGCCATTGCTGAGGAGCGCTTGAATCGCGTCAAGCACTACGCGGGTTTTCCCTCCTTGGCTATCCAGGCATGCCTTGACTTCGCCGGCGCAAGAATCAGCGATGTTAACCACGTTGCCATCGGGCAGGACACCGACGCGAACCTTGCAAAGAAGCTGCAGTACGCCCTCGCCAATCCCAGCGGAATTCTGCATTTTGTCCACCTACGGCAGCGCAAGCAAGCCATGCGAAATGTGCTGCCCTTGCTGGCCCGGGCTCTTGGGGTAGATCAGAAACTGATGCGGTTCCGCGAGCACCATATCGAGCATCACCTTGCGCACATTGCCAGTGCTTACTACTGCTCGCCATGGGAGAAAGCCGCGGGTTTCAGCTATGACGGATCCGGCGACTTTGTTTCCACTATGATGGCGCGCTGTGAAGGCACTCGCATTGATGTGCTCAAACGGGTCTTCTTGCCTCAATCGTTGGGCAGTTTCTACACCATGATTTGCGAGTTTATTGGCTACAACCAATACGGCGATGAAGGCAAGGTAATGGGCCTGGCGCCATATGGCAAAGACACCTTCTACGAGCGGCTTCGCCGCGTGATCGGCTTGAACAATGGCAGTTTCAAGCTCGATATCAATTACTTCAAACCGCTCGGCAGCAATCAGGGCATGCAAATTCTGGATGACGGCAGGGTTCGTTTGGCACGGCATTACTCTGATCGAATGGTGAAGGATTTTGGCGAACCGCGGCAACCGCACACTGCAATCACCCAGCGTGAAATGGATCTGGCCTGCGCCATGCAGCAGCGCTTCGAAGAAGTCTTCTTTCACCTGCTGAATGAGCTCCACAAGCATGTGCCGGTCGAACTCCTTGCGATGGCAGGCGGGTGTGCCCTCAACAGCGTGGCCAATGGAAGGCTGTTTGAACACACACCGTTTCGTCACACTTGGATTCAGCCCGCAGCCGGCGATGAGGGATTGGCCATCGGCGCCGCGCTCTATGCTTATCACACGATTTTGAATCAGCCGCGCCGTCACGAAATGAAGCACTCATTTCTTGGTCCGGAGTTCTCGGACTCGCGAATCGCATCTGCGTTACAAGAAAATAATCTGCGCTATCGGAAGTTGGAGCCCGAGCCTCTGCTCGAAGCTGTCTCCGACCAACTTGTGGCCGGCGGTGTGGTGGGATGGTTTCAGGGACGAATGGAATGGGGACCGCGCGCGCTCGGCAATCGCTCCATTCTTGCCCATCCGGGGCTCGCGAACATGAAGGATGTTCTCAACGCCAGAATCAAGCACCGCGAGTGGTTTCGTCCCTTTGCTCCTTCGATCCTGGCTGAACGTCAGCATGAGTACTTCGAGCATGAGCACCCGTCGCCCTTCATGCTGCACGTTTACAAAATCCGTCCTGAGAAGCGCCAGCAACTTTGCGCCGTAAATCATGTGGATGGTACCGGCCGGTTACAAACTGTCTCTGCGCAGGAGAACCCTCTTTATTACGATCTGATCCGCACCTTCGAGCAAAAGACCGGCATCCCAGTGTTGTTGAATACAAGCTTCAACGAGAACGAGCCGATTGTGAGCACGCCACAGGAGGCGATCGACTGCTTCAAACGAACCCGTATGGATGCCCTCGCGATTGGTCCCTATCTGGTTTCTCGATCGGATAATTGAGGGAACATTGGCGACTCTTCAACTACCGCTTGCGGTCCACTCTCAGCCGGGAAGAATAAGGCTATCTCTGGCCGTCCGCTTTCCTGGATTTCGCGCGTTGGCTTGGCAAGGCGACTTTCTCTATGCCTCGCGAGGCTATGAAGTACAGCGAGCCAGAATTGTGGGGAAGGGAAGACCCATTCAATGGGAACATGTCGCGGATTTCCGCCCTCCATGGTGGCGAACACTTACTTCCCGGTCGCGTCTCGCCGCGCGGCTCTGCCGCGATGGTTTCCACGCACTGGCCGCCCTACCTTCTGGGGAATTGATCGCCGCGATTCCCAAAAACATTGTCGCGCTCTCTTCGGATTCCCAAGAATTCCGTGAAACACATCGCGTGCTGCGTGGCACGCGGCCGCTCCACTTTGCAGTCACAGGCAAAGGCCATATCTTCTGGGGCGAATATTTTGACAACCCTCAGCGCGGGGAGGTTTACATCTATGGCTCAACTGATCGTGGCACTCATTGGGATGTAGCCTACACGTTTGCACACCACACGATTCGACACGTGCACAACATTGTTTACGACCAGTGGGAGAACTGCTTATGGGTACTTACCGGAGATAACGCGCCAGAATGCCTGATCATGCGGGCTTCTTGCGATTTCAAGGATGTAGAGACTGTGTTCTCAGGCAAGCAGCAAGCCCGATCGGTGGCTTTGATCCCCACCCGCGATGCACTGTATTTCTCCTCTGACACTCCGTTTGAAAAGAACCACGTTTATTCTCTCGATCGGCGAGGCAATCTATCGACCTTGGCGGAACTGAGCAGTTCTTCCATTTGCGGCTGCCGGGTTGGCAACGCTATTTTCTTCTCAACCATGGTTGAACCCACTCGAGCTAACCCAGAGCGCGACGTTTGCATCTACGCCAGTTCTGACGGGCGAAAATTTACTCGCATTTTGAACTGGATAAAAGATCCGTGGCCGATGCACTTGTTTCAGTACGGAAACGCCTTTTTCCCGGACGGCAACAATACCAGCGGCCTGCTCGCAGTGACAACCGTCGCTGTTAAGCACGCCGACTGCGAAACCACGCTTTGGCAAGTCTCCCGCTAGCTGCCCATGTCATTTGCAACTCGGCTGCAATATTACTCGCGCATATTCGCAGCGTACGCAACACCGTTTCATAGTCATCTTACCTTCTGGCATGAAACACCCGAACTCAATCTGCTGGCGCCGGTCGATGATCTGCGTGAATACTACATGCCGTTCACCGAGAAGGCGGACTATTCCGGCGAGTACGACTGCGGTGGAATTCCAATCCTGAATTATCACGGTCGCATCGGTCAACAATACAACCCGATCGCGATCGCCCAGTGGGGACTGGGCAATTACAACCTTTTTTGCCGGTCAGGAGACGAACGCCGCAAACGGAAATTTCTCGCAGCAAGTGACTGGCTGTGCGCTAATCTCGAGCAGAACGCGCACGGCATTCGGGTGTGGAACCACCATTTTGATTGGGATTACCGCACGCGGCTCCAAGCCCCGTGGTACTCCGGGTTGGCGCAGGGCCAGGGCATTTCGCTATTGGTTCGTGCTCATCGTGAAACCGGAGCGGCGAAGTACCTGCAAACGGCCAATCTGGCTTTCCCTAGTTTTCTCAGATCCATAGAGCAGGGCGGTGTTACTTTCACCGACGACCAAGGGAACATCTGGTTCGAGGAATACATCGTCTTTCCGCCCACTCACATCTTGAACGGTTTTATCTGGGCGGCATGGGGTGTTTACGATTATTTTCTCGCCGCGCGAAGCCAGGAGGCCAAGAATCTCTTCGGCAAGGCTGTCCAAACCCTTCGATCCAACCTCACTCGCTATGATCTTGGTTTTTGGTCGCTCTATGAGCAATCAGGTACCGTCCTGCCCATGATGGCCAGTGCTTTCTATCATCAGCTGCACGTCGTGCAATTACGAGTGATGCACCGTCTCACAGGAGATTCGTCGTTCACTACATTTGCCGACAAGTGGGAAGCTTATGGACGTAGCCGAACTAAGCGTACTCGTGCACTGTGTTGCAAGGCTGCCTTTAAGTTTTGCTATTACTGAGAATTCGTGAAGATCCTCTACGTATCGCAATACTTCCCTCCGGAAATGGGTGCGCCCGCAGCGCGCGTCGCAGAACTGGCAGAGCTGTGGACACTGGCAGGTCACGAAGTGACCGTCCTGACCGGATTTCCGAACCATCCGACCGGGAACGTGCCGAGGGAGTACCGCAGCAAATTGTGGCGGCTGGTGTGCCGTGAGCAGTTCAACGAAGTCAAGGTAATCCGGACTTGGCTGCTGCCTTTTCCTAATCGCAAGCCACTCGAACGCATGTTGAACTACAGCTCGTTCGCTGCGTCGGCTGCGAGCACAGGGATGTTTTTTCCCCAACCCGATGTTGTAATCGCGAGTTCGCCTCAGCTCCTAGTCGGATTAGCCGGCTGCTGGCTGGCACGATGGCAGCAAGTGCCTTTCATTTTGGAGCTTCGTGATCTCTGGCCTGAGTCCCTGGCCGCAGTGGGAATGGGCAGTGAGGATTGTCCCCTCTACAGGATTTTGAAGCGCCTTGCCGGATATCTATACCAAGCTTGCGATCACCTGGTGGTTGTCACGCCTGCGTTTAAAGAGATATTGGTAGAAAACTGGCGAGTTCGATCCGAGAAGATTTCTGTTGTCGAGAACGGAGTGGATACAGATCTTTTCAAACCGCGGACTGAAGCGGCTGAAATCCGGGCAGTCTTGAAGGCAGAAAACAAGTTTATCGTCGCTTACATTGGCACGATGGGGATGGCGCATAGTCTGGAAACCCTGGTTGAAGCAGCATCGCGACTCCAGAACTCCGCGCCGGGCATTCTCTTCTTGTTCGTGGGCGAAGGCGCGGAAAAGGCCGAAATCGTTTCTGCTGCGCGAAAACGCGCGCTGACCAATGTTCGCTTCCTGGATCAGCAGCCCCGGGACAGGATTCCAGCTTATATCTCGGCTTCCGACGTCTGCATTGTCCCTCTTCGAAAATCTGCCCTCTTCGGCACCGTTCTGCCCACCAAGTTGCTGGAATTCATGGCGTGCGGGCGTGCAGTAATCCTGGGCGTGGACGGCCTGGCGCGAAAAATCCTTGAGGATGCAAATGCCGGGCTCTCTGTTGAGCCCGAGAACGCGGCCGAACTCGCCAACGCTATCTTGCAGCTTGCTAACAATTCAGAGCTGTGCAGAATACTTGGCCGCAATGGCCGCCGTTACATTTTGCAGAGATTTACGCGCTGGCAAACCGCAGAAGCGTACTTGCGAGTCCTAAACGATCTTGTCGCCGGGCAGCAAATGCACGCGGCGGTTGCGGCACAAGGTTAAGGCAGGACTGTAATCAAAGTGGCCGCAGCTGCCGCCTGCATAGCAGCCTGTAGCGTATTTCCCGCGAAAGCCTTTCCTGCACTCGTGGGCACGAACAGAATATCGTCTGCCTGCATGGGAAGGTCCGGCGCTTTAGCTTCCAGAATCTTCTTCAGTTGGACCGGCGTCTCGCTGATTCCATTCGGTCCCTTACGGATAATTCGGGCAGCGCCCAGTTTTGCTGTGCGCGTCGTCCCGCCGGCTAAGGCGATCGCCTGCAGCACCGTCAACTTGCCACTCTCCATCAGCATTCCGCTCGGCCGTCCCACGTCTCCCACCACGTAAACTACATCAGCCTTCTCCACAATAACTGTATCTCCCGCCGAAATGGGTACATTGCTTTCGGGGTGGTCCGCCAAATTGCGGGAAATTGCTACCGTGATCGGCGCATCAGGCTGGCTGCGGTGCGTCAAACTGATGTTACGACCGGCCTTGTCTGTCAGGCCGCCCGCAGTGGAGAGCAGGTCAAAGAGCCTCTCTTCTCCCACGAGGGCATAAACTCCGGGCCTCGCGATTTCTCCCAGAACACTGGCCGTCTGGGAAACCGCTTGGTTCACAAAGACCGTCACGTGCGGGTTCTTTACGAATCCCCCATCGGAAAGCCGCTTTTCGAGGATCTTCTCTGCCTGTTCGCTGGTCAGGCCACCTACATGCACGCTGTTGATCAGTGGAAGATAGATGTCGCCATTTCTATCAATGCGATCTTTGGTCGTCAGTTCGGGGACGTTGTAGACACCGATTTCAAGCAAGTCCCCGCTTCCCAGCCGCGCTGATGCATCCGAAACGCCGGCCGTTTGCTCCCACGTTCCCGTTGACGTTTTTGGCGCGACGGACTGAGTACTCGCGTCCGCCTTCGCCGGATGTTCCTGGCCCGCCAGCCCCATGGGCACACATAGACCCCCCATCAGAACCCATCTGAAGAGGCTTCCAAATTTCCTACGCGGATGCAGGTTGGTAATAAGCACGACCACTTTTGCGGCAAGTCTAGCACGCCAACTGCGCACCACCGGCACACATTGTCGGAGTTGTCCATAGTTCGCAAACAGCTCAAGTCCGCCTCAGAGACCTCTCGCGTACCAAGAAAGAGAATAGTGAATGCTGATGAGCAATCGTAGGATTTAGGAGCCGGCACCGAGGTTACCGGTAACGTTGCTTTAGCGATGGGGAAATTTTATTAGGAAAACTCGCTCTATCTCGGCCATCAGGAGTAGCCGTTGCTAATTGTCTATCTGGCAACATTCCTCTTTTCCCTCCTCTTGTCATTTGTTCTTACAAAGTGGGTGCGCGATGTTGCCAACCGGCGCGGCTGGGTGACGGCGCCAGTCTTGGCTCGTCACCTACACAATCGGCCTCTGCCCCGTTTGGGTGGCATCGCAATTTTTGTTTCCTTTCTCGCCAGTTTTACGCTGGCTTTGCTGTTTCTTCCGCATAGTTCTGGGCTTGCGTCGAACATCTCATCTCGAACCATAGCTACAATTCTCGGTTCGGCTGCTTTGGTTTTCCTGCTCGGTGTTTATGATGATCTTCGCTCCCTAGGTCCCTGGATCAAGTTTGCGGTGCAGGCAGTGGCAGCCAGTGTGCTCTTCGCGGGAGGGCTTCGTATTCTTGATTTGCCCGTGCTGTTCGCGGGCCGTCACTTCCCCTGGTTCTTCGGCTTCCCGCTTACCATCCTATGGGTGCTCGCAATTACCAACGCATTCAATCTTATTGACGGCGTGGATGGCTTGGCGGCAGGATCCGCGCTATTTTCCACTCTGGTGGTATTCACCGTTGCGTTGGTGAACGGCGCCGGTTTGGTTTCCATCATGGCGATCGCGCTGGTCGGCGCCATTCTCGGATTTCTGCGCTTCAACTTCAGTCCGGCAACAATTTTTCTGGGCGATTGTGGAAGCCTCTTCATCGGCTTCATGCTCAGTGCCTTGGCATTGCAGGGAGCACAGAAAGCGCCCACGATTATCGCGGTCGCAATTCCGGTTGTTTCATTTGGTCTCCCTATTCTCGAAAGTGCCCTCTCGGTGCTGCGCCGCTTCCTCAGCGGTCGGCCGGTCTTCACCGCCGACCGCGAGCACATTCATCACAAACTTTTGCAACGTGGCCTTTCTCAGCGCCAGGTCGCAATCACGCTTTACGCCGTCTCCGCCATATTCGCATTGCTCAGCTTGTTCCTGCTCTGGCCCACGGAGCGGGCTCTGGGGCTGGTTCTTGCCGTGCTCGGTACCGGAGTTTGGATCGGGGTGCAACATCTGGGTTACCTGGAATTCGGTGAGTTAAGACGCGTCGCTCAGCGCTCGATCGAGCGGCAGGTCCTGATTAACAATCTCGCTCTGCGCCGGGCAACGGAAGAACTGAAAGTCACAACTGACTACGCGCAATTATGCCGTGTCCTGATGGCCGCGCTGAGCAACAACGATTTCGATGCCTTTGACTTGCGACTGCATCTTGGTTCCCAGGAACTCCCTGAGGTGCGCGGTCTGCAGCTAATCTCCACCCGGGGCGAGGATCCCTGCTTGCGATGGACAAACCCCGCCGTCTTCTGCGCGCTCGATCTGAGCGCGGCCTGCAGCTTGAAGATCGATCTGGTAAGTAGCAAAGGTGGCCAATGTGGCTCGATGATCGTATATCGGCAATACACCGCGCGCGAGTTGCAACTCGATCTAAACTTGCTCATTTGTGATTTTCCCCGAGTGCTGGCCGACGCCTTGGAGCGATGTTCCTGTTCCGCCGGAATAATTTCCCTGGTGCATTCAAGCCCCGAGATGATGACGGCGTAATCTCTCGCACTTTCGCTTTTTCGGTTACTTCGGTTTTCACGGGGCAACTCTTTCGTGCTACGTCGATAGCACGATTGGGCGTTGATACCTTCGTGCGACATTGCTACCGTGTTTCTTAACGAGCTCCCCCAAGTTGCCGATGCATATGATCGGGGGTGGATCATGAAGTTGGCGCATCTGTGCTATGTCGCTCTTGGCTTTGCGGTGGCCCGCTGGTTTTTCCGGCGCGAGCCCGTTCCGGTTTCTGATCCGGTAGCTCGCCTTCGTTCCTCTGGCTTGCTGTGAATGTTGTAGGCAGGGGCGTGCGGAACCCCGTTGCGTGTTACTTCGTCCCGCATGCCCTAGCCATCCCGCCTGATCTAAGGTTCTAAGACTGAGGTTTGTCCCTGCCTCGCTGCTTTCTATCGTTCTTCCTGATTACAATCGCGGAAGAACTCCTATCTTTTGATGAGACGAAGCCTATATCTAGGCGTGGCGGTGGCGTTGCTCGCTTTTGCCCCATGGACTCTGTTCGCCCAGTCTGACGACGTCACCCCACTGGGAGATTTGGCAAGATCTCTGCGCAAGGCGAAGGAGCCAAGCAAAGAACCGGCGGTTCCGGTCGTCATCGATAATGACAACCTCTCGAAAATTATGGATGACGTGGAAAACCGCAGGCTCAACGGCATGCCGCTGCTGTCATTGGACAGTGCGGAAAATACCTTCCGCATGTCGTCCCCGGATGGAACCTGCAGTCTATCTTTCAATGCCGATGCAGCTTCTCTGCTCACCCCTCCATTCGTGGCCGAGGAATTGCCGCAAACCGAACTGGTAAAACTGGAGGGCCCGGCTAAAATTGATGGCGACAGGTTGCAGGTAAGGATTTTCAACGGTACGGACTGGAATCTCAAGGAAATTACCATCAGTGTGACGATCGTCCGCCGAGTTGAAAACGCCAATCTCGGCGGCGTCGCGCGATTGCTGTCGGCAGTCGCCCAGGACACGCTGCCACCCCCTCCGGATAGTTCCCCCTCCGGCGAGAGGCCTTCTGATGTAACCATGTTGTTTCATTTGAAGGGGACAGCACTTCCCATGGCAACCACGATTTTTCGTGAAAGGCTGACTGCTGGCCTAGCTCCGAATCAGGAGTGGCATTGGGCGATTGTAAGCGCCAAGGGAATTCCGCCCAGCCCGGTGCCTTTGCCGTCGTTCGGGTCGGAAACGCCACCCCCGGTTTTCCCGTAAGATCCTGACTTTCGGTTAGACGATCATATGCCTCTGCCCGGAGCAGCGCGACATCGAGTGGGGAGCGAAATCGGCTTGCTTCTGCAGTGCGGACGTAATGTACTCCTCGCCCGCTTGCATCATGCACTTCCACATCTCGTAGGCATGGCCTGCATTATTGAGAAAAGCGATGGCTTCTTCACGGCTCAAATAGGACCCAATATTGGCGGCAAATTGCGCCAGATGTGCCGCCGAAATTTCTGCGACCACTTTTTGTCGTTTCTTTTTCTCGGTCATGGCCTCATCCCCAACCGTGATCACACGATAGGCCGCGGGGTGAACATAGGGCCGTAGTGCGCGTCACGCGCCATTGTGATGTGCGTCACACAAAGCTCTCAACCCATACCGAGCCTCCCTCCAACGGCCGACGTGCTAACCTGCATGTTACGAAGAATTTGACTCGGCAATGCAGGCAGCAGGCAACATTCGCATCGGTACCGCCGGTTGGTCCTATAAGGACTGGGAGGGCATCTTCTATCCCCAGGGAATGCAGCGAAAGAAACAGCATCCGCTCGAGATTCTTGCGCGCTGCTTCGATGTGGTCGAAATCAATACTTCGTTTTATGGACACATCAAACCGGAACTTGCGAAAATCTGGGCTCGGCGAGTCTCCAGCGTGAATCCGAATTTCCTGTTCACTGCCAAGTTGCATCGCTCTTTCACTCACTCACCTCTCGCCGTGATGGAGCCGACCTCAGCCGCAACCATCAAACCCAACGACGAAGACGAAAAACTCGCCCGCGAAGGACTGGACGCCCTGGCCGCGACCGGCAAACTTGGCGCCTTGCTCATCCAATTTCCCGCTTCCTTTAAAAACACGTCGCTCAATCGCGAATACGTCGAAACTCTGCTGCGCCAGTTCATCGAGTATCCCCGCGTTGTCGAAGTGCGGCATTCCAGCTGGGACAATCCTGAAACTATTCGCAATTTGGAGCAAAGGAATGTGTCTTTCTGCAATATCGATCAGCCGCTGATCGGGCGCGCCCTTGAACGCACCGAGCACGTAACCGCGCCTGTCGGCTACGTGCGCTTGCACGGCCGGAATTATGATCAGTGGTTCGAAGCCGAAAAACCGCAAGACCGCTACAACTACCTATATTCGGAAGTTGAATTGGCGGGATGGAAGGAGAAAATCCAGCGCATTGCCCACATCGCCGAAGTCACATACGTCATCGCCAACAATCACTTCGAAGCCAAAGCAGGCGTGAACGGTCTGCAACTGCGCCACATGCTCACCGGGCAACGGCAAAAAGCTCCAGAGTCTCTGCTAAAGCACTATCCCGAACTAAGCAGGATTGCCGATCCACTTCCCGAGCAAGATGCAAACTCAACCCTGCCACTGCTGGCGTGAAATCACACAATACAGTGGAATTATTATGTTGCGACTTCTTCCTTTTCTTTCGCCGCGTAGTGCGAGTCCACGTATTCATCGAGAATCTTGATGAACTCGGCGACGATGTGATCGCCGCGCAGGGTCGTGAACAGTCGGCCATCCACATAAACCGGAGCTTTGGGCTCTTCAAACGTGCCGGGAAGGGAAATGCCGAGGCTGGCATGCTTGGATTCGCCCGGACCATTGACCACGCATCCCATCACCGCAACCTTCATCTCTTCCACCCCGGTATAGCGGCCTTTCCACACCGGCATCTGCTCGCGTAGATAGGATTGAATCTGCTCCGCCATCTCCTGGAAGAACGTGCTGGTTGTGCGGCCGCATCCTGGGCACGCAGTGACTTGGGGAGTGAAGCTGCGAATCCCCATGGATTGCAGAATCTGTTGTGCGACCCGGACTTCTTCCGTGCGGTCGCCGCCCGGTGCCGGTGTGAGCGAAACGCGGATGGTATCGCCAATTCCTTCCTGCAGCAAAACTCCCATCGCGGCGCTCGAAGCCACAACACCTTTTGCGCCCATTCCCGCTTCCGTCAATCCGAGATGTAACGGATAATCACAACGAGCCGCCAATGAGCGGTATACATCGATCAGGTCCTGCACCCCGCTCACTTTTGCGCTGAGAATGATCTGATCCGGCCGCAGCCCATACTTTTCGGCTAGCTTCGCGGAGTTCAGCGCGCTTACGACCATCGCTTCCATTGTTACTTCGCGGGCGTCCTTCGGTTCCGAGAGTTTGGAATTCTCATCCATCATCCGGGTTAACAGGGCCTGGTCGAGCGATCCCCAATTCACGCCGATGCGAACCGGTTTCTGGTTCGCAACTGCAACCTCGATCATGGTGCGGAAGTTGGCGTCGTCCTTGCGCCCGACGCTGACATTCCCCGGATTGATACGGTACTTGGCCAGCGAACGGGCGCAATCGGGATATTTCTTAAGCAGAATGTGTCCGTTGTAGTGAAAGTCGCCAACGATGGGAACGCGAACATTTTGGTTGTCGAGTTCCTCGACAATCGGCGCGACCGCGGCGGCAGCGTCCTCGGTATTGACCGTCACCCGCACCAGCTCTGATCCGGCACGCGCCAGGGCGGCAACCTGTTGCGCCGTAGAAGCGACATCGGCGGTGTCGGTGTTGGTCATCGACTGCACCACAATTGGTGCATCCGACCCGACTCGTACACCCCCAATAGTGCAGGTCACAGTCTTTCTGCGCTGCAGATTAGCCATGCAGAATCTAGTTTAGCAGAAGGAAGAGACAGCCCCGCGACCCCAGGGACCATTGCCGGAAACTCAAATCTGAAACTGGGAACGGTTTATGGGAGTCTTCCTGCCAGCCCGGGCAGGGTCTTGGCCAGATCGTTGTAAATAACCATCACCGCGAATAGCACGAGGAAAACGAACGCCGCCTGATAGATGCGTTCCTTAATGCGCAGGCTTATATCGCGGCGCATGAAACCCTCGATCAGCAGCAGCAGGATCACTCCTCCATCCAGAATCGGAATCGGAAGCAAGTTGAAGATGCCCAGATTCAAACTGATTGCGGCAGTCAGCATGAGCAGCGGCGTCCAGCCCTTGGCTTCGGCTGCTTCTCCCGCATCTTGTGCAATTCCGATCGGCCCGGAGATGGCGCGAATCGAGACTTTGCGCTCCACCAATTTCTTCATCAGCTCAAGAATCAGCAGAGAATCTTTTCGGTTGTCGGCGAGAGAACGACTCAATGCCGCGGCGAACGGCAGGCGGCTTACTTTCATTTGAGGTTGGTGGCCAAATCCGATCCGGTAGCGTTTTTCGTTGGGATCTTCGGTCTTGGCCAACACCGGAGTGAGGTTTACATTGAATTGCTTGCCATCGCGCAAGATGGTCAACTCTACCGGTTTGCTCTTGGTCTCCTGCAGTTGCTCGATCATCGCCTCAATGTGAGGCAACGGCTTGCCGTCAATTGCGATTACGCGATCGCCCTGCTGAATCCCCGCCTTTGCCGCCGGCATTCCGGGTTCCAGCACCCCGACTGTCACCGGGCTATCTGGAAACCAGCCTACCCATCCAACCTCCGATGTAGTAATCGGCTTGGGCGTTACGGTTTTCTCGAAGGTCTCATTGCCGCGCTGCACGCTGACTTGCACCGGCTGGTTAGGACTCAGCCAGATTTTTGGCTCAAGCTGTTCCCAGGTCGGATTCTCGATGCCATCAATGCGAACAATCTTGTCACCGGCTTGCAAACCCACATCTGCGGCCGGCGAACCTTGTTTCACCCAGGCAAGCACGACCGGTTGATCCAGGTAGATCGGATATTCATACTTCACCATGTAGACGCCGGTCAGCAAACCTATGGCGAGCAGAATGTTCATTGCCGGCCCGGCGCTGGCTATGATGAGCCGATGCCAGCGCGGATGCGACATAAACTCGGCAGGATCGCCGGTGCGCTCATCCATCGGGTTCTCGCCGCTCATCTTTACATAACCGCCGAGCGGCAGCGCGCTGATACGGTAATCTGTGTCTCTGCGCCGGAATCCTAGCAGGCGTTTTCCAAAGCCGATGGAAAAGATTTCAACTCGTACTCCAACCAACTTGGCGGCCGCGTAATGGCCCCATTCGTGGATGAGGATCATGAACCCCAGAACCACCGCGACCGCAATTACCGCCGTGAAAAACTCTGACATAAACGTGGATTAGTTCCTCAATGGGGAGGCCGGCTTGGCAGAATAGCTTCGCTGCTCTATTTTCTCATGCGCCATGCGGCGCGCTTCCGAGTCTGCTTCCAGCACCTTCCTTATAGATTCCAATTTGGTGCTTTGTGTTTCATCTAATACCCGTCCAATTATCTCAGGGATTTCGTCGAAGCGGATGCAACCGTCCAGAAACGCTGCTACCGCCACTTCATCGGCGGCATTCAGCGCAACCGTTTTCGCCCCTCCAGCTCTCGCCGCTTCATACGCCAGCCGCAGGCAAGGAAATTTTTCCATGTCCGGCGGGCAAAATTCGAGGTTCCTTAAGTCCATGACCGGGAAGCGCATCTCCGACTCAATCCGCTCCGGATAAGTGAGCGCATATAGAATCGGCAAGCGCATGTCCGTGACCGAAAATTGAGCAAGTATGCTGCCGTCCACAAACTCCACCATGGAATGGATTGTGGATTGCGGGTGCACGATCACTTCGATCTGGCTCGGAGGCAAGTTGAACAATCTGCAGGCCTCAATGACCTCAAATCCTTTGTTCATGAGCGTGGCCGAATCGATCGTGATGCGGCGTCCCATTTTCCAGGTGGGGTGATTAAGGGCCTCTTCTGCCGTAATGGAGGAAAACCGTGACCGCGGCGTATTAAGGAATGGACCGCCCGAGGCGGTCAGCCAAATGCGATGCACCTCTTCCGTGCGACCGCCCCGCAAACACTGGTGCACAGCATTGTGTTCGCTGTCGATCGGCAGCAGCGCTTTCCCTTGTCTGCGCGCTTCTGCCGTGATGAGTTCTCCCGCTGCAACCAGGCATTCCTTGTTCGCCAGACCAACAGTTTTGCCCGACCGCACCGCCTCGTATGTTGCCTCAAGTCCCGCCACGCCGACGATGGCGCTCACCACAAAATCAACATCGGGATGAGTCGCAACCCTTACTGCTCCGGCCGAGCCATGCACAACCTCAATGTCGCGAATTCCCGCCGCTTTCAGCCGATTAGCCAGTGTCTCGGCGTCCGATGAGCCGGCCACAGATATGAGTCGAGGTTTCCAACGCCGGGCCTGTTCGAATGCCGCATCAACATTCCGGCCTGCCGCTATCGTGACAACCTCAAAGCGGCCGGGATGCGATCCCACCACGCTAAGCGTGCTTCGCCCGATGGAGCCGGTAGATCCAAGAATGGCGATGCGTTTCATGGGTTGATCAATCACGAAGGACACGAAGGAACACAAAGGATGAATACCACGCCTTCCTTCGTGAAACTTCGTGTCCTTGGTGGTTCAAGCTACTGCATCACTTGCCAAGCCGCATAGTACCACAGCACTGGAGCGGCAAAGAGTAGGGCATCGATACGGTCTAGCATGCCACCATGGCCGGGAAGTATGCTGCCCGAATCCTTTACGCCGGCGCCTCGCTTGATCAGCGATTCGGCCAAATCTCCCAGCTGTGCCGCGATGTTGATCGCCGCTGAGAGCAATAACGTGGACCACAGTGGCGGACTTTGCAATGCAAAATATCCGTCGCGCCGCTCCATCAGATGCAAGCTCAGCAGCGCCGAACTGATGGGCAAAGCGTAGGTGTAGAGCAACGTTCCCACTCCAACGCTGGCGATCGCCGACGCCAATGCTCCTTCCCAGGTTTTCTTGGGGCTGATTCGAGGAGACATCAAATGACGGCCGAGGGATCGGCCCACAAAATAGGCGAAGATGTCTCCCGCCCAAACCACCAGCAGCAGATAAAGCAGCATGAACGCCCCCGACCACTGTTCGCGAATCTGTACCAGAAACGCCAGTGGCAGGGCCACGTAGGTAAATGCCAGGACGGAAACTGCCGCGGCGGGAAAAGCGCTGCTGAGATCGGCTCGCCGCGTTCCCACTAAAAGAAAAACAAATGGCGCCAGGGCTGCCGCGAATCCGATCGTATAAATAAAAATCGCCGTATCCAGCAAAGGCTTGCTGGGCGGGCTGAGAGCCATGTAGAGAAAAAACAGACCCACGAATATATACGTGGGCCAGCGAAAGGGGCGCACCCCAAATCCTTCCGCCAGCTTCAGCAATTCCTGCACAGAAAGCAGCGCCACCAGAGCCGTGGCCAGCGCCAATACCGGCACCGGCGCTCGCAGAACCAGCAACAAAACGACTGGGATCAGAACCGCTGCTGTGACGACCCTCTTCAGCAGGTTCAATGGCCTCAGCTCCGGGCCATCTTCGCGTGATCGGAATAATGCGGCTGGGAGACGTCATCCGCGAGCCCGCCGTAGCGACGCTCGCGCTTCTGATACTCGGCGATTCCTTCCAGCAGATGCACACCGCGGAACTCGGGCCAGAGCGTAGGCGTGACATAGATTTCTGCATAGGCCAGTTGCCATAGCAGGAAATTGCTCAAACGCATCTCACCGCTGGTGCGAATGACGAGATCGGGATCGGGCAGATGGCGGGTGTACAGATGCCGCTTCACAGCTTCCTCGTCGACCTGCAAGTGCTGCAGACCGCCGTTGTTCGCAGCCGCATTCACCATCGAGCGGAATGCGTCCACCAGTTCGCTGCGCGCGCTGTAGTTGAGCGCCAGCGTCAATACCATTCCGCCGTTCTGGGCGGTGGCCTCGCGCGCCCATTGCATCTTTGACTGCACCACCGCGGGAAGCTCATGCTGGCGTCCGATATATTCCAGACGGATGTTGTTCTTGTTAAGAGTCGGAACTTCGCCCTTGAGATACCGGCAGAGTAGTCCCATCAGAAAGTCGACTTCGCTGGCCGGGCGTTTTTTCCAATTTTCTTCCGAAAATGCGTACAGCGTGAGCGCCGGGATGCCGATGCGCGAAGCCGTCTCCACGGTCGAGCGCACCGATGCGACTCCGGCCCGATGTCCGGCGATGCGCGGCAAGTGGCGGCGGCGCGCCCAACGCCCGTTGCCGTCCATGATGATAGCGATGTGTTTTGGGAGCCGTGCCGGATCCAGCCGCTGATAAACTTCCGTTTCTTTGCGGTCCAGTCCGGCCGGAACTGTTGCTCGCAACGTAACCTCTACTGTTTCTTGAAGCTAACACAGGATTGAGGTGTGCGCAATGACGCGCCCCGAGGTAAGCACCAGGCAATTCTCAGCCTGGATGGGCCGCTGCAAAGGGAAAAGGTGGCTGTTTCGCCGCCTTCATTTAGGGCCGCACTAGCTATGAACCTGGGTCCCTTGCTAACATCCGTCACAGATGCCCGCGCGCCCAACCTCCCGGCAGTCGACAAAAAGCATAGATGCGTTTGATGGCACTCGCGTTTCCCGGCCTCTCGGCGAATTAGTCATTATCACTGGCATGAGCGGGTCCGGGAAGGCGTCTGTGCTTAAGGCCTTTGAGGACCTGGGGTACTACTGTGTAGACAATCTGCCGGTCGGGTTAATTCCTCAGTTTGCCGAACTGGTGGGGCAGTCGTCCGAGATCAAGAGCACGGCCCTGGTGGTCGACGTTCGCGAAGGGGAGCAGTTACAGGAGCTCCCCAGGATTGTGAAGTCGGTCAAGCGCATGCTCCCAACCAAGATGATTTTTCTTGAAGCCGAAGATCCGGTCCTGCTGCGCCGTTTCAGCGAAACCCGCCGGCCGCATCCCTTAGGGACCAATGCTCCGGTGCGAGCATCTCTGGCCGCCGAACGCAAGCGCCTGCGTCCCATTCGCGCCATTGCCGACCTGGTGATTGATACCTCCAAATTCAACGTTCATGAATTGCGGGCTTACATCACCGAGCGCTTTCACAAACGTGAGTCTGGCAAGAACATTCTAGTTTCGTGCGTGAGCTTTGGGTTTCGCCACGGTGTGCCGGACGACGCCGACCTGGTCTTCGATGTTCGTTTCCTCCCCAATCCGCACTTCGTCCCGGAATTCCGCCCTTTAACTGGGCGCGACCCCAAGGTCGCGAAGTACATCCGATCCTTCCCACAGACCCGAGAATTCATAAAGCGCATTTCCGGCCTCCTCGTCTATCTGCTGCCCCACTACATTCGGGAAGGGAAAAGCTACCTGACAATTTCCTTCGGCTGCACTGGCGGCCAGCATCGCTCGGTTATGATGGCTGAGGAAGTGGGCAAGCTTCTGCGCAAAGCGGGGTATCGCGTGAAGATAGTGCACCGCGATAGCCCGGTCTAGGAACCGCCGCTACTTTTAATGGTCAATGCTTCCGCTTTCGGCTGCGGCACCCGCTGCGGAATGCAGGAGCAACTGATCACGCTCGGGGTCGTAAGTGAAGAGTTCGGCGTAACGTCCCCAGTTCAGCGCGGTATCGATCTGCGCCTGAACTTCGTGTTCCGGGAAGTGCTCATCCAGAATGTCCCTGAAGAATTCGAGAGGCATCGCGCCATCAGCCTTGCTGTCTAGGGTCCGCCGGACCTGCTGCAGTAAGTTGACGTGCGAAAGCACAGCTTCGCGAAACAGCGTTTTTCGGGTGGCAATGTCAGCGTCGGCGAATGCTTTTCCCGCAGCCGTAAGCTTCAGATCGCCATGGTAAGAAATTAGAAATCCTAGCAATGTCGCAGCATCAACGATAGGCAGCAGATCATCCACTTCCATCAGTAGTTCTTCGGCCACGTGGTAAAGATCATCCTCGCCGCCGCGGTCGTTCAGCAGTTCGAGCAAACCTGCAATCCCTCCGGGGCGTGCGTGTGGCAACATTTTATAAGTAGCTTTTGCCGCTGCGGCAGCGGTGGGAGGTTCGAACTCGCGCTCCGGCCGCGTCATTACCTTATAGATGTAATCCACATAGAGCAAAAATTCGGGGGCGTTATGCGTCCGAGGATGTTGCAGACTCACTCGGAAATCCGCCCGAATTTTTGCCGGATTTCGGCCGAGCACGATGATGCGATCGGCCAGCGCCACCGCTTCTTCAATATTGTGCGTGACCAGGAAAATGCTGCGAGTCGGAATTTTATTCTCCAGCCACAACTCCAGAAGTTCACCGCGAAGATTCTCGGCGGTGAGCACGTCGAGGGCGGAAAACGGTTCATCCATGAACAGAACTTCCGGTTCCACCGCAAGCGCCCGGGCAAAGCCCACTCGTTGTTTCATGCCACCCGACAGCTCTTTCGGATAGGCAGTTTCAAATCCCTTTAATCCCACAGAATTTAACGCCCGGATCGCTCTGGCGTGGCGCTCCTCGTGGACCATGCCGCGTGCCAGCAGGGGAGCTTCCACATTGTCCAATACTGTAAGCCAGGGAAACAGTGCGAAACTTTGAAAAACGATGGCCACGTTTGGCCGGCATTCGCCAAGCGGCTTGCCATGCCAGAGGACCTGCCCAGCGCTCGGTGCCGTCAACCCGGCAAGGATTCGCAGCAGGGTAGACTTGCCAGATCCCGAAGCCCCGAGCAACGCAATAATCGTGCCCGGCTCAAGGGACAGATCGGTAGGTGCGATCACCTGAACGCTCCTGCCATCCGGCTGGACAAAGCTTTTCTCAACTCCTTTTGCCTCGAGAATGGGCTTGGCTGGAGCAGCAACTGCAGGCAGGACTGGCGCGGCTTCCACCGCAATACTAGCTGCTGGCATTTCCTCCAACGGCGGCGCTTTCCCGGATAGCTCCTCCATGAGTTGCTTCCATGCTTCCTCGGGGAGCTCATCAAGGAAGCGAATACGGTCTGCCGGATCGATCTTGTCGATAATCCCGCGTACTTCCGGGCTGGGCCGCGAATGCAGCAGCACGTAAGAGTGATAGTAAGGAAAGTGGGGAATCAAGGCGGCAGCGAAGTCGATCGGCAACTGACGAAACAGAATTTGCTGCTCGTCAAACGGGAGCCCAAGCAGCAGGTCGCTGGCGACGGCTGCCCCAAACTGCTGCAGGTAAGTAGCCGCTTCCTGTGGTCCCTGAGACAGGCTCACCCGAAGTTTTTCAACCAGCTCCGGATTGACCTGAGCTTCCATACAAGAAATTCACCTGATTCCGCCGCGATGCGGAAGAGATACTATAATCCGGTTGGCAAGCCTCAGTCGAAAGCGCTAGGCAGGTTGTATGCAACCGAAGACTCCACAAGACGCACAGCCGAAGCCGGAGCATGCCCCGGCCATCGAGCACGTATCCAGCGCCCACGAATTGCTACAAGCCTTGCGAAAGAGAATCGGAGAACATCCCGAGCTCGCCGAGGCTATCGTTAAGCTGGAAACCGCCCTCAGCATCTTGACCGTGAAGACCGGCGGAATGCTATAGCAAGAACCTTTGCGATGGGCAAGGTTTGCCGGGCTGGAACAAGCCCATTCTGCCGGATCAATGTCATCCCACAGGAACCGTGTTTCCATGCGCTCTATTAATTGGGCTTCTGTCCGACTGGAAGCCAGGCCTTTGGTATGAGATTTGCCCGATCAATTCCGGCAGCCAAAGCTTACCCGGCAAGTTGCCGATCACTTCCTTACAACGGGCTTAAAGGAGACACCAATGTCAGTCACCGGCATTTCCGGCAGCAACTTTCTTGACTACAACACCAAACGATTTACAGCAACATGCAGCAATTCACACAGGAGTTTCAGAAACTCGGCGCCGATTTGCAGTCGGGGAATCTGGCGGCCGCGCAAGCAGACTTTGCCACCTTACAGCAAATCCAAGCCGCAAGTTCAACTTCATCGCCTCAAAGCAACAGCCCCATCGCTCAGCTCTTCAATCAGCTTTCTCAGGATTTGAAATCCGGGAATCTTTCAGCAGCGCAACAGGATTACGCCGCCATTCAGCAGGATTTTCAAAATCAAACTTCGCATGTGCATCATCATCACCATCATGATCACGGAGCGGGCAGTGGAGGCGAGATTACGCAATTGTTCCAGGAGCTAGGCCAGGATTTGCAATCCGGCAATCTCTCGGCCGCGCAGCAGGCCTACAACACGCTGACTCAGGACTTTCCACAGGTGGGCCAAAATACCGGAGGGACTTCGACAGAGCAGTCGGCACAATCCAATCCGAGCGTCTCGGTAGTCGCGTAGGCGATTGCCGGAGCTCATAACCAACCGTTGGTGCGAGCAATGCGCGCAGCTTCTACGCGGTTGTTCGCACCGAGTTTGCTGATGGCCTCAGAAAGATAATTGCGAACTGTGCCTTCTGAGAGCCCGAGCTTGTCCGCGATATCGATGCTTGCCAAACCGTCACCCGCCAGGCGCAACACTTGCCGTTCGCGGTCGGTGAGCGGATCGGCTTCTGCCCATGCCTCGGTAGCAAGCTCAGGATCGACGACGCGCAACCCGTGATGTACGCGCCGCACAGCATCAGCCAGTTCCTCAGCCCGCATGTCTTTGAGCAAGTATCCCGACGCTCCCGCCTCAAGCGCGCGCCGCAGATAACCGGCTCGGGCAAAAGTGGTAAGGATGATGACGCGCGTGCTTGCCCGCCTTCGCTTCAGCTCCGCGGCGACATCCAGCCCGGTCATTTCGGGCATTTCGATGTCGGTAACGAAAACGTCAGGCCGCTGCTCCAAAACGGCGCGCAAAGCTTCCTTGCCGTTGCGGGTTTGCGCAAGCACACTAATATCGCCCTCCATCTCCAGCAGGGCAGCGAGAGCGCCAAGAACCATGCCTTGATCTTCCGCCAGCACGACTCCGATCGTTTTGCGTCCGTCTTTAGGTAAAGCACTCACGAATTCAATTTCTCTTTCACCGGTTGCAACGGAAATTCAATGAGCAGTGTAGTGCCAGGATTTGTCTGCCGGATAAGCTTCCCGCCAAGGGTCTCGACTCGCTCGCGCATTCCGCGCAAGCCACTACCCTCCACCGAACCGCCGCCTCGCCCATCGTCCTGAATTTCCAGGCGGCAGGTGCCATTCACCGGAACAAGCCGGAGCGAGCAATTCCGTGCGTCAGCATGGCGCACAATATTGGTCACTGCTTCGCGGACCACCAGCCCAACCACGGTTTCCTGAGCAGGTGTCAGGTTTATCTTGGCAGCCTCGGATCTTACGGTGATTCCAGCAGTTTGCAATGCTTTGGTAGCCTGCTTAAGTTCGGCATCCAGGCTGTTGGCACGATAGCCGCGGATGGTATTGCGCACTTCTGCCAGTGCCTCGCGTGAGGTACGTTCCACGTCAGCAATTTCCGCCTGTGCCCGTTGCGGATCGAAATCGAGCAGCTTGCCCGCCAGTTCTGATTTCAGAATGATCACTGAAAGCGTGTGCCCCAGCACGTCATGCAGATCACGAGCAATTCGCTCCCGTTCCGCTATCTTGGCCAGGTGCTCGATTTCGGCATTTGCTTTCTGCAGTTGGCAATACATGCGGGTTTTCTGAGCGAAATAAATGTTGCTCCCTCCAACCACTACCGCAAGTCCGCCCGCATAGAAAAGGAACCACCCCGAAAGATGGAGCAGCCATGTCTCCAGGCCGGCTATCGCTACCACAGCGGCAATTGCAGCGAATATCGCCGCCTCTGACTCGAGTACGTAAGGCAATATTGCGGCTGCAAAGATGAAGTAGCAGGATGCGCCGGAATTGAATGGGGCATATACCACCCCGACGAGGACCATCACGGCTAAGGTCGCCAACTGCCACAGTTTGCTATCCAGCGACGCAACCGTTATGTAGAGGACGACGAACAACACCGTGCCGATCCCGGTGAGCAACCATCCCTTCCAGCCGGCATGATTAAGGATGGGATCCAGGAAAAAGAAGCCGAAATACAACATCGGCGTGTAGAAAGCCCACCCGTGGTCCTGTTTTTCGGCAGAGAATTTCATTATCAGCCTCTAGCCTAACGCTTTTCGCGATTTTCCGTCAGGCGTGTTCTGCCGTTCGCAAGAGCGATCATGACGCACGCCAGCAAAAAGGAGACCGGAACCAGCACTGCCAGTAATCCGAAATCGCCCTCGGCTGCCAGAATCAGCAATGCAGCCACTACCAGGATCCAGCCGAGTACGTTGCAGTGTCTCATCTTCAGGCCCCTCATGAATCGCTGGATATTCTCTCCAACTTGATGCCATGATGGAGCTGGGGCAAATCTTCCGCCAGTGGAGATCATCATAAAAATGGAGTGACAAATGTCATCGCGTCTTCCACCGCCTTCGTATTGACTCCAGAAAGCTATGAGTTCGGTATAATCCCAATTCGCTTCGGACTGGGGATGGGGGCCTGTTCCAGGCGAATAAACATTGAACGAAGCCAAGTCCATGCAGGTGCGAAAAGGGGTTGCGGTCGCTGGCATCAGTGATGTGGGCTGCCAGCGTACTAATAATGAAGATTCGTACGCCTACTGGGAATCTGCCAGTGATTCAGAGTACGAACAAAAGGGCAGGCTTGCTGTGGTGGCCGATGGAATGGGTGGTCACGAGGGTGGCCAGGAAGCCAGCAGCATCGCGGTCCAGACTATCCAACAGGTTTATGCAGAAACTCCCGACAGCGATCCCGGTTCGCTCATGGCGGAGGCTTTCCGTGCCGCGCATCAGCGCATTCATCGCTATGCCACGGAGCATCCGCAACTGCGCGGTATGGGAACCACCGCTACCGCGATCGTCCTGCTCGGCAAGCAACTCTATTTCCTACACGTTGGGGACAGTCGCCTGTATCTGGTGCGAGGCGGAAAAGCTTCTCGCCTCACCCACGATCACTCTTATGTCAGTCGCTTGGTCGAGTTCGGGGTAATCACCGCGGAGGAAGCCGAATTTCATCCCCAACGGCATATCCTCACGACCGCTCTCGGCGTGGGACCGGAATTCTCCTCGGATATGCCAGAGCGCCCCATCGCACTGGAACCTGGAGACATTCTCCTGTTGTGCACCGATGGCTTGTGGGGCGTTGTTTCTGACGAGGAGCTTGCCCAAGTTGTTTCCGAAAATACTCCCTCCCAGGCTTGCCGTATGCTGCTGGACTTGGCTAAAAAGCGCGGCGGTCCGGATAACATCACCCTGCAGGTACTTCGTATCGACTAAGCCATTCGCAGTGGCGGAATGTCTGGATAGACCTTGACGGACCGCGCGTTAGCCCTTAAAGTCGATAAACTAACTATGGTTTCTAGGCGTGATTTTCTCGCAGCGATTCCCGCGGCGATGGCCGCCAGTCATCCGTTACTCACTTGGGCGACGGAGGAGCAGAGCGTTTATATTCCGGGCAAAGAAGGCATGATCGTGCGCTCGGCGCGTTTCCTCGATCTTGAAATGCCACCGGAATTCTTTAATGCATGGATCACCCCCCTGCCACATTTCTTCGTGCGCAATCATATGAGCGAGCCGGGCACGCTGGACGCAGAAAGCTGGCGATTAAGCATCGGCGGGGAAGTAGAGACACCGCTGGCCTTGAGTCTGCGCGACTTGCAAGCCATGATCTGGCACTCCGTCACTAACACCCTGGAGTGTGCCGGCAATGGCCGGGCCTTTCAGCAACCGCACGTTCCCGGCATTCAGTGGGCCAAGGGAGCGGTAGGGAATGCCAGGTTTTCTGGTCCAAGATTGCGTGACGCTTTGCAACGGGCGGGCGTGAAGTCTACTGGTAAGCACGTAATGTTTCGCGGTTTAGACGAAGTGCCTGGCAAAGTGCCGCCGTTCATTCGCAGCATTCCCATCGAGAAAGCGCTCGATGGCGACACTTTGATTGCCACACACATGAATGACGCCCCGCTGTCGAAACACCATGGTTTTCCGGCGCGGGCCTTGGTCCCGGGATGGATTGGCGCAGCTTCGTGCAAGTGGCTGAGTGAGATTAAAGTCCTCGACAAGGAGTTCGACGGTAATTTCATGAAGCCCGGCTACCGAATGCCGAATCGCCCGATACGCCCGGGAGATCCGCTTAATGTAGACGACAGTCATGTCGTTACTACGCTGAATGTTAAGTCTCTGATCTCCACTCCGCTTGACGGTTCAATTGTTAAATCACGCACCCTGCAAATTCAGGGCGCTGCGTGGGCAGGGGAAGCCGATATCGTTAAAGTAGAAGTCTCTACTGACGTCGGCTCGAGCTGGCACCCGGCTGAGTTGAGCCATCAGCGGGCAAAGTACGCCTGGCGCCTGTGGCGTTACCAGTGGAAGTCTACCAAAGCCGGAGACTACACGATTATGTCGCGCGCCAGCGATGACCAGGGGCGTGTGCAGCCGGCCACAGCCGAATGGAACCCAAGCGGATACTTATACAATGCCATCGACCACATACAAGTCCATGTTCAAGCTTAGAAAGTTTGCCGTGACGGCAATTATCGCCGCTGAGACGTTATTCTTTCCTTCTTTGCTGTGCGCTCAAGCTCACGAGCTTCCGCCTGGTCCCATGCAGCAAAAAGTGACAACCGTCTGCACGGAATGCCACGACTCTCGGATCATCGTTCAGCAGCGCCTGAGCAAAGCCGCCTGGACGAAGGAGGTCGACAAAATGATCAAGTGGGGAGCTTTGGTAGATAGCGCCGATCGGGACGCGTTCATCGACTATTTAAGTGTGAACTTTCCTGCCGACAAGGCTCCGGAGCCTACGCCGCGCTCGACCTCCACCAACAAGAAGTAGCGCGTGTGGCCCTGAGGTCCTCGCTTCGATTACTTACGCCAATCACGAACGGCTAGGGATTGGATGCGCTCGCTTTGGAGCGGCTCTGGTCCCATTTCCACGCTGTGGCAACAATGTCCTGCAGTGAACGCCTGGCTTTCCACTTCAGCACCTTGTACACGAGGGATGGGTCCGCCACCAGCTGCGGCGGATCACCCTCGCGCCGAGGCGAGATGCGCTGCGGGACACGCCGGCCGGTAACGCGCTCAATCATCGCGATGACTTCGCGCACCGAATTGCCCTGGCCTGTACCCAAATTCAAAGCGATTGAATCACCCCGCTCCAAATATTCGATTCCCAATACGTGGGCTTCGGCCAGATCATTGACGTGGATGTAGTCGCGAATGCAAGTGCCATCAGGTGTTGGATAATCGGTCCCGAAAATTTCCAGCTCGGCGCGTTCGCCGCGGATTGCCTCAAATGCGGACGGAATCAGGTGTGTTTCCGGCTCGTGAACCTCACCTATTTCCCCGCTCTCGTCTGCACCCGCCGCGTTGAAGTAGCGGAAGGAAACAAAACGCAATCCGTACGCATGGCTGTAGGCTTCGAGCGCATTTTCAAAAGCCAGCTTGGTGGCGCCGTACGGATTGATTGGCATGCGCGCCGCTTTCTCGGTCATCGGTATGACTTGTGGTATGCCATAAGTGGCACATGTCGATGAGAAGACAAATTTCTTTACGCCACAATCCACCGCGGCATTGAGTAAACACAGCGCATCCACAAGATTGTTCTGAAAATACTTGCGGGGGTTGGATACCGATTCACCAACGTAAGCATGCGCTGCGAAGTGCATAACGGCCTCTACGCGCCGCAGCACCGTTTTCAGCTTGTCGGAGTCAGCAATATCGCCAACAACCAGCTCGAACCCATTCGCCAGAAATCTGTGTCCCGTGGACAGATTGTCATAAACAATCGCTTCGTATCCTCTGCTCCTCAATTCACGCGCCGCATGGCACCCGATGTATCCAGCCCCTCCTGTTACCAGGACCGCGGCTTGTTTGCTCCCCGGCATCACCTCCATGATACCCAACCCGTAGTTTGCGCCGGAGTGCTCCGTCGTGTTCGTCGCGATGCCATAATCGCAATGCGTGACTCGCTGCCCACCAAACTGAGCCACTACCGCTTGTGCTAATTTGGGTAGGAAGCGGATTGTGATCCCTTGGAAGTTACCAAAACTGATGGTGGGCTATAATCACCCCAGTTCCCTCTCTGTATGCAGGATTTTTCACATGCCGTGCGGCGGGCAATCTAGTTCATTGGCGCCGAAGAGGGTTAGAGGCGGGGAGGTGGATACAAAAGTGCAACTATTTCAGCGAGATTCCGTTCATTGGGGTCACCATGGAGAGTATGCCGAAGGATATAGTCAGCAGTTCTGAGCAGTTCAAAAACAAGCTCCAGAGTCGTACCGCTCAGGTGGGCATTATCGGCCTAGGGTACGTAGGCTTGCCGCTGGCGCTTTTGTTCCGCGAGCAGCATTTCCCGGTCACCGGCTTCGACATTGATAAAACCAAGGTGGACACGCTCAATGCCGGTGGTTCTTACATCTACCGAATTCCTCCGACAGAGATCGAAGTAGCCCGCCAGGGCGGATTCTCCGCTACCAATGACTTCGCGCGCCTGCGGAACATGGATGCAATCGTGATCTGCGTACCGACGCCCCTGAACGAGTATCACGAACCGGACCTGAGTTACATCACTTCCACCGCAGAATCAATCGCCCCTCATCTCCGCCCCGGTCAGTTGGTCGTACTGGAGAGCACTACATATCCGGGAACGACGGAAGAGGTCCTGGTACCTATCCTTGAAAAAGGGAACGACGCCAGGCTGAAGGCAACACGGAACACGGAAGCCGGCGATTTTTATGTCGCATTCTCTCCTGAACGCGAGGATCCGGGAAATCAAACTGTGGCGCGCCGCGATATCCCTAAAGTTGTTGGCGGGCTCGATGCTTGTGCCTCCGAACTGGCCGCAGGGTTGTATGGTTCCATCTTCAATCGCGTCGTTCCTGTATCTACACCGGCCGCAGCGGAGATGACCAAGCTGCTGGAAAACATCTATCGTTGCGTCAACATCGCCTTGGTGAATGAATTGAAGCTGCTGTGCCTGCGCATGGGCATCAACATCTGGGAGGTGATTGACGCAGCTTCGACCAAGCCCTTCGGTTTCCAGGCTTTTTATCCCGGGCCGGGGTTGGGTGGCCACTGCATTCCCATCGACCCGTTCTATCTTTCCTGGAAAGCCAAGGAATTCGATTTCCACACACGGTTCATCGAACTGGCGGGAGAAGTGAACCTGCAGATGCCCTATCACGTCGTGTCCTCGATAGGCGCGGCCCTTAATGAACGCCGAAAAACTTTAAACGGCTCCAAGGTCCTGGTTCTAGGCGTCGCTTACAAGAAGGACGTCGACGATCTCCGCGAATCCCCATCGCTGACAATCATCGAACTCCTGCAAAGCCAGGGCGCTCAGGTCAGCTATCACGATCCCTATTTCAAGTTCGTGGGGCGCGGCCGGAAATACGATCTGCAGATGCAACGCGCCAGCCTCGACCATCTCGCGGAATACGACTGCGTAGTCATTGTCACCGACCATTCTGACTATGACTATCCGGCGATCGTCCGCGAGTCCCAGCTTGTCGTCGATAGCCGCAACGCCACTAGGGGCATCAACGCTCCGAATCTGGTCAGGTGCTAATCGAGGTCGCGAAGTTAACAAGGGACAGACTTTGATCTGCCCCTTTTGTTTATCGGGAGGGAGTCACCACCTGATACCGATCCGAAATGTCCTCAACTCGTTAGCGCTCGTTGACTTGTCCTACTCTCCCGCATAACATGGCGTCGCGTCATGATTGGGCAGACCATCTCGCACTACCGCATTGTCGAAAAGCTGGGCGGGGGTGGGATGGGCGTCGTCTACAAAGCGGAGGACACCGACCTCGGTCGCTTTGTTGCGCTGAAGTTTCTGCCCGACGATGTTGCGCAAGACCCGCAGGCGCTCAGCCGTTTCCAGCGCGAAGCCAAAGCTGCCTCGGCTTTGAACCATCCCAACATCTGCACCATCTACGAAATCGGCAAGCATGAGGGGCAGTCGTTCATTGCCATGGAGTTTCTGGATGGGCTGACCCTAAAGCACAAGATTGCAGGGCGTCCGCTGGAAACCGAGCTAATTCTGTCACTCACGATCGAAATTGCTGACGCACTGGATGCCGCGCATGCCGAGGGCATCGTCCATCGCGACATCAAGCCGGCAAATATCTTCGTTACCAAACGGGGACATGCCAAGATTCTCGATTTCGGTCTGGCGAAGGTTGTGGTCACGGGCAGTTCGGCGAGTAACATCGCAGCCGCAGGCACGCAGACTGGCTCGCTCGATGAACAACATTTGACCAGCCCGGGCACGGCTCTGGGGACTGTGGCCTACATGTCGCCGGAGCAAGTGCGCGGAAAGGAACTGGATGCCCGTACTGACCTGTTCTCGTTCGGTGCTGTTCTCTACGAGATGGCGACGGGAACGCTGCCGTTCAGGGGTGAAACCTCTGCCATGATTTCGCACGCTATCATCGAACGCGCTGTGATTCCTCCCGTCCGCCTCAATCCCGATCTGCCGTTGGAACTGGAACGGATCATCAACAAGGCTCTAGAGAAAGACCGAAACCTGCGCTATCAACATGCCTCGGAGATGCGCAGCGACTTGCAGCGGTTGAAGCGGGACACTGAGACGGGCCGGGTGGGGGTTGCGAGTTCGGGCACGGTGGCCGCCGCACTGGAACCTGTGTATACTCCCGCTGCCCCCGCACCGCCACCTGCTTCAGGTTCGGCTCCGGCTGCGGTTTCCGCTTCCTCATCGGTGGTCTCTCACGCAACCGCAGTTCCAGCGACCGGCCGCAGCAGGCGCTGGAACGGCGTCGTCCTGGCGGCTGTTCTACTCATTGCTGGCCTACTTGCTGTTCTCTTTTATGTGCGCTCAAGATCTGCCACTCCTGCGGCCAAAGTTACTCCGCTCGCGCAGAGGGACACGGTAGTCTTGGCCGACTTCGACAATACCACCGGCGACCCAGTCTTTGATGGCGCTCTCAAGCAGGCACTCGCGGTACAGCTTGGGCAATCGCCATTTCTCAATATTCTCTCCGATCGCAAAGTCGAGGAAACCCTTCGCCTGATGGGTCGAAGGTCGAATGAACGCATTACGCGTGATATTGCCCGGGAACTCTGCATTCGAACCGGCAGCAAAGCGTTCCTGCTGGGAACGATATCCAGCCTGGGTGGTCAGTACGTAGTCGGAGTAGATGCCATCGGTTGTAGTAGCGGAGACACCTTGGTCAGGGAGCAGGAACAGGCTGCGACGAAAACTGATGTGCTCCAGGCACTAGGGAAGGCTGCCACAAGTCTGCGCGCCATGCTCGGCGAGTCGCTGGCCACCATTCAGAAGTTTGATGTTCCAGTCGAGGCTACAACGCAGTCGCTTGAGGCCCTGAAAGCATTCAGCATGGGCATAACGACTTACCGTTCAAAAGGTGATGCCGAGGCGATTCCATTCTTCAAGCACGCTCTGGAACTAGACCCCAATATGGCTGTTGCCTACGTCAGTCTCGGACTGGCATACAACAATCTGGGACAGGCGAGCCTGGGAGCAGAAAACATCAGAAAGGCCTACGAACTGCGCGAGCGGGTCAGCGAACTGGAGAAATACCGTATTACTTCCCAGTATTACCAGATCGTAACCGGGGAATTGGAGCAGGCGAGCCAGGTATATGAGCTCTGGGCCAAGACCTATCCCCAGGACTCGATACCTCCAACGGACCTTGGGGTCATCTACTCCCAACTAGGGCAATACGAGAAGGCCTTGGCTGCGAACGAGGAAGGTATGCGCTTGGCGCCCAGCGCAATCGGTTACGTGAATGAGGTCGGAATCCAGCTCGCACTCAACCGGTTCGAGGACGCCGAGAAAAGCATTGCGCAAGCACAAAAGGAGAAGTTCGAGGGTGACGACCTTCATTGGACGATGTATCAAACGGCTTTTCTCAACGGTGACACGGCGGAGATGGAACGGCAGGTTGCATGGGCAGCGGGAAAGTCTGGCAGCGAAGATACGATGCTCTCATTCCAGTCCGACACCGAGGCATACTACGGGCGTTTGGTAAAAGCGCGGGATCTATCGCGGCGTGCCGTAGATGCCGCTGTGCGGAACGACGCCAAAGAGGCGGCGGCGCTGTGGCGGGTGAACGCGGCTTTACGGGAGGCGGAGTTCGGCAATTCAGCACTGGCCAGCCAAGAGGTCACGGCAGCGTTGGCCCTCATACCCGGGCGGGACATCAAGATTTTTTCCGCTTTGGCTCTGGCACAATCCGGCGGAGCGACTCGGGCCAAACCAATGCTGGATGAACTGGAAAAGAATTACGGATCACAGACTATGATGAAGGTGTATTGGCTGCCCACGGTTCGGGCTGCCATTGAATTGGAGGCGAATAATCCTAAGCAGGCTCTGGTGGATCTGGAGGCGGCTGCTCCTTACGAACTTGGAACACCGGAACAACTGCAACTGGGGACGCTGTATCCCGTCTGGGTTCGCGGTCAGGCTTACCTGGCAGCCCACGACGGTACCTTGGCTGCCGCCGAGTTCCAAAAGTTCCTTGACCACCGCGGGATCGTGATTAACTTCCCGCTCGGCGCCCTCGCTCATCTTCAACTCGGCCGTGCGTATGCGATGGCTGGCGACACGGCCAAGGCGAAAGCCGCTTACAACGATTTCCTCACCCTCTGGAAAGACGCCGATCCCGACATCCCCATCCTGAAACAAGCCAAAGCCGAGTACGCCAAGCTGCAATAGAGTTCGAGTCGCTAAGCTTCAGTTAATCTGTCAACTGCGCTAACAGGACAACGTAAGGCCAAAGGCAACACCTTTCATGTGAAAACAGTTTCAGCTTATTTCCGCCCCTCAATCGAGTGATCCCACGGAAGTAACTTCGCAAGATTACTTCTGCGCTAAGAAAACTTTCTGCCGGCAAGAACTCGTTTGCCGCTACGCGCGAGCTAAGTTCTTTGGCTTGCACGAATTAGCGCTCCATTCGCCCGAGCTCCAGCAAGGTCTGCGGCTGAAGCCGACGGAAACGCAGCTGGCAAACGGATTGCTCCATCTCTGGTTCCCCCTCCTTTACCATGCTACGACTCGTGCGCACGCTTGTAGTGTTCGCTTTATTGGCTCCGATATGCTCGGCACAAAGCTCGGGCATTAAGGTGTTGCCCTGGGACAATCACGCGGCGGCGGTGTCGCTCACCTTTGACGACGCCCGTCCGGTGCAACTGGACATAGCTGTTCCGGAACTCAACAAGCGGCATCTGCACGCGACTTTCTTTGTGATCGTCTCCAAGCTCACCCGTCTGGATGACTGGCGAAAGGTGCAGCTTGAAGGTCATGAAATTGGGAACCATTCTCTGACCCATCAACACCCGGATGTCCTCGACAAAGCCGGCGAAGAGATCCAGGTGGAAGACGCCAAACTTTTTTTGGACAGTAATTTTCGATCTGACATCATCATCTTTGCCTATCCCTACTCCGAGATTTCGGCTGGTTTTTCTTATTGGGTCAAACGATACAACTTTGCAGCGCGCGGCTGGCGCGGCGAGGGCGATCTGCTCTACGTGAACTCTCAGTCAGATCCGGATTGGTACAACTTGCCCAGCCAGCCGGCGTTCACCAAGTACGCCTTTGAAGTTTACAAAGCCTGGATTGACAAGGCGATCTCGATGCACGCCTGGACCACGCTGCAGATCCACGGCATCGGCGATCCTTCCACCGGCTTTGAACCTATTCCGCCAAACACTTTTGCTTCCGTATTGGACTATCTGAAGACCGAGCAAGACAGAGGTTTATGGGTCGCGCCGTTTGGCGAGGTTGCTGCCTACTTGCGTGCACAAAGAATTCTGGAAAAGGCCCCGCTTCAAGTTGCAAACCACGAAGAGAGGCTGAGGTGGGATTTACCGAAACCATTTCCTAAGGGAGTCGTGTTGAAGGTCATGGTGGCGGATAACGGTCACACGCATTTGTTTCAGAACGACCATGAACTGCGCCGGGCAAAGAACGGGGTTTACTCGGTCTCCGTCGACGCGCGAGAGCTGGTCATTCGAGGTCGTGCGTGAAGCGGCTTTGCGTGCTGCTACCAGCCAAGGATGAGCGGTTGGGCATAGGTAAGACTTTGAAAAGTGTTCTCAATGCCGGTGTGCTGCCCTTGGATGTCTACGTCGTTGACGACGGTTCAAGCGACGGTACAGGAGAAATTGCGCGAGCTTTCGAAGTGAATGTTTTGAGAAATTCGAAAAACATTGGCAAAGCGCACGCCCTGGCCCGGGCCGCAGCGGTCTCGGAGTTGACGCGTCGTTACGACTACATCTGTCTGATGGATGCCGATACCGAGATCTGCGGCGATTATTTTCAAGCGGTCAGGAAAGCTCTGAGTGATCCGACCGTCGCGGTCGTCTGTGGTCAGGCTAACAGCATTCCGCATAACTGGCTGACCGCCTACCGCTGCCTCGCCTACTGGATGTCGCACGGCATTTATAAGCATGGGCAAAGCAACATGGGAGTTATCACCGTCACTCCCGGATGCGCCTCCAGTTTTCGCAAGGAAGCGTTTGCCCAGCTTGATTGGAATAAAGACACGATTGTTGAGGACATGGATTGCACCATTCAGGTGCATCGCAAGAACCTGGGCCGGATCGTCTACGAGCCCAATGCGAGGGTGTTCACTCAGGATCCCAGCACTATCCGCGATTACGTCAAGCAAATGTACCGCTGGCACACCGGTGCCTGGCAGGTTGGCCAGAAATACGGAATGTTTACCGGGCTGAGCAAAATCGATTGGGAATATAAGCTGCTGATGGGAGAAGGCGCATTTTTCGGCGCATTGTATATCCTGCTACCCCTCTGGCTGATGTTCTATCGCAGATTTGCCCTGTGTGCGGTTGGCGCGGATATGGCTGTCCTCACGTTGCTGTCGTTGCTCTGCGCGATTTCAGAAAAGCGAACCGATGTTTTTACCTCTTCACCGAGGTATGTGCTCCTCCGGTTCGTCGATTGTTCGGTGTTCCTGTTCAGCTTCTGGAAAACCGTAGTTTTGAAGAAACAGGTAAGGGGATGGTTCGCAGTTACTCGGTATTAAACGATGAGAATTAGGCTGTTCGCATTCGTCATGGTGTTCACGCTGTCAGCGGTCTCGCCCGCTCAGCAAGGTGCAGCTCCAGCCTTGCAAGGGACGGTCATAGACGGCATGGGTTTGCCGGGGCAGGCATGGACCTCGTTCGGCAATGTCAGCCCCATCGAACACAACGACGCGTATTCGCAGTCGTACTTCGAGCAAGGTGCGACTGTATTCGCTACCGATTCTGGTGCAATGACTGTAACTCCGTACCTGTCGGTTGGGCTGATGTTCGATACCAAAGGCTACCCCTGGAACAACAGCATCGAGCCGGCTGCCGGCGTGAAACTTAACAAGCTTTTCCGCCACGGCATCGTGAGTGTTGGTACCGCTTACGCTTATCAGGATCGCTTTGACAGCATCCGGAGCAGCGCCTTGATGTTCTACGCCCAGGATTGGTTCGGTTGGCAACCCGTCACAGAAAAAGCCAGCCGGTTTCCCGGTAGTTCATGGGCGATCGTGGGCAACATCTCCCCGGTGGAGCGAGGGAATCTCATCGGTCAGGGCTATGTCTCGCAAGGCGTGGTCGCGAAACGGTTCCGGAAGGCTGTAATCGTGCCATTCGCACAAACCACATTCTCGCGCGACACCGACGGATTCGATTGGGACAACAAGGCGATTTATGGTGGGGGGCTTAAAACAGTGATGCCGCTCGGTGAAACATACAGCGAGTTCGGCATGGCCTATCTCCGCGAGCACCGGTTCGTTCCCGAGCGCTCCGCCGGAGGGCTGGCTCTTTTTATGAACGTGTCATTTGGCTGGAATCTCTTAGGTAGAAAGGTGGGTCGATAAACGTGGGGTATCTCGGATTTGGGAGCATCTCCAGCATCGTCCATTTGCTAGCCAGACTTCGTTTCACGACGAGGGCGCTCGTTCTTGGTGCGATGTTGATAATCCTCTGCCGTTGAAGTGGCGGAGAACAACCGGATGGTTGAGCCACAAATAAAGGTGGAAGTGGAGAACCGCTAGTGCAGACGTTGCTGTTCACATCCTTACCCGAGCCACAGTCGCGCTGGAAGTCTTTCCTGCTTGGCTGGAATGTCCAGGTGCTCTTGCTGGCGTGTCTTCTCCTTGTGCGTGCGCCCTTCCACCAGAAGCTTTTTGATTCGCAACACTACCACATCACGGATCTGGTGTTGCATGAATCAGCTGTAGCCCCTCAGCATGTGACTTCGAAGCTGATTAACCACCCCAAGCCGCCATTGCGCGCACTCAAACCTACTGCCCCGGAAGTGGCATCCCTAATGGCCAGCCCGCAAATAAAGGGAATTTCGGGACGCACGCCACGGCAGCCTGAACCGGTGGCACCCGAGGTGAAGTTCGAGAGCAAAATGCCCGTGCTTCCGAACTCGGAGAACCCCAAAATAATTGCCGTCAATACCTTTTCTCCTCGCAGTTCGGTTTTGCCGAAGGTCGTTGAAACCCCAACAGCGATCCGTACCGGCGGTTTCGGAACAGTGAACGGTACCTTCGAGCCGCAGAATCGCGGCGTGGCCAACATCACCCAACAGGGCTCTTTCGATTCTCCCCTGGGACCTGGTAATGGCAGTGGCCAGTCGGGCTCAAAACCGGGAACGGTTGTGAGTGCAGGCTTCGGTGCTGAATTAGCGACAGTCGGGGAAAAGAGCCTTAGCCAAGTGCAACAGTCCGGATTCGATGTGCACCATGCTGAAGCCAAGTCAGACCCGGCACCGGCTGGTGCGCCGACTTCTCCGGTCGAAATCATTTTCAAACCGAAACCCGATTACACCGATCAGGCGAGGCAATTGAAAATCAGTGGAGAAGTCCGCTTGCAGGTACTGTTCACCGCCAGCGGGCAAGTGCACGTGATCAGGGTATTGCAAGGGCTTGGCTATGGCTTGGACGAACAAGCCGTAAAAGCCGCCGAACAAATCAAGTTTAAGCCGGCCTTGCACATCGGCCAGCCGGTTGATTCCTCGGCCGTAGTACACATCGTGTTCGATCTTGTTTCGTAGGAGTGTTATGCGCTATCTCACAATCGTTGTTGTAATTCTCGCGGCTGCCAGCGCCTTGGCCGAGAATCCGGAACTCTCGTCGGTCAGCTTGAGTTCGCCGAGCGTGGTCGGGGGGAACACTCTGCAGGGTGCGGTGTCGCTGAATATGGTGGCTCCCTTTGACGTCGAAGTCTCGCTCGCTGCCGATCCTGTTAATGCCGCTAAGTTACCCTCCAGCGTCACCGTCCCTGCCGGTTCCAAAACTGTCAGTTTTACGGTCAACACTCCACTAAGCAAAACTGCGGTTTCTGGCAGCGATACTGTGGTGACCGTTTACGGCAACTATGTGGTCACCAGGAGTGGTGCATTCACTGTGTTGGCTCCGGTGTCCTTCGACAAAATGATCGATCGCGTGGTAGAGCGGGAACGCACATTTGTCGCTGCGATGAAGCACCTGCACCCATTGGCGGAAACCTACATTCAAAATCTTCAGGAAAACGCAGTTCATAACATCGAGCCGGTAAGCGACCAGTATTTTCTGGGAAGGCTTGATTTCAGCGATGGTCCTGAAAACACCTTGTTCCAGAAACAACAGCCGGGTTTCACGCATTATTTTCGCAATCCGTTTTCAGTGGCCTTTGCCCATAAGTTTTTGCCTGAAGGTTTCGCGCAGATGGTGATGCTCGATGCTGATTTCCAGAAGAGCAACTACTACTTCAATTATGTCCGGCAGGAATTCCTTGGCCAAACCCGCTGCATTGTTGTGGATGTGCAACCTCGAGAAAATGCTCCCAAAGGCTTGTTCACCGGAAGAGTCTGGGTGGAAGACCGGGATTTCAATGTTGTTCGTTTCAACGGCACCTACTCCGCTCGTTCCCGCTATAAGTATTACCTCCACTTTGATAGCTGGCGGTTGAACATGCAGCCTGGCGTGTGGCTCCCCGCCTACGTCTACATCGAGGAAGGGAATACAAAACACCTTAGCCCTCCGTTTCACACCTTGAGTTTCAAAGCCCAGACACGTCTGTGGGCTTACGACCCGGAGCAGTTGAAACACGACGATGAATTCACCGACATCCAGGTTGATGCCTCGGTCAATGATCATGTTCCCACCAATGATAAGAGCCCGGTGGAAGCCGAACGTATGTGGGAACGACTTGCCGAAGACAATGCGATCGATCATCTGCAGAAAGTGGGCTTGCTCGCGCCTCCGGGGGATGTGGACAAGGTTCTGCAAACCGTCGTCAACAATCTGATCATCACAAACAAGCTGGTGATCGAGCCTGAGGTGCGCTGTCGCGTGCTGCTGACCATGCCTCTGGAGTCCTTTACCATCGGGCACACCATCGTCGTCAGCCGTGGTCTGTTGGATGTACTCCCGGACGAAGCATCCCTGGCAATGATCCTGTCTCACGAACTTGGCCACATCGTTCTGGGTCATCGCGTCGATACGAAACTGGCCTTTACTGATCGCTTCTTCTTTCCCGACACGGAAACATTTCAGCGCCTCGACTTTGCGCGCAATGTTGCGGACGAACAGGCGGCTGACAATAAAGCTCTGCAGCTGCTGGCAAATTCCCCCTACAGCGACAGACTGGGTAGCGCGGCGCTGTTCCTCAAAGCGTTACAAGACCGCGCGCCTATGCTAACCAATCTGATCCGGCCGCATTTGGGCAGCAGAATGGGAGACCACAACATCAGCCGCATGGCCGCACTTTTGAAATCCGGCCCGCCACTCGAAAAGCAACGCATCGATCAGATCGCCGCTCTTCCCATTGGCAGCCGGATCAAGTTGGACCCGTGGAGCGATCGCATCGCCATGATGAATCTCCAGCCAGTGGCACTTATGTCCCCGCAGGAGAAAATGCCGTTCGAGGTTGCTCCATTCTTCCCCTACCTAAGCTATCTGGACCGCGGCAGCATAGCTCAACTGGCGAATGCGGATGCCACAACACGGTGAGCACTGCGTTATGAAAAGAATCGATTTGTTGGTCTGAGAGTTTATCCCCCGCCCTCCCCAACCTGTACTGCTTAGTTGGAAAGGAAAGCAATGAAAAACTCGTTTGTTTTGTGGATCGTAACGATCTTGACCTGCAGCGTTTTGGGATGCGGTGGTGGAAGCTTGAGTAGTACATCAACGAGCGCCGCCCCAGCCTCTGCCCCAACCTACAACCCCCAGACCGCCAAGTATGGGCAGTGGAACACGAGTACCACGAAAATGCCGATCAATCCGATCCACGCGGCTTTGCTGCATACCGGCAAGATTCTTGTGGTATCGGGTTCGGGCAACTGCCCGCCACAGCAGGCTGGCTGTCCGCAAGGCCCACAATATCCTCAGGGCGCGGCGCTTTTTGACCTCTCCGATAGCAGCATCCACACCATGCTGACCACCTGGGACATGTTCTGCAATGGCATGTCGATGATGCAAGATGGGCGGGTCCTGATGAACGGCGGCACGAAAGTCTACGGAGCGCTGGCTGTGGTTGGCGTACAGGGTGATGTTCCGTTCATGGGTTTGCCCAATGCCTCGATCTTCGATCCTTCCAGCGAGTCATTCATCGATATCTCTGCCACAGCCCATGGGCGCTGGTATCCAACCATCACGGAACTCAATGATGGCCGCATGATGACGACTTCCGGCCTGAACGACACGGACGGCAACACCAACAACACCAGCGAAATCTGGAACGGACAACAATGGAGCGCTGAAATAGCCGGCAATCCCAACATCAGCAATTTCCCGGGATTCCAGTTCCCGCTCTATCCTCGAATGCACTTGATTCCTACCGGACACGTTTTCTATTCCGCACCCTCCTCGGCCACACTCGACTTCGATCCGACCAGCCAAACCTGGACGTTGGTTGCCTGGACGATTTATCCAGGTCTGAATGACCCCAACGGAGAACGAACTTACGGAACCTCGGTGCTGCTCCCGCTCACACCGCAGAACAACTACAGTCCCAAGGTGATGATCATGGGCGGTGACAACCCAGCCACCAACACCACAGAACTGATCGATCTGAGCCCCGCCGGAATGCAAATCTCCGCGTCGTGCCCGAATTACGCTCCGTGCTGGGTGCAAGGGCCACCCATGTCACAGGCGCGCGTCGAAATGGAAGCCACAATTTTGCCGAATGGTAAGGTACTCGTGGACGCAGGCTCGGCACAGGATGAGGACGCAAACACGGCGAGTCTGCAGGCGGAGATTTATGATCCGGCGACTAGCTCCTTCTCCTCGGCAGGGAGCAATTCGTTCCCCAGGCTTTATCACAACACTCAGTTGCTTCTGCCGGATGGAACTGTCTTCTTGACTGGAGGCAACCCCGCCCAGGGTGTTTTTGAAAGCCATATCGAAATCTATCAGCCAAGCTACCTCTTCAATTCTGATGGCAGCCCGGCAGTCAGACCCCAGGCTGCAACCAACGCGCCCAGTTCGATCACGTATGGTCAATCATTCAGTTTGTCGACTCCGGACGCGGCCACGATCACATCGGTTGTTCTTATGAAGGCAGGATCTGTAACTCACTCCTTCGATATGGACCAACGCTACGTGGGTCTTTCGTTCACTGCCCAGGCGGGAAGCCTGAAGGTGACCGGTCCTCCGAACTCCAACATAGCGCCCCCCGGCTATTACATGCTCTTCCTGGTCAACAAGGCCGGGACCCCCTCATTGGCTTCGTGGGTCCAGGTCTCTGGTCCGACAGCAGCGATTGCCAAGGTTGAGTTGCATCCGGAGCGAGTGCCTACTCCCGCTTACATATTCCAGCGCAAACATGTGACAGAGTCCCCATTGCCGTTGCGCAAGGAGATGCACATTCACTGAGTTTGACCATGCGAATTGGTCTGGAACAGTCACTCCGAATAATTACAAAAAAAAACGGGAATGCTTTGTGTCAGCGAGGCATTCCCGGTTTTCCTTACCTTGAAGCAATTTTTCTCGTTTTGATTGTCTCTTCATTCGCAGGTTGCGGTGGGGGGCCGACTTCATCCTCAGACACTCCGCTATCGTCTGCTCCATCCATTCATTCGATCACCTTGACCCCAAGCGCTGCCTCGGTGCAGACGGGTTTTATGCAAAAGTTCACTGCGGCAGCGAAAGATCAGTACGGGAATTCCATCACCAGCGGCCCTCTGACATTTTCAAGTAGCGACACGGCAATCGCCACTATCGACGCCAACGGCCTGGCAACCGGCGTTTCGGCAGGTTCTGCCACGATCACAGCAACCGCGGATGGCATCAGCAATTCCGCCTTACTGACGGTCACCACCCCACCAAACTTCACGTTGTCGGTTGAGCCGGCAACAGTGACGCTCAGTCAAGGAGGCAGTGTCGTAAGCACGGTTACGATTAACCCCACGGGCGGCTTCACAGGCAGGGTAAGCCTGGCGGCCTCTGGTCTGCCTAGTGGAGTGACCGCATCATTCGCCTCAACCTCGGCAACCACCGCTAATTTGACGCTGATGGCGAGCAGTTCGGCGAGCACGGGACCAACCAATGTTGTCATCACAGGCACTTCGGAAACTTTGGCGCCGCAAACCGCTATGTTCACGCTCGCGGTCGCGCTCGCGCCTTCAGTATTAACCAAAATCAGCGTGTCGCCCGCGTCGGCCTCCATACAAGTCGGTGCCCAGCAGGCTTTCACAGCGGTAGGACTCGATCAATACAACAAGCCAATGGCCGGTATCGGCTTCGCTTGGACAACAAACAGCAATTGCGTGACGTTTGCCGGTGCTTCCGCCACTGGAGTATGCCAAGGCACAGCTGGCATCTGGGCCTCCGCCCAAGGTATCAGCAGCGCTTCGGCGTTGTTGACCGTGCTGCCGCCGCCGCCAGTGTTGACAAGCATAAATTTGACCCCGGCGAATCCATCTGTTCTCACCACGGGTTCTCAACAATTTGCCGCAATTGGGATTGATCAGTATGGAAACACGATGAGCGGGATCACGTTCACGTTCGCCAGCAGCAACCCGAGTGTGGCAACGATTAACAGCAGCGGACTCGCCACTGGTGCAGGCGGACCTAACGGTGGAACCACCACGATCACCGCTTCATCTCAGGGGATCAGCGCCAGCACCAACCTAACGACCACAAGGCCCCCGGCAATATTGACGACGATTAGCGCAACTCCCTCGACGGCAACGGTGCAGGCCGGCAGTTCCACGTCATTTTCCGTGACCGGATTAGATCAGTTTGGCATCGCTATGTCCGGCCTGACGTTCGCATGGGTCAGTTCCGATCCAACTATTGCTACCGTAAACGCAATCAATAGTGAAGGGCAGAATCGGGCAATCGCCACTGGCGTAGCCCAGATTGGCGGCGCAGTAACGCTCGTCGCCAGCGCACAAGGCATCACTTCATCGCCAGTGCAACTGACCGTTACCCCCGCCCCGCCCGCCCTCACAACCATCAGCATTTCGCCGACAAACGCCTCGATCAATGTTGGTTCGACTCAGGCCTTTACTGCGTCTGGCACAGATCAATTTGGTGATCCATTTCCGCTTTCTTCCGTTCTATTCAGCAGCGAGAATCCGGACATCGCAACGGTGAACGGCAACGTTGCTACCGGAGTCGCCGCAGGCACCGCTGAGATTACCGCTACCTCCGGCTCGGTCACTGGCCAGGTCTTTCTGACGGTCACAACCCCGCCCCCGCCTCCGCCAATGCCCCCGGTAATTACACGACTGTCGCCGCCACTGGCTCTAACCGGTAGCGCTGACTTGACGTACCTCACGATCATGGGCAGCAACTTTGCCACCGGGGCCACCGTGAACTTTGGATCAAACATCCTGACCCCGGCTTCGATCACCTCCAATGCCATAACGGTCACGATTCCAGCCGTCGAATTGACGGCGCCTGCAACCGTTGCTGTCTCGGTCTCGAATCCAGCCCCGCAAGCAGCGACCTCCACAACCTTGCCCTTTCTGATCACTGCCAGTGGTTTCGTCTCCATTGATTTCGACGATGGCTACCAGTCGATGTATGACAATGGTTTGCCGATTTTCGACGCTGCGGGAATAAGAACTACCCAGTACATCATTACGGGCAACACACTTGGCGGCACCATCGTCAATCCTGACCTTGGGCCGGTGGGCGTCGGCAACGATGGCTACGTCACGTGGGATGAAGTTCAGACGATGGCCGCCAACGGGCACGAGATTGGCGCCCACACCCGTACCCATCAATCCCTCTCTACGCTTTGCCAGGTGCCCGATTGCGCGGTTGCCGATACCCTAACCAACGAGATTAATGGCTCCAAGGCAGATCTGATTGCACAGGGACTGAATCCCCTCACCTTCGCATATCCCTACGGAGACTACGGCTATCCAAACAGCACGATCGGACTGGCGGTTCAGAACGCCGGCTTCCTTGGGGCACGTGACTCTGATACCGGCTACAACGGCCCAAATTCCGGGAATGGAGACGTGATGCCCTTTTACCTGTGGTCTGAGGCGGGCGAAACCGATCTGAATACAACGCTGGATACATTGACCGGATACATCGACTATGCGGTCGCCAATAGGTTGTGGCTGATTCTTCTGTTTCATCGCGTTGACGACAACTCACCAGACAACATATCGATCAGCATCAGTTCAACCATACTTCAGGGCATGGTGAACCACATAGTGCAGAATGACGTCAATGTAGTCACTAATTCTGAAGGCTTAGTCATCGAAAATCTCAACGGCCAGACCCAACCTTTTGTTTTTCCTGATTAGCGCACACGCCGTTCTTCGCCGAAAAATTCGGTCTTTACCGCTCCAAGCCAGCACTTCCACTTCACTAAATAAATGCCCAATGCGCACGAGATAAGGCGGAGCCCTTTCATCTCCCTAACTAATCTATCCGCTCCAGTGCAATCACCCGACACAGTCCTTCCGTAATAAGCAGCTCTCGTGGCACGGTGGTAAGTTCGAAACATCCGTAACCATTGAGGGATTACGTGCGCCGGTCCTTTTCTATCCACAGTTATAAGTGGCAATTCGCATCGAAAGCAGGCGGTCTCCTGCTAGCCATTCTTTTTGCTGTCGGCTGTGGCGGTGGTGCCCTGTCCCCCGGTGCAACCCAGTCACAAACCAGTCCGGCTACGACAACAGCGCCCCCGGCCGGACCCAACCAATTCGCGTTCGCCGGCTACACTTGGGAAAAGGACAGCGGCACCGCTCCCCCGGCTGGCAACGTAAACGGAAATGTCGGAATCTTTTCTCCTTCCAACGTCAGTGTTGGTTCTGATCTTGTCCTGACTCTCAATCAGGAACAACAAGACGGTGGGATTCAGTCTGATGGAGCCGAAGTTCACACAACCCAGCGCTTCAGCTATGGCACGTTCGAATTCACTTCGTGGGTGTCAGCGGCTGTTTCCGGTACCACGGCCTCCGGATTCTTGTTCACCAATAACTCACAGACTGAGATTGATCTGGAACAAACAGGGAACAAGCCTTACGCACTTGACTGCACCAACTGGTCTGGGCTGACATACTACCAGGACACTGAAGTCACCGGTTTCGACCAGTTGCTTCCGCACGACTTCAAGATCGTCTGGCAGCCTGATGAAGTTGACTGGTACGTGGACGGTCAGCTGATTGTTACCCACACTGAGTTTGTGCCTTCTGCCCCTGCTCCCTTCCTCTTTAATATGTGGGGCACCAATGAGTCGACCTGGGGAGGCTCGGCAACTCCCGGAGTAACTCGTTACATGCACATCACCAACTTCCGCTACACGCCACAAGCCTCCTAGGTCCTCTCGCAAAGCTTACCACCCTCCAAATCGACAGCTTGCTCAGCGTACGCTTCTTACTCTGCGCCAGCGGAACTATGCGACAGGTCGCCCTTTCTACAGTCAAAGCAGTGCCGGTTTGACTTGCGTAAGTGAGGCCCGTGCGCGTATGGTACTCGCCACGCCATTCCGTCACAAACCAATAGGGAGATACTCCATGAAATTTCTTCCAGCTGTTAGGGTGTGCTTGGCGGTAGTGGGATGTGCAACCTTAGCTTCCCCAGTTTTTGCTCAACGTGTAACCCTTGTTCAGCCAGCGCCGGTCGGGGAATACGAGTTTAGTAAGTGGTCTTATACGTGGCATAAAGACGTAAGCCCAGCTCCGGGCGGCGGAACTTTTGTAGCCAGCAACGTCGAAGTTGAGCCGGATCAAGTCGTACTAACACTGAATGAAGACGGCGAGGGAAACTCGGAAGGGGCGGAGATCGCCACGCTTACCCCATTTCAGTATGGCACGTACACATTTTCTTTTTGGCAGGATGTGGTAGAAAGCGGTTCGGTTGCCTCAGGCTTCTCCTATATCAACGATTCTCAAACCGAAATCGATGTAGAACAGCAAGGGCAGTATCCGAACACGTGGTACTTTACAAATTGGCTGACTACGGCGAAGAAGCAATGGAGTCTCATTAAAGGCTATCCCGCAGTCCAGGAACATAAGTTGAAATATGTGTGGGAACCGGGGAAAATCACATGGTATGTTGACGGTACCAGAGTGGCCGTTCACACCCAGAACATACCAAGCCGGCCAGCGCCTTTTCTGTTCAATTTCTGGGGCACCAATAACCCGCTATGGGGAGGAGTCGCGACCCACGGCATTCGCCACATGATCATTACCAGTTTTTCATTCAAACCACTGACATAGCGTGGGCACTTAGTCCCACCTCGCTGTTTCCGAAGCACAGCGTTCTGTGAGCATATTAGCCTGGGCTGCCAAAGATTGTCTCAGGTCACAGAACGATGGCCAGACATTGTGGTCTTAGATTCGCTAGCGCGTTTATCGCAAAGAGCCCGCTTCACGGAGCGGGCCTTCTTTTAAGGATTGGTAGGTTTTCGAAAGACCGTCAGCGATTATTCCGCCCTCCAGGTGACCTTGAAGCTTGGCATCTTATTACCCGGCATACCTGTAAGTGCGCCCTTAGAATACTAATCCGCGAACGCTTGTGGTTCACCTGCACTCACAAGTAGAACCCATCATATACTGCGCCCCAAGGGCGCAGAACACCACCGAGGGACGCATCCGCCCAGATGTTAACTCGCACCAACAACGTTTTCCCAATGCGATTTGCCTTTTTTTCTGATGTACATTTGCGGTTCGCTCTGCCCAGAGTTCCTACTTTCCACGCGTAATATGAAGGGCCTTGCACTAAATGTGAAACCGAGTTGCCTACGCAACACCGCAAACGAATAGGGTATTCGGTTCATATTGACATCTTGCTCGCTTCGGGTAAAACTTTGCCGGGATCTTTCGTCCCTTACCTTATGCTTCCGAAGGAAGACCGCTCGGACAGAGGGTATGACTTTGACATGACCATGCTCCTCGTGAGCGTCGTCGGTCTAGCCATGCTGTTGGGATTGTTCGTTGGAGCGGGCCAAAAGGGCCAAGCCAAATTACATCGTGCGAACGTTGCATCCCGCGCCGTGACTGAAGCTCCGATTCCCGAAAGCAAGCAGCCGAGTTCTGAATCCGCCCCAGACTCCAGCCAGACCGAGAATGCCAAATCCGTTTCGAAACCAGTGGCGCTCGGAGCTGCTCCGGGTCCTCTCCCACCGCCGACCGGTGGGCTGGTAGTTTATCGGAACGGCCAAGTAATCTTTGGCCAGCGCGCTTCCGCGCCTTCTCCGCCCGCCACAAAGCAAGCGCCAAGCCATACGCCTTAGCCAAAAAGCTGAACCTGCCGATCCTCGCGACGTGCGTTCGGCGCTGTCAACAATATCGTAGGCGATGTGCACGGGAGACGCTCTTCAGGCTGTTGCCGTGCCATCGGCATTCCGTTCACTTTTGTGCAACCTTCAGGGTTCATGTCCAACGCCTTGTTCTGGGCCAATCCCATAAAGTCTCAGGGTGTCCTGCAAAGCTGCACCGGATACGGCAAGATCCCTTTCCTCCATCCACAGGACATCGCCGACGTTTCAACCAAGGCGTTGACCTCGCCGTCCAAGGGAGGCTCGCTTTTAATCACAGGACTGAGGCGCTCAGCTATGCCGAGATGTTGGCCAAGATCTCTGAGGCCATTGGCAAGCCGCTCAAGCACGAGGTCATCTCAGAGCAGGAGGAACGTCGGCGCATGATCGGCTTTGGCGAGTTAGAGGAAATCATCGCTGCCCACCTTTCCATCTATCGGGCGATCCGGGGGGCCGTCTGGCGAAGCCAACGCATACGGTAGAACGAGTCCTCGGCCGCAAACCGTTCACGTTCGAAGAGTGGATTCAGCAGAAACCTTGCTGCTTTCGCCCAGCCGGTCGAACTTGTGTGATGCAAGTCCGGCGCGGTTGGAGTGAGCAACGCGCGTCAAATTCAGAGAATCAAAGTGAGGAATTATGGGATCAAGAAAGCGGGAAGAGGGACACAGGGTTAAGGGGATAGCGAGGTCGCGGTGGCCACATTGTACATCAGAAGACGTGTTGCATAGGTCCTAGCGTGGCAGTGCAAGAATGTCACCATATTGAAAAAGGCAAGCCGAATGATTCGTCGGCACCAGTGACGATTTGATATCGATTGGATGGAGCCGGCATGTAATCTTGCTAGAATACCGAGCAAACGTGGTTCGGGAACGTTTCTCTTTCGGCGAGCTGCTGGGTCCGATCATGGACAGCTACTTCTCTCGATAAGCTTGCTCTCATTCCGCTCATCTGTTAAATCAAAGTGCTTGGCACTTTCTTGCATACTAGCTGCAAGAGTCTGCGCATTGACATGATCGAAAATCCTCAATGAGAATAATGCGGCTGCGATTTGCCCTGCGCGTCAGGGATTTTCAGTAGCAGTTGGTCTCCGGGTTATTTAGTTTTAGCTTTGCCTTTCGGGCCCATGAAGCTGTGCGGACTGTCAAGACGTTCAGTTGCACGACGCATGACGACTTGCCTAAAAGTAGCTGCCCTTGTCCTATCAAGCATAACTTCCGCGACGTTACTTTCTGCGCAGCCGCTGGTTTCCATCGCGGTAACCCCGCCTAACTCTTCTTTCGCGCTGGGCACGACCCAGCAGATGACAGCCACCGGAACCTTCAGCGATGGTAGCACTCAGGATCTTACAAACTCTGTAACTTGGGCCACTGTGAACCCGAGTGTTGCTACGGTAAATAGCCAAGGCTTGGCGACAAGCGTCGCGGTTGGCAACACGATCGTAACCGCCAGCGAATTCCTAATTACTGGCTCAACAACTCTGACGGTCACGCCGGCTGCGTTGGTTTCCATTGCCGTCACACCTGCGATGCCCAGCATTCCTTTAGGTACGCAGCAACAATTCACCGCGACTGGTACTTTCACCGATGGCAGCACACAAAACATATCCAACACTGTGGAATGGACTTCCTCCTTACCCACGGTGGCTACCATCAGCAATCAGGGTCTAGCAACAAGTGCGGCTACAGGGACTACAACTATTACCGCCACCTCGGGGCCGATCAGCGGCAGCACACCACTCAACGTCACTCCAGCCGTACTGGTATCGATCGCAGTGACGCCGGCAGACCCATCGATCGCGTTAGGCGACACACAGCAATTCACAGCGACCGGCACGTTTTCCGACTCGCACGCCCAAGACCTGACCGAAACTGCGACCTGGGCATCAGATACCCCTTCGAGCGCCACGGTGAACCAGGGCGGTCTGGCCACCGGAGTGGGCACCGGTACAGCTACCATCAGCGCAACTTCGGGGGAGATTGCTGGTTCGACGGTTCTCACGGTTACGGGTGCAGTTCTGGTCTCGATAACGATTACTCCGCAGATGGCCACGATACCGCTGGGAACCACCCAGCAGTTCACCGCGACCGGAACCTACTCCGACGGCACTAAGAAGGATCTAACCAAGAAGGGCCATTGGAGTTCAAGCAATGCTACGGTTGCGACAATTAGCAATGCGGACGCCACACATGGTCTGGCCACAAGCGAAGGTGTCGGCACGACAACGATTGGCATAGCGTTAGATGGCGTCTCCGACTCGGCCACTCTGACCATCAGCCCAGCCGCATTGACATCCATCATGATCGCTCCATCAACACCCACGATCGCGCTGGGCACTGCGCAACAGTTCACGGCCACGGGAGCCTACACCGACGGCAGCACCCAAAATATCACTTCCGTAGTGACCTGGAGCTCATCCCTGGCGACAGTCGCAGTTATCAGCAACAGTCCCGGCACGAATGGCTTGGCTACCAGCGCTGGCATAGGAACGACAAATATCACTGCAGCTTCTGGCGGGATCTCGACTGCCACCACATTAACCGTGGGGATGGCGACCCTAGTATCGATTGCAATTTTGCCAGTGAGTCCTTCCATCCCACTCGGCGCGACCCAGCAGCTTACGGCGACTGGCACTTATACCGATGGTAGTTCACAGAATTTGACACAATCGGTAACTTGGTCCTCCGATGCACTCTCGGTCGCTTCCGTCAGCGCCACCGGCCTGGCAACCACGATCGGCGTTGGTGTGGCCGATATCACGGCCACCTCCGGTAGCATCATGAGCTCAACCACCATTACTGTCACTGCTCCGCTCCCCCCAACCTGCTCGCTCCAGGTTTCTCCCACGAGCGGCAGCGCTCCGCTTTCAGTGGCTGTGGTCGCAAGTTGTGTTAGCCACAACGAGAATGGAATTGTTTCCACCGTGATTTCCTTCGGTGATGGCTTCTATCAGTCTGGTCCAAGCACCAGTCATACCTTCGTGACTGCGGGCTCATTTGCCGTCACGGTGGTAGCTACGGACAGCGCGGGCAACAGCTCCCAACCGGTTTTGAGCTCAGTATCGGTCAGCAATGCTCCCAGCTTCTTTGTGGGCGTTAGCAACGGCCAAATCGAGCAGTTCAGTACCGCAGGAACTCTGCTCAAGACGCTCAATACCGGACTAGGTGGATCTGTTACGGGCATGGGATTCGATGCCTCTGGGGTGCTCTACGTCACGGATTTCACAGCCGACACGGTGAGCAAGTTCCGCGGCGGCAATTTGATCGGCACTTTCGGAACAGGCTACAACTGCAAACCGGAATCAATCGTGTTTGACAGCGTCGGCAATGCCTATGTCGGAGAGACGGGCTGTAGTCATGCCCTTCTGAAATTCGATCCTTATGGGAATTTGCTTCATGGCTGGGCCGTGACCACCGAAGTTGAGGGAAGCGACTGGATCGATCTGGCCTCCGATCAGTGCACGATCTTCTACACTTCGCAGGGAACCACAGTTTTCCGCTTCAACGCATGCACCGGGGAACAATTGCCGGTTTTTGCTACAGGGTTGCAGACCGGACTAGGCCTGCGCATCCTTTCGGACGGCGGCGTACTGGTAGCCGACAGTCAGGATATAGTGCGCTTTGATTCAGCGGGCGGAATTATTTCAACCTACACGGCAAGTGGGGAGAATTGCTGGGTCTCGGTGACGCTGGATCCCGACGGAACATCGTTCTGGGCAGTTGATTATTGCACCTCCGATATTATTCATTTTGACCTGAATACAGGTGATCAACTTGCGAAATTTAACACCGGAACACCGACTCAGACAGTCTATGGAATTGCCATGGCAGGCGCCGCGAAACAGACGGCCCCAGCCGGTCCTTTGATTGCGGCTCAGCAGACTCTCTCCGTCACGGCCGGGGAAATGGGATCGTTCGATCTAACGTTTACTCCTACCGCTACCGCTCTAAACCAGACGTTTACCTTCTCGTGCGCCCAGTTGCCGATTGGTGCCAAATGTTCTTTCTCGCCGCAAACGGTGCTAGCGACCTCATCCGGTGTCCCACCGATCGAGGTAACCGTGAGCGCCAGCAACACTACAGCTTTTCTCCGAAAACCGCCGTTTGCTGACCCGAGATTCTTCGCGTTGTGCTTGCCTCTTGCCGGCATGGTGCTTTTGGGCGGCGCCAGGAGAAAGGACAAAGGCAAGACACTCGCTTTGCTGACATTCATCGCCGCCGTCGCGGTCCTCGCATCTCTGTTTGCATGTGGTGGCTCGTCCTCCAGCAATAATAAGGTGAATAACAATCCCAAGCCTCCCCCGCCCAATCCGAGCAGCCTGGCAACTCCGGCGGGTACATATTCGATTGTTATTCAAGCGAGTTCGAACTCCCTCGCGAGTTCGACCGTCATCAGCCTCGGGGTGCACTGACATGAAGGCAGCAACTGGGGACAAAATGAGTAGCAAAATAGAGGTTCCGCTATTTCGCCGTAGTGTTGCACTCCTATTGTGCTTCGTATTATCCCCGTTCAGCGGCACAGCTTTCGCTGACGTCGGAAATACCACCCCAGAAATCGTTGGTAAAGTTACAGGCGTAGTTTTCGCTGTCACCAGAAACGGTGCTAACATCAGCCTCAATGACGTTGTCCGAAGAAGTGACACGTTCGCGACTGACGATTCGGGGCGTTTCAGTATTGAGTTACAAGACGGATCAACCCTCAGTGCTGGCACGAGCACGAAGTTAACGGTCGTCCAGCATGAACCCCTTACGGGAGAAACATCGATCAATTTGAATAGCGGACGGCTACGTAGCCGGATCGTCAAATTAAGGAATTTCGCCAGATTCGAAATCACCACTCCTCACACCACCATCATTGCTATGGGGACAGATTTCTTCATAGATGTGCGCCCGTTCATAACCCAAGTAGTCGTTTATTCAGGTGTCGTAGTAGTAACGTCCAGTGGTACGAGCTCACCCGGAGCTTCGGCGAAAGTCATGCTGGATGTGGTTGCCGGTGAAACCGTAGCTATCAATCAAGACGGCGTTAGCCGTTTGCAATTGACTCCAGAGGGCCTCGAGCAGCAGACCATGGCTGCAACAATAGTGCCAGAGGTCCCCGTCCCGATGACCCCGGCAAAGCAGGCGATCGCAAAAAAGACTTCTCATGCGACACGAAACATTCTGATCGGAGGACTTGCCGCTGGAGCCGTCATGGGAGCAGTCGTGGGGCTTCGAGGCTCAAGATCACAGGCGACAGCTTCAACGCCGTCGGTTCCACCGACAATCCCGGCGCACTGATTGAACATGCTACTAACTATTAAAAATTCTCAGATGATTTGGCAAAGCAGGTTCAGAATCCAGCGCTCTCTTCTTGCAATGCTGTTCTTAATCGTCGGTCCACTGGCCAAGCCACAAACCTACAGCATCACAGATCTCGGAACGCTGGGCGGGAAGAACAGTTTTGCCTTTTCCATCAACGCCCTCGGCCAGATTGCTGGCTCCTCTGATAACGGTGAGGGAAAAGCACATGCTTTTCTCTGGACGAAGGACTCGGGCATGAAGGACTTGGGTACGCTGGGCGGTGTGTCTAGCAAAGCTTTTGGGGTCAATGCCACTGATCAAGTCGTGGGCTGGTCTTTGACCGCTGACAATGCCACACATGCGTTTCTTTGGACCAAAAGCGGTGGCATGCGCGATTTGGGAACGCTGAACGGCAGTAGCAGTTATGCAACGGCAATCAACGATCGAGGAGAAATCGTCGGATATTCTGTCGATCCAGCTTCTGGTACCACCCACGCGTTTATTTGGACGGAGAGTTCAGGAATGCAGGACGTGGGTTCGCTAGGCGGTCGTGTGAGCCGAGCTCTTGCGATTAATATCTTCGGAGAAGTTGTCGGATGGTCGACTACTAATAGCGTGGCTGGACATGCCTTTATCTGGAAAAGCGGCAGCGGCATCCGGGAGCTGCCTGTTCTGAACGATTCCCTTGAAAGCCAGGCAGTTGGTATCAATGCGTCGGGCCAGGTTGCAGGCTGGAAGAGCCTAGCCGGGGAGGTTCGAGATAGTTTCATTTGGACACAAGATGACGAAATACGCGAGCTGGGTCCGTCCAGCACTGCTTTTGATACTCGGGCCGCGGGAATCAATGCCTTCGGCCAGATTGTCGGGACAGCGTTTGGACAGGACTCTGGTATGCGCGCTTTTGTCTGGACCCAATCCAGAGGGACTCTCTTGCTCAATGATCTCATCCAGGCTGATTCTGGGTGGACACTAAGCGTTGCGTCCGCAATCAACAACATGGGACAGATCGCAGGTTATGGGATGATTGACGAACAGCCCCACGCGTTTCTTTTAACGCCATTAACCTCAGCCGCAAAATAGGGGCTGCAACAGGATCGGACTCACGGTCTGATGAACAACTTGGATGATGTGGCGAAATGAACTTTTACCAAGACGGGAGATTGGATGAGTGAAGCTCGATTTTGCTAGCACCGGCTGGCTGGGCAAGTGGTGCCGAAGCATTTCGCTCATCCTCATTCCGGCGATTTTGGGGCCAGTGATAGGGCTTTCACTTTCTTACGCATTCAGCACGAAGTACACTTCCTATTCATCGATCCTCGTTGAAAGACACCAATCGGATCAAGCCGCGCAGCCGGTGGTTTCTGAAGGCCTAGCTCAGACCGTTCTGGAGTTGCAGGAAGTCCTGGGCCCAAGCCGGCTTAAGCCGATGGTCGAGAGAATGGGCTTAGCTGTAGCTGGCAAAACTGTAGAGCAGGAAGCGGACGAGATTAGTCGGCACGCTCGTATAACCCCGGCGCCCAGGAGCGTGAGCCACAACGAGACCGCAGCCGAGGAGAATTCAAACGAGGGATCAGATGTTGCCACTTTCTACGTGGAATATACGGGCCCAACTCCCGGCGAAGCCCAAAAAATTTGCAACGGACTGACCTTCTTGCTGCTGGAAGAGAACCTCAATTCGCGGCCGCAGGAGACTGAATTTTCGGCCGAGTTCTTGCAGGAGATAGACGAGGCAAAACGAAACCTGGATGAACAGAATACTAAGTTGGCTGATTTTAAGGAGCAGCACAGCGGTCAGCTTGGCCTGGATATAGAAAGGAATACGAGTGCCTTGATGGGTTTGAATGCGCAATTGAATGAAACGTCTCAACGAATCAGCCAGGCGCAGCAGAACAAATTACACGCTGAGTCGTTACTGGATCAGAAGCAGACTGAAATGCCCAAGTCAGCTCAGAGCTCCCTGAATAGGGCCTTGTTAGAGAAGCAACTCTCGGATCTCCGAAGCCAGCTTATGCAAGGGCAAGCACAATACGCAGACGATAATCCTGATGTGGTTAAGACCAAGGTGGAGATCGCCAATGTCCAGAAAAGGCTGGCAGATGACAGCGACGCGAATGTCAGCGCTGAGGAAGCGTTGGAACTTTCCCATCTGCGCTCGCAGGCTCAGCAATATGATGAGGCGATTGGGGAAATCAAGCGGGAGCAGGAGCGCATTAAGCAACAGATCAAGGTTCGCCGGCAAAGGACAGTGTCAAATCCTTCCGTAGAAAACGAGTACAAGCAGCTGATCGGAGATCGCGATAGGGCTCAGGAGATGTACACCAGCCTGTTGGCCAGTAAGGAAGCGATACAGAATGCAACCGACGTGATCCCTCCTCCAACAACTGAGGTAAGACGGATGTTGTATCCTGCCAACCTGCCCGGCGCACCCAGCTTCCCCAACCGCCTCTTGTTCGCAGCAACCGGTTGGCTAGGTTTAGCGCTCGGATTGCGCTTCATCTGTTGGTTCGAGGTGCGCCAGAGGCGCCTGCCATCGAAGGCTAGTGATCAGGCCTATGGGCAAATCGAAAACCCCACCTCAAAAGTGGCCAGCGCCAAAAGCCCCGACTTCTAGGTTTCGGTCAGGCGAAGCTCCGATTAGCTATTTCTCTTCCTCGTGTCTCAGTGCCAGTGAACGCACTTGCCGAACTCTCGGCTAATGGCGAGGAGTACTGCCGATCCGTGTTCCTTTGTTCCATGATCAAACCGCGGTGCTCAACAGCCGGGCAGGCGAGCAGCAGCCTAGCAGTTGATGCGGAGCACGCAGAGCCGATAATTCTGTCGGTCGCTTCCAGGCTGGCAAACTCTCCCTGGCCACGCGAAGAAAAAACTCTGGATGAACCCCACGCACCGCGAAGCTGCCATTTCCGTTTTTCTTGTTACCTGCGCTCTCCAGTAAGAACGGTCAAGTATTTCTTGACCATCGCGACCTCTTGCGGGTCGGTGACAGATTTCAGATATTCCTGCAGTTGGGCTGCTTCGCATCCGGTTTACCCTCGATTTCATAGATTTGAGCCAGCAGGAAGTGAATACGGGGTTCGCGCTCGGCTTTGTCGATCTCCGTAGCCCTCAAAGCACTTTTCTCTGCTTCGGGCAGACGATGCAGCCCGAGGTACCCGCCGGCAGAATAGAAATAGACACGCGCATCGTTGGCAGGATCAAGAGCAATGGCAGAATTGGCAAAGCGGAGCATCTCTTCCCATCTCTGCTCGACCGCACTAAGATCAGCTAGGCAGA
>DASPRY010000179.1:0-5100 GCA_035624215.1 Terriglobales bacterium
AGCCAGCGCTGGCCCGGCAAGCCGGTCATGGATGTGCAGCTCATCATGAAACATCTCACCGACGCCAAAGAGTTGATCCAAAGTGTGATGGAAGAACTCAAGCCCAAAAGCTGATTGGCCGCGCCCGCATACCAAACCGAAGTTTTTCCGCAGGCTGCTTACCCCGATCGTCGATGGCGCGAAAGACTTACAATCCATCCTATGGAGCGCAAGATCTTCTGGATCTCCTTCACTGTGCTCGACCTCGCTGCCGATTTCATTCTGCCGCTCTGGTGGGCGCTGGGCGCAACCATTCCCATCGTGTGCATCTCCTGGTGGGTGGCTTACCGCAGCGGTTGGTTCGAGTGAAGCTTAACTAAGCTCTAATCCGAGTAGTTTTCTGCGCGATCTGCTGCTTCGATTGATTATAGCTGTGTAATAAACCCTTCCGCCCCGGACTCCCGCTTGCTTCAAGATTCCGCGCATGGGCTGACTCGCAACAGCTAATCCACTGGCCCCACGCGCACGCGTAGAGTTCGCGGTATGAAGAAATACGTCAAAAAAGCTCCAACCATCAAAATCGCCGCAATCACATACAAGGCTGCAGATCGGTCCGAAGAAAAATGTTTCGCCCAAATCGGAATATTCGGTCCAACGTAACCACCTAAATTACCCACGGAGTTCACGATGCCAATCCCCGCGGCAGCGGCGGTGCCGGCCAAAAATGCAGAGGGCAACGGCCAGAACAAAGGCATGGACCCAATCACTCCCAGTGTGCCGATGGACAAGAAAATGATCGCCAAAACTGGATTCGACGCAAACACTCCGCTCAGAACCAGGCCCGCGGCTCCAGCCACAACATTGGCTACGTAGTGCAGCCGCCGCTCTCCGGTTTTGTCGGAATGATTGCTGAGGAGAATCATCCCGATAACGGCCACTCCATACGGGATCGCGGTAATCAGGCCAACCCTAAGATAACCTTTCAAACCAAAGGCCTTCACAATCGTCGGCAACCAGAAGGCAATGCCATACAAGCCGATCATCAAAGTGAAATAGATGGCGCACAGCGCCCAGACTTTTCCGCTAATGAAAGCATCCACCAGTTTATGCTCGGTTTTCTGCTTGTCTTCAGTTTCGAGATTATGCGCCAGCAATGCCTTTTCCTCACTGGTTAGCCATTTCGCTTCTTCAATGGCGCTCTCCAGATAGAAGATCACCCAAAAGCCAACGATAATTGACGGGATGCCTTCTGCCAGAAAAAGCCACTGCCACCCCGCCAACTTCATCGCGCCGGAGAGCACATCCATAATCCAGCCGGATATAGGGTTGCCGATTACCCCCGAGACAGCGATCGCGGCCACAAACCAGGCGGTTCGTGTGGATCGGAATCTTGAGGGGTACCACAAGGTCAGATAAAAAATCACTCCCGGGAAAAATCCGGCCTCGGCCAAGCCCAGCAGAAAGCGCAGGGCGTAAAAAGACCACTCCCCTTTTACGAAGATCATGCACGCCGAGATGACGCCCCAGGAGATCATGATCCTGGCAATCCACATGCGCGCGCCGAATTTTTTCAACAGCACATTGCTGGGAACTTCGAAGAAGAAATAGCCGATAAAGAAAATACCGGCGCCGGTAGCGAATGCCGCATCGCTCATCGACAGATCTTTCAGCATCTGCAGCTTCGCAAATCCGACGTTGACCCGATCGAGATACGCCAAAATGTAGCAAAGGAAAAGAAAAGGCACTATGCGCACGTCAACCTTGCGATAGGTTGACGCCTCAAAACTTTCCGTGGCCGTCATAGGATTCAGGATCCTTTCTTGAGCTTCCAAGGCAATTCGCGATTTCGATCTCTAACTTCTCTTACGCACATGAAATCGGCCTCTTGCGCCTGCAAGAGAATTCTTTTACCGGAAAATGACAAACGAGTGACAACGCCGCCGCGCTCATTTCCTAACATTACCACGTCAGAGTAGCCAACTCTTGGGAGGCAGTAACCATGAAGCTTCTGTCACTCTTGTTGCTCATGATGCTCAGCTTGGGATGCGGAGGGTATAGCTCGGGCAGTGGCATGCGACCCGCCAGCACCCCCAGCATTTCCACGCTTTCGCCGGATAGCGCGAATGCTGGAGGCAGCGACTTTGTGCTAACGGTTAATGGAATGGGCTTCGCCAGTAATTCCGTGGTCTATTGGAAATCAGCCAGCATTGCCACAACTTACGTGAGCGCGCAGCAGCTCACCGCACAAATTTCGATGGCCGACATCGCCACCGCCGGCGCCGCTTCGGTGTACGTCAATAATCCGGGCACCGGGATGTATGCGTCGGGAGTGAATTCCAACACCGCCAACTTTACCGTCAACTAGTGGAGCATTGGCGTTATGGTCTCATCGTGGGTAATTTTCAATCCAACCGGGCTGGATACGCGCGCGCTCTTCATTTTAAGAGCGCGCAAGGGCCTTCGACTGCGGTCAAGATGACAAGTTGTTGAGAGTTACTACGCCAGCGTGTACTTCCCTGCCTCGATCGTCCTCTGCGCAATCTGCTGGCGCAGTGCGATCGTGTTGAAAGGCTCGTGCTTCGACAACCGCCGCACGATCGCCAACTGCGTCCGCAGCATGTCGCCTTCGGCCACGTCAGCAATTACTTTCCTTGCCGCCGCTTCGACTTTCTCCAGCGCCTGCGTCAGATACACTCGCGCCATTGCAATCGGCAGCGCGGCCGAGGCTTCGCCTTTCTGCTCCACCATCTTCTGCGCCCGCAGCACCGCCGATTCCATGGCGTATATCTCGATGGTCATATCGGCCATCGCACCCATCACCTCCTGCTTGTCCTGAATCGCCTGCATGTATTTCTGCGTGGCCGACCCGGAGACGAACAGGCCAAGCTTCTTCGCCTGTGCCACCAGCTTGCGCTCCTCCGCCAGCGGTCCTTCGATTTCCTCGCCCGCAGAGGGGCCGCTTAGCACTTCGTCCATCAGCTTCTTGATTGCCGGCAGCAGCGGCAACTGGCCGGTCATCGCCCGTTTCAGCAGGAATCCAGTGATGATCAGCCGGTTGATTTCGTTGGTCCCTTCGAAAATGCGGTTGATGCGAGCATCGCGGTAGGCGCGCTCCGCCGGATACTCTTCCACGAAGCCGTAGCCGGCATAGATCTGCAGCGTCTCGTCGACCACGTAGCCGACCATCTCCGAGCCCCAGACTTTGAGGATCGAGCACTCCACCGCGTATTCCTCGATTGCTTTGCGCCGTTCTTTGGTTGCGTCGGGGCTGGCGGAATCGATTTCCGAGAGCAACGCGTCCATCATTCCGACAGTGCGATAGACGAGCGACTCGCCGACATAGATCAGCGTCGCCATGTTCGCAATCTTCTCCCGCACCAGCCCAAACTCGCTGATCGTCTTGCCGAACGCCTTGCGCTGCTTGGCATAGGACACCGCGCTCTCGAGCGAAACCCGGGATCCGCCCACGCACATGGCGCCGAGTTTGAAGCGTCCGATGTTCAGAATGTTGAAGGCGATGATATGCCCCTTGCCAATCTCGCCCAGCAGATTCTCGACCGGCACCTGGCAATCATTCAGAATGATGGGGCAAGTTGAAGAGCCGCGAATGCCCATTTTGTGTTCTTCCGCGCCGACCGAAAATCCCGGAAAAGTTCTTTCCACCAGGAAGGCCGAAAACTTCTCCCCGTCAAGTTTTGCGAACACCGTAAACAGGTCGGCAAAGCCCGCGTTGGTGATCCACATCTTCTCCCCGTTCAGGATGTAGTGCGTGCCGTCGGGCGAAAGCACGGCACGGGCGCGGCAATTGAGCGCGTCGGAGCCGGAAGTCGCTTCCGACAAAGCGTACGCGCCAACCCATGTTCCCGTGGCTAGTCGCGGCAAATATTTTTTCTTCTGCTCTTCGGTGCCGAAGTAAACCAGAGGCAACAGGCCGATTCCGCTGTGCGCGCCCCAAGTGGTGCCGAACCCAGCGTACTTGGCGATGTTGTCGGCGATGATGGCGGCGGTGACTTTATCCATTTCAAGGCCGCCGTAGGCCTCGGGAATCTCAACCCCGCTCAGGCCAAGATCGCCGGCTTTTTTCAGCAGATCGCGCGAGATCGAGTAATCCTTGTGTTCGATCTTCTCGGCCTGGGGCAGAATCTCGTTGATCGCAAACTCTTCCGTCGTCTGCCCGATCATCTGCTGCTGCTCGGAAAAATCTTCTGGAGTGAATACCTCGGCAGTCTGCCGCTCTTCCAGCAAAAAACTGCCGCCCGAAATCTTAGTTGTGGGTATTGCTGACGTAGTAGCCATCTTTAGACCTCAAAAGTTACATCTCGAAAATTAGACTTCTGAAACTTAGGCTGTTGAATGAGACCGCTGAGTGGACACATGACAAAGGACAACACCTATTCTAACGCCGGGGGTGCGCAAATGCAGGCCCTTACGCGCGAGCGGCTAGCAGCCGTCGCACGACACCAAGCAAGTAACTCAGCGGGGGCACATTGCGAAACGCCTAAGAATGGGAATTCTCCAAGCCCTGATCTTCGTAACACGTACCGTCGCAAGAACATCGTCGTAAGAACATAATGGCTGGGCAGAAAAGTGTCAAGGCAGGTATTCAAAAATTCCCGCCGCGCCCATCCCGCCGCCCACGCACATAGTAACCATGCCGTAGCGTCCCTGGCGACGCTTCAGTTCGCGGATGATGCTCGCCGTCAGCTTCGCTCCCGTGCATCCCAGCGGATGCCCCAGCGCGATCGCGCCACCATTAGGGTTCACGCGCTCCAAATTGAGCCCAGCTTCCTGAATCACCGCCAGCGATTGCGCCGCAAACGCTTCGTTCAGTTCGATCGCGTCGATATCCGAGAGCTTCAACCCAGCCAGCTTCAGCGCCTTGGGAATGGCAAACACCGGCCCCAGGCCCATCTCTTCCGGCTTATACCCGGCGGTGGCGAACGCGACGTAGCGCGCCAGCGGAGCGATGCCCAGAGCCTTAGCCCGCTCGGCCGACATCACCACGGCCGCCGCGGCGCCATCCGACATCTGCGAAGAATTCCCCGCCGTGGTCACGCCCTTCGCGTGAAACGCGGCCTTGAGCGACCCCAGAGCCTCCAGCGAAGTATCGGCGCGCGGCCC
>DASPRY010000013.1:0-2950 GCA_035624215.1 Terriglobales bacterium
GTTCACACTCGCGGCGGAAAGCCGCCCGCCCAGGGATGCGACGAGGCCCACTCTGACAGCGAAATAAAGGTCCCCTACACCGCGGACTACTATTTCTACGCGCCCGGCAAATGAACCGTGCTGCCGCATCTCCGCTTAGCCGACTCATCGGACCAACCGTTTGGGCGCCCGTACGCTTGGCCAAGATTGTCTAGCCGAGTTTTGTGCTCGGCTTTCACTCTGGGATCTATCCACGGCTGGATCCAACCGTCCGACGCCAGGGAAGAAATCAGGGCAAATCTAAAGGGACTCGGAGCTTCAAGAAAACTTTGCTTCCTCGAAGGTGGTTAACATTTGGCGCAAGCGGGTGACGTCGCTTCGCTCCTCCATGCCCGCAGGAACAAGCTCGACGCCGTAACGATATCCGTTGCGGTTGCGCACTTCGCTGCGCACGCGAATGGGTTTGCCGGAATAGGGAGGAGTGAATTCCACTTCGATCTCCTCGCCGACTCCAAGTTCTACACCCAGCAAGAGGCGCATGCCACCTTCGCTCATTTCCATGCCACGCCCATCCCGGATCAGGGTTCTGTCTGGCTTGCGGATGACAGCCCGGACAGGGACATCTATTTTGTAGCGTGGCCAGCGACGTTCTTGCTCCACGGGCAAAGCACCGGCATCGGTGATTGTAGAAGCCATGCGGCCAGCTTAGCGGTTTTTCGCGGTTGGTTGAACGTAACGGAGGTCATGGTACCCTCGTCTCCCGTGCGCTCGTGGGTCCCATGTTGCCGAACTTACCTGGCGCCGCTACCGGCTGAAGATGCCAGCCCACGACACACGCCAGGGAGCGAAACCCATCCCATTTGATTTAACGGAAAGGATCGTTTCCAATTGGTTGGACAGGTCTCCGTGTTCGGATGTAAGCCAAGGATTCATGATTCCGACCAGACTCGATGAGATTGCAAGAGAAACGCTTGGCGACTTGCGCTGCCAAGTTCCCATTCCCACCATCGAACACGTCTGCATTGACTCGCGGGGAGCTGCCTCCAAGACTCTTTTCATCGCCCTTGAAGGGAAGAACACTGACGGTCACTGCTTCCTCGCGGAGGCATTTCGGAACGGAGCTGCCGCCGCGCTGGTTTCGGAATCGAAAATCGATTCCGTTTCCATCAGTCCAGATTGGCCCATCATCGTGGTCTCCTCCACACTTCGCGCACTTCAGTTGCTGGCAAAGTGGTATCGGCGAGAGGCCATTGACGAGGTTGTGGCCATCACGGGTAGCAACGGAAAAACAGTCGTGAAGGACGCGCTGAAAAGGTTCTTGATCAAAAGATCTGTGATCGCCTCCCCTGGAAGTTACAACAGCCAGTTGGGTTTGCCGCTTTCCATTCTTTCTGCAGAGCAGCACTCTCGCCTGGCGATCTTGGAGGCGGGAGTTTCCGCACCCGGAGAAATGGCCACGCTCGCAGAGATCGCATCCCCAGACTATGGGATTCTCACCAACATCGGAATGGCGCACTTTGCATCCTTTGGGAGCCGGGAAGCTATTGCCCGCGAGAAGATGGCGCTGTTCCGTCAAATTCCCCGAAGCGGTTGGGTATTACTCCCGAATGATGAGCCGCTGCTGGAGAAACATGCTAAACAACTGGGTTGCGAAGTCCACAGGTTGGGTTCTGCCAATCAAGCGCTGTCGCTTGTGCCTTTCCCGATCGTGGGAGACAGCCAGATGCTACTCGAAGTGTCCGTTCCTTCAGGTGCTCGCTACGAAGTGCCCGTCCAAACCCGCTCTCCGGAAATCATCTCCGACCTTCATTTTGCCGCCTACGCCGCATACCTGCTCGGCGTCGAATTGGACGAAATCGCTTCTGCACTGGATGGATTTGTTCCGACACCGACACGACTGGAGATATGGTCTTCCTCGGAGGGCATTCGGATCATCAACGACGCTCACAGCTCAGATCCCATATCGGTTCAGTCGGCCCTGAAGACAGCAGCACTGGTCAGTTCACCAACCGGGAGAAAGTTCTTTGCCTTTGGCGGAATGCGTGAACTGGGCACGCAGCAGGAGATTGCGCATCGTCAGGTCGGAACCCAGGCCGGCGAGTCCGGATTCAGTCATATTTTTCTTGTCGGGAATGGCAACCTGGATTTTACGGCACAGGCCTACAAGGCCGCACGACCCGATGGCCGTGTGGTTAAGGTCCACACTCCTGCGGAACTCAAGGACAAGATGCATCCCTTCCTGAGAGCGGGTGACACGGTATTGTTCAAGGGACCACGGAACGCCGGCATGATCCGCGCGGCGCAAGACCTCTCGGGGTCAATTGCACAGCGTTGTCTTTGGGTTGATCTGGCTAAGATCGCGGAAAATGTGGCCCGATTGCGCCGGCATTGCGGGCAGGCCGAAATCATCGCCACGCTCAAGGCCCTCGCTTACGGAACAGAATTAGTGCAACTCGCCTTCTGGATGTCGCGTATAGGGGTTCGGCACTTCGGGGTCTCCTCAACCAACGAAGGAGTAGCCATCCGCAAAACCGGGGTTGACCAGGACATTTACATCTTTCTTGCCGATCAAGAGGACGTCCAAAACCTGGTTTACTACCGGCTTACGCCGATCATCTACTCCGCGGAATTGGCCGACGCCTTCGCGGCTCAGTTAGCGGGCACAGAACACAGCCTCGATGTTCACCTCAAGGTCGATACTGGCATGCATCGCCTCGGTGTCAGCCCAACGGACGCACTTGACATTGCGAGACGGATCCGCGAGACCAAGAACGTGCGTTTGACCGGCGTATGCACTCATTTTGCCTCCGCGGACGATCCCGCAGCCGACGACTACACGAATCAACAGATCGCCGTGTTCGACCGCACACTTGAGGCTCTGCGCGCGGACGGCTTCCTCAATCTAAAGGTTCATGCGGCAAATACCGCAGCCACCATCCGCTTCCCGCAGGCGCATTACGATATGGTTCGG
>DASPRY010000019.1:0-31862 GCA_035624215.1 Terriglobales bacterium
ACCTGCGACGCATGATGAAGGAACATGGTGTGAAAGCGCGCTTCGTACGCGGCGGATCGACGAAATATCTGGTCGAGCTGTTGCAGGAGGGTTTGACCGACTACATCCTCGATGGCCAGACATTTGATCTTGATGGTGTGAAATCGATTGCCAGCGATCCTCGGCACGTGGCCACTTCGCCGTTCACCTCCTACAACTACCACGGAAAAGGCAATTTCGCTTCGATGGTGGACGCTGTGGTTCTCGGCGCTACCGAGGTTGATGTCAACTTCAATGCCAATGTGGTCACGCACTCTGACGGCCGGCTGCTTCATGGCATCGGCGGATGGCAAAACTGCTTGGCCGCCGGCTGTTCCATTCTCGCGCTGCCTTCCTTCCGCGACCGAATTCCCGTGATTGTGGACGAAGTGACCACCCTCACCGGCCCGGGCGAGTTAATTGATGTTGTCGCCACGGAGCGCGGCATCGCGATTAATCCTCGGCGCCAGGACCTGCTCGACGCGGTGAAGGGCTCAAGCCTTCCCATCCGGCCCATCCAGGACATTAAAGCCGAAGTAGAGCGCATTTGTGGCGGCAAACCGGCCCGCCCGAAACGCAGCGAGCGTCCAGTAGCGATTGTGAAATGGGTGGACGGAACTGTGCTGGATACGGTTTGGCAGGTCAGCTAAGGCGCTGGGTGCTTAATCAACATATATGAATTCCCACGTATCGTACGGATACCAAGGCCTGCTGGATTCACGATCTGGCTACGGCCATCCGTCAGATAAGACTCAGGTTGCAGGAAAAATTACAACCTTTGTCAAATGGGAACGGATAGAGGCTGGGGCCTTCGGGAACCTGAATGGGCAGAAATTCTAATCCCTCCGATATACGAATTTTCCGCCGACAATCGTAGCCACGACTTTTCCGGTGAGTGACCAGCCATCAAAGGGGGTATTGTGCGACTTGGATCGGGACTTCGTGGCGTCGAATGTCCAATGTTTCTTGGGATCAAAGATGGTCACATCAGCGTAACTACCACGCACCAGCGCACCTCTACCTGGCAGATCAACCACCCGCGCCGGGCCGGCTGAAAACAGCTCGACAATTCTGGTTAACGGAATTCGGTGCTCTCGATGCAACCCCGTAATAGCCAAACCGAGAGCCGTTTCCAAGCCCACAACGCCGAACGCCGCCTTTTCAAATTCGACCATCTTTTCGTGCACGGCGTGAGGCGCATGATCGGTGGCGATGGCATCAACCGTACCGTCGGCCAAAGCCACAAGCAGAGCCTCGCGATCCTCCACTGAGCGCAAGGGCGGGTTCATTTTGAAGTTGGTGTTGTAATCCTGCACGTCGGCATCGACCAAAGTGAAGTGATGTGGCGTGATCTCGCAAGTTACGCGCGACTTGCCACGTTTTCCGCGGCGCACAGCTTTGAGCGCCTCGGCCGTGGAAAGGTGGGCCACGTGATAGCGCGTGCCCGTGAACTGTTGTGCAAGTTGCACGTCCCGATCGACAATCGATGCTTCTGCCTGCGGCTTCATGCCACGCAGACCGAAACGGAATGAAGTTGGACTCTCGTTCATGGAGCAGTTCTCGGTCATGCGAGTGTCCTCGGCATGTTGAATCACCGGCAGGCTGATTTCCGCCCCCAAACGCAGCGCCTCGCGCATGGTGGTCTCGTTGAGAATGGGGCGGCCGTCATCGCTCACCGCGACCGCACCCGCTCGCTGCAGGCCGCGAAAGTCCGTGAGCACTGCCCCTTTGCTGGCCTGGGTTGCAGCTGCCACGGGAAACACGTTGACCAGAGCTCCTCGTTGCGGCTGCCGCAGCCACGTAACCCAGTCTGGTGAATCCACGACCGGCGAGGTATTCGGCATGCAACACACGGAAGTGAATCCACCAGCGGCTGCCGCCGCGGTGCCGCTGGCAATCGTTTCTTTGTAGCTTTGTCCAGGTTCGCGGAGGTGAGCGTGCAGATCAATGAACCCGGGGGCCACGATCAAAGTGCGGGCGTCGAACACTTCATCCGCACCTTGGATTTTGTTGGGCGGTGCAACTTCTGCCACCCGCCCGTCCCGCAATAGCACGTCCATGGGCCCGTTCACCCTTGAGGCCGGATCGATGACCTGACCACCCTTGATCAGTACTGAATGCGTGTTGGATTTCTGTTGCACCATTTTGTTGTTATTTGGCCTTGCCCGCTGCCCTTGCGAGGATCGCCATCCGAACTGGAACTCCGTTCCGGACCTCTTCCACGATAGCCGACTGTGGACAGTCCGCCACCTCCGATGTTAATTCCAATCCTCGAATAATCGGACCGGGATGCATGACCATGGCATCGCGTTTAGCCAGTTTGAGCCGGCCCATGGTCATCTGATATCTCGCGACGTAGTCCTGTAATCTGATTTTCATGCCGGCGAGCCGTTCTTTTTGTACCCGCAAAACCATGATCACATCTGCTCCACGCACCGCTTCCTCAGCGCTGCGGGTTATCTGAAGACCCGGCGCGAGACAGGTGGCCAAATCCGGCACAAATTCCGGTGGGCCGCACAGCGTCACGCGCGCATTGAACCGGGAAAGCAAATGGATGGCCGAGCGCGCGACACGGCTGTGATAGATGTCGCCGAGAATGACCACACGCAGGCCCGTAAGCGTCTTCTTGTGACGCAGAATGGTGTAAGCATCGAGCAGGGCCTGGGAGGGATGTTCGTGCATCCCGTCTCCAGCATTGATGACCGGTACGGTTACGTACCGGGCCATGAGCAATGGCGCGCCGGCGGCAGGATGCCGGATAACTATCAAGTCAGCCCCGACGGCTTGAAGAGTGTAACCGGTATCGAGTAACGACTCCCCTTTCTCAACACTGGAACCGCTCGATAGGACGAGTGTGGTCATCGCCCCCAGGGATTTAGCGGCGATCTCGAACGAGCTGCGAGTGCGTGTGGAAGCTTCATAAAAAAGCAGCAATACACGCTTACCGCGTAGCAGTGGCCGTGCTTTGTGAGGATTCATTCGGCGGGCAAGCTTGAGCAGTCCCGTGATCTCTGCGGTCGACAGATGTTCGATATCGAGCAAGGAACCGCGTGGAACGTTTGTCATCGCTTGCCTGGCATAAAGCGGGAGGATTGCACGCGCAAAGTTCCCTCAACCTTGCCTTTCCACGAGTAGAACTTTTTCTGTGTTGTCTAGTTCGCGCAACTTGACTTCGATAATCTCATGCTCTGTGGTTTGCACCCTGCGCCCGACGAAAGTCGCCTCAATGGGCAGCTCGCGATGGCCGCGGTCGATGAGTACGCAAAGCTGCACCTGCTTTGGGCGGCCTTTATCGAACAGAGCATCCAGAGCTGCGCGGGTAGTTCGGCCGGTATAAAGCACGTCATCCACCAGCACAATCTTTTTCCCAGTGATGGGGATACCGATTTCAGTTTTTTGTACGACAGGTTTTGGACCGACGGTAGAAAGATCATCTCGATACAGCGAAATATCGAGGGTACCAACCGGAACCGGTTTTTTCTCGATGCGCTGAATCATTTCTCCCAGGCGCTGTGCCAGAAAGACGCCACGGCGACGGATCCCCACGATACCAAGATCATCGGCCCCGTCATTTCGTTCGATGATTTCATGCACCAGCCGGACCAGAGTTCGTTCGATTTCCGACGCCGACAGCAGCTGCGCCTTTTCCTTCAGGTTGGCCGGGCGAGTCGGAGATCGTGGGGTCATGAACGCTGCATGATACGCGGGGGAAGCATGGGGGGGCAAGAGAACCGCAGACTTACGCTATTTTTCTCTTCGCCGCAGCAGGACGGCGGTCACCGCGCCGCCCGCGCTGGAAAGCAGCAGGAAAATTACGAACGTTACGGCCAGGCCAATCCCCATCACTAAGGCCAAGCCAGGCGGGCTTTTCAGGTAATCCAGCACTTGCTGGGCCTGCGGGTCGGAAGTGCGCGAGGCAGACTGCTGAACCGCTTCGAGCAGCGCAGCTCGCAATTGCCCACCACTGTGGAATACAAGCACTTCAATGGCTGTGAAAACCGCAAAGAATGCGAAACCAAATGTCCCGCTGAGCGCGCCCAGCCGCGCTCCCATGCCGGGAGTCAAATGCCCGAAAGAGTGTCGCCTGCGGTAAAACACAAGGGCAAAGACACCAGCCGCAATCATTCCCAGCCCGAATGCGCCCAGAGGGATAAACATCAGACATGCAGCAATCAGTCCCGCTAGCGCTGCTGAGGGAAGAGCTTGAGACCATTGAATCGCGTTAGCCTCAGGAAAACTCTCTCCCTGGCTTGTCGCTACTGACGCCAGGGTTTCCGTGATCGGTGCCGTCGCCGTTACCCGAATCTGTGGGGCACTGCAGCTTGGGCAGAATGCTGTTCCGTCCTCCACAATGGCGCCGCACTTATTGCAGGGATGATCCACCCATCTCAAAGTAACAGCACAAAGAAAAGGAGCGCAAGGATGCACCCTGGACCGGACTTCGTAGCTTCAGGCGTCGCCGCCTAGATTTCCCCCTGCTTGCCGCGCGTACGAAGATACACCAGCGCGAAGTCCGATCCTTTACCCTTAGGCTCCACAGAGACGAGATGTTCGTTATCTTCCGTGCCGCTCTTGAGTTCGACTACGCTGCCATTGTTGCCGGAGTCACAACTCACGGGCCGGGGGTTTCCAATGTCTGCTTTGGCAGCCAGATCGCTGTGCTTGTCGGTGCGACATTCGACGAAACTGCCAAATTTCTTCATCTGTTCGCGATAGAAGGTTAGCACCTTGCTGGGTGGATCATCGGATTCATACTCGATGGCAACAACCTTCAGGCCGAAAAGTCCGCTTGAGATGTTCACATTTGCGCTGTTGCTGTCATGGTCTGTCTTGGGTTTCTGCCGCGCGCCCGGATATAGCGTCAAGCCGGTCTCACGCACATCCGCTTGCTCGTCAACGTGAATGCCTCCGATCGGCGTTTCGATGTCCACCTTGCTGTTATCGCCGCCATCGTGGTCCTTGACGCTGATCGTGCATGCCAGCAGTGTCAGCCAGCTCGCAAAGGCCACGGCGATGAGGAGTTTTGTTTTATTGTCCAATATTTTGAGAATGAGCATCGGAACCTCCTTCTGTCAAGCGGGCCGGGCGCTCGATGCCGAAGCCACGTTGCGCGATGTTCGGAATAGTCACCGGAAGCCGGCCACCAATCGCCGCTTCCCCGAATAGCGCCTTCACCGCGCTCAGCTCAGAAACGGCAGCATTTGAAAACGTGCAAAGATAATTCTGCACTGCCGGGAAATCCTCCGCCATATAGGGATTCCCCATAGCGAGTAATACGGTTTTCTCTGCCGCATGCTTCACAATTTCCTGTAACAACGCTCCATTGGCATCGGAGACGGCCACCGTGTTTGTCAATCCGTTAGGGCCCGGCACAGCTCGTCCTGCGATCGGGACCACATAAGCGGCGGCGATCACCGCCTTCGCCTGGTCGACCGCCTTCAACACCTCATCGGACATCTCGGCGGCGATACGCGAATCCACGTAAAAAACATGAACGTCAGGCAGGCGTAAGCGCAGCTGCCGCTCGAGCACGCGCCCTGCCTCGAGGCGCACATCTTCTGAGAAGATCACGGCCACCGTGTTGTTGCGAACCGCCTCCACGGCTTGATACGGAAGACTGGCGGAAACGGTTCCAGAAGGTTTCAAGGGAAGCACTTTGCCATTGTCACGAACCAGAGTGACGGCAGCGTCAGCAGCCTCTTGCCCGAGAGCCAGGCTCTCAGGCCGCCCAACCGTTTCCTCGAGATTCTGTAAATTAACCAGCCGTGCCCTGTGAAGTCCCAAAGAAGCCTTTGCTTTCAATATCTTCAGTACCGCAGCATCGAGCCTGGTAAGAGGAATTTCACCACTTTGGACGGCTTGCAGAACTGCCCGATAAGAGGCGTCCAGGTCGGCAGGTATAAGCAGCACATCGTTTCCCGCCTTGAAGGCATCCACCGCTGCCCTGCCGATATTATTCGAGTACAACCGAGTGAGTCCGGCCATATCCAATGCGTCAGTAATTACAATCCCCCTGAACCCGAGTTGATTCCGTAAGAGGTCCGTGACAACTGCAGGCGATGTCGTAGCGACCCGGGTGGGTTGCGGATCCAGCGAAGGCACAGTCACGTGCGCCACCATCACAGCATCCACTCCTGCTGCAATCGCCTGGCGAAAGGGAGACAGTTCCACTGCTTCGAGACGCGCTTTGTCTCCGGTTACCTGGGCCACGCCCAGGTGGGAATCGGTCGCGGTGTCGCCGTGCCCGGGGAAGTGCTTGGCCGTCGTCATCATGCCATTCGCGCGCGCACCGCGAATGTACGCAGCCACGAGATCTCCGACCAGTTGCGGATCTTCTCCGAACGATCGGGTGTTGATGATGGGATTTGCGGGATTTGAGTTAACGTCGGCATCCGGGAAGAAATTCCAATGCACGCCAATGGCCCGTGCCTCCTGGGCAGTGATCCGGCCAAACGCTTCGGCGTACTCAGGTTTGGCCGCTGCTCCGAAGGCCATGGCATGAGGAAATTCTGTGGCTCCGTGCAGGCGCATGCTCACGCCTCGTTCAAAATCAGCCGCGATCAGCAGCGGCAGCTTCGAATCGTGCTGCAAACGGTTAAGCAGCACAGCGGCTTCATAAGGCTGGTTGCGATAAAGAAAAGGTGCCTCCCATCGCACCGTCATGGCGAAAGCGCCGATGTGATATTTGTTCATCGTGTCGCGCAGCTGTAGGTACTGCGGGTTGTTTACGTTGAGGAACTCCGCCCGCACCCAGATCATGAAAAGTTGGCCGACCTTTTCTTCCGGAGAGAGCTTGCGCAAGGTTTTCTCCGCCCATTTCTGGCCGCTCTGATCCAGAGAAATGGGACCCGGAACCGAGTATTTCTCTTTGGCTACCGAGGCAGAGGAGAGCAAAACGCATAACAAAAGTGAGCTTACAGAACGCCGCATCAGGCGAAGATAGCACACCCATCAGCGCCACGAATTCGAGGGACAATACAAGGTAAACAGCCCGGAATCCCTTACAAGTGATTGATATCATTACTTTAAACAGGGCACGTTGGTTACTTGCCGGAAACCGGATAGTCGTTCATGCTGGATTGAAGATGCAGGATGCCGAGCCATTTTCGTACGGTTTGGAAGACACGGTAGATACCGTCTGCGGCAAGGTCGCCGATGCTTTCCGCGTGAAGCAAACAGAGGTGGCGTTGCTAGAGTTGCGTGGAAAGCTGTTGCATTTCGTGTTTCCGGCTGAGTTGAAAACCGCAGGTGCGATACCAATCTCCAGTTCGGCCGTCGCAGCGCGCACCGCGCAGACCAAAAAAGCGGAGCTTTTCAATAGCTTTACCGAAGTGAACCATTTCAGCGTCTTTGAGCTGGTGAAAATCGGCGATAGCGGGCTGGACGATCAAGTCATTCAGAAGCTGATGTCCGCGCCCATTCTCAACAGCACGGGAGATGTTCTTGGGGTAATTCAAATCTCGCGTAAGGGCCCGCGCCCGACAATCGCGGGCCCGGATTTTACGGCAGCGGATTTGCAAAAACTCGAAAAGATCGCACGATTCCTTTCTAGGTTTGTCGCTAGAAGCAGAGCGAGAGCCCAGGCCGCTGGCCAGCCATAGCGCTTTCCATGTTCATTGAATCAGTGACTGACCAACTAAAAGTTTTGCTTCACTAATTCCATTGCCTGAATTTGAATGCTGGGGTCATTGCCGAAACCCTCGAGCCACAGCACCTCCGGTTCGCGGCGAAACCAGGTCATCTGGCGTTTGGCATAGTTGCGATGGGCTTGCTGCACCGCTTGCAAAGCGGTCGCTTGGTCAATTTTTCCGCGGATGACTTGCACGGCTTGTTTATATCCAAGCGACGCGAGAGGCCGGGCGTTCTCTCCATAGGTTTCCAGTAGACGTCGGGTTTCCGCCACCAGCCCTGACTCGAAGATGCGCGTTGCCCGACAATTGATTCGGGCATAAAGGGCTTCACGCTCCGGATTTAGTCCGAGCCGCAGAACGCGGAATCCTTGCAGGGGGTCGCGGCCCGCCTTCCACATCTCCGACATCTTTCGGCGCGATGCCAGGCAGACTTCGATTGCGCGAATGAGTTTGGGCGTGTCATTAACGTGAATTTTGTCGGCAGATTCGGGGTCGAGGTGCGTCAGCAAACGATGCAGATAGGCAGGGCCTTTCTCCGCCGCTTTCTCGCGAAGCCGCTCTCGCAGCTCCTCAGAGCGCTGGGGGCCAGGGAAAAGGCCATCGAGCAGGGCGCGAAGATACAACCCTGTGCCCCCGACCGCAATCGGTAATTTTCCTCGGGATCTGATCTCCTCGAGAACCTGGCGGCCGACTCGCGCATATTCTCCAGCCGTGAAATAGGCAGTGGGTTCAACGAAGTCAAGCAGATGGTGGGGCACTTGATTGCGTTCTGCCAAGCTCGGCTTGGCAGTGCCGACCTCGAACTCGCGGTACATGGCGACAGAGTCGCAATTGACGATTTCGCCATGAAAACGTTCCGCCAATGCGAGCGAGAGCGCGGTCTTTCCGCTAGCGGTCGGCCCTAGGACCACAACCAGCAGAGGTTGCCGACTCACGTCTAGCGCGCACCCCAGGGAATGTGATGCCAATAACGTATCAGCGTGAGGATAAGGATTATTGCGGCAATCACCAGCAACCCAGTAGTCTCTAGCGTGTAGACCTCCGGTATCGGATGCCGTTCGGGAGGCGTTCGCTCAGATTCCGGTTTCGGACTGCCGGCGGACATGATCATATTGTAGCGCTCGCTGGCACCCGGGCAGCAACAGACGCAGATCATCATCCTTTTCCGGATAACGAACCAAATCCTCGAAACGGAACTAAGTTGACCGCTAGTGCGTACCATCGTCTAATACTGGGCGATGTGTCTCCGTCCAGTTGCGGGAGTCCCTTATGCAACGCTTCGCATTGAGCTTGTTCGGCTTATGTTTGGCCGTGACTGCGTTCGCGCACGCGGATGAGTGGTCCAAGACTTATAGCATTGCCGGAAAACCCGACCTGCGGGTGCACACCTCCGATGCAAATCTTAACGTGGACACCTGGGACAAGAGCACGATTGAGGTCCACGTCACCAGCGCCCACTATAAGATTGGCCAGGGCGGGATCACGATTGAAGAACACCAGAATGGTGACAGCGTGGACATCGAGCTGCGCTACCCTCACCATAATTTTGTAATTAATTTCGGTAGTATTCGAGACTACAGGGTAGATGTTGATATTCACATGCCCCGCGAGGGCCATGTGAATCTGCGTACTGGCGACGGGGCCATCCGGTTGGCGAATTTCAAAGGCAATATGGAGCTGGAAAGCGGCGACGGACATGAGGAGATTGAATCCGTCGATGGAAGTTTGCGCGCGCACACTAGCGACGGCCATATCTCGGCTGCGGGGAGATTTGACACCCTGGATCTGCATACTGGCGATGGCCGCATAGAAGCCCGGGCGCTGGCAGGCTCAGTGGTTTCCTCGGATTGGAGTATCCGTACCGGCGATGGCAGCGTCACTCTCCAACTGCCCGACAATTTTGCCGCCGACGTGGATCTGCGCACCGGGGATGGACACATCAACCTGAGTCTTCCACTGACCGTGCAGGGAAATCTGGGTGACAAAAGCGTTCATGGGAAATTGAATGGTGGGGGAAATCTGATTAGCGTTCAAACCGGCGATGGCTCGATTAGGATCGACAAATCGTAGGGATTGGAGCAACTTGGGACGATTTCTTCACATACCCGGAGCAGACCAGCACGGGCAACCGCGGATACTTCGGGAAACGCGTGTCCCTCAGCGCGAGATCGCATCTTAGAAACATCGAACCTCGCTCCGACTTGATCTGTTTTGCGTGCTGGCAATCGCCACAGAGCCCTGGAACGACTCGCAATTTCTGAGGCTCTGAGGCGTTCATGCTGGCAGCATAACAGGCAACGTCACTTCTTGGGACGCGACTCGGGCGGCACCAAGCCAGCGGCGCGGTAGTAAACCGTGAGCTGGCCGTAGATCTCGCCGGAATGCTCGACAAATCCGTACGCGAAATCACTGATACGGGTCTGTTGATTCTCGAACGGATCCACGACCAGGTCCGACATGCCAGCGTCTCCTTTTTTCTTGAGGGCTGCGGCCCCGTCGGCAAACGACTTCTTCACAAAAGCGGCTACATCGGCTTTGGTCTTGTACTGCTCACGGCTCGGATCATTCATCTCAGGCGCCTTCTGGCCGAGCACAACGTTGGTGAAAAAATAATTTGCATGGGCGGCATGAATCAAGCGCTCGGCAAAGCTTTTTACAGTGGGAGCAGGCTTGAAATCGTATTTATCTTCGGGAAAATCCTCCGCCATAGCGATCAGTTTTCTTCCGATGTCGTTCCATTGATCGAGCACTGCCTGTGTTGCGCTGGAAGCTGGCTTCGGTGGCGCCTTTTTGTCAGCAGCCATTTCCTGAGCATGCGCGGCCATACCCAAACCGGCGACAGCAAAAATCAGTGCAGTTATCCAAGCAGACATCCGCATAGGTGTGATCCTCCGAGTGTGTTTGCAGCCCGGCCTATCTTATAGGAATTTCTCAGCGCAGAAAATGCTCCTTTGCGGCGCGAGCGAAGTGATGGGGGTGAGAAAGGCCAAGCAGAGCTAAGAGGCTGACTTCAAATAAAACTCCGCGAGTTCCAGATCAGCAGGAGTGGTGATTTTGATGTTCCGCGGTGAACCCATCACCACCGCAACCTCGTGGCCGGAGCGCTCCACCAGCGAGGCTTCATCGGTTCCCAGGAAGCCGTCCGCGGTGGCTTCATCAAATGCCTTCTTGAGCACGTCATAACGGAAGCCCTGCGGAGTTTGTGCCATTACCACCCGTTCGCGTGGAACTGTCGCGGTGATCAAAGCGCCCTCTGCGATTCGCTCCACCTGCTTGACAGTGTCTACGGCGGGTACGCCGGCAATGGCGGCCCCATATTTTTGCGCCGCTTGAATTACATCGTGGATGATCTGCTCGGTCACGAAGGGCCGCACAGCGTCGTGAACCAGCACCACATCATCCGCCGCCGCCGCCGAAATCGCCTTCAGTGCATTAGCCACCGACTGTTGACGATGTTCGCCGCCCTCGACGGTCTGGATTTTCTTGATCTCTAAGTTCTTGCCTTCTCTCTCGATAAGAGTGCGGAAGCCGGCGATTTCGTTAGCGCGCAGCGCCACATACATCTCAGCTATCACGGGGTGGCTGGCAAACTTTCGCAAAGTATGAATCAGAATCGGAGTACCCGCCAGCTCAGTGAATTGTTTGGCGGCAGGCTTCTGGCCTTTAGCGCCGGGAGCTGAGGCCATCCGCGTACCCAGACCCGCAGCCGGAATGATGACCACAACCTTCATGGCGGGGTGTAAGTATACGAGGGCGAGGGGAGGGTTTCAAATCAACGAAGTTGGCACAGGATTTCGTCGAAGCGATTCACGCGCTGGCTGCTTCCTGCCGGCCCAGTGGCAGAAAATACTGAGTGCCCTTGATGGGAGCTGCAACTTTGCGCAGCAATTGCTGAAGATCCTCGTTGCGCTCGACAAAATCGATCCCCGACGTATTCACGATCAGCAGGTCGGAGGAAGTGTAATGAAAAAAGAAGTGCTCGTAAGCTTTGATTACCTCCTCAAGATATTCCTCGCTGATCGACTTTTCCGCTGAAGCGTTCTTTTTCTTCAGCCGCTTTTTCAGGACCTCAGGCGTGGCTTGCAGGTAGATCACCAGATCAGGCGTGGGAAGCTGCTCGCGGAAGTAATTGTAATAACGGTTATAAACATCGAGCTCGCGGTCGGCCAGATTCAGACAGGCGAAGATCTTGTCCTTCTCGAAAATGAAGTCGGCCACGATGTTTTTCTGTGAACGAGGACCCAAATCGAGCGCGCGAAGCTGCTCAAAACGACGGATTAGAAAAGCAAATTGCGCTTGAAATCCAGCGCCACGTTGTCCCTCGTAAAAAGCTGGTAAGAAGGCATTCTCCTCGCTCTCCATAACACGCTGTGCGTTCAGGCGCTCGGCCAGAATTCCTGCCAGCGTGCTTTTACCGACGCGTATGGGACCTTCCACTGCAATGTAACGGGGGAGTTCGAAGAGATTGGCCATGGGATCGGGAGACCGCTGCTTCGGATGGCAGAATAGCGCGAGGGCGGGTTGTGTGCAATTGAGGGAAAAGTAACCCCTGGGATCCGCAATCTACGACTTCTAATTGGGAGTGTCTTGACCGAGCGCAAGAAGCTCCGGCAAATCGAACATTGGAAATCGCAAATCGGCAATCTGCAATGCCGTTACAATGATTCCATGCTTCGTGCGGTGTTGACTGGCGCTGGAGCCGCGATAGCGGCTTGCGCTGCCGGTTATCAAACAATGTCGCCAACCGGGCAGTGGTATGGAGCAACGTTTGTGGGCCTGCCATGGGGCTCGAAGCGGCTGGCGCTTACTTACGATGACGGCCCGAACGATCCGCACACGCTCCGGCTATTAGAAGTTCTTGCGCACCACAATGTGCGAGCCACATTTTTCCTGATTGGGCGTTATGTCGCGAAGCGGCCTGAAATCGCCCGTGAATTGGCGAAAGCGGGGCATGCCATCGGGAATCACACCTATTCACACCGTAATCTAATTTTTGCTTCGGGCGAGCAGACCAGTGTGGAGATAGCGGAATGTAAGCGGGCGCTCAATGATGCGGTCGGACAACACTCTGCGCTTTTTCGCCCGCCCTTTGGTGGGCGAAGGCCCGAGACTCTGCGTCGAGCGCGCAGCTTGGGGCTTGAGACTGTCATGTGGCGGGTCAGCGGGCAGGATTGGAAGCACAGGCCGGCGGAGTACGTGACCCACAAGGTCCTTGGCCATGTGCGGGGCGGCGAGGTGATCCTCCTGCACGACGGAGGACATGCAGCCTTTGGAGCGGATCGATCGCAGACAGTGATCGCGACCGATCGTTTGATTCCGTGGTGTAAATCCCAAGGATACGAGTTCGTAACCATTCCGGACATGATGGAAGGCACAGTTCTCCGCGATCAGGCGCGGGTTCTCAGTTCCTGAACCTAGGCGTGCACCAGCGCAAACGCCTGTTTCGCGGCCGCTATGGTCTGCTGAATGTCCTCTTCTCTATGAGCCGCACTGAGAAAGGCTGCTTCGAATTGCGATGGAGGAAGATAAACGTTACTGTCGAGCATCGAGCGGAAGAAGCGGCCGAAAGCTCCGGTATTGGATTTGGTAGCTGAGTTCCAATTCGTCACCGGACCGGGTGTGAAGAACCACGTGAACATTGAGCCAACGCGATTAGAACAGATGGGTATGCCGGCATCCTTCGCTGACGCAGTCACGCCTGTGACGAGCTCGTCAGTGAGCTTGTCAAGACGAGGATAGATTTCCCGCTTGTGTTCGCGCAGGTAGCGCAGTGTCGTCAAGCCCGCGGCCATGGCCAGCGGATTCCCCGAAAGCGTTCCGGCCTGGTACATCGGTCCGAGTGGAGCTACGAGATCCATAATTTCCGAAGGCCCTCCGTAAGCTCCCACCGGCAACCCGCCACCGATAATCTTGCCCATGGTGGTCAGATCGGGAGTGATGGTATACAGCTCCTGCGCTCCCCCGAAGGCCAGGCGAAAACCCGTCATGACTTCATCGAAGATCAACAAGGTGCGGTCGCGTTGTGTAATAGCCCGCAGCGCCTCCAAATATCCGCGGGCTGGAGGAACACAGCCCATATTCCCCACAACTGGTTCCACGATGACGCATGCGATCTGGTGCTTGAATCTGTTGAAGGCTTCTTCCAGGGCCTCGATGTCATTGAAGGGAAGGGCCAGCGTGAATTGGGTGAACTCTTCGGGGACACCGGCCGATCCGGGAATGCCCAGGGTAGCCACACCGGAGCCGGCTTTCACTAATAGTGCATCCGCGTGGCCGTGATAGCACCCTTCAAACTTTACGATGTGCTTGCGCTTCGTATAAGCGCGGGCGAGGCGGATGGCCGACATGGTCGCTTCGGTACCCGAACTCACGAAACGGACTTTCTGGATGTGCGGGAACGCCGACAGCACAATTTCCGCCAGGTCCGCCTCACTGGGCGTGGATGCGCCGAAACTGGTGCCATGGCGAGCGGCGCTCACAACTGCATCGACCACCGCCGGCGCAGCGTGGCCGAGGATCAGTGGTCCCCAGGAGCCGATGTAATCGATGTATTCATTTCCGTCAGCATCGAAGATGCGCGAACCTTCGCCACGCACAATAAAGGGTGCCTCGCCTCCGACGGAACGGAACGCGCGAACCGGGGAATTGACGCCGCCTGGGATCATCTGCTCTGCTCGTTGTTGTAGTTTGCGAGAGATGTCAATCCGTCGCGCCATGGCACCTCCTTGGCTAATCTATAAGCATGGTAACAGCGCGGACTAGAGCTGCAGCAGGTGCGATCACAGGTGGATGTGACGGAGCTAGGGCGATGTTATGAGGTCCGCTCGCCAGCCCTAATTACCACTTCTCCTAGCGGAAGCGCGGGAAACAATTTCAGATTCCTCGATGATTCACAAGAATTTCACAATGCCGAAATACTGTTGAAATGTCCGTCCAGTACGCTCCTCATAGTACACGCCCTTCTAACCGGGAGGGTTTTACAGGACGGCCTCGGGGGCTCCGGGCCGTCCTGATTTTTGTTGTCGGTGTTCGTACCCGGCGGGCCCGGGCTTTTACCATCCTTACAGCCCACTGATGCTTATCTGCTTGACATATACCGTAGGGGGGTACACTATGCGAATGGCAGACAGAAAGCCCTCACGACAATAAGAATCTCTTTTGGTTGAGCAAAGAAGGCGGGCTGGGTCGCGAAACTGTGTGATGAGCGAAGCGGAGATGGCGTGATCAAAGTCACAATCACGGGTGACAAGTCGCGTTGACGCGGCCGGAATGCTTGGCTACGCTGCATAGTTGAAATTGAAATTCATTTTCATAATGGAGCTGGCCTCCAACTTCGGGGCTTCACCCCTTCGCCCGGCAGAATCAACCATGCGGCAGCAGAGCCGAAAATTCGGTCCGATCATCAGGCAAGTCCCCCTGACCGCGTACATGCTGATAGTAGTTCTTTGGGGATGGTGTATCGCGATTGGCGCAGCCCAGGAAGTACCACCCCCGCCGTCGCCTGTGCCTACCGATGTCCAAGCCCCGGCAAATCCCGGTGAACACGGCGAAAGTGACCCTCCTTCTGGTGCGGAGGATGAAGACGTGGAAACCATGTTTCCGCACCTGGCAGATAGCCGTTTCTGGCTCTCCGGCCAGGCTAATTTTATCTTTGAGGCTCATCCAGCGTTCTACGCCAAATACAGTGGGCCGCACAGCTTGAGTCCAGACTCTGATCAAGCTTTGTCGCGTGTTTTGACTCTCTATACGGGAGTCCGGCTGAATAATTCGACCGAGCTGCTGTTCGATCTCGAGGAGGCTGGCGGGAGCGCGCTGAGCACAGGGTTGGGACTCGCCGGCTTTCCAGATTTGGACATCGTACGCAATCCACTGTTGAGCAAAGCCCCGTACCCCGCCCGCGCAATGATTCACAAAGTTTTTGCGCTGAGCAAGGACAAAGTCGAGAACCAACGCAATGCACTCTCCCTGTTCGACGAACTGCCGCGGCGCCGCTTGGAAGTGCGATTTGGCAAATTCAGCCTGCCGGATTTTTTCGACGTGAATTCTGCGGCCTCTGACACTCACCTTCAATTTATGAATTGGACGGTTGACAACAACGGCGCCTGGGACTACGCAGCCGACACACGCGGCTACACCGTCGGGGCTACCGCCGATTACGAAGACCGCAATTGGGGTTTTCGCTTCGTCGAAGGACTCATGCCCAAGGTTGCTAACGGAATTGATCTGGTGTGGCGGCCATGGCAGGTGCATGCGGAGAACTGGGAATACGAACTACGTCGCGGCCTCATTCCTCGCCAGGCAGGAGTTGTACGCCTGCTGGCGTATACGAACTACGCGAACATGGGAATTTACCGGCAGGCCGTTGCACAGTTTGATGAGCATCTTGTTCCGACTCCGGAAATTACAAATCACCCCTGGCACATCACACGCAAATATGGTTTCGGAATGAATGTCGAGCAAAATCTGACGCCCTATCTGACGGCGTTCGGTCGATTTGGCTGGGACAACGGCAAAACCGAATCGTTCGCTTACACCGAGGTCGATCAGACCTTTGAAGGCGGATTGGGGGCACGCGGCGCACTTTGGCATCGGCGGCAAGATCGCGCCGGCGTGGCTTTGGTAAGCAATGCTATTTCCAAGGACCACCAGATTTACCTCGCCGATGGGGGCCAAGGCTTCCTTCTCGGCGATGGGCATCTCAACTATGGAAGAGAGAACATCGTCGAGACTTACTACACAGTCCACCTCTGGCGTGGCATCTATGTGGCTCCGGATCTGCAGCACATCAATAACCCGGGTTACAACCGGGATCGCGGTCCAGTCCTGGTGGGCAGCTTCCGACTGCACGTGGAGTTCTGAGAGGTCTTCCAAATAAAGAGGGATCTATTTGCGGCCGGGGTGAGCTTCTCCTTTACCGGAGAAGAACGAATAGGGCCACTCGTCAACCTTCTTGGGCAGAGGCACGCTCGCCAGCGCAGGCCCTGACTCTTTCCAATCCGCCGGAGCCGGCCGAATACACCAGATATTTCCGGGTTGGTCCAGAGCAATGCCTACCACCCAGTACTTACCTTCGGTTCCCAGCGGGACGCAGTTTGCCACACTTCCTTCGGCTGGGTTTCCAGCCGGGAGCTCATCGAGCAGCACAGGCAGACCAGGGTCCAAAGGGCGCGAAACTCGCACTCCGCAGCCTTCCGTGTTCACTACCAGCGTGTGGCAGCGCTCAGCGAATTCAATCGCCGGATCCAGGCTGGTAAGGCGGATAGGGATTTGAGCGCGAATCCGAGTACTGCGGCGTGGTGGTCCTTGAATTGTTGCGGCCGTGCCCATAAGAAGGAGCTACGTAAATTCTACGGCTCGCAAAGCATTCCGATCGCGCTTAGCTGCTCATGCAGATGACCTAAGTAACGGTTGCTTTCCGGCTCTTAGAGGTCGCTTAGTAGTTGGACAGAGTGCCTTCCTGCCTTGCCCAGCGCACAGAGCTGGAAAAAACAAGCAGACTTAACGGCAGGAGCACAAGAGAAAAAGCCGCTACAGTTGCAATCTGCTGACGCAACGCCAGAACACTCGCTCTTTGCAAAACTGCCAGGCGCATGGCGTCCAATGCTGGTGTGATCGGGATCAGCCTGGCCACAAGACGCAGTGGTGGGGGAAGGTTGGCGACCGGGAACAGAGTTCCCGTCAACAGCCACGCTCCGGAGCCCAAGGCCCACAACACTGCGGATCCTTTTTGCGTCGTCACCTGCAGCGCGGCCGCGAGCATTCCGACTGCTGCCGCGATCATGAGAGAAAGAGAAAAAACCAGTATCGACGCTACCAGGTTGGGCTTCGGCAAAGTGCGGTTGAACCACAGCAGCCCCACTCCCAAGTAAAGAATCATTTGCGCTATATTCCGCGAAAATGCTGACATGGCGCTAAGGAACAGCACCACCGGTGCAGGTGTCGCAGTGGTCATCAACACTTCAAAGGTTCCGTTTTGCTGGGCCTCTTGCACAGTTTGCAGGAAGGAATGAATTCCCATCACCAGGAATGTGTAAAAACCGGTGCCCACCACTAGGAACGAAAAGTAATCGAAACCCTCGGGGCGAAAGCTAGGGCCGATAGCTTTGGCGAGATAATAGAAAGCCGCCAACTCCAGCATGGCGCCGGCAACAACCAGTATGAAAGCTGAGCGGTAGCGAATCGAAGTAAGAAGATCGCGGCGCAAAATCGCGACGGTTTTGTCCAACAGACTAGAAGCCATCATCGGCAGCTCTCGAGGAGACAATCTGCGTCGCTAGTGGATGAGTCCCTGCCCGTCTGGAAGTAAAGTTGTCGAACGTCTTGTACCTTGAATCCGGTGGTCCTCTCATGAATCTTCACTTCGCCTCGCTGTAACACAACAACTGAATCAGCGACCGTGGCGACTTCCTCAAAATTATGGCTGGCAATCACAAGCGTCGTTCCATCTGCGCACAATTCGCGAAACAAGTCCCAGACGTCTGTGGTTGCAACCGGGTCCAGGCTGCGCGTTGGCTCATCCAGCAGAATCACGGCAGGCCGCTTCATCAGGGCTCGCGCTATGGCTAGTTTTTGGTACATCCCCGCGGAAAAGTGCATGACCAGACTATCGGACGCATCAAGCAGTCCGGTGCGAGCCAGCAAGATTTCGATTCGTTCCGGCCGCACCCGTGGATGCACATTGTCCAAAGCTGCAAAAAAATCCAGGTTTTCTCGCGCTGTGAGGCGCGGGAAGAACGATCGCTCACCCGCGACGGCAAACCCCACTAAGGTTCGTACTGTTTGCGGGTCCCGCCGGGTATCGGCGCAGTGCACCAGCACCTCGCCCAAATCCGGCAGCAGCATGGTCGAAATTAATCTCAGCAGTGTGGTTTTGCCGCTGCCATTCGGGCCCAGCAGAGCTGCGACAGATCCAGCAGCCACGCGAAGGCAGATATCTCGCAACGCAAATGTTGGCTCAGCGCGTTCCTTTCCCCGCCAATAAAAAAGCGCACGCCGATGCCTGAAGACTTTGCTGACCGACTTGAATACGATAGCGTCCATTATCTGGCCGGTGCCGAGATAAGCAACTCTTGCGTGCAAAATGGGAGCAAGCGTCTGTCATTATAGGTTCAGTTAGCGGCCTTACTGGCTGACTGGTTTTGTTCACTGCTCCCGATGATCTCGGCTGCTGCCGATTTGCGACCGGTTCTGACTGATCCGGTTGCATCCCGCCTGCCGGGCACAACCCCCGAATTCGAACTGTTGCTTGACTGCTGTGCTAAGCGGTTAGCAAGTAGCTTGAGCAAATGCACCTGGAGTTTTGATCCTCAGCAACATGACTGGAAATTTTTCATCACTCTTGCCGAACACCACGGAGTTACTCCGCTGGTATACCACTCACTGACGCCCCATTTCGACCGATTGCCGTTGCCGGATTCTGCCTTGCTGCGCGAGAAGTATGAAGAGAACGCGCGCAAGACTTTGTGGCTTACGGGTGAACTGATCCGTGCGCAGAGGCATCTCGAGGTCTGTGGAATTAAGGCAATGCCGTACAAGGGGGCGGTGCTGGCGCAAACGCTGTACGGCGCCGTGACCGAACGTCAATTCGGCGACATTGACATTCTGGTCCGTCCCGAAGACGTAGGCGCAGCCAAAGACGCTCTCGCCACAGCCGGGTACCGGCCCACTATTCGGCTGAACCCTCGCCAGGAACGAGCATTTATCCAGGCGGGTTACGAATGTCCGTTTGACGGCCCAGCCGGCGCGCATCTCGTGGAATTGCACTGGCGGATTTTGCCGAGATTTTATTCAGTCGATTTTGACATGGCCGGCTTGTTCGAGAAAGCCGAGTGGTCGACAATGCATGGCTGTTCAATTCCGACGCTTTGCCCCGATGACCTGCTGCTTGTCCTCTGTGTTCACGCCGCGAAGCACGTCTGGGCACAACTTTCCTGGTTGTGCGATATCGCCGAGCTGGCCAGGTCGCAACCGATCGATTGGGATGCGGTTTGGCAACGAGCGTCCAGCTTGGGTATTCGGCGTATCGTTATTTTGAACCTCCTGCTAGCGCATGATTTGTTCGGGTCAGTGTTGCCAATCCCAATCCAGCAATGGCTGGAAACAGATCGCACATGCCAAATTCTGAAAGTCGAAATTCTGCGAATCATCACCCTCGGCTTGCCGTACGACACAGAATCCCTCGCCTACTTCAGGCTCATGATCCGGTTGCGAGAACGCATCTCGGATAAGGCCCGATTTTTGTGGCGGCTGATCTGGAGTCCAGGGATCGGAGAATGGTCGGCAGTGCAGGTTCCAGAGTGGTTTTTCCCTGTATATCACTTTGTGCGCTTGGGGCGATTAGCAAAGAGGATTGGAGGTCTTTTCGCGACAGGCACCGTCCGATTGTGAACCGCCTGAAACGAATCCGGCCAGCGCGCCGCCGCAGTAAGAGGGACTTTCAGTTGACGCGACGTTGCCTCTCCAGTTAACGTTACGGTAGATGTTCGTGCGCTCGTAGTGGAGGTTGTATGTTTGAAGGGCTATTCCAACCGATGCACCTTCTGGTGATTTTCTTCATTGCCTTGCTGATCTTTGGTCCCAAGAAGTTACCTGAACTCGGCAAAGGAATCGGCGAAGGACTTCGTGCGTTGAAAGAGGGCATGAAGGAACACTCCGAACAACCTAAGGCTGCAGCAACTGAAAACAAGAACACCGAAGTGAAGAGCTAGATCCGCGGCTACATTTGTTTACATTGCTCCCGCTTGAAGGAATTCTATCTGGTTTTTCTTGCGTCTCACCCTGGTGAAAGCCATTTCTTTCTTGTCTGGCAAGCCGTGCATCAGGTAAGTTGATGGGTCTTCCTGCACATCTGAATCCTGGGACCCGGATCAAAAAAAAACACTTTGGGAGAATTTTCATGCGCAAGCTGTGTTTGCTGGGTATCGTAACGATTCTTGCCTCCTCACTTTTCGCCGATCAGCTGCTGCTAAAGAACGGTGATCGCCTGACTGGGAAAATCACAAAGTCAGACCAGAAGAGTCTCACGTTGAAGACCGATTACGCGGATAACATCACAATTCAGTGGACTGCAATCCAGGCGATCGATTCGTCGCAGTCGCTGCATGTGGCTACCCAGGGCAAGACCGTAGCAGGGACGGTCACAACCTCTGATGGTAATTTCGTCGTTGCCACTCAAACTGGCAATGTCAGTGTCCAAAAGGATGAAGTCACCGCATTACGCAACGACCAGGAGCAGGCGGCTTACGAAAAAGGACTGCATCCTGCACTTTGGCAGGGATGGGCAGGTGGTGCGACGGTTGGTTTCGCGCTGACCCGCGGCAATAGCGAAACCAAGAACTTGTCGCTGGCCTTCACCGGAGATCGCAAAACCTCCCATGACGAAATCACGATGTATGCCAACAGCGTGTACGCAACGAACGATGCCCCCGAAGCCGTGCCCCACGTGACGGCTAACACAGATCAAGGAGGCGCGCGTTACAGCCGGAATTTCACCAAGAAGCTATTTGGCTATGGGAGCGCTGATTTCCAGGCTGACGAATTGCAAGAACTGACGCTGCGTTCCATCCTCGGCGGTGGACTTGGTGTGCATGTGATCAATACCAGCCAAACCACATTCGATCTCCTTGGCGGTCTCAACTTCACGCATGAGAGTTATGGGATGGTACCTGCGACACCAACCGTTCCCGCGCAAGCTCCCATCACCCGGAGCTTTGCAGCTCTCACCCTGGGCGAGGAATTGATGCACAAGCTGGGGGCCTCGACTGTTGTCACCGAAAAGGGCTACTTCTTTCCCGATCTGACTCAGAGCGGCGGCCAGTATCGCGCGACGTTCAACTTTGGAACGGTCACGAAGTTGAGCAAATGGCTAGGCTGGCAGAATGCATTCGGCGATATCTACGTGACTAATCCTCCGCTGGGAACCAAGAAAAACGACGTTTTACTGACGACCGGCCTCAACGTCACGTTCACCCACTGACAATACTCAGAAATATGTCATTCCGAGGAGCGGAGCAACGAGGAATCTGCAGTTTGAGATTACGCTTTTGAACTGCAGATCCCTCGCTTCGCCTCGAGACGACAACAATAAAATCTCTATTCCAAAGTTACCGATTTCACCAGGTTACGCGGCCGGTCCACGTCCAGACCCTTTTCCACGGCCATGTAATAAGCGAACAGTTGCAACGGAATGATCTCCAGAATGGGCGACAGCAACTCCGACGCTTGCGGCACAAAAATGGTTTGATCTGCCAACCTGCTGACCTGATCGTCTCCCTCGGTAGCAATCGCAATAACGCGTCCCGACTGCTGCTTGAAGCTCTTGATGTTGGCAACATTCTTCTGGTACCGCAGGACCGCAGCAGGGTCGCTGCGATCGCAGGTGACAATGATCACGACTGGCAGGTTTTCATCGATTAGCGCATTCGGCCCGTGTTTGGTTTCCCCCGTTGGATATCCTTCCGCGTGCACGTAGGAAACTTCCTTCAGTTTGAGAGCGCCGTCCATGGCGATCGGGTAGTGGATGGCGCGTCCAAGAAAAAGGAAATCCTGCACCGCATGATATTTTTCCGCGAGCCGCGCACAAGCCGGGGCTGACTGCAATACGATTTCGGCTTGCTTAGGCACTTCCAGCAACCGGCTCACATGTTGCCGCACCTGCTCCTTGCTGAGGCTTCCACGAACTTGTCCCAAGTACACCGCAAACAAATAGAGCACGGCGAGCTGGGCAGTGAACGCCTTGGTCGAGGCGATACTGATCTCCGGGCCTGCATAGGTGTAGATCACTCCATCAGCTTCGCGCGCAATGGTGGAGTCAATCACGTTCGATATTGCGATAGTGCGCGATCCTTTTGCCTTAGCTTCGCGCTGCGCCGCGGTAGTGTCGGCAGTTTCGCCTGATTGCGTGATTACGATGGTCAGCTCACCTTTACAGATGAGCGGATTGCGGTATTCGAATTCGCTGGCGTAATCAACCTCGACCGGAACCCCGACCAGTTCCTGAATCATGTATTGCCCAGCCATTCCGGCATGTCGGCTCGTGCCAGAAGCGACAATGTTGATCCGCTCCAGAGCGCGCAGTTCGTCATCGCTGATACGCACTTCCTCGAGGTGCACTTGCCCGCGTTCCAGCGACACCCGGGGATTGATGGTGTCCCGCAATCCTTGCGGCTGCTCAAATATCTCCTTCAGCATGTAATGGGGGAAACCGCCCTTATCGGCCATTCTCGCTCCTCAGTTTGTTGCCATTGCTTGCGACACATCGCCACGCAAAACCGTGGTTCTGATCTCGCCATTCGGGCTCAGCACGGCGATGTCTGCACGGCAGCCGGGTTCGAGCTTGCCGCTATGCGCTAGGCCCACCACTCGCGCCGGATTTAACGAGACAGCGCGCAGCGCCCGTTGCAGGTCCCAGTGACCAAACTGCATAGCGTTACGCAGCGCCCGATCCATAGTCAACACACTTCCCGCCAATCTGCCATGAGCCATGCATCGGCCATCTTTCACTTCCACCTCCAGAGTACCGAGACGATAATGGCCATCGGGCATGCCGGTCGCGGCGATCGCATCTGTGATGAGCACCGCTAATTCGGAGCCTTTACTTTTCAGAAACAACTCAACAATGATCGGATCTAGATGAATACCGTCCGCGATGATGTCTGCAGACGCGCGAGAGTCGGTCAGCATCTCACCAATGATTCCCGGTTCGCGATGATCGAGCGGACGCATCGCATTAAATCCGTGCGTAAAATGGCGTGCTCCTGCGGCTATAGCAGCACGTGTTGTCTGCAGATTCGCGTCGCTGTGACCCAGGCTGACGCAAACGCCTCGCCGCGTCGCCTCCGCAATTACTTCCCTGGCTCCTTCCAGCTCCGGTGCAATGGTCATGACGCGAATGCGGCCACGCGCCGCCTGCCAAAACCGGTCGAATAGATTTAGGCTTGGCTGCAGCAGGTACGCGGGGGGATGAACACCCCGGCGAACGTGGCTGATGAATGGACCCTCAAGATGTATGCCGACCGGTTGGGCTCGCCGAGATCCCGGGTCTGCTGCGCGTTCGCCATTCTCAATTGCCGTGGCGAGACGGTCAAGTGCAGACAACGTCTGATCCATCGGAGCCGTAACTGTGGTCGGAAAATAGCTGGTGACTCCGTGAGTCGCAAGAAATTGCTCGAGCGCTTTCAGTCCCTCCCGGTCGGCGCTCATCACATCGTGGCCTGCGCCTCCATGTATGTGGATGTCGACAAAGCCCGGGGCCAGAATGGTGTCGCCAAAGTCGATTATCTGAGCTCCCGGCGGAATCGAACGTGCAGTCTGGGAGGCGACTTCAACAATCAGCTCGCCCTCGAGGAAGACGACCGGGCGGTCAAAACACTGCGTAGGTGTGTAAAGAAGAGCTGCGGTTAGAGCGATCATTGAAACGATTATCTTAACGGATTTGCGACGGGCGGGATGGATTAAGAACCCGAGAAACAGGCGAAAATTCCGTATACGCGGGCGGGTAACGATCCGTGCCAGTCTAGTCTGCCGCAGCGGTCACGGCTGCCTCGGCCCCCGCTTTCAAATCAGCCGCCAGAAGGCGATGGAACAAGTGCTCCCCCGCTTCCCGTCGCACCGAAAGTCTCCCGGCCCCGTAAGCCCGCGACTTCAGCCCTCGTTGAACCGCCTCACATATCCCTAAGTCCTCATCCTGCACGCGAGCACCCACCGCGACACTCTGCTCGTTGTGGCTGCGCTTGGCCTCACTGACATCAGCGAAATAGAAATCGAAGATTACCCGGCAATGATCAACGTCAATCGGCAACACCAGATTGGTGTCCATGTAACCCTCGTAGCAGTTGATCATCAGGTTGGGGTATTGCCAGAAGTACCAGGCGCGATCACCTTTGCGAGTGGCGCCCGTTGCCTTGTCCTCATCCGAGGCCACCATCGGACTGGATTGCAAGCAATACCGGTCCTCGTTTTCAATCGTGTATTCCTTGTAATCAAGGACTGAACTCAGTCCTTTGTGCAGATGAGGAACGTGGTATCCGCCATCCAGGTAATTGTCGACGAATACCTTCCAGTTGCATGCAATGTCATAAGTTCGCGTCGCAAAAAAGTGCAGTTTGCTCACCTGCAACGGTGCAACTCGCTTTACCAGTCCGCCCAAGAAAGTACGCAGGGGAGCAGCTTGAGGGTCCAGATTGACGAAAGCGAATTTTTCCCAGGTCTCGGCTTGCAAAGGAACCAGGCCGTTCTCGTGGCGGTCAAAATCCTTTACCCCATCAAACTCCGGCATGCCTTTCAGCGATCCGTCGAGACCGTAGTTCCAACCATGGTAAGGACAGTGCAAGAGGGATGCCTGTCCGCATGTCTCAGTGACGACTGCCGCCGCATGATGACGGCAGACGTTGTAAAAGCCGCGCAAAACGCGGTCATTTCCCCGCACCACCACGATCGGCTCCCCGGCAACGTTGGCGCTGACGAACTGTCCAGGCTTTTCCACCTGGTCGATCCGTCCAACCATCTGCCAGGTCTTACTAAAGACGGTGTTGGTTTCCAGTTCGGCGATTCGCGGGTCAACGTACCAGGAGGCTGGAATAGTTGAGGCTTCTGAGAGCGGCGCTTTGTCGTTATAGCTGGCCAGAATGTCTTCTATTGATTGCATAGGAGCTTCCATTGAACCAGGCATTTTATCCAGAGGTGTGTTTCCTTTCACCGAACGATCTTACACCTAATTTCTTTGTATCCCGAGCATGCCCAAGAGCCGGTATGCGGCAATGGTCGCTGGTTTTGCGTCGCGTCCGCAGAACTTGGCGGGTTAGGGATGCTCGTAGGTCGGACTGGCCGGGGCGGGCGGCGTGTAATCGCGCCCATACAGGTTCTTATGTTCCTGGGGCAGATGGGAAGCTGGCACGCGCAATGTTCCCAGAGTTGAAGTCGTGTCCGAGATTCTGACTTCCCTTGCCATGGCGCTTAAGGTGTCGGGCAATGCGCCTTCGTACCAGACGTGGAGTATGTAGCGGCCGGGCGCAACATTGGGGATGAGTACCTGCCCGCGCCGGTCTGAAATACCGTAGTAAGGGGTGGTCAAAGCGATCACCACTGCGCTCATCTCCGCGTGGATATTGCAAAAGATGTACGAAATCCCTGGCTTGTCGAAGAGTACGTCACGCGTGCTGCCCGCCTCGTAGAGGCCTAAATCGAAGCGCTTGCCTTCAAACAAGGAAAACACATTGTGAAAGAACGGATCACGATTGGGGAATTGCACCAATGAGCCGACTCGAACCACTAGAACATGAGGTTCGAAACTCTTGTTTCTCTGAACCAGACGCGGTCGGGAAGATGGCTCGGATACTGGAGTGGGCGGGGGCATAATACTCTCAACCGGCGTCAGCCATAAGACAACATTGCTGGCATCATGTGACTTGGCTTTGTTGCCGTGCGCAATTGCAACGGCTGCGGTGACAGTTTTTTGCTGTGCACCAGCCAGCCCGGAGCAGAGCAGGAACACGATCAGTGCGCAAGAAGGCGGGCGGCGCAAGCTTTTTGTCATCAAAACAGCACTCCCATCATCATGTTCACTTGCTCAGCGGAGTTGTTGATGCGGTACAGTTCGAACGATTGCAGGTGGCGATACTCCGTCGAGAACAGCAGGTTGGAGCGCGGCCTGTAAACGAAGTTGGCGAGCCCGCTGCGGTTTTGTACCAGCAGAGGTCCCAGATAGGACTGGCTGATGGCCGCCAAACGTACTTCGGACGTGGTCGGATTATCCAGGCCAAAGCCAGCGTTCAACTCAAGCTTGCTGGTGGCGCGGAATTTGAACTGCGACCACCCGCCTCTGGAATCCAGGCCGCGCACGGGGGTTGCAGGTATCCCAGGCTCGCCAAGAAATACCACACTCTGGCTGATTCCGCCTCCAATCCCCCCAACCGCCCTCCCTCGATAAAATTCACCGGAGAGGCCGAACCTGGCCGTGAAGGGGATTTCCCAATCAGTCATGCCGGCCCACCCATCCACATTGTGGTCGAACCCCCAATTTTGGCGGCTATAGTAACCGGCGGCTCCGAGAGTTAAAGGCCGTCCAAAAAATGGCGTCGTCCAAGCGAGTCTAGTTCCATAAGCCGGCTGGCCGGAATTTTCTCCTGGTCCGGGCACGCGAGCGTAAGAGTAAGCAGGAAATTCGCCGGTCAAATTGTCCAGAAGCCCCGCTTGAATCGTAATGTTTTGACTGTCTGATAAGTCAAATCGATGCTCCACACGCACTTGCGGAGTCCACGCCCACAAGTTGCCAGCGTAGTTGAAAGCTGGAACCGCCAGTGATGCAAAAGAGGTGGCTGAGAGCGGAGAGACGAAAAGATCATCTTGTCCCACCACCAGCGAGGTTTTTGACCAATCCATGCGCACGCTCGCCATGCGCAGCCGGAAAATCCCGGAATTGACTCCGTTCCAGGTGTTGGGAAAGCCTCCAGCGAAATCGGCCTGCAAGTTGGCGGAGGTCCTGGCCCCGGCGACTGTCGGTCCAAAAACCTCAAGACCGATTTCGGATTGCCGCAAGGTTGCTCCGAAATTTCCGTTTCCCTGGTTAGGTCCGATTACGAAACTCGGGATGTCCTGGTTATCGGTCATTCCACGGTTGCTGAAAAGATTCATCAGAACGATGCCCGACAGCCTTACCCGATACTTTGACGCACTCTCTACTTTTGTCTGATATTGATCCTCGAGCTTGCTGTTGAGCAATTGCGTGGTCTCTTCGAGATTTGCGACCCGTTGGTCAAGGGATCGCGTTTGTTCGCCTTGTGAACCCGTTTGAGTAGCTGCCGGTTGCGATCCAGGCATTGCGGAATAGGGATTCGCCGGAGCACTCAATTCAGTGGGCTGAGCGTGCAAGCTTTGCAGCTCGCGCCGCAACTCCGCGGTTTCGGCCCGATACTGCGCCGCTTCCGAACGCATTTCCGCAACCGCAGCGCGAAGTTCACTGACTTGTTGCTGGAGTTCCTGCACCGCCGCAGTCATGGCTGCGTCAGAAGATGAGGAGGTGGTTGAACTCGACGTCTGAGCCTGCGCAGCGAGCACCGCCAGCAGGAGCAATCCGCTGATCATGGCGGCTTTGCCAAAACTTGCGAGAATTACATTCCTCGGCTTCACAAGCGCCTCCCTTACTGATTACGGAGTGAGATTCCTTTGCCGACCCTGAGACGGTACCGGGATTAAACCTGACCGAATACCCGCCACGCGACGGAATTCCTGCCGCTAGTGCGACAGGAATTACTGAGTCGGCGCGCTCTTTGTGCGCGCCAGTGGCGGCGACTCCAGTCTTGCTTCCTGACTGTTTGCCTGAATGGAGGGGGAGGAGAGTGGAAGCGTAACCCGGAAAACCGTTCCCTCTTGCGACGTATTCTCCACCACAATGTCGCCTCCGTGATCCTGCACAATTTTCTGCACTACCGTCAGTCCCAGGCCGGTACCGTTCTCTTTGCCCACGCTGATGAAGGGCTCAAAGAGTTTGCCCCGAATTGACTCTGGAATGCCGCGTCCATTGTCGGCGACCCGAATTTGAACCCTCTCGCTGACCCGCGTCAGCTCGATCGTGATCCGGCCTTCGTCAGGCGGAATCGCCTCGCATGCATTTAGCAGGAGATTGTACAGAGCGCGTTCCAGTTTTCTGCTATCGAACCAACCGCTCGAGTCGCCTTCTTCACGAATACTGATCCATGCCGGGTGAAAACGAGGATGGGTGCGGATGGTCTGCACCACGCGTTCCACCGACTCTTTAACGTTGCCATAGGTAAGGCGGAGCGCTTCGCGCGTGCGCGAGAATTCCAGCAGGGAGTCGATCAGTTCGGTCATCTGGTTCACCGCGATCCGGACTTCTTGATACAGTTCCTCACGCTGTTCGGGAGACAGACGGCTTTCCAGCAGAAACTCGGCATTCGCCACCACGGCAGCGAGTGAATGTCGGAGATCATGGGAGATTGAGCTGGCCATCCTTCCGATGGTGGCCAGGCGTTCCGCCTCCAGCAGTTGCTGCTGCGTTCGAAGCAGGCTGGAGCGCATGCGGTTAAATGCTCCGGTGACCTCTGCTACCTCATCGCCGCCGCGAGCGTCGAGGCTGTAATGGTAATCACCCTTTTCCAAAGCCCGCACACCAGCCACGAGGTTCCCCAGCGGTCGCGTGAAAGTGTGCGAAATGAAAAACACCAGTGCGCTTCCACCCGCGACAGCAGCCAGTCCCAAGGCCAGCAGCAAACGATTCAGGTTGTCGAGAAACACCGTCGCTTGGTCATAGGACTTCAAGACGCTCAAGCGGATCGAGGGTTTCTTGCCCGGCGCCAGTTCTACTGAAGTTCCCAGGAAACGTTCATCGCCGAGTTGTAGTTCCTCCGGATCGATCAGCAAGCCTGAGTGAACCAACGGATGCCGCGCCAATTCGGCTTCCTCCATGGGAGTGAGTGTGCTCCGCACTACCTTATCCCCATAGTAGAAGGCAACCTGGCTGGCCGCGATCCGGCTTACCTGCGATGTAATTCGCTCATCGATTTCATAGCCGAGTACCAGAAGGCCCAACGGATGATTCGCCGATTCGGGACCAAAGTAGATGGGCTTGATAAAGACTTCGTAGAGATGTTGAGCACCAAACCACCATTGCGCGGAGCCCTCTTCATCAAAGGGTGCGGCGAGGGACTGTTGTGCCATGTCGCGCGTAAAACCAGGACTGGTCGTGTGCAACGCGACTACTCGTCCAGAGCGGTCCGCCAGCACCAGCAAATCACTGCCGGCCAGTTGCCACAAAGGTGTGGATCCATCCTGGATGGTTGCTTCATCAGGGGCTGTCATCAGGGAACGCAGCATCGGCTGATAAGCCAGCATCTCCGCGGAACGCGTTAAAGTGAGTTCCCGCAACTGCTGAAAGTTCTGAAAAGTTGTCACTGAGTTGTGCAGGTCAGCAAAGATCTCTCGCTTGATTTGCCCCTGAACCGTGTGCCGTACCAGCAGAAGGCTGGTCGCCGTAAGCCCTGCCGAGATTAACAGCATGGAGAGCAGAAACTTGGTACGGAGACGGAGTTTCATGCGCGTTCGCTCTCCTTCAATCCAGATGACGTGCAGTGTTTCGCACGCAGCCTGGAGCTATCGCACAAACTTATAGCCAACTCCGTGTACCGTACGGAAGTGCATGGGATTGCCAGGGTCTCGCTCCAGTTTCTGCCGCAGCTTGAGTATGTGATTATCCACCGTGCGGGTGGTGGGATAGTTCTGGTATCCCCAGACCTCGTTCAACAATTCATCTCGGGTGATCACTCGCTCAGCATTCTGCACCATGAATTTCAAAGTCTTGAACTCCTGCGCGGTCAGGACCACCGGATCGCCGTCGCGTGTAACCTCCATTTTGGTGAAGTCAACGGAAATACCATCAAAAATCACCACCTCGCCGCTATCTTTGCGAACGTTGCGCCGCAAGGCTGCTCTTACGCGCGCCAGTAGTTCGCGGGGACTGAAAGGTTTCGTAACGTAATCGTCGGCACCCAGTTCCAGCAACAACACTTTGTCGGAGACGTCGCTGGCTGCACTGAGAACAATGATGGGGACCGATGGGGCTTGCTGCTTGATCTCGCGGCAAACATCCCGGCCCGACATCAAGGGCAGGCGCAAGTCAAGGACAATCACCGACGGACTGGTCGCCCGGAAAGCCTCCACTGCCGATTTGCCATCTGCTCGAATCTCGATGTGAAATCCTTCCGCTTCGAAGAGACGCTTCAGCGCTTTCTGCACAGCGTGATCGTCCTCGACCACCAGAATCCGTTCCCTCCCGCTCGATCCTTGTGCGAGTTGCGAAGGATCCTTAGACAGAGGGCTTGGAGGGCGCTGAGGGATAGTTTCTCGGGATGTCTCAATGCGCATTGTCGGGTCCTTGGTCAGAGAAGTCTCGAATTCAGCCCCAGCTTACTATCGTAGAAGGGTTTAGACGTAAGCGGTGCCGAATTGTTGACAATGTTTTTACAATTTGTAGACATTGCTTGAGTGCGTGAGGCCTGCTTTCGGAGTATAGCTGGATTTGTCTGAATTGGCGGGATCGGGTTGGACGACCCAATGCTTGCCGGTTGCCCTGGACTCCATCAAGCTCATTCAAAATCCGCTAATTGCTTAGAACTTGCCGTAACGCAGCACCACGTGCACTGCCGTACAATAGCCGCATACATGAAGAGCGGGATTTGTATAAGTTTGCTTCTGCTTGTGGTTTTTCTAAGTGGATGCGGCAGCACCCAACCTTTGTTCCTCGGCGGGACCTGGGTCTTCACCATAACCCCGAGTGGTTCCACTTCTGAAGTCATTCAGGGGAGTGCGACATTGACGCAACTCGGGAATTCGATTTTCGGGCCGGTTACGTTCAGCGGGAGTGGCACCTCTTGCGGGACACAGGGAATGATGTCGGGAACGGTAAATGGCAATGCTGTGTCCCTCCATCTGACTCAATCTCAAAACACACTCAGCCTGACGGGCCTTGTGACTGGCGGACCGCCGTTGACCTACAATGCATCGGGAAAATACACCGCATCCATGGGTCAATGCCTGCAAAACGGCGGGACGGGCGCCTGGTCGGCTTTTCTGACTCCGAATAACGCCTCCGGCTTCTAGGAAAACTCGCAGTGCGCGACGTTCAACCAGCCAAAGATTTCACGCTCAGCACGGCGGCCGGATTTCCCGGGCGCTTGCTTTGCCTCGACATCTACCGCGGCCTGATGGTCGCGGGCATGATAATCGTGGACAACCCCGGGAGCGACGAAAATGCCTACTGGCCCATCATGCACGCCAAGTGGAACGGTTGGACTCCTGCCGACTTCATCTTCCCTTCTTTTCTCTTTCTCGTGGGAATTTCTTTGGTGTACTCGTTCGACGCGCGTCGGCAACGCGGCGAAACCAACAAGCAGATTTTGTGGCATGCTTTCAAGCGCAGCCTGATCCTGATCGCCATTGGATTGCTTGTGAACGCTTCACCAATTTATGGGTTGGATCTGCACACCTGGCGTTTCGAGGGCGTTACCCAGCGGATTGGGCTTTGTTATTTTTTGGCCGCGATCCTGGAATTGTGGACTGGGCGGCGCGGCCAACTGCTGGCCTTTCTCGGCTGCCTGCTTGGCTATTGGGCCTTGTTGCGCTTTCTTCCTGTGCCCGGCGCCGGTGTTCCCGGCCGGGACATTCCTTTCATGGACCAGGTACAGAATCTCCCTGCCTGGCTCG
>DASPRY010000081.1:0-3571 GCA_035624215.1 Terriglobales bacterium
CACCCGACTTGATCGGGCAATCGCGAGATCAGGCCTGCAGCTGATTGAAGCGAGGCCAGTACAGCAGCGGGAATAGGGCGTGTATCACAGAACGAGATCGATAAAACAATGATTGCCCCTGGTCTGCTATGCACCCCAAAGCAGACATTCGCCGACGCGACTAGCATGTCAGCTTTGTGCCACAAGCGACATGGACCGTTTTCATCGTAGGCGCGCTTATCCGGCCGACGTGAACGCCTTTTCGATCTCGTCGATCAGCGGATTAGCGAGCTCCGCCTTTCGCAGGTCGGCGATCCGTTATTCTTGGCCCAAGCTAAACTGATGGATTGGTCGCCGCCTCGGTCAGCTTTTGCACATGCCGCGCGTGTTGCACGGCATGACGCGCCGCGGCATTTTGATTGAACAGTTCCAGCTCGTCCAAGTCGCTCTCGATGGCCGGCGTCAAAGCCTGGTCCAGATAGGTCTTCTTCAGCGGGTCTGCCTTAATCATCTTTGCCAAGCCATAGAGAACCCGCGCAGCTCGTGCTACTTGCACAACCTTGCGCGCCGTCTCCCAGAGATACCTGGGATAAAATCGCCACATTGGCTCAATCGCAAAAGTCGGTCGGCGATCACGGCGAAATTTCAGCCGAATGATTCCGCCTTGCAGCGGGTGGACATTTTCCAACGAGGTGAATTGAGAAAAATGCAGGAGTGTTCCGGCAAGCGAACTAAGATTGATGCCAGTCGCGGCGGCCCGTCGTATGATCCGTTCCAGATGCTCTCGCGAATAGTAGATGTCCCAAGCCCTGCGATAAATCTCTTCCCATTCCGTCTTGCTCATCTTTGGATGCGCTGTCACCACATGCTCGGTGTCGTACTTGTTCATGTCGGGATCCATGGCGACCCCAGCGCGGTAAAGAATCTGGTGATCCTCGGAACCCGGCAGCGGCGTCAGGCAGAAGAATTCCATCATGTCGATCGGTAGCTCACGCTGGATGATTGAAATGTCGCGCTTGATGGACTCGGGTGTGTCGTTAGGAAAACCGAGGATGTAACCCGCATAAGTGACAGCACCGGCGGCCTTCCAGGCCAGCAGGAGGCGGCGATACTCGGTGATCTTGTTCTGCCGTTTCTTCGCGGCAATCAGCGTATCGGGATTGATGCTTTCCATCCCGATGAAGACACGAGACACGCCTGCCTTCGCGCACTTCTCAACGAAATTTGGGATTTTGTGGCACAACGTATCGACCTGGATCATTAGATTGACGCCAATGTTTTCCTCCGTGCGCAGTTTGATGATTCGGTCAAGGATAGGTTCCCAATCTTTGTTGCGGGCAAGGTTGTCATCGGTAATAAAAACGCGGCCTATGCCCTCGGCCCAATTTAATCGGATGATGCGCTCGACGTCGTCCGGCGAGCGGCATCGCGATTTCCGTCCCTGAACGTTGATGATAGTGCAGAATGAGCACTGGTATGGGCAGCCGCGGCCGGCATCGAATGTCGAGTACTTGCCTGCTGTCCGTTTGACGTGTGTGCGCAGAAGGAAGGGCACCGGCGCCGATTGGATCGACGGGAGGTCATTGAGATGGTTGTAGAGTGGCTGGAGCGTACCGCTTGCGGCGTCGCGAAGCACGGCATCCAGCCGTCCCTCCGCTTCGCCCGCGAATAGGCTAACTCCCATTTTGAGGGCTTCCTGGAGGTCCGGGTGCATCTCGAGGAGCATGGAAAGGCAGCCGGAAACGTGAAACCCACCGATGATCACAGGCACGCCTGCGGCCCGCAACGGCCGGGCGATATCCATAGCGCGGGGAAACTGGTTCGATTGCACGCCGACAAGACCGACTAGGCCGAAGCCACTGTGACGCTTAAAGTGCGCAATGATTTTATTTGGTTTAATCCGGGTGTTAGTTTCATCGATCGGCGTCACATCGATGGAGACATCGGGTCCGAGTATCTGGCGCTCGACAGCATCAATTGCCAGCCCATAAAGGGCCGCCAGCGAGTTCGACGGCATCACCGAGCGAAGCCACTGAATAACGTAGCCATCGTCGTCATAGTGCGACGGCTTTATTAGGATCAGCTGGAAGCGGCGTCGCGGTCGAACGCTCACGAACATACGTCGGGGTCCCCTCAATCCGAATTTAAAACCAGCAGTCGTAGAGCCGTCAATCGTCTAGGCTTCGCGTAAGCTTGGCTTCTCGGACTACTTTCCTAAGCCGCAAACTGGACAGTTGACCAGTCATCGGAGCCGCTCGACTTCCGCTTCGGAAGTAGCATGGAGGAGATTGTCGTCGAGGCTAAGCGAATCATGCGCCTCGGTCCACGACTCTTATGAATCCAATGTGCTAACCGATTCAGCGTCGCAGCGGCTCTGACACAACTCTTGCAAAATGGGTCGGATACCCTAAACCGAGGTTTGAACATCGACGGTAAGCTGGCATCGGCCGATCAACGTTGCACAATGAAAATCCCTCAGCGTGGAGAATTCGCAATGCTGCTGCGGCGAGGCGAAGTACAGGGCTTTGACTTCAATCGGATGGTCGTTGAGTTTACGATGCTCAATCAGGACAACGTGATTCCGTGCGCGATCAGCACCGCGGCGATGGACGATCTTGAAGGTAGACGTGACGTGAAGCCACATCAGCGCGTAGAGCAGTTTATGCGGCTGCGCGAAGTAATTGAAGACCAAGCATCACGTAAGTTCTTCGACGAACAGGTCAGGGCGGACCGACCCGTGGTATTACGATCCAATGATTTCTCCATAGTCGCCTCGCTAAGGCGCCCTCACCACAGCTAGGCGGGGAGTTGGCAAAAGGCGATCCGATCGGTCTTTGTACGGCTCGCTCTTTCGGTTCGGCTGGCTTTTTGCCATTATCTGTTCTGGCGTAGCTTTTTGTGCGGCCAGATGCGGCATAGGCTCGGCCCCAAGGAAACTTCGGGTCAGGACAGAGAGAGTGGTTATCGGATGTGGCCAGCGTGACTATATCCCTGCGCCAGTGGTCTGGGCGCCTTGGCTGTCGGGCCCATGAACCGCTTTGATCGAAAAGGAGCTCCATGTGCAGGTTTTCGTCCGTGACAACAATATCGACCAGGCCCTCAAGGTGCTGAAGAAAAAGATGCAACGCGAGGGTGTCTTGCGCGAGATAAAACTCCGCCGTCACTACGAAAAGCCCTCCGAGAGGCGAGTCCGAGAGAAGGCGGAAGCCATACGTCGGGCCCGCAAGCTCGCCCGCAAACAGTTGCAGCGCGAGGGTCTGCTGCCGATGAAGCCTCGGGTGATCCAAGGGACAGTCGGAAGGGGCGGTCCCGCTCGCGCGCCCCGTTTCTGATCCGGAAAAGTAATAGACGACACCCGAGATTAGACTCTTGTCCTGGGGTCCGGCTGGACTCCGTGTCGACGGTGGAGCTTGATGGCAAGCAAGATCTTGCAGAAGGAGGAGAAGCCCGCAGCGGAGGGTTCCGAGGCCCCTCCTGATAGGCCCCTGCTCGACCTTTCCGACGCGGCCGTCAAGGCGCTGATCCGCGGCGCCAAGAAGGTCGGCTATGTCACACACGATCAAATCAACGCATTGCTGGCTTCGGATGAGAT
>DASPRY010000112.1:0-6288 GCA_035624215.1 Terriglobales bacterium
ACTCGGGCTGAGCCTGTTCGGCATCGCCAAGGAAAATCAATTCGGAGTCGCCGATAGCTACAAGATCACGTTCACAGCGCCAACCCGGGTTGGGGACGTGTTATTGCCCAAAGGCTACTACCAGGTTTTGCACACCATGCAAGGGCAGGACCACGTTATGGTGTTCAAACAATTGCAAACCAGGAAGCCTGCCGAAGCGCGGGTGAAATGCCAACTCGTGCCATTGCCAAAGAAAGCCGACCGGGATGAACAAGCCTTCCTGGTCAACGCAGCTAACGAGCGGGTGCTGCATAAGTTGATATTCAAAGGAGACACGGCGCAACACGTCTTCTAAATTGTGCTGCCTTGCCAGAAATGAACATTCTGGTGAGGACGGTCGGGGTGTGGCTCTTCCAGATTTCGGCCAAAGTTCCTTTCCGTCTGGCGAGAAGCCCGGACAGTAGTGCCGGTTGGTGATGACAGCACGCCCTGAACCTTCGTTCGTGCAAAGCGAACCAGGAAGGTTTAGAATCCTCACGCCTTAAGAAGGTCTTGCCGACGCCGATTTGCATCTTTCGGAGAGTTGGCGGCATCAAAGCTTGAGCAGACTACACTCAAGGTGAAACATGGCACAGCAGTCGCGCGCTGAGCGCAATGCTAAGGAAAATAATAGGAATAGTGAGCAGGAACGGGCGCTGCCGATCCTTCCCGTTCGGGACACGGTCTTGTTCCCGCACGCTGTCCTGCCGCTCACGGTTGGCCGAGAGAGCTCGGTGCAACTCATTAACTCGCTCGGCGAAGACAAGACAATCGTTGTCATAGCCCAAAGGGAGGCGCGCGTGGATGCGCCGCAGCCCGCCGACCTCTATACCGTCGGAACCCTGGCGATCGTTCACAAGGTCGTCAAAATGCCCAACCAAAGTCTGTTCGTCTTCGCTGAAGGGTTGGAGCGGGTCAGGCTGAAGGAATTTGCCCAACTCACGCCATTTATGCGGGCACAGGTGGACACGGTTCCGGAAGCCATCCCCCCAAAGAGTTCTGAAGTCGAAGCTCTGCAGCGCAACGTTCTGACTCTGTTTCAGCAAATCGTGGCCGGTTCGCCCACGCTTTCCGACGAGCTTTCTACTGTGGCCATGAACATAGAAGAACCGGGCCGGCTGGTCGATTTCATTGCGTCTTCATTGCCGTCTTTATCAACCGCTGACAAACAAGACACCCTGGAAACCACCGACGTTCGAGTTCGACTGGAAAAGATCAACCAGCACCTGGCCAAGGAACTGGAAGTTCAGCAGTTGCGCAACAAGATCCAATCGGAAGTCCAGGATCGTGTGCAACAAACGCAGCGTGAATATTACTTGCGCGAGCAGATGAAGGCCATCCAGAAGGAATTGGGTGAGCAGGACGAGGGGCAACGCGATACCGAAGAACTGCGGCAGAAGATCGAAGCTGCCGGCATGCCGGACGACGTCAAGAAAGAAGCATTGAAAGAATTGGGACGGCTCTCCCGCATGTCTCCGATGGCCGCCGATTATTCAGTGACTCGTAATTACATTGAGTGGTTAGCGATACTTCCCTGGGCCAAAACCTCGGGTGGCGATGTCGACATCGTCAAGGCGAAAGATGTTCTCGATGCCGATCACTACGACTTAAAGAAGGTCAAGGACCGCATCCTTGATTACCTTTCGGTGCGGCGACTGAAGCCGACCATGAAAGGGCCAATTCTATGCTTTGTGGGGCCGCCGGGTGTGGGTAAGACCTCGCTTGGAAAATCGATCGCCCGCGCGCTCGGCAGAAAGTTTGTGCGCATTTCCTTGGGCGGAGTGCACGACGAAGCAGAAATCCGCGGTCACCGGCGCACCTACATTGGCGCGCTGCCCGGGCAAATCATTCAAGGCATTCGCCGCGCGGAAACCAAAGATCCCGTTTTCATGTTGGATGAAGTCGACAAGGTAGGGCGCGATTTTCGCGGCGATCCTGGATCCGCCTTGCTGGAAGCGCTGGATCCAGAGCAGAATTCCACTTTTCGCGACAACTACCTCGATGTTCCTTTCGATTTATCAAAGGTGTTGTTTATCACGACCGCGAACGTCCTGGACACGATTTCGGAACCTTTGCGGGACCGCATGGAAATCATCGAACTGCAAGGTTATACCGAAGAAGAAAAGATCCACATCGCGTTTCAGTATTTAATTCCGCGCCAGATCGAAGAGAACGGAATTACGAAGGACAACATCGAATTTCCCGAGGAATCCATCAGCAATATCATCCGGCATTACACCCGCGAAGCGGGCGTGCGCAATCTGGAGCGCAACATCGGTACGATCTGCCGCAAGCAAGCACGCCGCCTGGCCGAAGGAAAGTCGGAAAAGCTGGTGGTGACTCGCGACATCATTCAGGAGTTCCTGGGCGGGATCAAGATTCGCAGCGAAGGGGAGATTGCCGAACGCACCAAACGCGCTGGGGTGGTCGTGGGGCTTGCCTGGACTCCTTCCGGCGGCGATATCCTCTTTGTTGAAGCCAATGTGATGAAGGGAAAGGGCGGCTTTACTATGACTGGCCAAATAGGCCAGGTGATGCAGGAATCGATGCAGGCGGCGCTGACTTGGGTGCGTTCCAACGCAGCCCAGCTGGGTATTGCCGAAAGTTTCTTCGCCGAACACGACATTCACATTCACGTTCCGGCAGGAGCCATTCCTAAAGATGGACCTTCCGCTGGAGTGACAATGGCAACGGCATTAGTTTCACTACTCACCAATCGACCGGTTCGCCCTCTCACCGCGATGACTGGTGAAATCACGCTGAGCGGGAATGTGCTTCCCATCGGCGGAGTCAAGGAGAAGGTTCTGGCCGCAAAACGGGCCGGCGTTCGCGACGTGATTCTGCCGGCAGAGAACCGGACGAATGTTGAAGAGGATTTGACCCCGGAGCAACTGGAAAACCTGAATATTCACTACGTGAAGACTATCGGCGATGTGCTGGAATTGGCGCTACCATCTACCGTCAGCGAACAAAAGCAGGATGAAGAAGAGCGGGAAAAGGTTCTCACTGAGCAGCCAGTCAGCTGATTTTACCATGTTATTACGTCAGTTACCGGTACGTCGAAAAGGCGTACGGGTATTTTTTTTGTTTGCATTAGATTAATGAGAGAGATCGATCTGGCATAGAACTTGTCAACGCCGCCGGTGTTTAATCTGTTTAGAGACTGTGACAGCTACGAACCGAGCGGCAGCGAGGAATGAAGCTATGAAGACGCGCAGAATTATGGTCATCATTGCGACAGTAATCGTGTTGGTGTTACAAGCTGGCCCCGCCCTCCTGGCACAGGGGCCTCCGCCCGACCAGGGAGGACCCACGCAAGATCCTCCCACCCGAGTTGCCCGTCTGAGCTACTCGGTGGGATCGGTATCATTTCAGCCCGGCGGAGAGGGCGACTGGGTGCAGGCGGTTCAAAACCGCCCTTTGACCACGGGGGACAATCTGTGGGCCGATAAAGACTCGCGCGCCGAATTGCAGATCGGCTCGACCTCGCTCCGCATTGACTCGGAAACCAGCATCACCTTCCTGGAATTGGACGACCACACAACCCAAGTGCGGCTTTCTCAGGGTTCTCTGATTTTTCGTTTGCGGCACTTGGACGATGAGGATCACTTCGAAATCGATACGCCCAACTCTGCATTCGTGGTACAGCGTACGGGTGAATATCGGGTCGATGTAAATGGTGCGGGCGATGAAAGCGACATCACGGTGTGGCGGGGGCGGGGAGAGGTGACCGGTGGTGGAGCGTCCTACGATGTGGTTGCCGGCCAACGCGCTGTGTTTACCGGAAGCAACGAACTGGATCATCAAATCGGGCAACTTCCGCCCAACGATGATTTCGATAATTTCGCGTTCAGCCGAGATCAGGTCGAAGATCGCTCAGAATCCGCCAACTATATTTCGACCGAAATGACCGGCTACGAGGACCTAGACGAGTATGGACAGTGGCATTACGTGGCGGATTATGGCCCGGTTTGGACGCCGGTCGGCGTGGCAGTAGGTTGGGCTCCCTACCGCTGGGGGCATTGGGTATTTATTCAACCGTGGGGATGGACCTGGGTCGAAGATGAGCCTTGGGGATTTGCCCCGTTTCACTACGGGCGGTGGGCATTCGTAGGGGGCGTATGGTGCTGGGCGCCTGGCCCGATCGCCGTGCGGCCAGTTTACGCCCCGGCGTTTGTGGCTTTTGTTGGTGGGGTTGGTTTTGCCGTAGGCCCGGCCGTGGCCTGGTTCCCGCTTGCTCCCCACGAGGTTTTTGTGCCTTGGTATCGAACCAGTCCGGTGTACGTGAACAATGTAAATATCACCAACACGCGCGTCTCGGTGACGCAGATTACGAATGTCTACAACACCACGATAATCAACAACAATTCCACTACGATCAACCGCGTCACGTATGTCAATCAGCGCGTTCCGAACGCTGTGACAGCAGTTTCACAAACGACTTTTGCCAATGCGCGCGCGGTGAACAGTAATCTGGTGAAGGTTGACGAGGCGAAGATCGCGCAGGCACCAATTGCCAGAAACGTGCCGATCCAGCCGGTGAAGCAGAGCGTCTTAGGTGCGGGCCGTCCCACAACCGTAAGGCCGCCGGCAGCGATTGAGAACCGGCAGGTCGTGGCAACCCGAACTCCCACAGCGCCACGGTTACCTGCAAACGTACGCGCGGAAACCCCCGGCACGCCGCAACCGCCAGTTCGCACTGAAAGCCAGCCACCTCGTCCGGCGCCCAACCCACGTCTGGTGGAACAGGGGACAGCTCCGCCAGAAACAACTGTGCCGGAAACCAGCCGGCCTGAGCAACCTTCGCAACCCGCGGTAACCCCGCACCCATCTGTTCCGCGACCTCCAATCGGGGAGGGAGGACATCCGTATGTACGGCAGGCCCCACCGGTGCAGGACAATCCGCAACGCCAGCGAAGCGAGGAGCAAAAGTTCAGCACCTGGCAACAGCAACGTCCGGCGCCGAAGCCGCAGGAATCGCGACCGCCGTCCGCTCCACATTCGGAACGTCCACGGCGCTAAGCACGCGGCATGAGAATTGCCAGTTCGGACAGGGAGTGCCATTTCTGTCATTTTTTGGGCTTCGAGAGTCCATCCGGGATTCGTTGGCGATACACTGTGCCTATGCAGGTTCGCGTGCTCTTTTTCGGTGTTCTGAGAGATTTGATTGGCCAGAGCGCGGATTCGCTCAATCTGCCTGAGCATGCAACTTTGAACGATGTGCTCGCACACTATGAGAAGCGAGTTCCCTGTCTCGGCAACCTAAGTACGACAATTGCCATGTCAATTAACCAGGAGTACGCCAAGCCGGAAACTAAGCTGCACGCGGGTGACGAGGTCGCCTTACTCCCGCCTGTGAGCGGCGGCTCCTCAGCTCTCGATTCCTCAGTGGATCGCATCGATTGCGCCAAGATCGTCCGCGAGAAGATCGATACTTCTGCGCTTCTGCAGAAAATCAAATGCCCGGCGGACGGGGCAGCGGTTGTTTTCGAGGGTGTAGTGCGAGACAACAGCCGTGGCCGCCCAACCATTTTTCTCGATTACGAAGCCTACGAAGAGATGGCGATTAAGCAGATGAGTAGTTTGATTGAGCAGGCGCTGTCGCAATTTCCTGTCCGGCAGGCTGCCATCGTTCATCGACTTGGGCGGTTGCAAGTCGGCGAGACCAGCGTGGTCGTGGTAGTTGCGTCCGCCCACCGCGCGGATGCCTTTGATGCTTGCCGCTGGCTTATCGATAGCTTGAAGCGTACGGTGCCAATCTGGAAAAAAGAATACTTTCGGGACGGTGCAATGTGGGCGCCGGGTCAGCCATTTCCAGCCGAAATTGAGTCACCGCGAAAGCAGCCGTCTGCCAAGCCTGCATCTAAGTGAGTAGCGCTTTCTTCGCGTGGTTTGCGGCTTGTGTAATCTGGGCGGCCGAATCCTTTCGCGAAAGGTCACAATACGCTTTGCGATTCGCCAGTGAGGAAACTGATACTTATCATCGTGGCAACAGCCGTTCTGTGTGGCGCGCAGGTGCCGAAGCCACCCTGGGCGGGCGGCTCTTCTACGTCGACCAGCGCAAACGGATCGGGGCAGTCTGACACGACCTTTAAGGTCAATGTCAAACTGGTGAATGTGTTTGTCACTGTGACCGACGAGCATGGCGCACCCATCGCAGGATTAACCAAGGACAATTTCGAAGTTGAGGAGGACGGCAGGCCGCAAACCATCGCCGTGTTTGATAAAGAGTCCGCATTGCCTTTATCGATTGTCATGAATATTGACACG
>DASPRY010000141.1:0-13794 GCA_035624215.1 Terriglobales bacterium
TCCTGATCCCGCCAGCACAGATACGTCGGCACGTTCGGCAGAATGGGATCGGCGCCCTCGTAGTAACGGATCATCTCCGGCACGTACGCGTACACTACCTTATCGTCGGCCACGCCGTTGCCGGGAGCGTTGGCCAGCGCCACGTTCCCTGCGCGATACGCATCCACCAGCCCCGGCACGCCCAGCAGCGAAAAGTCGGCACATTGCGCAAAATGGGATCTTCGCCCTCGTAGTAACGGATCATCTCCGGCACGTAGGTGTAGACCACTTTATCGTCGGCTACGCCGTTGCCCGGCGCATTCGCCAGGGACACGCGGCCACTGCGATAAACCTCCAGCAGGCCGGGGACACCGAGCAGCGAATCCTCGCGAAAAGCGAGCGGGTCCAGAAAATCGTCGTCGATGCGCCGATAAATGACATCGACCTTATGCAGCCCCTTCGTGGTGCGCATCCACACCGTGCCGTCCTCGACCGCTAAATCGCCGCCCTCGACCAGTTGAACGCCCATCTGCTGCGCCAGAAAACTGTGCTCGAAATAGGCCGAGTTGTACATGCCCGGGGTCAGCAGGACGACGACCGGTTTTTCCGCAGCACTGAAGGGAGCGATGGTTTCCAGCATCTCGAGCAGCTTGCTGGGATAGTCGTTGACCGGACGCACGTGCAGGCCCTCAAACACATAGGGGAAGGTGCGCTTCATCAAATCGCGATTCTCCAGCACGTAGGAAACGCCGGAAGGGACGCGCAAGTTGTCTTCGAGAACGTAGATCTGACCGTCGCCGTCGCGCACCAGGTCGGTGCCGGTGATGTGACACCAGACGCGCTTGGGCGGGCTAATACCCCGGCATTGTGGCCGATAGAAAGCTGCCGAGCGGATGATTTCCTCGGGAATGATCTTGTCCTTGAGGATGTTCTGCTCGTGGTAGATGTCGTCAATAAATTCGTTCAGGGCGTGGATGCGCTGTTTAAGCCCGCGCTCCACCCATTCCCACTCTTGGGCGGTGACAATGCGAGGAATCAGATCGAAGGGAAAGATTCGTTCGGTTCCGGCCGATTGGCCGTAAACGTTGAAGGTGATGCCGAGTTGCAATAAGAGCCGCTCGGCGGCGCGTTGACAACGCAACAGTTGAGCCGGATCTAGCGACTCGATGGATTCCAATAGCAAGCGAGCTTCCGGTCTCGGCTTACCGGTGGCGTCAAACATCTCATCGTAGAAACCCTCGACCTGGTAAGCATCGAAGTGCACGGCGCACCTTTCACGAGGGAGAGAATACCGAATCGGCGCCGCCCATGCTCATTGAAAAATTTGATCGCAATTATCAGCGAATTGCAGAAAAGCCGCGCGTTGGCTAATCCCCAACGTTACAATTCCATTCATTCCGAAGCTTTAGGTCTTGGCCTTGGGATGGAAGTACCCATTTATCTCGGCAGTCCGCTTCAAAAAACTGGCGCAAATTCGACGAAGGCCCTCTTCGGCGGTGACACCGTTAGCACAGACTTCACGTGCTCGGCTGCTATCGCCGATCATTTGCGATCATTGAGGATGCCGAGAGTGGTGGGAACTATTGCTTCTCGAACTGAAAGGAACAAGCACGGCCCTCGACGCGGGTTCCAGTACCTGTCTTGTCCTTAAAGTGTGCGTCGATGCTGTAGCTGTACTCAGTACCGCGTGGAGTATCCCGCCCTGGCACATATTCCTTTGAACCAGTACGGCCGGTAGCATAAAGCTTCGCTGTGCCGTCAGCCTCGATCTCGCCTGCAATAAGCAGCGAGCTCGGCTGACCCTCGGTGCCATGCAGCCCGCGAAGACTGCTGTCCCTCACTTCGCTCGTAAACCGGAAGGAATAGCCAAGCGCATCCCTCACCGCGGCACAGGAGACGGTCGTGAACCACTTCCCGTCGAATTGGTCGGCCGCGATCGAAATACTTGGTGAGGCGGCAACGGCAACGATCGCAAGAAACGCACGGGCGTGACGCAGTCTTCCTAGGCATTGATTCATCGCTACAATTCCTGAGAGTGAATTATAACCATAGGGACCCTCGCAGACAGGGATTATGAGTGCAATCGCGATCTTTTCGCCAACCACCTCTTTGAGATCGCGCCAAACCCACGGCTTTCATTGACTTGCCTGGTCAAGAGACGTAACATTTACCGCCAGTAATCGGCCAGACATCTCGCACTACCGCATCGTTGAAGCTCGGCGGCATGGGGATGGTGTACAAGTCCGAATGAAACGGATCGGCCTCAAGAAAGAAACCGGGGCAGTGCGCGCTTCCTGCTGCACTACAACGCGATGGAAGAGGTTCGCCGGTGTGGAGAGGTTCTGCGGGAGATCCGTGCAAACGACAAATAGTGAGGAAGGAAAGAATACGGCTTTGCAGACTACCGGGGGCGGGGATGAGAAACCAGATTCTGCTTGCGAGTGTGTTCTGTGTGACAGCGGTGGTTACGGCGATGGCCCAGGGCGGCGCTACCGGGGCCATCAGCGGTACGATTGAGGACGTCAGCGGAGCGCTTATACCGGGTGCGCAAATACGAATTGTGAATCAGGCTACGGGCAATCAGGTCCGGACGCTGGTCTCCGATGACCGCGGCTTTTTCAGCGCTTTGCTGCTTCCCATTGGAAACTATGAACTGGATGTGCAAAGCGGCGGGTTCGCCGAAACCAAGGTTCCGGATGTCGTCGTGCGCGTCACCGAAACAACTGCCCTGACCGTCACTCTGCGTCCCAGCCAGATCAAGGAAACCGTCGTAGTGCGGTCGGAGGTGGCGCCTGTGGACACTTCCTCTCCGGCTACCGGACAGACCGTCGATTCCATCGCGCTAGAGAGCTTGCCGCTACCCACGCGAAATGTTCAGCAACTGCTCACGCTCTCGACGGGCACATCCACCGATCTCACTGCCGCCGGACAGCTCGGTCGCGGCGACATCCGCATGAACGTGAACGGGCAGCGCGAGGGAAACAATAACTTCCTGATCGAAGGCATCAGCGCCAGCGACTACAACCTGGGTGAGTTGACCAACACTCCTCTGCCCAGCCCGGATGCAATCTCCGAATTCAAGGTGCAGACCAGCCTCTACGACGCTACCCAGGGCCGTGCCGGCGGCGGCAACATCAACGCGATCCTGCGCAGTGGCACCCAAACCTTTCATGGCTCGCTATTCGAATTCTTCCGCAATGACGTGCTCAATGCCAACGACTTTTTCTTCAATTACAATGACCAGCCCCGCCCCTCCGTCAAGCAGAACATCTTCGGAGGGAGCTTCGGCGGCCCCATCGGTGCCGCTGGCCACTATGGCTTTTTCTTTCTGAATTATCAGGGCACGCGCCAACGCAGCGGCCTTTCTCCGGGAACTTTCATCGTGACCAGCCTCCCGGTGCTGCCCGCGGATCGCTCGGATGCATCGCTGCTCAACACGTTCTTTCCCGGACAGACCGGGGTCCAGATCGACCCGGTGGTATCCAAACTGCTGAATGAGAAAAGCGACCAATTTGGCGGCGTTGGCGGAGGTTACTTGTTTCCCACCGTGCCGGGAACACCGGGCTTTGACACGACGACCGGGTCGGTCAATACCGGCCCTCTAGCGGTGAGCCAGCCGGGTAAATTCCACGATGACCAGTTCACCGCGAACTGGGACCGTATCTTCAATGGCGGAAAAGATTCCGTCATGGAGAGGTTCTTCTTCACCAATTTTTCTTCCTACCTGCCGTTCGGAGCAAGCGGTCTGGCATCGGCTTTTGGCGCCGCCATCAGCCCCACCGATCTCGGCTTTCCCATCTCTTTGCCGGTGCACGACCGCTTCCTGACCTTTTCAGAGACGCACACGTTTTTGCCCCAAATGATCAACGAAATTCGCTTTGGCTGGGTCCGCATCGCCAACGACATTAATAATGTGCAACTGGTCGGGTTGAGCGACTTGGGCATTAGCCGTCCTAACAGCAACGTCGACACGAACATCTACCGCTTCCAGTTGGCGCAGAGCGGATTCCAGTTCGGCCCTACGCCGGCAGCCAACCAATCGCAGCAGCAGGATAATTTCACCGTGCTTGACACGGTGAGCTACGCTCGGGGCCGCCACCAACTGCGTTTCGGAGGTCAAGTCGACCGAGTCTACTTGGACAAGAACTTCCCCCAGCTCTTCAACGGGCTGGTCGTTTTCGCGCCAACTACGCCCTCTGGCCCCACCGATCCGTGTGCCCTTAGTCCTATCGGTTACTGTTCCGACTTCCAGAATTTTCTTCGTGGATTTCCGGTCGTCAGCGGCAGTGGAAGTGGCGTCTCCAACCACGAATACCGGATCAACGCCTTTGCCGGCTTCTTCCAGGACGATTTCCGCGTCAGGCGGGACCTCACACTCAACCTCGGACTGCGCTGGGAATTGGATGGCGCGGTTTCCGACGATCTGAATCACATCGGCAACCTCGTGCCCAGCCTGGTCTCTCAGGATAAGGCTCCCTGGATCTACCCTAGAGGCGTAAACAAACTTGGTGTGCCGGGCTTGGTGGGGACCGCTTCCCCGACTACGACCAGCAACGGTTACGCTTCCAACTGGGGACCGCGCATCGGCTTCGCTTGGGACGTTCTTGGTCATCAGACGACGGTGATTCGCAGTGGTTACGGTATTTACTACGAACGCGAAGACAACGGCGCAGTCGACAACCTCGGATTCAGCTCGCCATTTCTGGCGGGATCGTTTGGACCGGGAGCCCCAGACAGTCTCGCCAATCTGCCAGCCTTCAGCATTCTGCCGCCAGCGGGCGTGATCTCGCCAAGTTTTGTCCCCACTCTTTCTCACCTTCTGGGCTTCGTGGATGCCAACGGGAACCCCACTACCGACACAACACAGACTCCGGTCTTTGACGGCAATAGCGAAATCCTGATTGCGCTGCAGACTCCCCAGCACTACGTCTCGCCCTACGTGCAACAGTGGAATCTGACCCTGCAACATGAGTTGCGCTATCACTGGGTGATGGAGATCGGCTATGTCGGAACCAAGGGTACGCACCTGCGGGAGACTCGCACCACGATTCAGCCGTACATCGTGAGCAACCAGAATCCCGTGACGGTGACCGCGGAGGACGGTACACCGTACACGATTACGCAGAATACGGTCGCCAACGCTCCGGTCCGCTCCCGTGTGCTGGGCCTTGGGCCCTCCGGCATGCAGTTGTTCGGCAACGACGCCGATTCCCACTATAACTCGCTGCAGGCAACGCTATCGCGGCGGGTCCAGCGATTTTATTTCCAGGCTGCCTACACCTTCTCCAAATCCATGGACGATAATTCCTCCGACAACACTTCCTTCAACACAGAGGTGAACGATCAGACAAACCTAAGCGCATCCCGTGGCCTGTCTGATTTCGACCGCACCCAACGGCTGGTAATGACCTATAAGTATGATCTTCCGTTCTTCGAGCACAGTTCTAGTTTAGCCGGAAAGGCGTTTTCCAAATGGGAGGTCGGCGGCTTCACCACCTTCCAATCGGGGACACCCTTTTCGGTGGTGGATTCAGCGGGAGCGACCTGCTTCACGCCCATCGGTCCCGATCAGTCGCTTGCCAGTCTGGCACCCGGAGCCACATTGGCCGACGGACTCACCCATGGCAGTATCGAATCGCGCCTCCAGCACTACCTCAACATCAACGCCTTCACTCCAGCGCCTGCGGTCGGAGCCGATGGCTGCACGGTGTACGGAAACCTGCGCCGTAACGTCTACCGCGGACCCGCGCAGCAGGACTGGGATTTTTCCCTCTCCAAACTCTTTTCCCTGAGCGAGAGACAGAACATCGAGTTTCGCTCCGAGTTCTTCAACCTGTGGAACCATCCCAGCTTCAATAATCCGAGCTTCTTCGATGTCAGCGGCCCGAACTTTGGCGAGATTACGAATACGGTGGGCACACCGCGCCTGATTCAGTTCGCGTTGAGATATTCCTTCTAAGAGAGAAGGTGGTTTCTGTGATCCGACGCTGTCGAGGTTGTTTCGCCGTAGCCGCCGTCGTAGCACAGCTATTCGCCATCAGGGCCGTGGCTGCCGCGCAAGCGCAGCCATTTCCGGCTGCCGATTTGTCTGCGATGTACGAAAAGCTGCGCCACGAAATTGCAAGCATCAAGGCTTTCGACAACCACGGGCATCCAGGATTGCCTGGTGACAGTGAAGTGGATGCTATGAGCATTCCCGCCGACAGTTCCCTGCCGTTTCGTCTGCGGGAAGAGAACCTGGAGTTCGTTGCCGCTGCCCGTGCACTCTTCGGGTATCCCTATACTGATTTTTCTCCCGAACACCTGTCTTTTCTGGTCAAAGAGAAGCAAGCTCTTCGCGAATCGCTGGGCGCCGCCTACTTCTCCCACATTCTGGATCAGGTTGGCATTGAGACGGCGGTTGCCAACCGGGTTTCCATGCCCAGCTATCTCCCGCCTACTCGTTTTCGCTGGGTCTTCTTTGTGGATGCGTTTCTGTTTCCGCTGAACAACCAGGAACTGGCCTCGAAGAATCCGGACCTGCAACTGAACGTGCCGCTCGAAGAGAAGCTCCTGCAACGCTACTGGACACAGGCCGGCCTGAAGCAGCTTCCTGGAGATCTTACGGATTACCTCGCTTTTGCTTCCCGTGTTTTGGAAGCAAACCAGAAAGCCGGCGCGGTTGGAATCAAGTTTGAAATTGCCTACTTTCGTCCCGTCTCATTCTCCGATTCGGCGCAGGAGCAGGCGGCCGCCATTTACTCGAAGTACGTCCGCGGAGGCAGGCCCCCGGAACCCGACTATCGCCTTCTGCAGGACTTCCTTTTTCGCTACTTGCTAAGGGAAGCAGGGCGGTTGCAACTTCCGGTGCAGATTCATACAGCGGTCGGCGGCGGCGACTACTTCGACCTCAGCGGCGGGAAGGTGATGAACCTGGAAAACATTCTCCGGGACCCGCGTTTCGACAATGTCACGTTTGTGCTCCTGCACGGTGGGTTTCCCTATGAGCGCGAAGCCATCTGGCTGGCTGCGCGAAAAAATGTCTATTTCGACAGCTCATTAATGGGATTGTTTCTTTATCCGGCGCAGTTGAAGAACGCTCTGCGGCAGTGGTTGGAGCTTTTTCCTGAGAAGGTCATGTATGGCTCGGACACGTTTCCCATCAGCGACGGCCTGGGTGCAGAAGAGTCGTACTGGTTGGCCACGGAGTCGGCTAGGAACGCACTAGCAGCGGCTCTGGCGGAGATGGTTTGCGAAAACGAAATCAGGGAGGCACAAGCTCTTGCGATGGCCCATGCCTATCTGCACGATACCGCCGCTGGAATCTACCGAAAGGCCATGAGATCGGCTTCCCCGTAAGCTTGCTGATCCAAGGTTGGTTCTCGGACTTCGCTCTCCAGCATTATTGGTGACAGGCGCTGGGGAAATCAAGCTAACAACTGAAGGGAGTATCACAAATGGCAAATCTTCAAAATTCCTATCCGGATGATCAGCCGCAGCCGCAGACCGACGCGGGGGCGAGTTCAACGCGACCGATGTCTCCCGCGCAACACCGCCATTTCCAGGAACTCGTACGGCACACGATCGACAACGCCGAACGCGTTGGTCACGGACATATTATGGGGTCGCAAGGCAAGAAGGGGCACACGCTGCCGAAGAACGATTCCCATTTGCAGCGCGGCGCATATCTGCCGCAGAATGTGCAATCGACTTGGAGCGACGGCGCGGCCGACGATGGCGTCGTCGACGATAGGGGCTGACACTTTTCCACAGGCAGCTACGGAAACCGTACTCGGGAAGCCGAGCCGCGCTAGCCCTAAAGTTATCTGTGGTCGAAAGAATACGAGAATGATTGTTGGCGAAAATCCCTAATACACACATTGACCGGATCGTGGTGCATTTAGACGATTCGGTCTTCCTGCACTACACCCGCCAGTTGCGCCAGCGCCAGCCAATGCCGTGGATGCGGTCGGTAGACCTCGCGAATCGTCACTCACTTCCCGAAACGCCGGCCATTCCATTGACGGGGTAGTACACTTCGGGAAAAATTCGGCTACACCCCCACACGGGATTTGGACCCTGAGGCCGGGGCCCGCGCGAGCGCGAGAAGGGCAGGCCAGGGCCGCTCCGCGAAGTCGCGCATCGTCACGTCGCCGGCTACCGCCATCTTCGCGAGCTGTTTCTCTTTCGCCGGGGACTGCCCTCGCATCACCATCCCCGAAAGTCTGTCTCGCTCGCCGCGAGCCTCCTTAAGGCTCATTGTGGGCAATCATCACCTTCTGCGGTTTGCCCTGGAAACGGTAGCGGTACAACCACGATAGCTGCCCGCTGGGTAATACTTCGAGGCACAAGCCTCTCCCATCTGTAACCAAGTACCGCACTAATCTTGGTCTGAGAGCCTTTATTGCTGTGTCAGTGAGTGCCATGTTCCGCTCTCGGCGTGTACTCCGAGAGGAATCTGAGAGCGGGCTGCCATCGGAGTACGCACACGAGTACACAGAACCGGTCGGCTTTCTGTATACTCCGTAGCACGCTATGTGATTGGTGGCAAGGATACAAAAGTAGATATGTAGATCTTACGGGACGGTATTGGAAGCAATTCTATTTTCCGATGCAGAAGGTGGAAGACGCGTGTGAATCGCCAGCATCCATGCGATCACTGAAAGCGCATCGGTTCTCAGAGTCCCAGTGGAGTCCCAAAACACGCTCGGTGCCCCGCCGGTGCGATCCTTCTCATGAGTCGCGTTCCTTCTTCGCAAGTGCACCAGCGCGGCTCAGGAGCACCGTGCGGTGAGCGGGATGGTAGTTTTCCTTGGGCTTCGGCGCGCACAGTGCATAGCAAAAGCGCACCACAGCGCCGTCGGACGGCCCGCGCCTCCACTTTGTAATTTTCTGGCCACGGCTTCCGCGATGTCTTCCGCACCCACCCATCTGGAATAGACTTATAACTGCGAACGTACTGTAATGTACTGTAGAATCCGGCGCAATCCAATCGATTCCATCAGGAGAGGGATGCATGTCGCGGCATTATTCAACCAAGGATTTTTTTCGGCAGATGCCCAATGACTTGCTCGCCCGCTACTTCCATGGTCGTGGCCTGTTCGGCGAACTGGATTTCCCCGCCATGAAGGAAACACAGCCAGACGAGCTGTTCACGGCGTGGCTGCAATTGCCCGACGTTCATCGGAACACGATGGACTCAGAACTCCGAGACATATTCGAGATGAGCTGTGAGAAGGGTTTTTGCGCGATCCGCGACGAGGCGCAATGGCACCTGAAAGAACCGCACGCGTACAGGGAATTTGTTGAAAAGCTCGCGGCGCTTGACAATCACTACGAGCGCGCTATGGTCACATTCCTTGACCATTCTCAATTCTGGAAGGGAGCAACCCTCTTCTATCACGCCGACACGTTACCGTACTGGCGCAAGCGAAAGAACCTGCCGCAGCAGCCTATTGCTCTGGACATGGCCAGTCGGCGCGAATTGGCCGATCTGCTCCGCACATACTTCCACCAGACCGAGGGACGTGGCAAGAATTGCGTGGTTGAACTTTTCCGCCGTGGCGATCTGGACTACTTTTTTGCCTACCCTGAGGACTATTCGCAACAGAGCATTGAGTGGGTAAATGGGGAGTTTGGCCGCCGACCGCACAACCCCGCCTTTGAAGTGATCTATGTTTACTCACAGAAGGAAGGTTCGCTGGACCTGAATTTTCGCGGTGCGCACCGGGCCATCGAGCCATTGCAGGAAATGTTCGCGAAGGCCATTCTCAAGCTTCCCGAACTGCCTTCCGACCCGAAAGACGGGCGCGTCTATGATCTGAACTCTCTCCGCCAGAGGAGTTTCAATTTCGTCTACGACGTTGGCAGTGGCATACAGAACGTGGTGACAAAGAAGCTGAGACTGTCGTCCAAGGTCAAGAAAGGCGACCGTATCACGCTGGAAGCCGATGTGTCGGGCAATTCCCATGCGGTTTATGATTTGCTCGACAAGATCGGCCAGTCCATGCCACTGCATCAGTACAACGTGAGCCAGGTAGAGCTTGCGGCGTCGGTTAACGTGGGTGCCGACAAACCACCGAAATCGGTGACAATCCGAATTACTCATCCCAATTCCTGTTCGCTCAAGTACGACGAGTTGGATCTAAAGCTGCGCGACATGCTGGAAGCCTCGGGAATTGAGCCCAAAGAACCGGATGGTGGGTCAGATCTGAGTGGGCCGGCGGAGCCTGCTGTGGCATGACGGCACTGGGCGCGATCCTCGAACTGCTGGCGCGCATGGAAGCTACAAGCGGCGCTGCGATATTCGTCAGCCAGGAGGAACTGGGTCATTGGCCTGTAGCAGCGGTCAAGGCGCTGAAATCGCAGAAACTGCTCGTGAAGACACGCCCCGCTGCCAGCGTTGTGTGTCCGGGCTGCGAGCAAGAATGTGTCATGCCTGTGCATTCGCTCCCCGCTGGGCCTTGCGGCCCAGCATCGTTCATTGTGTGCGACAAACGGTGTGACATTAACCGCGTGCCCGTTGCCATCGAACGGCTGACGCAATGGCGGTGCGACACGGATGCCCTCTGCAGATTTGTCGCCGAGAGCCTCGGACTGCGCCGCTGCAGAGATCGCGCGGCCAACGGCGGCATTCTTGAAATTGGTATCGCTACCGGTGACAAGCGCAAGCAGATGCTGTGCCTCAAAGTCGATGGCGAGCTGGCCTTGGTTGCCGGGAACAGCGCGTTGCCATTCTCAGAGTCTATCGACTACCGCAATGGCAAGTATCGGCTCGATCAAGCCGTGATTCGGCATCTGGTGGACTCTGTGACCACCGCAGACAACCGCTACACGCCAACCAGCGCCCGGCGGGAAGCACGCAAGTTGGCCACCCAAACCTTGTATTACAGCTGGCAGAAAGACTACAGGTCGCTGACAAAGCGTCATCCAAACATGTCCGATGTTTGGTACTCGCGCCAGATTGCCAAGTTAAGCATTGCCAAAGGCCGCTCGGCCGGCACCATCAAGAAACACATGAAATCTTGAAAATAGTTGGGCGGAATTTTTTCGCCCAGCTTGTATTCGCTATTTTCCCGCTGTTTCCCGCTACTACCCGCCTGGACTTGGATTCCCCACAACCCTGACAACCGCAGGTAACACGTTGGTTATTAAAGAAGTGTCTCCGCAATGCTTTCCATTGGGCGGGCTTTAATCGCCCGAATCGCCCAGCTATGGTGTTTCCGAATCGCTTCCAAATCGCGCAATGAGGTTTGAAGATGCCGCACAACATATTACGGCTTCCAACGGTAAAGGCCCGGACTGGACTATCACGCAGTTCAATCTACCTCCAAGTGGCGAATGGTTCCTTTCCCCGTCCCATATCGCTGGGGGCGCGCGCCGTCGGCTGGATTGAATCCGAAATTGAGGGTTGGATTGCCTGCAAGATACGAGAGAGCCGCAGCGGGATGCCACCACCCAGGCCCAAGGGACGCGCTGATGACCGGTGATTCTGGTCTGCCAACCCTAGTGACACCTCCGTCTTCGAGTCCGGCCGAGATGCCTTGCTGTGAGGGGCGTCCAGTTGTTCGTTCCCCCGAACAATTGCATCTGCATCGCACTATGCTGGAACTCGGCTGGATGAGTGCAATCTACGAGTTCAGCGCTTCGGTCGCGACCGTACAGTCCGTCCCCGAGCCGATCTTGATCACGACAAACGGGACGATTCTCACCGGTTTTGGATACTGGCGTTCTGCGCTTTTCGACGGCGTGCGCGGAATCAATTGCATCATGTATCCGCTCAGCGAAGAAAAAGCCTTGCGGTTCATACTCACCCATCACCAATCGCGGCGTGGTTGGAATGATTTTGTCCGCATTCGCTTGGCGCTTTCCCTGGAGCCCCACTTTCAGCAGAAGGCGTTCGACAATATGAGCGCCGGGGGCAGGTATAAGGGTTCGGCAAATTTGCCGGAGGCTCAGCGTCTGGAGGTGCGCCAGGAGATTTCCCGCGCCGCAGGCGTTGGCACCCGTAACGTCAGCATAGTAAAAACGATCCTTCAGGTCGCGCACCCGCGACTGATAGAAGCCCTGCAAAACGGCACCCTATCAATCAACCGCGCCAGCCAGTTGTCCCGCCTGCCCAAGATCCAGCAGATGGAGGAGTTCATCCGCTACAGCGAGCAACGCGCAACCAACAAGGTGATCCGTCGGTTTATCCCTCAGCCGAAAGAACCAAAAGCCAGCCTCGATGTTGTCGCACTGCTTGACGCCTTACAGCGTCAGGTAGCGCGACAGCCCGGATCAGTTGTGGTTCGGGAAGGTCGCCATAAGCGCACCGTCATTCTTATCGGCCAAGATCTATTCGCCGGACCGCGTCTTCAAAAGGAGCCAAAGCAAGATGAAATACCACCATCCGCTTAACCAGATACGGTCGCAGACCCGTCCATATTGGGACCGAGATGGGACTCGCACCGCAGCTCGCACGGCCTTTCGCAAGGCGTTGCAGTGCGGCACTGCAGAGTTGGGTGCGGAGGTTTACTCGTCGGATAATCAGGAACTCATCCTGTATCACACTTGCAAATCGCGAGCCTGCCCGAGTTGTGGCCATCGCGCCAATGTACAGTGGGTGCGCGAGCGATGGGCGGCCCTTCCAGACGTGCCTTACAAGGGAATCACGCTCACGATGTCGTGTGAACTTTGGGAGTTTTTCCATGACAACCCGCCCCTGGCTAAGGCTCTGTCAGCTCTGGCCGCCGAGGTCATAAAGGTGTGGGTAAGTGCGAAGTACGGTGTCCGTCCTGGCGCTATTGCCATTCTCCACACTTTCAACGGGAAATTAGAGTTCAACTCCCATGTCCACACAATGGTCACCGGAGGAGGCTTGCATCTGTCCTCTGACACCTGGATTTCTAGTGTTTATTACGACCGTGACGCGCTGATGGAGGCTTGGCGGAAGGCCGTGATCGCGCTTCTCCGTGCAGCCCTGCAAGCGGGTCAGCTCCGGACGAAGCTAACCCCTGACCAGGTCGAAGATCTGGTCATTCATCTGGAGAGATGCTGGTGGAGCATCAAAATTCAATCGTTTGAGGACAAAGGGCATTTCCTGCAATACGCAGGTCGCTACGTGAGGCGACCTCCCATCGCACAGCGTCGCATCATCTGGATCGGAGAGAGAGTCGTCAGGTTTTGGTACAAAGACAAAAAGCTGCGTCGCAGGGCATCCGTCGAGTGTTCGCCGGAAGAGTTCATTGACCGCTGGGTCCAACACGTTCCGGACCGCTATCAACATTCCGTTCGGAACTTTGGGTTGTTTGCTTCGCGTTCGATCCGGGCATCATCCGTAGCCGTCTTTGGGATTCTGGGGCAGAAGAGAAGACCACGTCCCAAGCCTCGCCCCTGGGCACTGTCCGTAGAACGGGACTTCGGACATAACCCGCTCCTCGACCACACGGGCAAGAAAATGAAATGGACGCGCCGAATAGCGCCGATGCCGTCTTGCTAGCCAGAACTCAGCAGAAATTGCCATCACATTGCTGCTGCAACCCCGCGATTGGAATACGCGCTTCCGCGCGGCGTGCCCTTTGTGTTAAACGCAAACGGTCCGATTCCGTATTTATGGCTTTCCTAATTCCTTCATCGAACGGGTGCGGCACCCAACTCGACCCGCCACAATTCATCCTCGCGACGAGCACGAGATTTTGATTTTCCTATAGTTCAAGTCTTCGCGTTGCGCTCTTCAAGTGCGACACGCCTCGATGCGCGAGATGTTATGCACGTGAGACAGAACACGATCTAGGTTTACGCCCAGAATTGCGCCTGGACTGCTGAGGGGCGCCCGACAGGGAAATAAGAAAATAA
>DASPRY010000153.1:0-11204 GCA_035624215.1 Terriglobales bacterium
TGACCGCTCAGATTGCACATCGAGCCAGTACAAAACTTCGATTCGCTCCGATGGAAGGAAAAGAGATTTGGTACGAATTCCACGAGACGGGCTTCCGTTGTGGTCTGCCAAACGCGGAATCGCAACTCAGCTGGCCTACAACTTCTAGCTTTATCGAAACGGGCGCACTATTCGTCGTTGTGGAATCAGGAGTTCTGTTTTATACGATTCCAAAGCGAGCGCTTGCTGCGGATGACATCAGTTCCCCACGGCAGTTGCTGGTCGAGAAGGTGACTGCTCGGGCTTAATTGGCGAAATATCTCCATATCACTCATCGACCTCCGGAGGGGTTTTGAGTGCTAACGCCTGACAGCAGAAGTTTAGCCGGGCCGGGCAAGTAAACCCCTTCGGCTCCCGACAGCACCCCTTGAGGACAAGCACTTTTGTTTGACTCGAAGAAGCTCGACATGACCTCGGTAATTAACCTCAGTTCCGAGTCCGTGGTGGAATTACCGGTAGTTGTGGGGCAAATAGGAGGGGCAATGGGGGTTGCAACAGCAACGGCAAGAGTCTACGTTGGTCGGCTGACGGATCACTACAAGAATGCCTACCGCATAGCCGCAGCTACTGTTAGATTAGGAAATTTGGTAAAGCAGGGGGCACTCGTTCTGGCTGGGGCAGTGATGCTTGGCGGTATGGTCGTGAGCACCCCGAATGACCCAATTCAGAATGGTTCGTTCAATTGGCTTTACTTGCTCGGCGGCTTGTTCGGCGCGGTGGTCATACTGGCAGCTGGCTATATCAGCGGAGCGTTCTTGACCGCACAAGGCCAATTCCTGAGCGCACTTCTCGACACAGCAGTTAACACATCACCTCATCTCCAAGATTTGGAGAAAGTGTCCATCATGTCGCTCTAGCGCATGGGGAGAGCCTAAGCGTAGACCGAGTGGGTACGGTCGGCAATCCGGAAACCATCGTTGGCGAAACATCCCTATTACGCTCATAATCCTAATCCAGGCGAAGACCCGTAATCTGGCAACCCGCAGAACGCTTCGCGTAAAATACAGATTTGCCGCTGAATTCGGCGGCATCTGACCGCTTCAACGAGGGACACCCTTTGGCCACAACGACCGCTCCCGGAATGCAAACTGCACCACAATTACCGAATCATAAAGTCAAAATCAAGAAGCTGGGACAGCGCTCCTGCAACGAAAAGGACGCCAAGGGCAAGTTTTGCGGCGGGCATCTGAAGCGCTGGTTTTATGTGACGGATGTTTTGGAGCAGGAATGTGGGGACGTGGAAAAGGCCTGGGGACGCGATGCCGAGGTGTATCGCTGCGAGCATTGCAAGACGCTCTATTTGCCGAATCCCGACGAATCGCGAACGAGTGTGGCGGGTGAGGGGCAGACGTCAGTGTTCGGGCTGACCATCCCTGGCAAGGAAAGGTGAAAGCTTGTGTAGGGACGGGCGCCCCGCCCGTCCGGGCCGAGCGAGGCTCGGCAGCGCTTGGCATGAAAGCTGAACTCATCTACGACTGGAACCGGATTCATCCCGCCTCGATGCGGCCCACGCACCATGTGCTACTGAACGATGAGACGTTGCGGGATGGCTTGCAGTCGCCATCGGTACGCGATCCATCCATTCAAGAAAAAATCGCGATTCTTCATTTGATGGAAGCGTTGGGAATCAATTCGCTCGATCTCGGCTTACCAGGTGCGGGAACGCGGGCTAGGGAACATACGGAAGCGTTGGCGCGGGAGATCGTTGAGCACAGGATGAAGATTCACGCTAACTGCGCGGCGCGAACTGTTCAGAATGACATTCGGCCGATTGCTGAAATCGTGCAGCGGACGGGCTTGAAGATTGAAGCGGCTACATTTCTCGGTTCCAGCCCGATCCGCCGCTATACCGAAGGCTGGACTGACGATTTCCTGCTACAGACCACTGAAACTGCGGTCAAGTACGCCATTTCGCTGGGGCTTGATGTGATGTATGTGACTGAGGATACGACGCGCTGTGATCCCGAGATGGTGCGGCGGCTCTACACGGCGGCGATTAATTGCGGCGCACGGGCGATTGTAATCTGCGATACGGCCGGTCATGCCACGCCGATGGGCACATTTGCACTGGTCCGGTTTGTGGTTGATGAGGTGGTCAAACCATCTGGGGAAAAGATTCGCGTGGACTGGCACGGGCACTGTGACCGCGGATTGGCGATTGCCAATTCGATGGCAGCGTTGGTTGCCGGGGCCGATTGCGTTCACGCGACCGCGTTGGGAATCGGTGAGCGCGTCGGCAATACGCAGATGGACCAGATGCTGGTGAATCTGAGACTGATGGGCATTCCGCCGTGGGCGGATCAGGACCTTACGAAACTGAAGGACTATTGCCAGGCGGTTTCCCGCGCGACCGGAGTACCAATTCCGATAAATTACCCGGTGGTGGGGGAAGACGCGTTCCGCACCGCGACCGGCGTGCACGCCGCGGCCGTTATTAAGGCTTACAAGAAGAACGATGTGGAACTGGCGAACACAGTGTACTCGGGTGTGCCCGCGCACGTGTTCGGGCTGGAGCAGGTGATTGACATTGGCCCCATGAGCGGCAAGTCGAACATTCATTTCTGGCTGGAGCGGCATGGAATGCCGGATTCGGATGAGTTGGTGGAAAAAATCTATCAGCGCGCCAAAGCATCCGATCACACGCTGAGTGAAGCCGAAATTTTGGAGTGTGTAAACGGCGCGAAGGCGCACTAAGGCGATAAGGAAGGGAGCCAAACGCACGACTGTGCCGTCGCTCGTGAAACTTGCGACCGTTCGCGCGGCTGCCCCAGATCCTTCGCTGCACGGAAGACGTTTGCTCGGGATGACAATCTGACCAAGATATGCCAGAAAAACCACCAACTCCGGATGAGCAACTGCAGCTCGAGTTCAATCGTTGGGCGGCGGAAGGTGAAGGCGAAAAGATGGAGCGCCACCACCTTCATATTACGGAGAAAACAATCCAACTCATGGAGCTGCGTCCGGGCGAGCGGGTTCTGGATCTGGGGTGCGGAGCGGGCTGGGCAACCCGGCTTTTAGCGCGTCTGGTGGCGGACGGTCCGGAGGGCTTTGGCCAGGCGGTCGGGGTCGATGTTTCGGACGAAATGATTCGGCGGGCGCGGGCAGCTTCGAGTGACTTCGAAAACATTCTTTACGTCTGGGGGTCGGCCGAGCGGATTCCCTGGGAAGAGAATTTTTTCGATAAGGTGCTTTCGGTCGAGTCGTTCTATTACTACCCAGACCAGGAACGTGCTTTAGCGGAGCTTTTTCGTGTGATGGCGCCGCACGGACGCCTGTTTATTCTGATCAACCTTTACAAGGATAATCCGTATTCGCTGCAATGGGTGGACAAGCTGAAAGTCCCGGTACATGTGAGATCTGAGGCGGAATATATCGATCTGCTGAAGAAGCACGCATTCAAGAACGTGGAAGCGCGCCGGATTCCCGACGAGACACCCACACCTGATGACTATCAAACCAAGTCGTTCCACAGCCTGGAGGATCTGCGGGCGTTCAAGCGCATGGGTGCGCTGCTGCTGATGGCCTCGAAGCCGGATGTGCGCAATCCTGCGCCGGGATACACAATCTACTAGTACAGTCCAAGCGGTTTTCAAGGGTACAAAAGGTTCGTTTCGCGATTACCGTCAGGTCCTGGTTCACAGCAGAAGGCCTAAATCTGGGAGTCGAGCAGCCGATATCTACGCCGAGGTGTGCTTGCTCCTCCCATTGTTATTTCGCGGCACAACGCTGATTACATCCTTCCTGGCTCACCACGTCGTTCAGCTCGCGTGGTGGGCAGTTTGGCTCGTGCCTTTTTTCATGATTTCCCAGCGCCTACGGATGGAACACCTGAAAGGGCGACTACGGCGGCGGGAAGAGCTCTTCACCCTGATCAGCGAAAATGCCGCCGACATGATCGCGGTGGTGGACGTAAATGGCCGGCGGTTGTACAACAGCACGGCGTACAAGAAGGTGCTGGGATACTCGTCGAGAGAGTTAGGAGCGACCTCTGCATATCAGCAGATTCATCCGGAAGACATAGAGAAAGTGAAGGCTGCCACGGAAGAGGCGCGGCGCACTGGAGTCGGGAAACGGCTGGAATACCGAGTGCGGCACAAGAATGGAAGTTGGCTGGTTCTGGAATCGACGGCGAGTGCGATTCGGAACGCGAAGGGTGAAGTTGAGAAACTGGTCATCGTGAACCGCGACATCACAGAACGAAAGCGGGTCGAGGAGAAGCTGGAGCACAACGCACTGCATGATGGATTAACGGATTTGCCCAATCGCACGCTGTTTCTGGAGCGGTTGCAACGGGCATTTGAACGGGCGCGGAAAAATCCCGCCTATCAATTCGCGGTATTGTTTGTGGACATTGACGGCTTCAAAGTGTTCAACGACACGATGGGACACAGCGTGGGCGATGAGCTGATCATCGAAATCGGCTGCCGTTTGGCCGATTGCCTGCGATTCGAGGATACGCTATGCCGTCCAATCAGTAAGGCTGGCAGCGGCTTTCATCATGCAGACGAGGTTCTCGCAAGACTGGGCGGCGACGAGTTCACGATTCTTGTCGGATCGATTCACGACCCGAGCGACGCTATGCGAGTGGCGAACCGTATCCAAGATGCTTTAGGCACCTTTTCCGTCGCCGGGCGGGAGGTATTTATCTCCGCAAGCATTGGCGTAGCGCTTAGCACAATGCGGCGGCGGAGCGCTGAAGAGCTACTCCGAGATGCGGACATGGCCATGTATCGGGCGAAGACTCTGGGCAAGGCGCGTTGCGAGTTTTTCGACCAGGAAATGCGCATCAAAGCCGTCAGGCAGCTTGACCTTGAGACGGATTTGCGCCGGGCCATTGACGAAGGTGAATTTCGTCTTCACTTTCAGCCAATCGTGCGTTTGGAGGCGGGACGGATTACTGGCGTTGAAGCTTTACTGCGATGGCAGCGCCAGGACTGCCTGGTGTTTCCTGACAGCTTTATTGGCACCGCCGAGAGCAGCGGCTTGATAGTTCCTCTTGGAAAATGGATTTTGCGCGAGGCCTGCCGCCACGCCCAGCTTTGGCAGCCGACGGAGTCTCAGGATGCAGGCTTGAGTGTGACCGTGAATGTTTCCCCCAAGCAGTTTGCTCACCCTCACTTGGTGAGTGACGTGGAAGAAGCGCTGATTCAGACGGGCATTGATCCACGCCGGTTGCACCTGGAAATCACCGAGAGTGTGGCTATGGCCGACTCGGAAAAAACGAAGCAGGTCCTGTCGCAACTGAAGAACCTCGGGGTCGGAATATGTCTGGACGACTTTGGAACCGGACAATCTTCGCTCGGCAGGCTGCGCCGTTTTCCGGTGGATATCATTAAGATAGACCGTTCTTTCATATCGCACATGGATAGCGACGCCGAGGCCCGCCAAATTGCCCGTTTGATTGTGGAATTTGCTCACACCCTGAATCTGCAAGTCATCGCAGAAGGAATTGAGACCAGCGCTCAGGTCGATTACTTGAAAACCTGGACCTGTGAATTTGGCCAGGGATATTTCTTTTCAAAACCTTTAGATCAGCATGGTATCGAGCGCTGGCTTGCGGCCGCGCATGGAACTGCGGATTTCCAAAATGGCAGCGCGCGGAGCCATTCTGCGGGCGCGGAGTGAACTCAATATTCCTCCGGCAGGAATCACTGTGCGAGCCGGTTGTACTTCTTTAACACTTCTCGCAGCCGATCGTGGGGCAGCGCGGGCACGGTGTGGTTATCGATGCCGGTCATCGTCTCTGCGGCTACCATGGCGTTGACGACCGCCTCTTCGCTGGCTTGAACCGTGGCCAAAAAGATTGAATCGAGTTGCTCATTGGGCAGCATGGTGATTTGGCGCAGGTCCTTGGAGGTTGCGGCGCCTGAATTGGCGGTCGAGAACGCGATGAAAATATCGCCGGAACCATCGCCGGAGTAGCTGCCATCGCGGCCCAAACCAAGAGACACTCGCCGCGCCACGCGTTTGAGCTGAGTTGGGATCAGAGGAGCATCGGTAGCAACCACGACAATAATTGAGCCGGTGTCGTCATCATAAACGTGGCCCGGAATCTCGTGTCCGACAGGCACACCTGCAATCCGAAGTTGGTCGCGGCGGCCGTAGTTGCATTGCACGAGCACACCGACGGTGTAGCCGCCATGTTTGGCATGGAGCACGCGGGAAGAGGTGCCGATTCCGCCTTTGAATTCGTTGCAGATCATCCCGGTACCACCGCCTACGTTGCCTTCCTGGACCGGTCCGCTGGTGGCGGAATCCAGCGCATGGAAAGCGTCTTCAGGTTTCACGTGGAAACCATTAATGTCATTCAAATATCCGTCCCAGGTTTCTGCGACTACAGGAAGCGACCACCAATAGCCTTCCATATCGGGGCGCCCATGCTTCACCTTCCAGGCGATCACTGCATCCCGCACGACCCCAACGCTGTGAGTGTTTGTGATCATCACCGGGCCCTCGAGAAATCCGGAATCTTCGACCCAGGTCGTACCGGTCATCTCACCATTGCCGTTTAGCGTGAACCAAGCGGAAAACACTGCGTCGGAGGAATCCTTGCCGCGAGGCAAAACGGCGGTGACTCCGGTACGAACCGGGCCGACACCGACTTTCAGGGGTCCCTCGCCGGAAATGAGCGTGGTGTGGCCGACTTCCACCCCCTTGACATCAGTAATGGCATTGAGCGGGCCGGGAGTTCCGTCAAAGGGGACGCCCAGATCGCGCGCACGCGGCTTGCTCTGTCCACTGGTGGAGCAAACACAGAGCGACAAAAACAGAGCAGAAATACCAATCGCATTGCAGTTTTTCAGCATCAAATCTCTCCGGGAAAGAGTATAAGGTACCTAACAGCGAACTCGTGAGGATGGGAGGGTGCGGTGGAAAACTGGAAGCGTGTGCTGTTGGCTGGCTCGGCGGGAGGGGCAGTGATCATGTTCCTGAAAGGGAAGACGGCAGCGGGGATAATCCTGACGGGCGTGGGATTGGCGACGCTCGCGTCCGAGTATCCCGACAAATTCGCCGAATTTCGCGAGAGGCTGCCGGAATACATTGAAAGAGGAAGCAGCTTTCTTGCTGTAGTTTCACGGGTTGGGGAGCGGCTGGCGGAAGTGGCGGAAACTCGCAGCTCGACCTGGTACGAGGCGCTTTTGCACAGCTGATCCGGGCCTACTCCAGACGATGAGCCCTGACACTAAAGGGAAGGTTCAACTCGTACTCGCGATTCTGATCCTGATCGCCGGTACTCGCACGGCGTACATCTTCTATGAACGTCACACCGCCAGGATTGACGAGGCTCGTAAGCAGGCTCCGCCACTAAACCCTGACTATTACGTCGTCCCCAAGAAGCTGTACCCGTACGATCTGAAATCGGCCCTGCAATTAACCAAGCAGCCGGTTTGGGTGAAGGAAGGCTATCGCTACACCTACTATCCCTATGCAAACCACCACACCGATTTTTCCCACGAAGCGGGACAACTCCTGCCACTGGAGAAGCTGCAGGTCAGGGATGTTGTCCTGGATCGGACGCCGGGAACGCCTGATGAGCGGCAGGTACTAGCGATTTTCGAAAAGGACGGCAAGGACGATGCCGTTCCGATTGGCTCAGTGAAGAACGGCAATTATCAGATCTATTCGGACGAAATGCTCTACATTCAGGATCCGCACGAGCTTTACAGGCATTGGTCCGCTGATGTCTGGCAGGCGATTGACCAGCACCAGGTGACACCCGGAATGAGCGAACTGCAGGCGGACTTCGCTATCGGCATGGGGATTCCCGAGCGCTCCAGCGATGCCGAAGTGAAGACAGTAAATTATCCAAACGGAGGCAAGCCGCTGAGCATCACGTTTCGCGAAGGAAAAGCGGCGGAGATCCGGCAGGGATCATAAGCACAGCGTTATTTGATCTTGGGTGAGTTTTCGTCTGCGGTTTTCGCTTCATCGGCGTGAATCACGCCATCCTCATTGGCATAGAACGAACGATGATCGGCATCCTGCTGTTTGGGAACGAGCGTCAGCTCGTATCCATCTTTGCGCGTTTGAAACTGAACGGTATAGTCGCCGCGGTCGGTGTTCGCCATGCGACGGGTGAAGCTGCCGGTGTGAACCAGATCGAGCAACGAGGAAGCGTATTTGTTGTTCTTTTTGTTGTAGAGCTTCTGTGCCCGGATCACAGTTCGCATATAGCCCAAAGCATTCGCCTCGGATTCAGAGCGCGCGGGATCGCCGGGAAATTTTGGCTGGTAGTTGCTCTGGGTTGGTTGCGTGTTTTGGGTGGGAGTGCTCTGGTTCTGCGCTGCAGCGAGGAATAAAGGGACGTTCACCAGGGCTATCGCGGCAAACAGCTGTAACCGGCGCATTTGCATCGGCTTCGATCCTTTCTGACTTAGATGTTTTTCGATGTTACTCCCGTAATTTTATGACGCGTTACGCGCTTTGTGGCGAGTTCGGATGCAGCTATGCTAAAGCCATGAAATCTGCGTCAGCCACAAAAACTGCATTGGCAAAGAAAAACCCGATCCGCATTGCAGTTGTGGAAAGCGACCCTTTGCGCTTTGTGGGATTCAGGGCGTTATTCGACAACGAGCCGGATTTTGAGCTGATTGCCGCTACCCTCCCGGAAATCAGCCTGCTGCAAAACATCGACCTGATCCTGCTGGGGAATCGCAACGGTCACAATTTGTTTGACGTGATGGCCAGCCTGAAAGCAACACGGCCGGATCTGCGCATCATCGTGACTGGATCCGGTATCGATGAGGAGACGATTCTGAAAGCCGTTGCTGCGGGTGCCAAGGGCTATGTTGATGAGGCGGCCGCGCCAGCAGAGTTTGTGCAGGCCATCCGTGTGGTAAATGATGGGTCCGTCTGGGCGCCACGGCGCGTGCTTTCCATGTTCATTGAGCGGGTCTCTTCGGCTCCCGGGCGCATTTTCCCTGCCGGACGAGTGAGCTTTACAGATCGCGAGAAGGAAGTGCTGGATATGCTGGTGGCCGGCCGGTCGAACAAGGAGATCGGGGCGGCGCTGGGCATTGAAGAGCGCACCGTAAAAGCACACGTCGCCAAGCTGATGCGCAAAGTCGGGGTGCAGAACCGCATTGCGCTCTCGGTACACGCCATCACGCACTCGCTGGTATCCGCGAAATAGCTTAAGGGCGACCTGTCTACCAGGACAGTCCGCTAGCAGACAGATCACCACCGCGCTCAGGCAGGCGGGCTTTGAATGCTATCGCTGTTAACGACACTTCAGACCTACTGGACGTTTTCAACCATTTTCGATAGTGTGCTCATGAAGCACTGGCGCGATCCTGCCATTCCGAGCCAAATGAGCGCATCCGTGGACGAACGTCCCGACCCGCGATCGTCTTACACCATTTTCTTGAGGGTCGTGGTTGTCATATCACTAGCCCTGGCTTGTGGCGAACTTCTTCTCACCCTTCACTACCGCCGCCAACTAGACTCTCCAGACTTTGTGGCTCGCAAGTTTCAAGAGGTCTACTACAATTCCCGAGTTTGGACCGATACCACATGGCTGGGTGTTCAGTCGCAACAAGCTCCCACAGACAACTGGAGCATGCAGGAAGTGATTGCGGAGGTCGATCCTGATTACATTATCGAAACTGGAACGCTGTTCGGTGGGACGACCCTGTTCTACGTCGACGTGTTGTCTAGCGTGAATCCCCAGGGCAAAGTGATCACTATCGACGTTAAGCCAATGGTTGATCAGGCCTCGAAGCACCCCCAATGGCAACAGTGTGTCGAAGTGATCACTGGCAGCTCAGTCGACCCTGAGGTAACCGATCGTATTGCGCACGAGGTTCAGGGCAAGAAAGTGCTCGTCACGCTCGACTCGTTGCATACGCGTGAGCATGTTCTGAAAGAAATGGAGATTTACTCCAAGCTTGTAACCCCGGGCAGTTATCTCGTAGTGCAAGATACCAACATCAACCGCAACCCGGTGCGATCAGACTTTGGCCCAGGTCCCTACGAAGCTGTGCAAGAGTTTCTACGACGACACGACAATTTCGTAGTGGATCGCAGTCGCGAGAAGTTTCTGCTGACCTTCTATCCCGGTGGCTGGTTGAAACGGGTCAAGTGAGAACGAGCGACGCGGGGCGGTGGTCAATGAGTAGCTAACACCTCATAAAGTCAATTACGGGGCAACCGTCATGGGCGCAATGCACAAATAAACGCCGCCCAGACATCGGGCGGCATTAGCGTTTTTTCGATTCGTTTCACAGCAACCGCAGGAAGCCGTGATTCACATTGTTTGCGTCACTATAGAAAATCCCGTAATCGCTTCCCTTAGGTTGTTGCCATAGGGCGTGGTGCCTTGGACGGACACAAGGGCCGATCCGAGCCACCTGGGGGATGTTATGCGGCGACTTGAGCCTCGAATTTTCTGGCGGGCACAATACCAAGCTGCTGCATCATGCCGAGCGTGTCCCATTCTTCGCACTCCTCGACAATTTTTCCGTTGACGATGCGGTCAATGCACATTCCGGTTATGGTGACCTGCCTGCCGGTGGGAGCGACGCCCATGAAGGTTCCCTTATGGGTGCCTGTAAAGCTCCAGCGGGTGACCACTTTGTCGCCTTCGGCCAGTTGGTCTTTAACTATCTCATGGGCATCGGGAAAAGCCGCAAGTACAGAGGCGAAGAACTTTCTGTAAGCCTCTCCCCTGAGTTCCCCGATTGCCGGCGAGTAGTAAACACAGTCCGGATATAGCTCCGCAATGACAGAAACGTCGTGCTTGTTTATACCCTCCTCAATCACGCGTCGCGTAATCGCCTTGTTGACCTCGCTCATGGAAGTTCTCCTTTCGTCTGACCACAAGACCGTCCGCTTCAAAAGAGGTGTGGGTTGTCTCGCCTCAGGGGGTGTGCGTCTCAACGGGTGGAAACTCTCTTCGGAGAGGCGAGAAGATGTATCGCATGATTTTTGTGCTCACGGTCACGCAATGTCAGTGAAGTCGGTCACATCTTGATGTGCGGTAACAGGTTACGGCAGGCCGGCTTTCATAGCTGTTGCAAAACCTCCATAGCAACCATTTCCGCGCTCAGGGGCGGGGATTTTGCTGGGGACCTTGCTTGTTACGCTGCGCGCTTAAAGAGCGCCTTAGATTACTAAGGTACAGTGACCCTGGTAATCTTGCCGCCTCCGCATTCTTCACCCATACT
>DASPRY010000156.1:0-8120 GCA_035624215.1 Terriglobales bacterium
CAGGGCTATTTTGTTTACGATTCCAAGAAGTCCGGGGCTGCTACGGTCTCGCACCTGCGTTTCGGACCGCACCCGATCCGTTCCAGTTATCTCGTTTCCCAAGCCAACTTCGTCGCCTGCCATCAGTGGATTTTTCTCGAACGCTACGACATGCTCAGCCCGCTGAGCCCGGGAGGCACTTTCCTCGTGAACAGCCCCTTCGGTCCGGAGGATGTTTGGGACCATCTGCCGCGGATCGTGCAGGAACAGATCATCCAGAAGAAAGCCCGGCTTTTTGTCATCGATGCTTACAAGGTTGCGCGGGACACGGGCATGGGCAGCCGCATGAACACTATTTTGCAGGTCTGCTTTTTTGCCATCTCTGCGGTGCTGCCCCGAGACCAGGCGATTGAAGCCATTCGTCAGTCCATTCGCGACACCTATGGCCGCAAGGGGGAAGACATCGTTCAAAGAAACATGAAAGCGGTCGATGAGACACTGGCGCACCTGTTCGAAGTCAAAGTGCCTGACAAGGTCACGAGCACCATCGAAATGCCTGCACCCTTCTCTCCTTCAGCGCCCGATTTCGACAAAAATGTTCTCGGCACCATCTACGCCGGTCGCGGTGACGAACTTCCGGTCAGCGCCTTCTCCGCGGACGGCACTTTTCCCACCGGAACTGCAAAATGGGAGAAACGCAACATCGCACTCGAAATTCCGGTGTGGGACGAGAAAATCTGCATCCAGTGCGGCAAGTGCGCCATGGTGTGTCCGCACGCCGTGATCCGTATCAAGGTGTACGACTCAAAGGAACTGGCACACGCTCCGGCCACCTTCAAGGCCGTCGATGCGCGCGACAAAGAGTGGCAAGGGTTGAAGTACACCATTCAGGTAGCGCCGGAGGACTGCACGGGCTGCGGCATTTGCGTCGATATCTGCCCCGTTAAGAATAAGGCTGAAACGCGTTTGAAAGCCCTTAATATGGCTGCTCAACCACCGCTGCGCCTGCCGGAGCGGGAGAACTGGGACTTTTTCCTGAAAGTCCCGGAACTGGACCGCCGAAAAATCAAGGTCAGCAACATTCGCCAGCAGCAGATTCAGGAGCCACTCTTTGAATTCTCCGGCGCTTGTTCGGGATGCGGCGAAACTCCGTACCTCAAGCTGCTGTCGCAGTTGTTTGGCGACCGGGCGGTGATCGCCAACGCGACTGGCTGCTCGTCAATCTACGGTGGCAATCTGCCAACGACCCCGTGGACGAAAAATGCGGAAGGCCGCGGACCCGCCTGGTCGAACTCCCTTTTCGAAGACAACGCCGAGTTCGGCCTGGGTTTCCGGCTCTCCATCGACAAACAGGCCGAGTTTGCCCGTGAATTAGTGCAGCGGCTTGCCGGATCAATCGGCGACGAACTAGCGATGGCTCTCCTGACTGCACCCCAAAAAGATGAAGCCGACATTTTCGAGCAACGCCAACGCGTCGACATACTTAAAGAGCGCATGGCCAAACTGCAATCACCTGAAGCCAGGCAACTCCAGGCCATCGCCGACATGCTGGTGAAGAAGAGCGTTTGGATCGTGGGCGGAGACGGATGGGCTTACGACATCGGCTATGGCGGTCTGGATCATGTAATCGCCAGCGGGCGCAACGTGAACCTTCTGGTGCTCGACACCGAGGTTTATTCCAACACTGGCGGCCAAGCATCAAAGGCAACTCCGCGGGCTGCAGTAGCCAAGTTTGCCGCCGGAGGCAAGCCGGGCCCGAAGAAAGATCTTGGCCTGATGGCCATGAGCTACGGCAACGTTTACGTGGCCAGCGTGGCCATGGGAGCCAAAGACGAACATACTCTGAAGGCATTTCTTGAAGCCGAGGCCTACGACGGGCCCAGCCTGATCATCGCCTACTCGCACTGCATCGCCCATGGCATCGACATGACTACAGGAATGCAAGATCAAAAGGTGGCCGTGGAGTCGGGCGAATGGCTGCTTTATCGCTACAACCCGGAGCGTGAGCGGGAGGGCGAGAACCCCCTGGTCCTGGATTCGCGGGCGCCCGCGAAAAAAGTGCGGGACTTCCTGTCCATGGAGACGCGCTTCAAGATGCTCACCAAGAGCAAACCGGAGGATGCCAAGCGTTTGTGGGCTGCGGCGCAGGCAGATGCTGAAACCCGCTATCGGCTGTACGAGTATCTGGCACAGCGCAAGGTAGGAAAGCAGCCCGAGCCAGTGAAGGCAGCAGATTGATTGGCAGTGCCGGCCTCCTGCCGGCGTACTCAGGAATGTGGAGGCAGACATGATCGACCTCAGCACAACCTATCTGGGATTGAAGTTGCGCACGCCACTGATGCCCTCGGCATCGCCGCTGTCACAGGAACTCGACACCATCCGCCGTCTGGAAGACTCCGGTGCATCCGCCATCGTGCTCGGTTCATTGTTCGAAGAGCAATTGCGGCAAGAGAGCATGGAACTCGATCTTCGTCTCGCAGAACATCGCGAAAGTTTTGCGGAAGCGCTCAGTTATTTTCCCGAACCCACGGAGTTCCGTATCGGCCCCGAGGGTTATCTCGATCACATTCGCAAGGCCAAGCAGGCAGTCGGCATTCCCATCATCGCCAGTCTGAATGGCGCAACGGTTGGCGGCTGGACGGCGTACGCAAAAAACATCGAGCAGGCTGGCGCTGACGCCATCGAGTGCAACATTTACGCAATCCCCTGCAATCCCGATGTCGCTGCTGCAGAAATCGAACGGGACTACATCGAGATTGTGAAGGCGGTGAAGTCAGCGGTCGCAATCCCGGTCGCGGTCAAGCTCAGCCCATTTTTTACCAACATGGCAAACATGGCCAAACGCTTCGACGAGGCTGGGGCAAACGCATTGGTGCTGTTCAATCGTTTTTACCAGCCCGACATCGACCTCGACGAACTGGAAATTCAACCCAATGTTCTGCTCAGCACGCCGCAAGCTCTGCGGCTGCCCCTCACCTGGATCGGCATTCTCTTTGGCCGCATCCGCGCGAATCTTGCCGCCACCAGCGGTGTGCACGGCCCCGAGGACGTAATCAAGCTGCTCATGGTCGGAGCAGACGTGACCATGCTCTGCTCTACCCTGCTGCGCAATGGAATCAGCCACCTGCGCTATATGGAAGAGGGATTGGTGCGCTGGATGGAGCGGCACGAGTACGACTCCGTGCAGCAGATGAAGGGCAGCATGAGCCAGCAGCGCTGCCCCGACCCGTCAGCCTTTGAACGTGCCCAATATATGAAGGCAGTCAAAGGCGTGCAGCACGTCAAGGCCACCAACAAGGAGGCATGGCGAATCCTCACTGGCGACTAGAACTCCGTTTTCGAGGTTAGCTGTTGCGAAATTCCAGGCTCGCCAACCCTCCCTCAGGCCGGGACCCCAGCTTCTCTCGATCCTCCTCTCGTTGACTTTACTTCGTTGTGCCCCCTAAGATGGCTCACCGGCAAGTCTTTGGGATTGGTAGGGCAAGCTACATGGCTGCGGACAATATGATCGGTCAGAACATCTCTCACTACAGAGTGGTCGAAAAACTTGGCGGTGGCGGAATGGGTGTCGTCTACAAGGCCGAGGACACACGCTTGCACCGCTTTGTAGCCCTGAAGTTTCTTCCTGAAAATGTGACTCGCGATCCCTCCGCGCTCAGCCGGTTTCGGCGCGAAGCCCAGGCTGCCTCGGCGCTCAATCATCCCAATATCTGCACCGTCCATGACATCGGCGAAGAGGGCGACCAGGCTTTCATCGTCATGGAGTATCTAGAAGGCCAGACGTTGAAGCATTTGATCGGCGACCGTCCGCTGGAGATCGAGACCTTGCTGTCGATTGCCATTGACGTGGCCGATGCGCTGGATGCGGCCCATGCAAGGGGCATCTTGCATCGCGACATTAAGCCGGCAAATATTTTTGTAACCCGGCGGGGGGCCGCGAAGATTCTCGACTTTGGTTTGGCCAAAGTGACTCAGGAAGCAGGTTCGGCTTTGGATCCCACCGATGCGACCAAGACAGAAGGTATCAGCGCACAGCACTTGACTAGTCCGGGATCCGCCCTGGGCACGGTCGCCTACATGTCGCCGGAGCAGGTGCGTGGCAAAACCCTCGACGCCCGCACCGACCTGTTCTCGTTTGGCATTGTGCTTTATGAGATGGCGACCGGTGTCGTGCCATTCCACGGAGACACCTCAGGTGTGATCTTTGAGGCCATCATGAACCGCGTCCCGGTGGCACCAGTTCGCCTGAATCCAGGCCTGCCTCCCAAGCTCGAAGATGTGATCAACCGCGCCCTGGAGAAAGATCGCGATTTGCGTTATCAGCACGCGGTCGACATGAAATCGGAGTTGCTGCGCTTGAAGAGGGATCTGGAGTCGGCCCGGAGTCCGGTGCCGAGTCCATCGCCCCATCCCACTTCCACGGCGCCGGCATCCGAGCCTTTGCCTATGGCCGCGCAGAAAAGCAGTGGCTCGGCGAAAGTTGCCGCGGCGCCCTCGGGCAGCGCCACGGTCGTAACCCCCGCTCCTGCTCGCCGAAGTCCGTGGAAGTGGATGATTCCGGTGGCCCTGGCCTTGGTTCTGGCCGTGATTGTCGGCGGATTTTACTTTCATAAGCGGCAGACGGTGCAATTGACCGACAAAGATCAACTGATTCTGGCCGACTTCACCAATCAGACCGGCGACCCGGTTTTCGATTCCACGCTGAAAGAAGCTTTGGCGATTCAGTTGGAACAATCGCCGCTGCTGCAATTGGTCAGCGATGCAGAACTGCACAGTAATCTGCAATATCTGGGGCAATCGAAAGATCAAAAGATCACGCCGGAACTGGCCCAGCAACTCGGCCAACGGCTGGGAGTAAAAGCGTATTTGGCGGGGAGCATTGCCAGCCTGGGCTCTGCCTACGTGATCCAGATCAATGCGGTGAATGTCGCCACGAGCGAGGTATTTGCCCGCGAGCAAGTCACAGCCAACGACAAGACTGGCGTGCTGCAGGCAGTCTCGCAAGCGGCAACGGCGATGCGCGCCCGCCTCGGCGAGTCGCTGGCCTCGATTCAAAAGCTCACGACGCCGTACACCAACGTGACCACCGCTTCATTACAAGCCTTTCACGCGTTTTCTCTGGGCGAAGATGAACACCGCGTGGGGCGGGACTTTCCCCAAGCAGCATCTTTTTATGAGCAGGCAGTCCAGCTTGACCCGACTTTTGCCATGGGCTGGGCGCGGCTGGGGGTGGCGTATGGAAATGTAGGCGCGGTGTCGAAGGCCGCCGAGTATCTGAAAAAAGCCTATGACTTACGGGAACGGGTGACCGAACGTGAGCGCATGTACATCGAGTCGCAGTATGCGCTGCAGCAGTACAACATCCCGAAGGCGATCGAATCGTACAAGCTGTTCGTTACGACTTATCCACGCGACGCCGCGGCGTGGAATAACCTGTCTACTGCATACCAATTTGTCGGAGATTTCGAGCAGGCTGCTGAAGGATTCAAAAAGACCTGGGAAATTGCCCGCTGGGACAATGTCGCCGCCAATAACGCTGCCGCTACGCTGATGGCCATCAATCGGATGGATGAAGGAAGGCGTTACCTGAAAGAAGCATTCGATCAGGGTGGCAGCGACAATGCCACTTACCAGAGCAATGCCATGCTGGACGATTTCCTCTCCGGAAACCCGGATTGGGAGAAGCATCTCCAGTGGGCTGCGGGACACCCCGGTGGTTTTGGACTGGAATCGAGTGCAGGAACCTTCTATTTGTATCTGGGCCGGATGCACCTGGCTGATCAGCACTGGGAAAACGCTGCCAAACGCGCCGAACAACAACACATTCCTGATGCTGCGGGGTCGTACTACGCAGTGAAGGCTGTACACGATGCCCTGATATCGAATTGCGGAGGGGCGCGAGACGCCGCGCACAAAGGTCTGGCCCTCGATCACTCCGTGGCGACTGTTCCCGATGCTGCTTTGGCGCTGGCTCTTTGTGGCGAGACCGGTCCGGCGCTAAAGGAAGTGGAACAGGCAGCGGCGGACGCACCATCGAATACGCTTTACAGCGATATCATGGTTCCAGAGGTAAAGGCAGCCGCGGCCCTGGCGCAGCATCATCCCGAGCAGGTTGCACCGCTGCTTTCATCGGCTACGAACTATCTGCTTGTCTCCAAAACTGCACAACTGTTAGGACCAGCGTCTTTGCAGATGAATCGGCCGCAGCAAGCCGTAACCGACTTCGAACCTGGTCTTCGCTATCGTCCTTTGGCCTTGGGTGAAGGCGGCCTGGGTGTGTCGCAGGCTCCCGATTACGTCCTTTGTCTGTTGGGAACGGCGCGGGCGCAGGCGCAGTTTGACAAGGCACAGGCGGTCAAAAGCTATCAACAACTGCTCGAGATTTGGAAGAACGCCGATGCGGATTTTGTTCCCGCTCAGGAAGCGCGGCGCGAGCTGGCCGCCCTTACAACCCAAGCGAAAAACTGACCTGCCCCTCCCTGTGACGACGGCGTAACGAATTAGCGTGAGCTGGGCGGCGTTTGTGCCAACTCCGGCACATACTCCTCGACTTTGCCCTTTTCCAGCAGGTAAACGCCCGGACCCTGTTGTCCGCGAACGGTGCGGCAGAATTCCACGACAAAAAATCCTGCATGGAGTGACTCGGTAAACGCCCAGCGAGTGGCCATGCGCCACTCCCGCGCCAGTTGTGGGTCTTTCTGTTCGATGGACAAAATGTCGCTGGGAATCTCGATTGCAATCCGCTGGCGCTGCACGGCATCAGCCAGTTCGGCCCGCTGCGGACGGCCATCCCCATTGAAGCTAACCAGTGGGGAGAGCGTCTTAAGCGTGTCCAGCATCTCCGGCCGGTTATCTTTTCCCTGCACCCGGTCTTGCACGCGGCGGCTGCTGATCGGCCACGTCACCCACAGACGGTCGGTGCTATTGCGGTGCAGGATGCTCGACGTTTCCGGCCCATAGAAATCGACCTTGTAGGATTCGGCAACCACCCCAAGTTTGGCGAAGTTTAGGTGCGCATTCCGGCTCTGCAGGGGGTCAAATGTCCAGGTGATTTGGGTGATGCGACAATCTCCAATGCGAATGGCTAGAGTTCGCTCCCGCTGCGCCAGCTTCAGCTTGTAGCCCAAATCCAGGCACCGACAGGCCTCTCGAACGGCGAGCATGTGCGAGTGAATAGTTGGCCGGCTGCCTTCCAGGCCGAGAATTCCGAAAACAAAACCGACCAGTTTCTCCCCCTCGAATGCCCCCACCCAGATGCTGCCTGCTTCCCGCGTGGCAATGGCCATCGTCAGCGGCATCACGTCGAGATCGGAAAGCGCCCACACTTCCCTCTCGACCGCTTCCACCTGCTGGAGATCGTCGAGGCTTCGCAGGTCGCGAATGGTGATGAGCGGTTTGGTTCTCGGCTCCGGCATGGCTAAAGGCAATCTCGCAATATACGCGACACTCCCCGCCGATGTCAGCTTTTGAGGAGAGCCCGCGTGGACAAGCACCTGGTTCGTGATTGCCCTCACACGCTCATACAGGTTAAGAGCCGGTCAATACAGGTAAATCTTTGTAAAGACTTGGGGCCATACAGGGTTTGGGAATAAGATTGATTTTGAAGGGGATTGAACAGATCGGTCTCCGTAGCAGCATGGCGGCAACTTTCCGCAACCCAAGCTGGTAGCGGCACGTCCAACTGTTGGGAACCGTTCAAATTGATTCGGCTGTTTTCATACTTTCATCTCACAAAAGAGGGCATAAATGATAGATAAACCCGGTGTGCCGACGCCCCGACATCCGGACACAAAGCGCGGGGTTCTGATTGGGCCGGCAAGGCAATTCGGTGTGTCATCCAGGTTTCTGCTGCCAATTGGCTTAATGTCCTGTTGGCTCCTGCTTAGCTGCGCAGGCGGCGATCCCAAGTCCGGTGCCGCCCGTGCCAATGTAGCCCAGCCGGTGCCGGTCTCCGTTTCTACCGCCGAGCGGCAGGACATGCCTTACTACCTCACGGGCTTGGGCTCGGTGTCAGCCTTTTACACTGACAGCATTAAAACCCGCGTCGATGGCGAGCTGGTTGAAGTCAACTTCAAGGAAGGCCAGTTCGTCAACAAAGGCGACCTTCTGGTGGTGATTGATCCTCGCCCTTATCAGGTGGC
>DASPRY010000178.1:0-21432 GCA_035624215.1 Terriglobales bacterium
CGACCGCATCCATGACCACACTTTTCTCGACAGATGTCTGACTCCGTACGTTATTAACCTTGGCTAACTGCTTCTCGCTGGAGGCAAAAACGACCCGTGCTCCGGAATCACGCAGGATGTACGCCACCTGTTCATCGGTGAGAGTGGTGTAGATCGGCACTACCACGGCGCCAATCAACAGAGAGGCAAAGTCCGCGATCGCCCACTCCGGCCGGTTTTCGCTGAGAACGGCCACGCGGTCTCCCTTGCCTATACCCCACTGCTTCAGCGTGCATGCCACCCCCACGACATTGCGGTAGAACTCGCCTGCGGAAATTGACACCCATTGGATGGCATGGCGATGCATCATCACTACCCGCTCATTGCGGTCCGCGACGGCGAAGAAAATATCGTTAAGAGTTTCCAGGCTCATATGGCGGTTTTGCGTGTTGCTTCATAACAAACGGCTGTCTAGAAAAACTGTACTTGGTTCGCCAATCCGAACGCAATGATTTACGCTGTGGCATTGGCTGTAAATTACTGAGAAAATAAACAACCGAGTCTTGGAGTCGAACCGTATGAGAAAAGTTGGGGTTAGTGCCGCACTTGTGCTCAGTTTCGCTGCAGCGGTTGTGCCTCCTGCCCAAGTTCGGGCTGATGAACCATCACCACCCATGAAGTTGAAAGTGGGCGATGTCGCACCCGACTTCAAGCTACAGTATTTTGATGGCCATGAACTGAAAGATGTCACTCTCAGCCAGTACCGGGGGAAGAAGAATGTGGTCCTGGCGTTCTACATCTTCGCCTTCACCGGTGGTTGAACCAAGCAGATGAAGAACTTCCAGCAGAGCCTGCAAAAGCTGGAAGCGGCCGACACCCAGGTCCTGGGTGTGAGCATGGATAGCCCGTTCGCCAACAAAGCCTGGGCCGATCAGATCGGCGTTACTTTTCCGCTGCTTAGCGACTGGGGCGGGGAGCTGACGCACAAGTACGGCGTTTATGTCGACGAATACAAAGCTGCCCGCAGGGTGAACATCCTGATCGGAAAGGAGGGCAAGATTTTGGAAGAACAATTAGATAGCGAGGCGATTGATCCGAGCAAGATTGTCGCCGCGTGCGAGCGCCCGAAACTGAAACAATAAAATCGCAATCGAAACGGCATGTGTGTAGAGTCAACTGTTTGCAGGTCGCTCGGTTTTCAAACGCAATAAGCTCACCGCGACGTGTGATGTCCTCGTTTGACGCTCATAGTGGCGGTTGTTATGATGACTTCGCGGGGTGGAGCAGTCTGGTAGCTCGTTGGGCTCATAACCCAAAGGTCGGTGGTTCAAATCCACCCCCCGCAACCAACTTACAGATTCTCAACCCCACAAACCCCACGATTACAACGTAACGGGACTGAGAAGAGGCTTTCCACAGGCGCTCGCCAGAGAGCGCCTTTGTTATTGCCCAAGTGATTGAGAGTCTTTGGGAATTCTGAGCAGTAAACCGACCACCTTGGCAAGTCGTTGTGCCGACGGACGGGTAGGAGTACCATGCGCGAGCATATGACCTACTTTGCCAATGCCGGTAGTTTGTGTTGATTGAAGGCCATGTTGGAAGGAAGGGGTGTCGGAATGAATGCTAATCCGCGTGTCTCTGTCCGCAACCTGAAGCGCACGACAACCGCCCTAGCTTTGGTGTGTGCCGTGACGCTGCCAATCTGGTCGCAGAGTGCCAAGCATCCGCTGGATGGTCTGACCGCTTCTGAAATCTGGACGGCTTACGAGGTTCTGCAAACCTCGCACAAAGTTGACGCTGACACGCGCCTTCCCATGGTTCAACTTCACGAGCCGCCGAAGGAAGAAGTGCTGGCCTGGAAGCCGGGGCAGGCCTTGCGCCGGGAGGCGTTCGTCGTCGTCAAGCAGAAAGCGCGAACGTTTGAGGCCGTCGTCGATCTGAATGCGCAGAAGCTCCTTTCGTGGACGGAAATCAAGGGAGTGCAGCCGAACTCGCCGGAGGCAGAGAACGACGACATTAAGGACGCGGTCAAGGAGAACCCGGATGTCAAGGCTGCTCTCCAGCGCAGAGGAATCACCGATTTTGCCGCCGTGGAGTGCGGCGGCTACGGCACGGGCTATTTCGGAACGGCGGAGGAGCAGGGACGGCGACTGTTTCGCGTGATATGCGCGCAGCAGTACGGGCCGTTGCAGAATTGGGGTACGATCGAAGGGCTCACGATTTTGTGGGACGAGAATGAAAAGAAAGTTCTGCGCGTGGTCGATACTGGAGCGGTTCCGGTGCCGCACCCGGAGGCGAACTACGATCTCGCGTCGGTAGGCACTCTCCGGGAAGTGCCGCCCATGACGGTACAGCAGCCGCTGGGACCGAGCTTCCGGCTCGACGGTCAGTCGGTGAGCTGGCAGAAGTGGAATTTTCATTTCCGCATCGACCGTCGCGTCGGGTTGGTGGTCAGCAATGTGAACTATCAGGATGGCGACAAACTCAGGTCCATTCTGTACGAAGGCTCGCTGTCGGAGATGTTTGTGCCCTACATGGATCCGAGCGAGGCCTGGTTTGCCAGAACCTTTTTTGATGTCGGGGAATTTGCCGATGGATTCTCGAGCTCGCTCGACCCCGGCCAGGACTGTCCGGAGAACGCGGCGTACTTCGATGAGATGTACTCCGATTGGAAGGGCAGGCCGCATCAGAAGCCTCGTGCCGCTTGCCTGTTCGAGCAGCCCTCCGGCTACATGGCCTGGAGGCACGACAGCGACGGCATCGTGGAAAGCCGCAAGATGCGCGAGCTGGTGCTGCGGACGATCGGAACGTTTGGCAACTACGACTATGTCGTCGATTGGATTTTCCAGCAAAATGGAACCATCCGCGTGCGCCTGGGAGCCACAGGCTGGGACGAGACGAAAGCGGTGAAGAGCCGCACGACCGACGAGGATGCAGAGGGAGAGGCCAATCGCTATGGCCGGTTCATCGCGGAAAATACCGTGGCCGTCGATCACGATCACTTTTTTTCCTTCCGCCTGGATTTCGACATCGATGGAACCGCGAACAGTTTTGTGCGCGACAAGATTCGGGTGAAGCGGTTGCCTGCTGAGAGCTTGCGGAAGAGCTTGTGGGTGGCCGAGCCGGAGACGGCGAAGACGGAGGACCAGGCAAAAACCCACATGGACATGGCACAGCCCGAGAACTGGCGGATCGTCAATCGGAACGTGAAGAGCGCGTTGGGGTATCCGGTGGGGTATGAATTGATACCCGGAGACAATGCTATGTCGCTGCTGGTGCCTGAGGACTATCCGCAGAAGCGTGCGGGCTTCACCGATTACCAAGTCTGGGTGACTCCGTACCGCGAGAATGAGCGATACGCGGCGGGTGACTATCCCAATCAGAGCAAAGGCGGAGACGGTTTGCCGGCCTGGACCAAGGCCAATCGGCCGATCGAGAACACGGATATCGTGTTGTGGTACACCATGGGATTTCACCACGTGCCACATGCTGAAGACTGGCCGGTGTTGCCGACTGTGTGGCATGAGTTTGAGCTGACGCCAGTCAATTTCTTCGATCACAATCCGGCGCTGGATTTGCCGAAATAGATTGGGGCGGCGCGACAGGCGAGATCAGTACGCAAAACGCGCTTGTGGCGATTAACGCCCGAATGGTCGGCAATCCGGAACTTGGCCAGAAACGGGCTTGGATTCCGCGAGGCCGACTTCTGGCCCGCTTGGCCCTTCCTGGTTCAACTTCCGAATTGCCCGTAACTCCCTATCCAGGACGAAGCGTTAACAAAGAGCCGCAACCGTCTCCTTCCTGAACCAGGTACATCAGGACCTTGAGCAGGTGAGTGTGCAATTCCTGTCTTTGTAGCGGCCTACGAAATCGATGGTCGGTTGCGAATCGACGAACTGCGCAAGCGCGACGCCGAAAGCTCGACAACTAACCAATCGCGACGATCACACGACCTGATCTCACCGGATGCTCGACCAACTCGTGAGCGCGGGCTATCTGATCCAAGGGGACAATTTCAGCAATGTCGAGTCCCTGCCATCCCGCTTCAAGCGCCTGATTGAGAGCGCGAGTGGCTTCGATCTTCGCTTCAGCCGGCACATCGTCGCTGCCAACGAAGAAGAGTCTGGCGTTGACAAAGACAAGTTGCCAGACCGGAATCTCCGGCATGGGCACATTCGTGGCGTAAGTCGCAATGGAACCACCCTGTGCCAACAGCTCCGTATCGTTCTTGATGTTGGCTCCGAAAGCGACTTCAACCACGTGATGTACTCCGTTGGGAGCCGAAGCCCGAATTTCTTTCGCCAAGTTGCCATCAGTGAGCAAAACCTCGTCTGCTCCGGCTCGCGCGGCGATTTCCTTGTCGCTTTCGGCACGGCAGGTGGCGATGACGCGCGCTCCGGCCCGATGTGCCAGTTGAACAGCACAAGCCCCGACCGCACCTGCACCGCCTTGCACCAAAACGATTCGCCCTTCGACAGAACCCGCGACATGAACCGCCCGATGACCGGTTATGCCAGGAATACCGAGACAGGCGCCCTGTTCTAGTGGTACGCCGTCAGGCAGCGGAACCACCAGCTTCGAGGGAAGAACTGTGTATTGGGCGGCGGTACCGAAGGCACGGTAAGATTGAGCGCCATAGCACCAGACGCGCTGCCCGATCCATTCGCGCGACACGCCTTCGCCCACCGCATCGACCGTGCCCGAGCCGTCGCTGTGCGGAATGACGCGGGGATGGGGCATCCCGAAGCCAAAGGCATCCTGACGTTTCTTGACATCGCCCGGATTTACCCCTGAGAAAGCAACCCGAATTCGAACTTCGCCAGCGCGGGGTTGCGGGTCGGCCATCTCACCTACGACGAGCACATCCCGCGCAGCACCCTGGCGTTCGTACCATGCAGCTTTCATTTTCTTGAATTATTCCCCTGATCTTGGCGTATGACTTCTCGTTCCGGCTATTTTGGCTCTGTGATTAGGAGTGTCTGATTCTCGCCTAGGCCGGAAGTTAGCACTTGTTTGCGCCCCGAGGGCCAATCGACCTCGATCCGATCAACTTTATCAGCCTCTCCCAGGCCGAAGTAGAGCGGCAAAACGCTCTGCGCAAGATAACCCGATTTGCCATCGTTGTACTGGGTTTGAGTTTGGCCGCCGGCACGAACCCACACAGTCGCTCCAAGGCCATTTCGATTCGATACGGTTCCGATGAGATTGATCTTGATCCAGTGAATCGGTTTTTTCTGGGCCAAGTTGCTTACCAGCACCTGGGGCTCGGAATTGAAATCGTTAGTCACGATGTCGAGGTCGCCATCGTTGTCCAAATCAAAAATCACAGATGAACGGCTGGACCGCGGCGCCATGATCAGCGATTTTCCACCTTGTCCTACGCAAACTTTGCTGTTCAGCTTTTCCTGGGCCTGTCTTTCCTGCGGGTCGGAGCAGTCAATTTCAAACCAGGGAGTATAAAGGCTTTTGCGAGGCTCAATGCCGAGCACAAACTCGGCGTCAACAAACTTCTCGCCGTGCTGGTTCAGCAGAAGCGAGTTGATTCCATAACGGTAGGGATAGCTCATGCCGGAAGCAATAAAGATGTCCTGCCATCCGTCGGCATTGACATCCGCGACGCTGGGACCCCAGGGCCAATAGGTTTCGACGCCCAAGCGGTCAGAGACTTCCTCAAACTTGCCGTTACTGAGTTTGTGGTACAGCGCATTTCCCCAAATGTAATCCGACTTTGTGCCTTGAATATAGGCATCAGTCCAGGTGATGGTGGATTTCAGTTTTTCGTTTTCCGGGCCTGGTTCCTGACTCATATCGGAGTGCATGTCAACGATGAAGAGATCCATGCGTCCATCGTTGTCGAAGTCAAAAAACTTGATTCCCATCGCTCCCCAGGGAGTCTTGGGAAAGTATTCGTCAGTCTTCTCGACAAACTGTTTCCCGCCCTCGTTCTCATAGTAGTGGTTGTGGCCCTGCATGTTGAGGAAATAGATATCGGGCCAGCCATCTCCATTTACGTCAGCAAAGGTGGCATCGCCGCACCAACCGTGCGGACGCAGACCCACCTCGGCGGTTACGTCCTTGAATCGATGGTGTCCGAGATTCTTATAGAGGACGGGATACTCATAACGATCGGGATAAAGGTGCCCTGCAAAAGCGTTCGGTATTCCGATGTATTCGCCTTCTGGTCCCTTTTCATCGTAGGTGTACTTGCCGACGTTGCATACCAGAAGATCAAGCAGGCCGTCATTGTCGTAATCGAAGAAGAATGCGCCCGAGGAATGGGCGACCAGCCCCAGGCCGGCCTCCGCGGTGATGTCGCTGAAATGCCCGCGTCCGTCATTCTTGAATAGCACGTTGCCGCCGCGGACCGTGGTCACGAAAAGGTCTTGATTGCCGTCGTTGTCGACGTCTGCGAAGGCTGCGCCCACGCTTATCCGGTCCGCTAATCCGACGCCGGCTTCCTGAGTAATGTTTCTAAACTTCCCACCTCCCAGATTTTTCCAAAGCTCATTGCCTCCGACTTGATTGACAAAATAAATGTCGTACAGTCCGTCACCGTCAACATCGGCGACGGCCACACCGCTTCCGTGGTCGTAGTGTCCCATTCGCATGTGTTTGGTGATGTCATCAACGGCGTGGTACTTGAACGTAATTCCACTCTCTTTGAGTTTGTCGGTAAACTGGAATTGGTAGAAGACCTTGAACTGTTTAGCAGCTTCTATCTGCGCCTTCTGTCGCGAGGGAAGAGAATCCTTCCCGATGTCGTCATCGGGATAGCGGGGCCGAACAACAGAGTCGATCGCTACCGCAGCGATAAGCAAGATGAAGACTGATCCCGAGATGGTGAGCAAACGCTTTCTCATGGCGGACTCGTTCTGCGGAAGCTTATGGTGGCAGCGGAAGGATTGCAAGCGGTTGGCAGTTGCAGGCCGTGCGTCAAGCTGACCCACTAGCCAACGGCTGAAATGGCAACTCAACCGGAAGAACTGTCCTTGAGGGCAACGCTAATACTATGCCCGGCCCTGTCTATACGAACGACGGTGATCGACTTGCAGTCATTGACGATCCAGTTCGGGCCGGTTAAAACAAGTTCAGAATCGGGGTAGGTAGTTCGGAAAGCAATGACGCGTGCGCCGGCCCGTTTGCCAGAAACAATGCCTGCGGGAGTATCTTCAGCAACTAAACAATCCTGGGCAGCAACCCCAAGAACTGCCGCTGCTGTCAGATAAGGCTCAGGATCGGGTTTCCCTTTGCTCACGTCGCTGGAAGTGACCATGTGCACTGGCAGCGGCAAACCAACGGCTCGTAGGCGCACTTCCGCCAGCGGCCGTGTGCTCGAGGTGACGATTGTCCACGAGCCCGCGGGCAGAGCAAACAGCAGTTCAGAGGCTCCCGGCAGAAGTTTCACGCCTTCCAGATCAGTCATCTCGCGACGTTCCACTTCACGATTTTCGAGGTCATGGTCCGCGTTAGGAAGGTATTCGCGAATGGTCGTTAGACTGGGGCGTCCGTGCGCCCGCTTAATAACTTCTTGTGCATCGAACCCGTGCTCCATGGCCCACCCCCTCCACACCCTTGCCACCGCCGGGGTAGAATCGATCAACACTCCATCCATGTCGAACAGGATGGCCTTGCAAGTGATCTCGGACATGTCTCAAGATAACAAAGTTCCGCTAAATGCATTGCGGCATGGCGCACGCCAACGATCGAGTGCCAGTGAATTCGGGTAAACATTTGCTTATGTCGCGGTCCTGGGTAAAGTGGACGCACGGTCTCCTTGTCCGGAGTGGATTCCTGGCGATTCTGCTCGCAATGTGTCCACCTGGCATTGCTCAGATCTTAAACGGCGGGGTTAGTTCCATCACTTCGGAATTGCGGGCTGGGAATTTCGATGGAGCTCTGCAACTTCTCAAGGCCCAGATGGAAAAAGATCCCAAGAACGCCCAGTTATGGACCTTGCGCGGCATCGCGCTCTCGGGAAAGGGAGAGAAAAAAGAGGCGCTCTCGGCATTCCGGCATGCTCTGAATATCTCTCCAGCGTATCTGCCTGCGTTGGAGGGAGCGGCGCAAATTGCATACGAGAGCGGAGATGATGACGCCGTTCCTCTCCTACAAGGCATACTGCAATTGCGCCCTGACGATCCAACCAGTCATGCCATGCTCGGAGTGTTGGCGGCCAGGCGCGGCGATTGTGTCACTGCGGTGGCGCATTTTGAGCAGAGCGGTTCTTTGCTCGATTCGCAACCACAGGCGTTACAGCAATATGGCGGCTGCCTTGTAAAACTGAACCAGATTGATAAGGCTGTCTCCGAATTTCAGCGGGCTTTGGCCCGAACCGATGATCGGGATACCCGTTACCGTCTGGCGAGTGTCCAGATGATCGCTCAGCGCCCCAAAGAAGCAATCGCGACTCTGCAGCCACTCTTGCAAGCAGGAGTGACCGATGTTGATCTCCTTGAGCTGGCTGCCTCGGCCTATGAAGCGGATGAGAATACTCCCGAAGCAGTAAGCCTACTCCGCCAAGCCATTGTGTCGAACCCGCACAATGTGAACCTGTACCTCGATTTCACCAACATCTGCCTCGACCACCAGTCATTCTCTGTAGGTATTGATATGATCAACGCCGGTCTCGCGGCCGAACCGAAAGCCGCTTCCCTCTATGTGGCACGCGGCGTTCTTTACGTTCAACTTGCTGACTACGAAAAGGCCGAAGCGGATTTCGAGAAGGCCAACACTCTGGACCCCAAACGATCGGTGGCTTCTGCGGCTGAGGGTCTCGTTGCCGTACAACAGAACGATCCAGACCACGCCTTGGCAACCGTCAATGCAAAGCTCGCAAAGAGACCCAACGACTCATACCTTCTTTATTTGCGAGCAGAAATTCTTACCCAAAAAGGACCTGATCCGGGCAGCGCGGAATTTCGCGAGGCCATGGAATCAGCCCGGAAGGCGATTGCCATTCAGCCTTCCTTGGCTGCTGCTCGCGATGTGCTGGCCAAGTTGTATCTGCAATCAGGACAGAACGAAGCCGCGATCCAACAGAGCCGCAAAGCGTTGAATAGCGATCCCAAAGACCAGACAGCGGTTTACCACTTGATTCAGGCATTGCGCAAAAGCGGGCAGAACAAAGAGGAGATTCCTTCCTTGCTCAAGCAACTGGCCGAGCTCCGCATGGAAAGTACTAAAGAAGAAGCCGAGCACAATCGCTACAAATTGGTAGAACAAAATCCATCCTCGACGGAGACTCAGCCGCATTGAATTTCACTCGCCGTGATTTTGTACGATTTTCCCTCGGCTCAGCCGTCCTGGCGGCAACGCCGCGATTGTTAGCGCAAGGTGTTGCCACTCATGTGGTCAAACCGCTGGCTCGGCAGGCGCCATCGGGACGTCCTTTCTACGCTCACTTTGTGGATGTCGCGCAGGCAGCGGGGCTAGTGGTCCCTGTGTTCTACGGAGATGTGGATAGCAAGAAATACATTCTGGAAGCGACCGGCTGCGGTTGCGCATTTATTGACTACGATAATGATGGCTGGATGGACATTTTTCTGTTGTCCGGCACGCGATTGAGCGGAGATCCGCCACAAGCGACGAATCGGCTTTACAAGAACAACCGGGATGGTACGTTCACGGATGTCACCGAAAAGGCCGGGCTGAAGGCCGTTGGCTGGGCATCTGGCGTGTGCATCGGTGACTACAACAACGACGGATTCGAAGATATCTTCTGCACTTACTTTGGACAAAATCGTTTGTACCGCAACAACGGAGATGGAACATTCACGGATGTAACGAGGGCCGCGGGACTGTGGAATGATCAGCCGCGCTGGGGAGCAGGATGCAGCTTTCTCGACTACAACCGCGATGGGCATCTCGATCTTTTTGTCTCCAATTACGTGCGTTTTTCCCTCGAGCATGCGCCGGTACCGGGAGAGAACGTCAACTGCAATTGGAAAGGTGTGCCGGTCGAGTGTGGGCCGCGTGGATTGCCGACCGGGCGCCATTCGCTGTACCGAAACAACGGCGACGGTACTTTCAGCGACGTCAGCAAGGAGTCAGGGATCGCTAGTGCAACCGAATCCTATGGCATGACCGTGGTCGCGGCCGATCTAGATGAAGACGGATGGACCGACATCTTCGTAGCCTGCGACTCTACTCCAAGTTTGCTGTTTATGAACAATCACGATGGCACCTTTCGCGAAGAAGGTGTGCTCCGCGGCGTAGCGCTCAGCGATGACGGTATGGAACAGGCCGGCATGGGTGTGGGAGTCGGCGACTACGATTTGGATGGGCACCTCGATCTCTTCAAGACCCACTTTGCCGACGACGCCAACGGTCTTTACCACAATGACGGCAAAGGCAACTTCGATGACGTTACGCGAATCTCGCGGCTCGCGGTAGAGACCCGGTATATCTCCTGGGGTGCTGGAATTGTTGACCTGGATAACGATGGCTACCCCGATCTGTTCATGGTTTCGGGTAACGTATACCCGGAAGTGGAGCGCAAACTGCCCCAGTACCCCAACAAGAATCCGAGGTCACTGTTTCGCAATCTGGGCGACGGCACCTTCGAAGAACTGGGGGAACAGGCGGGGCCTGGGGTGACGGAACCCCATTGCAGCCGGGGCTGCGCCTTTGGAGATTTCGACAACGACGGTGACGTTGATGTCCTCATCATAAATCTCAACGAACCACCGTCGTTGTTGCGCAACGATGTGCAGAAAAAGCAAAACTGGCTCAAGGTCAAGCTCGAGGGAGTCAAGTCGAACCGCAGCGCAATCGGCGCTCGTGTTCTGGTGCATTATGGCGGGAAAGTGCAGGCCCAGGCTGTACTTAGCCAGTCCAGCTTTTACTCGTGCAACGATCCAAGACTTCACTTCGGCTTGGGTTCCTACGATTCGGTTGACATCGACGTCTATTGGCCCAACGGGCTGCACGAAAAGCTGAAAAATGTCACCGCGAACCAGTTGTTGACTTTGCGGGAAGGTGCAGGGGTTGTTCCCTCCAAAGGCTGGGCCAAAGTGTCGTCCGTCCGGTCAAGCTAGCTGGCCTCCCTCACTTCAGGAATGAAATGCTGGTCCCCAAAATAATACAAATCTACTAGAAAGTTCTTGACAGCGTAATCATGCTAGCGCTATAAGGTCGAAAATCAGAAAACGTTTTCTCCGTTAGGCACTCATAGGGTGGGGGTGGCTATGAAAGTAAGCACGAAGCTTTACAATCATCTGTGGGCTCTGGTCATTGTTTTGCTTGGAAGCGGCGTGGCGCTAGCGCAGTTCACCGGAAGCATTCAAGGTACCGTTCTAGATCCATCGGGCGCTGCTGTGACCGGCGCCAAGGCTACCCTTGTCAATAATGCCACCCAGGTTACATCTAGCACTGCTTCCGATGCATCTGGCAACTATCGCTTTTTCAGTCTAGCGCCGGGCGCATACAAAATAAACGTTGAGGCCCCGGGCTTCACCAAGGCGGAGCTCAATGTAACGCTTCTTACTGAGCAGATCCTGAGCGTACCGGTGAAGCTCCAAATAGGATCCGCTACCGAGACTGTAACAGTAACTACCGAGATGCCCGTGGTCGACACTGCCGATAGCCGCACCCAACTGACATTGCAGAACTCCGGAGTCGCGCAATTGCCTGTAGCGGGCCGCAACCTGGTAACGCTCACCACCTTGGCACCCGGAGTATCAGGACTGGGAACCATGGGCGCCGGCCAGCCTGGTTCAGCCGGCACCCCGGGGTCTGGCGTCGACAATTATTCGACAGAGACGCAAGTCGATGCCAGTGCGAACGGTCAAGGCCAGATGTCGAACATGTATGTGATTGACGGTCTTGACATCACGAGCGGAATCCGCCAAGGAGTTCTTAATCTCACCCCGAACCCAGAATCGATCCAGGAAACCAGTATTCAGGTCAACACCTACTCCAGCGAATACAGCCGCGCGACCGGAGTGCAGGAAGTAATGACAACAAAATCGGGTACCGACAAGTTCCATGGGGAGGCAGCAGACTGGTTCTATTACCAGAACTGGTTTGCCAAGACACACTTCAGTTCACCCACGGGGTATCTGCCCTTCCACGGCAATAATATGTCGTTCTCCATCGGCGGGCCGATTATTCCGCACCATCAGTTTTTCTTCTACTTTGCTGTCGAGCCGCTGCGCTCCTCATTGGCGACGAGCTCGGCTATCACGTTCGCAGACCCGCAATTCATCAACTTCGCCAAAACGAATTTCCCAAACACTATCGGAACGCATGTGCTCTCAACCTATTTGCCGACCAATGTGACCGGGGTCACGGTGGCGAGCAATGGAACCGCTTCCGGGGTTTTCGGCACGGGACCGACCGGTTGCGATACTTCATCAACAGACTTCATCCCGTGCGATCTGCCGATGGTCGACAGTGGGAATTTCAGCGCCCCGCAGATACGGAATGGCACGCAGTATTTTGTTCGCGTGGATAAGTATTTTGCGAAGGACCGGATCTACGGAAGCTTTTACCGGACGCTGTTGAATTATGGCGCAGCTTCCGCGATTCCGGCATTTTCGGCATTAAACAATAACTGGCAGCGCGCCTTCCAAGTGAACTGGTCCCACACTTTTTCACCGACCTCCGTGAACGAAGCAATCTTCGGCGCCAACAGAGTCGAAGGCGTGCTCGGCAGTGGGGCCAAAGACTACAGTGTTCCTTCGATCGCGGTAACGGGCATATCCACCGAAGGCGGCCAAGCATTCGGCGTGGGTTTCGCTCAAGGAGACTTCATCCAACACAATTATCACTGGCGCGATATCTTAACCCATGTTCACGGAGCACATGCTTTGAAATTCGGTTACGAAGGCTGGTATGGAGACGACGTGGAACCCTTTCAGGGTCCATGGTCTCAGCCGACGTTCAACTTTGACAATCTGCTGGCCCTGGCCCAGGACGCGCCTCGCACCGAAGGCCACGTTATGTATGACCCAATTACCGGCGAACCGGTGCTGTGGTCGTGGGACGCGGCTTCTAGAACATGGGGTCTTTTTGCCGAAGATACGTGGAAAGCGAGGAAGAATCTGACGCTGACCTTGGGCTTGCGCTGGGACGACAGCGGGAACCCATACTCCAAGAGTCCCAGCACTGTTTTTGGAAACTTTTATCTAGGGCCCGGCCAGACGTTCGATGAGCAGGTTGCAAATGGATTTGCCAAGGCCTCGCACAACGCTCTCAACCACACTGTAAACAACCTTTTGAGTCCCCGTGGCGGTTTTGCCTGGGACGTGACAGGCACTGGGAACTGGGTATTGCGAGGCGGAGCCGGAATCTATAATAACTGGCTGACCTCGGCTAATGTGCAAGAAGAATTCCGAGGGAGTCCCCCCGGGCCTATCACGCCCACTTTTACGGAAGGAACCGCCACTCCACCTCTGTTTGTTCTAGGAACAGGAGGCAAGCCTCCCTTCGGTTTCACCTATCCAGCTTTATTGGGTTCGCCGATCTGTCCAACTTTAGGCCCGAACGGCTGTCTGAATTCGCAGGGAGGAATTGTAGGTGGTAACTTTACCATCGGCGCCATTAACCCAAATCTTAAGTCTCCGAAGGCAGCGATTTGGTCGGCCACGCTGGAACGAAAACTCGGACACGATTATGCAGCCAGCGTCGGCTACTCCGGATCCCACGGTTACAACATGGTGGGATCTGGTAATCAGGCCGGGATTGTCAGCTACGGGCAGGATATCAACGCCTTTGCTGACGACTTGATCATACATGCGAGCCTGTCACCGACTCGGCTCAACCATAGCTTTGGCGAGATCAACTATACAAACAATGATCGTTACAGCAGTTACGAGAGTGTGTACTTCGAGTTCAAGGGGCGCTTCGCCCGAGGCGGCTTCTTTGATGCGTCCTATATGCGCTCGGAGTCTAAAGATGACGCCTCGAACTATCCCGCCGAGGCCAATCCGGCAACATATTATGGCCCCTCCCCCTGGGATGTCCCTAACCGCTTCTCTCTCTCGCTTAATTACCAGCTGCCCGGGCTGAAGGGTGGCCAAGGTCTGGTGGGCCATTTGACGGGTGGATGGGGGATCAGCGGAACTAGCGTCTTTCAGTCCGGCTATCCCGCAATGGTTTCGACCAGCGCTCCATTTATTCCGGTATGTAAATTTACCGGGCCTAGTGCGCCTACATGTCCGTCTCCAGCAAATCCACCCGTCGCTTACGCTCCCAATAGCGGCGATTACAATGCCGACGGTGACAGCTCGAACACCGTCGCCAGTGTAGGTCTCGGCGGTATTGACTATCCTGATGTGACCACTTACCAGCAGAAGACCTCGAAAGAGGCGTTTCTCACCGGCGCATTCTTCCCAGGCCAATTCCTGCAGCCTGCGTTCGGTACGCAGGGAAACGAAAAAGCCAATCTGTTCCGTTCACCAAATTTTGCCGAGACAGATGTCAACTTCTACAAGGACACGCGGATTACGGAGCGGGTCACGTTCCAGCTGCGCTTTGAGTTTTTCAACATCTTCAACCGAGTCAATCTTACGGCATTCGAGACGGATCTATCCCATTCGACTTTCGGTACTGCGACCGAGCAACAACTGCCGCGCAATTGGCAGATCGGAGGCCGGCTGACCTTCTAGGGCCCGAGACTCAGTGTCGAGCAAAGTCCCACAGCCCGAACCCCGACGGGAGGGCTTTGCGCCTGATGCGAAATGCGCGTGCTATTGTAGGCGATGCATTCAGCTGTTGCATCGATCATGAGGGCTAGTTGCAAACCTGGAATTTCTCCCGTTCTGGTTGCTCTCCTATTGCTGTCGTCTTTGTCTGGGCAGAGCACAGTGAACCGCACTGTAATAGCCGCCGCATTGCGAGACCAGGAATTTGAAAAGGCCCTGGAACTCCTTTCTCCGGCCCTGCAGGAGTCACCGCAGGATGCGCAGCTGTGGACCATGCAGGGCGTGGCCTACGTGGGAGAAAAGCAGCAGAAAGAGGCCTTAGCTTCGTTTCGTCGTGCACTTCAACTCGCACCGGACTACCTGCCGGCACTGCAAGGCGCCGCTCAAATCGAATACGATGCTAGCAGCCCTGAGGCTATTCCTCTTATCCAGCATGTGCTGCGCTTGCGCCCTGCAGATCAGACTGGCCATGGAATGCTAGCTGTGCTTGAGTATCAACAGGGTAGGTGGGATGCTGCCGTGCGCGAGTTCGAAAAAACAGGCACGCTGTTTGACTCCCGCCCCACCGCGTTACACGCCTATGCGATTTGTCTGGTGAAGCTCAAGCAATTCGATCGCGCGGCAAACGTACTTCAGCGTACCGTATCGCTGAATTCAACCGATCAACGCGAGCGCCAGGTGCTTGCAGCCATCCAACTTATGGCCAATAAACCTGCTGACGCCTTGGCCACCCTGGAACCATTCCTACAAACGAACAATCCGGGTGCTGAAACCCTGGAACTGGCCTCTCGAGCGTACGATGGCAGCAGGGAAACATCGCAAGCGGTGAGCATGCTCCGGCAGGCGATCCTGCTTGCGCCGCAAAACATTAATCTTTACCTGGATTTCGCCAACATTTCCTATAGGCACGGTTCGTTTCAGGTGGGTGTCGATGTGATCAGTGATGGTCTAGCGTTGCAGCCCAAAGCGGCACCGCTTTATTTTGCCCGTGGCGTGCTCTACGTGCAGCTGGCCCAATACGACAAAGCTGAGGCTGACTTTCAGAAAGCCTACGAACTCGACCCTAACCAGTCACTTAGTTCAGCCGCCCAGGGGCTGGCTGCGGCGCAGGCGAACGATTTCGAACGCGCGCTGGAAAAAGTACGCGCTTCGCTCGCACGCAAGCCAAACGATGCTTTTATGCTTTATCTGCAAGCTGATATCCTCGCCGCACAGAATGCCGAGCCGGGCACGGCCGATTTTCAACTCGCGCTGCGCTCTGCCCGAAAAGCCATTGCCTTGCAGCCCACGCTTGAGCCAGCCCGCGGCGTGTTGGCGAAACTCTACCTGGAGGCCGGCCACTATCAAGAAGCCGCTGAGGAATGTCGCAAAGCTCTACAGAGCAATCCGAAGGATCAGGCAGCCGTGTACCACTTGATCCGGGCGTTGCGCAAGACCGGTAACGTCGGCGAGATTCCAGATTTGCTCAAGAGACTGGCTCTGCTTCGTCGACAGGAAGCAAAAGAGGAAAGCGATCGATACCAATATCAGTTGGTCGAAGAAGATGCACCCCATTAGATTGTGGTGTAAAGATCGGCTATGCGGACGCTCTCTGCGACGACGTGAGAAATGCTGATTATTCAGCGATTCCGCTGTGCTTGCAAGCTGCTTCTCTGCCTCGGTTTTCTGGCTGCGGCCACATTGGTTTTTTCGGATCAGGCCTCTACTAGGCACGCTCAATCTTCCAGCAAAACCAGTCACGAGCACAACACTGAGATTTTCCAAGTGCTGAAAGAGCCTAATGGCTCGGGTCGCTGCCTGTTTTGCCACCCTGCTGAGGTTAATGGATACTCCCGCTCGGCTATGGCTCATTCGCTGCGACGCGCTGGCCAGGAGCCGGAAGGCGTAGTCGTCGCCAACGGTTCCAAGATTACTATGTACTCATCGCCCGCCGGCTATTGGCAGCGCTGGGAAAATAGGAGCGACAAAAGCGAGTACCGGGTTGACTCTGTAATCGGCTCCGGCAACCACGCCAACGGCTATTTGATTAATCTCGGCGGGCACCTGTTCCAATCCCCGGTGGCTTACTACCGGAGTCGTCACTCTTATGATCTCGCTCCCGGCTTTGAGAATCAGCCTGACCCTGATTTTACTCGCCCAATTAGCGAAGAGTGTGTTCTTTGTCATTCTGGCACAGCGCTGCACATTCCCGGCACCTTGAATCAATACCGCTCTCCCGTGTTTGTGGAGCAAGCAATCACCTGTGAACGCTGCCACGGCCCCTCTGAAAGGCATCTGGCAGATCCTCACGCAGGAACGATCATCAATCCCGCTAAGCTCGACCCGGCGGCTCGTAACAGCGTCTGCGAGCAGTGCCACTTATTTGGAGTCGCCCGCGTGCCCAACCCCGGAAAGGAGCTAAGCGACTTCGTTCCCGGACAACGCCTCGAGGACACCTTCACAATTTATGTGGACGCTAATCCAATGGGAAATTTCAAAGTTATCAGCCACGTTCAGCAGCTTGCCCTGAGTGCCTGTGCGCGCAAGAGTGAAGGTCACCTGTGGTGCGGAACGTGTCACAACCCTCACGATAAGCCGCTGCAACCCGTCCAGTTCTACCGTTCGCGATGCCTGGCTTGCCACGCCGTCAACTTTCCCGCCTCCCATCCTTCCAAGGACAGCGATTGCGTGACATGCCATATGCCTCGCCGCGCGGCCAAGGACGGTGGCCACACCGCCTTCACCGACCACAGGATTCAGCGTCTCCAGGAGGTCCGGCCCGATGTGCCGGCCGAAAGTGGCCTGGTCGCCTGGAGGGAGCCGCCAGCTGATCTCCAAACCCGGAATCTCGGAATTGCCTATATTCAAGTCGGCGTGCAGCGACACTCGGCTTCCTTAATTACTCAGGGTTATCGTGCCCTGACCGAGGTGCAACAGCAATTTGCAAACGATGGCAATTTTTTCCGATGGATCGGCGAAGCGTTGCTCGCTGCAAGGCAAACCTCCGAGGCCAAAATCGCCTTCGGGCGCGCTCTAGAACTGGATCCTAATTCAGCCGGCGCAGAGGCAAGGGCCGCCGGACCTTACCTTCAAGAGGGAGATTTTGAGCATGCTATCGCTCACTTAGAACGCGCGGTTGCCCTCGATCCGCTGGATTTGGTTACCGTCAGCGTGCTGAATGGCCTGTACGCGAAGCAAGGAAGGGCTGGAGATTCCGCCGAGCTGTCGAGCAAGATCAAAGCGGCCATGAGTAGATCTGATGCGGACGGCATGCCCCAGCAGGGCATTACTGATAATTCTGGGAAAAAGGTCGAAGAAGTCTTCAAAAACATCCAAGTACTCAAGGGCATTCCGTCTGCCCAATTGATTCCCGCCATGCGATTCATTGCTTCGTCGCTCGGCGTGCAATGTAGTTTCTGCCACGTCGAAGGCCATTTCGAAGCGGACGACAAAAGGCCCAAGCAGATTGCACGCGACATGATGCGAATGATGGCCATCCTCAATAGAAACAACTTTGCTAGTCACCGCGAAGTGACCTGTTACTCCTGCCATCGCGGAGCACTGAACCCTGTTGACACTCCGATACGTGCAAGCGAAATGCCGGCCACTGCTGACCTGAATTCCAAGGCCCAGAACACGCCCTCCAGCTTACCCACGGTTGGTGAGCTGATTGACAACTACGTCCAAGCACTGGGAGGAGCTACCGCGATCGAGAAAATCACGAGTCGTGTTGAAAAGGGTACGGCCCGATTCCGCGACCGATCTGTGAACCTCGAGGTTTACATTCAAGCCCCGGGGAGGCAATCCGTTGTGCGCCATCTGCCGGAGAAGGACAGCGTCGCAGTCTTCGACGGTCATGCCGGTTGGCTAAGCGCTCCAGGCCGTCCGGTGCGGGAAATGCACGACGCAGAGCTCGCAGCCGAACGAATGGATGCGGATCTGCAGCTACCTTTGCATATTCGACGGTTTTTTCCTGAACTGCACATTCAGTATCCAGAAAAAATCGGCGGCCGCACTGCCTATGTTCTCTCCGGCGCTGGAGAAGGGCAACCGCATGTAAAGTTCTATTTCGATCCGCAGTCAGGCCTGCTGGTGCGTCTCGTGCGTTATGCCGAGTCGCCGCTAGGCCTTGATCCCACCCAGATCGACTACGGTGACTACCGCGCAGTGGATGGAGTGCAAGTGCCATTTCGCGCGACAATTTCTGACGCGGAAAGCGTCTCGGTGGTCCAGTTTCAAGACGTGCAGCAGAATGTCATGATTGATGACGCGAGGTTCACCATGCCAGGCCGCATCGTAACTAAACAACCGTAGTAGTGTGCTAAAAAAGGAATCTCGGATTGCTTAGGCCTTTATCTTGAGGTATGTGCTGTAGTTTTCCTTGTCGATGTTCATAAACGGCCGCATGGTCACACTACTTCCATCAACGGAGTTCGCCAGCCAATCTCCGGCTGAATTGCCAGTCGGCTTGGCTTGCAATAATTCATTCCGAGAGAAACTCGGCTGCGAATCCGCGATGGCGAAAAGCACAAGAGGACCGCACAGCAAAGCACCTAGATTGGGATGATTGGCGTCCACGGTTTCCAAACGCAGAGGCATGGGAAGCTCCAGCTCGACTCGATCGCCATCTTTCCACGTCCGTACAATAGCCGCGAAAGTTCCCGGCTGCAACGGTCCCGAGACGCGATTCCGATTCACCGAGAGCACCGAGTCCGAAGTGGTCCACGCCGGAATGCGTATATAAAGCGTGTAATCCTTCGGTTGCGAGGCGGACACGTTAATGGTGACTTTATTATCGAAAGGATATTTGGTTTCCTGCCTCAGCCCGTAGCGCCCACCGTTATCGTTCCATTGCAACTTCGATGGGGTAAACAGGTTTACGTAAACACCATCAGCTGAGCGGAAATATGTGCTGATGTGGTAGTCAGCGGCGAGTTGCGGGAATGTGCCGGAGCAACACGGCCACTTGTCCCTGTACCAGGCTTTTCTGCCGGTAGTGGCATAGTCCGAATAATAGAACGATGTGCCATCAGCCTGGACAGGCCAAGCCCCGAGGATCGTGTTATACAGCACGCGTTCCATGCTGTCTCCATACTGAGAGTTTTTCGTCACCCGCAGCAGGTAGCGGGTGATTTTGAAGTGGCCATAAGAGCCACACGGGGTCTCGAAGCTGGCATGGGTCGAGGAAAGGCTGTCGCCCAATTGGCCACGGCCCGGTTCTCCGAACGTCTCGTCTGGCCCCCAGCCGCCCGTTGCGAAGCTCTGTGTGGTCTGCAACATCTCGAACCCATTCCTGGCTGCTCGCAAGTGTTTTTCGCTGCCTAATGTGATGTAAGCCTGCATGGCCGAGCTGAATGCGTTCACGTGGCTGTAGGCGTGCTCAAACGGCAGCACATTATTCCCCTCGGCGAGAGGGTTAAAGTAAGTGTCGTCTTCCAGATATCTGACCGCCATATCGCGATAGAAAACGTCCCCGCTGCGCTGATACGCGAGAAATAGATTCTCAGGCAACGTATAGCTTTCATCCCAGGTGTAAGACGTATCCTTGTGTGGCCGGGCACGTTGTTCTGAACGCGAGAGCGCCTTTTCTGGGAGATACGCTCTGATAGCGTGACTCAGTTTTTCATGAACGTCCATTGCGATGGGGTCGTGAGCGAACTCGTGAGCATCGATCAGGCCGCAGGAGAGCTTGTCATAGGTGTAGGCAGGAAGGCGATAGTCCACGAAGAATTCGGCTTGAGGATCGAGGGTCTCCGCGTAACCTTTGACGAGGTGGTTTACTTTTTGGCGAGTAGGCTCGGATCCGGTAACCGCATAGGCTCGGGCTAACGCGGAAAGGTATTGCCCAAAACTGTGCCCCGCAATGAACCCGTGAAAATCATTGCGTTGCAGGCTGAAACCCGTCAGGTCGTACCAGCCTCCCATGTCCTCGCCGGGGGCTGGCAAACCCGCGACCTGACGAAAAACCTTAAGCAGTCGATCGTTATCAAGGTCAAGGAACCGGGCATGGAGTTCGTCGAATTGTGCTTTCATGGGGCCGTCAAGCAGTTCTACATCGGAGTAAGCGAACTGCGCCAAGGGCGGGGTCACCGCGACTGTTCCTCTGTTGTCCGGCGGCGCCGCCCACGCCGGTAGGGTTGAGGCAACATAACCTGCGGCAGCCGTAGCGGTGGCGGTTTTCAGAAAGGTTCTGCGGGAGAGACCGGGCATGAAAGAGTCCTCGTTTGGGGGTGTAGCAAACGTTTACCGCCAGGCCAGATTTACTCCGTTACTGCTTCGGTTGTCAACTTTGTCTCAAATCGAGATCAGGCAGCCGATAACTGCAGCAGAGCTTGCTCAATCTCTGCCATCTCGTCCGGCAGTAAACGAAACGTTGCCGCGCCGATAATGCCTTCGACCTGTTTCGGGTTGCGAAAACCGACGATCGCACCTGTGACGGCCGGATGATTCAACGTCCAGGCAATTGCTACCTCACCCGGAGTTCGACCGTGGCGGTTACCCACGACACGCAGCAGCTCCACCAGCCGCAGGTTGCGAGACAGCGCCGGCTCGCTAAAGCCAGGCAGATTTCGGCGCCAATCCTCGGGCAGGAAATTGGCGACTCGCTCCTTAGTCATGGCTCCGGTCAGAAGACCGGCATACATCGGTGAATAGACGATAACGCCGATGTTCTCACGCCGGCAAAACGGCAGGATTTCCCGTTCAATTTCCCTTCGTACCAGTGCGTACGGCGGTTGGAGGGACGTAATCGGTGCAATCGCCTGAATCCGCTTCATCTGGGAAACGCTGAAATTGGAAACTCCGAGGTAGCGCACCTTGCCTTCCTTTT
>DASPRY010000187.1:0-6342 GCA_035624215.1 Terriglobales bacterium
CAACACCGGGACGGCGTAAGGCCAAGCCGCCAGCCACGCGATCACGCCCGCAGCAAGAACGCAGCCCACACCATAGAAGTAGCCGTCACGCACCATGGGAATTTAGAATGATTATAGAGCGAGGCCGCGATATTCTGCATAACTGCAATAAAAAAAGGCGCTTAGACGCGCCCTGGATAATTGCATAAATCAGGTGAGGCCCTGCCCTTTACTGTCTTTCGGGCGCGATTACCGCCCCTCTAATCTAGGCAGACTGCCGACGAGCCTGCTGCTCCAGACTCTGCATCTGGTCTTTGAGGCGCAGCTTCAGTTTCTTCAGCCGCACTTCTTCCAATTTTTCGTCGTCGGTGAGGTATCGCTTTTGGGTGAGGGATTCCAGCCGTTGGGAATATTGCGAGTGCTCCTGAACCAGTCGCTGGAACTCATCCTGACCGGTCAGGAGTTGCTCTCTCGGAGTCAGCATCCTTGCCAGACCTCCTGCTTTTTGTTACTGCACAGTTAAAAAGTAGCACAGGGGTCGGCAGGGTTCAATGAAGATTTCATAGAGATTTCTTCCGTCGGCAGTAGGGCATAGAACGCGAGGTTGCACAGAAAATGGTGCAAGAAGGTTGCTGGCGATTTGGGCGGCCCAACGCTCAGCGCTGCGGTAACCGCATTTTCTTGAGCACGGCTTCTTACGTTGTGCGTGTTCATGGGAGGAGTGAAATAGCTGCGGCAATACACGGTGACTTCGTGCCCCAGGCGGGCCAGTTCGTGATTGCCGAAAAACTCGATTTTGTTCTTGCTTTTGGGTGGCGGAGCGGTTCACCGCTGCGATAACTGGCTTGTTTTCAACGACGGCTTTAGCCGCTGAGGGCGACTGCGGCGCGCGCCACGAGTTTTTCGGGATGCTGGCGCTACTTTAGCGGCCAACGGCCAACTTTGGACGCTACCGGTACTTGTCCCAAACATTATTATTTAAGACACGACCGACACTACCCCGTTCGTTGACAAGCGCGTCGGCGCTGGGCTATGCTTGATTCCTTTGGAAGTCCTGCGGCTGCCCGCATGGAACACCTAGGCCGCGTTCTGCGTGGATTGATAGGGCACTCAGCGGTCTCCATAAGTTCTTTAGTTTCTGGGAGATTTCCGATGTCAACCTATTTCCCCAAAGAGGGAGATATTGCGCGCAAGTGGTTTGTGGTGGACGCTGCCGGGCTTCCGCTCGGCCGCCTCGCCTCGCGCGTAGCCCGCATTTTGATGGGCAAAGAGAGCCCCAAGTACACGCCGTTTATCGACACCGGTGATCACGTCGTCATTATTAACGCCGAGAAGATCAAGATCACCGGTATGAAGGCGGATCAGAAGCTCTATCAGCGCTACACCGGGTATCCCGGTGGGCTGCGCTCGGAAGAAATGAAGAAGCGAATGGTCCGCAAGCCGGAAAAGGTGATTGAAAGCGCGGTGTCGCGCATGCTTCCCAAGAACAAACTGGGCAAGCAGATGTTTACGAAGCTGAAGGTGTACCGGGGCGATAAGCACCCGCACCAGGCGCAAAAGCCGGAAGCGAAGGTGTTTGCGTAAGGAGCTTTTTGCTGTTAGCTCTTGGCTTAGAGCAAGCTGGTCGCGTAACAGAGAATTATCGACGCATTTTTGGAAAGGTTGATTGGTGGATGGCGTTGTCTTCGCTCTAAGGTGAGCTAAAAGCCAACAGCTAAAAGCCACAAGCTAAACATGGCCGAAACAGTTCAGTACTACGGAACCGGACGCCGCAAGGCGGCGATCGCGCGCGTTTTTCTTCGTCCCGGCAGCGGCGAGTTCAAGGTCAACGGCAGAGCGTTCGACGAATACTTTGTGACGCCCGCGCAGCGCATCAGCGCGAAGTCACCGCTCGTCTCAACCGAGACCACGGCCAACTTCAACGTGCTGGCCAATGTGTGCGGAGGCGGAATCGCTGGACAAGCCGATGCCGTGCGCCTCGGCATCACGCGCGCACTCATGGAATTCAATGCTGAGCTGCGCAAGAAGCTCAAGGCCGAAGGCATGGTGACTCGCGACCCGCGCGCTAAAGAGCGCAAGAAGTACGGCCAGAAGGGCGCAAGAAAGCGCTTCCAATTCAGCAAGCGGTAGTGAATTTGGAGTGGGTTGTCAGGTTTCATTGACAGCTGAGAACTGATAGCTGACAGCTGTTTTTAGGTGTTCAATTCATCCCCCCACCTCCCCTGAGGCGGGGTGGTCGGGAATGGCAATCCGGGGCCTCTCGAGCCCGGATGCAGACCAACTGAGGAGGTTGATTGGCGAATATCACCATGAAGGAGTTGCTCGAAGCGGGCGTTCACTTCGGGCATCAGACCAAGCGGTGGAACCCCAAGATGAAGGAGTTCATCTTTGGTGAGCGCAATGGTATCTACATCATCGATTTGCAAAAGACGCTGAAGATGTTCAAGGAGGCGTCGAAATTCGTGCAGGATCTGGCCGCCGAGGGCCGAATCATCCTCTTCGTTGGCACCTAGCGCCAGGCCCAGGACGCGATTGCCGAAGAAGCGCAGCGCTGCTCGATGTTCTACGTCAACCAGCGCTGGCTGGGCGGCCTGTTAACCAACTGGGTAACCGTGCAGAAATCCGTAAAACGGCTCAAGGAACTCGACGAAATGGCCACCGATGGCCGCTACGATCTGCTTCCGAAAAAAGAAGTCATTAAGCTCGAGCGCGAGCGCAAGCATTTGCAGGCCAATCTCGCCGGCATCAAGAACATGACCCGGCTGCCGGATGCGATCTTCGTGATCGATTCGAATAAAGAGCAGATCGCAGTGCGCGAATCGCGCAAATTGGGCATCCCCGTGGTCGCCGTGGTCGACACGAATTGCGACCCGAGCGAAGTGGATTACGTGATCCCGGGCAACGACGATGCGCTGCGTGCCATCCGGCTGTTCACCTCGAAGATTTCGGAGTCGATCGCCGAGGGCGTGCACGCCCGCGACGACAAGCAGACGGCAGATATTCAGGCGGCGGCAGAACCCGAACCGGTCGTCGCAGCCGCAGCGCCGGGCGCTGAAGGCCTCCCTGCCGAGGTCGCAACGGAAGGCGGAATTGCCGCTGCGGGACCAGACGGCACGGGCGTCGAAGGCGAAGAGATCCGCATGGAAGACGTACTGGGCAAGGGTACGCGCAAGCGTCCCTCAGCCGCCACCGAAGACCTCGACGAGTTGCAGGCCGAGACGCGTCGGTTCTAGCCTCGAGGTCGATATCGGAGGCATCGCTTTTGCGATACCGCTAGCTGTTCGAGATGAGACGCCCCTTTAGGGGCGGGCTTGGAATCCGCGACCACTACATCTGACCCGCGCAGGCCGACTGTGCGCGGGTCGAGTTTTATAACCGTAAGTTTCAATGAGGAAGAATTCCTAATGAGCACCACTATGGCAAACATTTCTGCTGCACAGGTAAAAGAGCTCCGCGATAAGTCCGGAGCGCCGATGATGGATTGCAAAAAGGCGCTGACCGAAGCCAACGGTGACATCGAGAAAGCCATCGTCATTCTTCGCAAACGCGGTACTGCCGTGGCTCAACAGAAAGCTGCGCGTGTGACCAGCGAAGGTTCGGTGGCCCACTACATTCACGCCGGCGGCAAGATTGGCGTACTGGTCGAGGTCAACTGCGAAAGCGATTTCGTCGCGCGCACCGACGATTTCAAAGAGCTGGTCCACGACATCGCCATGCACATTGCGGCGAGCGATCCGAAATTTGTCCGCAAAGAAGACGTTACGCCAGAGGCTTTCGAGCGCGAGAAGGATATTTATCGCGCCCAGGCTGCTGCCACCGGTAAGCCCGCGCCGGTGGTTGAAAAGATCGTCGCCGGCAAGATGGAAAAATTTTACGAAGAGGTCTGTCTGCTCGAGCAGCCCTTCATCAAAGACCAGACCATCAACATCTCGCAACTGATCGCCGCCAAAATCGGCAAGCTCGGCGAGAACATCGCGGTGCGGCGTTTTGCCCGCTTCAAAGTGGGCGATCTGGGCGCTACTCTAGCCTCCGTCAGCACCAAGCCGGACAAGCCAGGGGACGAGGGCGGCGCGGCGTCTGCGCCGGTTGCCAAGTAGCAGCCGAATTATTCAGGGGCGCTGCGGCGCCCCTTTCGTTTATGCTTCTTCCCACGTAGGTAGTCATCTTTTGCCAAGTGAGGGATTGCCGAGTGAAGGACTCGTCCGGCCATGTCTGAACCGATCTTCAAGCGCATCTTGCTGAAAATCTCCGGCGAAGCACTGGCCGCCGATCAAGGCTTCGGGGTCGACACCGCTCGCATTCATGAAATCGCGGCTGAACTTGCCGACGTGCGTAAACTCGGCATCGAGCTAGCCATTGTCGTGGGCGGCGGCAATTTCTTTCGCGGGGTTGCCGACCAAGCCAGGAACATGGATCGCGTCTCCGCCGATCACATGGGCATGCTGGCCACCGTCATCAACTCGTTGGCGCTGCAGGACGCGCTCGAAAAGCAGAACGTCTTCACCCGCGTGCAGACGGCCATCGAGATGAATCAGGTGGCCGAGCCCTTCATCCGGCGCCGCGCCATCCGGCATCTTGAAAAAGGACGCGTTGTCATCTTCGCCGGCGGCACCGGCAATCCCTATTTCTCGACCGACACGGCCGCCTCGCTCCGCGCCATGGAGATCAAAGCCGATGCCATCCTCAAAGCCACCAAAGTGGACGGCATCTACGACGCCGACCCGATGAAGGTGAAGGATGCCAAGAAGTTTTCTACCCTTACCTACATGGATGTTCTGAAGCTGGGCCTAAAGGTGATGGACTCGACCGCCATCTCCCTGTGCAAAGACAACAATCTCCCCATCATCGTTTTCAATCTGAACCAGCGCGGCAATATCCGCCGCGTCGTGCTCGGAGAGAAGATTGGATCGCTGGTCAGCGCATAGGAGCTGTTAGCTTTTAGCTCTTAGCGAACAGCCAACCGCCAACAGCCCAAAGCGGTTTATAATTTACACTTTTGATTTCAATGCATACTAGGAGCCCCGAACTATGGCTCATCCTGCCCTGAAGGAAGTCTTCTCAACCCTCAAGACGCGCATGGATAAAGCGGTGGAAGACTTCCGCCGCGAAATGACCGCCACGCGCACCGGGCGCGCGAACGTGCACATGCTCGACACCGTTTCGGTCGACTACTACGGGTCGCAGATGCCGCTCAACCAGATCGCCCAGATTCACGCGCCCGAGCCGCAAATGATCACGGTGCAGCCCTTCGATCCATCGCAGCTCGGAGCAATAGAAAAGGCCATCCGCAGCGCTGACCTCGGCCTCAACCCGATGAATGACGGCAAGATGGTGCGCGTGCCCGTGCCCGCGCTCACCGAAGAGCGGCGCAAGGACATGGTCAAGCACCTGCACCGGATTCTCGAAGAGCACCGCACCGCGGTGCGCAACATCCGCCGCGACGGCAACGACGCCATCAAGAAGACGCTGAAAGACAAAAAAATCACCGAGGACGACGAAAAGCGCGCGCTCGACGAAATCCAGAAGCTCACCGACGACGAAATCAAGAAGATGGAAGAGATGAGCAAGGCGAAAGAAAAAGAAGTCCTGGAGTTCAAGTAAAACAGTTGCCAGCTGCCAGTTGCCAGTCGCCAGAAAAACCTGGGTTGGATACTGGCACTAGCTACTGGCAACTGTTTTGACCTTATAATCCAGGGGATGAAGCGCGTCGTCCATGCCGCCTGCCCGCACGACTGCCCTGATGCCTGCGGCGTCCTGATCACCATTGAAGACGGCCGCGCCACGAAAATTCAAGGCGATCCCGACCACCCCGTTACCCGCGGATTCCTATGCGCCAAAGTCGCCAAGTATCTGGACCGCGTGTACTCGCCGGATCGCGTGTTGTATCCCATGAGAAGAGTGAAGCCGAAAGGGCAGGCTGACGCGGCCTTTGAGCGCGTCTCCTGGGATGAAGCTCTTGACGAAATCACTCACCGCCTGCGTCGCATCATTGCCGAGTACGGCTGCGAATCCATCCTGCCCTACTCTTACGGAGGCACGCTCGGTGCGCTCAACGGCGCTTCCATGGATCGCCGTTTCTTCCACCGCCTGGGCGCTTCGCAACTGGAGCGCAGCATCTGCTCCGCCGCCGGCGAAGAAGGGCTGAAATCGGTGATTGGCATCAAGCTTGGCACGGAGCCGGAACAGTTTGCCCATGCGCGCTACATCATCGCCTGGGGCTCGAATATTCACGGCAACAACGTTCATCTCTGGCCCTTCATCGAAGAAGCTCGCCGCAACGGCGCGCAGCTGGTCGTTATCGACCCCTACCGCACGCGCACCGCGAAGCTTGCCGACTGGTACCTGCCGATCAACCCCGGCACC
>DASPRY010000195.1:0-8744 GCA_035624215.1 Terriglobales bacterium
TCTCATGTGGGATATGGCAGCCACCCCGGCATTCCCATCGCGCAACTGCAATAGCAGCTTGGCTTTCTCCCACCTTGCCTAACTTGCGCCACAGGAAATGTCAACTGTCGCAAACAGGCGTTCTCACAAGCTTGCGCTGTCTGTTCGTCCACAAAGACCAACAAGGGGCGAGGGAGTTCACCTGTCCCGCAAGGTGTCCCGAAACTGCCGAATGAGGTCACATCGCGTGACTCTTCGTGGCTTAGGGCGACTGCAAGTGATTGAGATTGCTTGGCATCACATCGGGACGGAGAATTGCTAAACCGTTATACGGGCTAACACCTGTATCGAGGGTTCGAATCCCTCCCTCTCCGCCACGTTTTCAAGCACTTGCGAGACGTGCGGTCTGCTCTGCAATCCGTTAGTCTGAACTGCTCAGTGCCCAGCCCAACGACTTTGGAGTGTGAGTTCCGAAATAACTGCCTGCGCTACGTCAAGAGCGTAGTGCCCTGCATACTCCAAGATTTTGCCCTGACCACTGGGCGTATAGTCGCCCTTCATGACTCCTGGCCTTTTGGCAACCGACATCGGAACACCCGTATAGGCTCTGCCCGCGAGGCTCAAAAATGCGAGGTCGCTGCGAACTGCCAGTAAGCCTGAGAGGTCGCGAGTCGACGCCCTGCGGTCACACCGAGATGTGATTCACGTTACAGCCCTGCTGGACTCCGTGTCTCTACAGTCGAGGTGTGTAGCACTGTGACAGGTCGTGCTTCGAATTTCGCGTGCAACTCATGACAACTACTCTCGTGCCTAGAAAAACGCGCCAGTCAAGGCACGGGCCCCCCCGACGCACAATTCTTTCTGTGCACGGACGAACGATCATGAAGGTGCGCTTCTCTCTGCTGACCACTGCAGCCATTAGGGTGCGATAAGCAGTGCAATAAGAAGTGCTGTGACAAGTGCGACTCGCGAAAGGCATGACGTATGGATGCCGTTTTTGACACCTTCAAACTCCGCGCCGAGGCTGTAAGCGCGGAAGTCCACCACTTCCCCCACAAGAGCGCAGCTCTGGACTTCATACTTCACTATTTGCGCGACGCAGGAGTAAGCGATGCGCCGCAGGCGTACGCGGTGTGGGCGCACTGTCCTTTCCTCGATGGAGTCGACCAAAAACAACTTTCCACCACGCTGCCCGGCTTGATTTTCGAAGTGAATCGCGAAGTCTCTGCCGTTGCGAAAGTGGGAATCAGCCAACTCGACTGGGCAATCGCGAACACTGGAACGCTAGTGCAGGACGCCGCATGCGTCGACCAGAGGCTTGTTTCCACGCTTCCCCCGATTCATATTGCGCTAATGCGGAGCGATCGCCTTGTACCCGACTTGCCCTCAGCCCTGGCGAAGATAGGGCCGGAGCAGACGAATTACATTTCCTTCATTACCGGGCCCAGCCGCACCGCGGACATCGAGCGCGTGCTCACCATTGGGGTGCACGGCCCGGAAAAGCTCATCATTGTGTTCTACGGCGCCTTCTTAGGGCCGGGAAGCGTGAACTAATGGAAACGAAATTTCGCGAGTCCATCAATAAGGCGCTGCACAATCCCAACCTCACCGGAGCACTGGGGCGATTTTCCGAGGCCTACCGGATCAGCCGCCAGAAGGCTTATGAGGGTTATGACTTTGAGGCGCTGCGAATCCAGATTGCCGAACGAAAATCCCACGCGGCTTCGCATCTCGACCATCTTGCCGACCTCTTCACGAAGAACGCCGAAGCACGCGGGACGAAGGTGTTTCGGAGCAACGATCCCGCCAAGGTGCGCGAGTACATCCTGAATCTCGCCCGAGAGAACGGCGTCAAGAGCATCGTGAAATCGAAGTCCATGGCCTCGGAAGAGATTCATCTCAATAAGCATCTTGAGTCAGCCGGCATCGAGGTGGGCGAAACCGACCTAGGAGAATGGATCATTCAACTTGCCGGACAAACGCCGTCGCACATGGTCATGCCCGCAATCCACATGACCAAAGAAGAAGTCGCCACGGTTTTCAACGAGCAGGTTGAAGAGGGCCAGAAGCCGGACATTGCGAAGTTAGTGAAGTTTGCGCGCGCTAAGCTGCGCACCAAGTTTCTCAATGCCGAAATGGGGATCACCGGCGCGAATATCGCAGTGGCGGAAACCGGAACGCTCGTCATCGTTACGAATGAAGGTAACGCCCGGCTGGTGACGACCCTGCCGAAAATCCACGTAGCCATCGTCGGCCTCGAGAAGCTGATGGAGAAATTCGAAGACGTGGTGCCGGTTCTGACCGCCCTGCCCAAGAGCGCTACGGCGCAGTTGCTGACCAGCTACGTCTCCATGATCAGCGGCCCTGTGCCCAACACCGACGGAACGCCCAAGCAACTGCACATCATCCTGATGGACAATCGGCGTACCGAGATGTCGCAGGACCCGAAGTTCAAGCCGGCGATGCAATGCATCCGCTGTGCCTCGTGCCTGAATGTGTGTCCGGTCTTCCGTCTCGTAGGGGGGCACGTGTTTGGCAAGATCTATACCGGCGGCATCGGCACGATTCTCACCGCCTGGTTTGACGCGCTTAAGGCGTCGGACGACATCCAGAGCCTGTGCATCCAATGCGGCAACTGCACGGAAGTGTGTCCTGGCAAGATCGACATTCCGGGATTGATTCTCGAACTACGGCGCCGCCTGGCAGTCGAAAACGGACAGCCCCTGGTGCAAAAAGCGATCTTCTCGGTGGTCAACAACCGCAGTCTTTTTCACTCGATGCTCCGTGCAGCGTCGCTGATGCAGAAAACGCTCCAGAAAGACGGCTTCATTCGTCACTTGCCCTTTTTTCTCTCGGGGATGACGGAATTCCGCAGCCTTCCCGCCATCGCCGAAGCGCCGTTCCGCGACACATTCAAGAAGATCGAGCAACCTGCGGGCAAAGAGAAGATTGCGTTCTACGCCGGCTGCCTGATCGACTTCGCTTATCCCGAGATGGGCGAATCGCTGGTGAAGATACTGAACAAAGCGGGCATCGAGGTCGTGTTTCCCGAAGGCCAGACTTGTTGCGGCGCGCCCGCGCGCTATAGCGGAGCCTATGAAGTCGCGGCGCAGAATGCGAACGACAACATCAACGCGCTGCTGGCTAACCATGTCACTTATGTCGTGTCGGCATGCCCCACTTGCACGGTAGCGTTGAAGCAGGAGTTCATAAGTACATTCGAAAGCCTCGGACAAACTGGTTCGCTGCCGCAAGCGCGCGAACTAGCCAATAAAGTTATCGACTTCTCCAGCTTAGTCAAGAAGCTGGTGGATGAAGGCCGCTTGAGATTCAAAGAAGGGCAGCAGTTGGGAAAGATCACTTATCACGACTCATGCCATTTGAAGCGCACGCTGCACGTCAACCAGCAGCCGCGGGAATTGCTCACCCAGGCGGGCTACGAGGTAGCAGAAATGTACGAGGCGGACATGTGCTGCGGCATGGGCGGATCATATTCCCTGAAGCTGCCGGAAATTTCGGCGCCCATCCTCGAACGCAAGTTGACTAACATCAAGAACACTGGTGCGCCACTCGTGGTCATGGATTGTCCCGGTTGTGTCATGCAGATCCGCGGCGGCCTAGACAAGCTGACCTCACCCATCAAGGTCGAACACACGGTACAGCGACTGGCGGACGAACTGGAATGAAAAGGCAGGTCAGCCGGCCGCCCAGCGGGTGCCGGAAGCGGGCTTTGGCTGTTCTTTTATCTGGTCGTTCTTATTTAGGATCGTTTCCATTTCGATCGTTTTTCGATTCGGAGGAACAAGAATGGCGGTGGCCGAAGTAGCTCCGGTACAGATTTCTTCGGAGGAAATCAAGGCTGGACTTGCTAGCTCAATCGACAGCCGGCGCATCCTCACCCGTCCGATCGACCTCATCGCGTACGCTTCCGATGCCAGTTTCTATCGTCTGATCCCTAAAGCGGTGGTGCAGACCCAAGGGCTGGAAGAGATACGAGCGAATCGACATATAACTTCTTTACTTGGGAAAGCCTTTCTGCAGCTAGACCGCAGCTGCCTGTAGCGGCAGCAGATAGCAGCAACAGCCACGACACAAGCTTGAAAACCCAACTCAAAGGCGGAACCCTTCGGTGAAGAGGAGTTCTATTCTATGACAGCATCATTACATTTTGGTTACACCTTTTGGTCCTGCCGTTGCTGTAGCTGATCCCGATGCTGCTCCAAAACGAAGCGCACCAATTGACCGCGCGTCCGGACCCCGGTCTTGGAGAAGAGTTGTTGAAGTGTTGCCTTTACCGAACTAGTCGAGACACCAATTCGTTCTGCGATTCTCGGATTCGAGAACCCTTCGAATACGTAAGAAAGCACTTCCTGCTCGCGCTCTGTGAATCGATTGTGTCGGGTTTGCGGTGAGGTGTCTGTGTGTTGGCACGTTATACTCTGAAGTTGTTCTTGGCTGAACCAAAGTCCTCCGGCGATCACGTAGCGGATCACTTGCGCCAGTGAGCTAGTCGAGTCATGTTTTAGAAAAATCCCGGAGACACCAGCGCGGATCAGATCTGCTACCTCGTATCGAGCCACTCCGGCCGTAACGAGCAAAATCTTCCCTGCGAAGCCCTCTTCCCGCGCCAAACGCAGGAATTCCTTGCCGTTGTGCTCTCCTAGGTAAAAATCCAGGAGGACAATGTCGATGGAGTGTTGCTTCAGAACTTGCAGAGCATCTTCAACCGACGCGCAATCGTCGGCAACTTCAAACTCAGGCTCTGAGCCGAGGAGCCGAGCCATAGCCTCCCGGAACAAAGCATGGTCATCTACCAACAGAATCTTGACTCCGTTTTGCACGGCTTCTGGCATGTAGTTCTCCAGCAACAAAAATGCATAAAACCAATACAACTTAGCAGCGGCTGCCAATTCTCCGTATAGCCGAGCCGGCTATGCGACGCAGCAGCAGGGCTGAGATTGCTGGGGGCGTCGAACGAGGACGAAGACGGTCTCCGGTCCGCATTCGACCCTATGCATGAGGAATGTACACCTGTCTCTTGTCTCCTAGATTCGTGATCGGCTAAAAGATAGCCCATTCCATCGAAAGATATGGTGGCCGCCAACCGGAACGTGGACCCGGCGGTAACTGGCTCGCCCAAAAGATAATCTTCTGTCACCGCGCTAATTCAAGTAATAGTGAAAGTAATTCAAACTCGGCGATAGCGCCAATCAGCGAAGGAAATGATGAAAATGCGAGGGCCAAGCGCGAGCTTTGTGCTTCTGATCGCTTTGACTCTGTTAGCGTGCCGTGCCGCCACGGCCGATGTCGGAGGAAAGATTACGGGAATGGTCAAGGACCAGACCGGTGCCTCCATTGCGGGGGTCACGGTGATTGTGGCGAACACTGCCACTGGCGCAAAGCAGGCGACAAAAACTGACACGCAGGGCGTCTATTCCTTTCCCGCCCTTTCGGTAGGACAGTACCAACTTGATGTTACTGCGGATGGATTCAAGCCATACCGGAAAACGGGTCTGGTGATCGATATAAACAGCGCACTTGTCGTCGACGTGACGCTGCTCATAGGGCAACGCTCTGAGGCAGTGATTGTCACCGAGACAACGGAAACGGTTCAGGTTGAAAAAGCCGACACTGAGTTGGGCCAGACGATCAACGAGAAGCGCATTACCGAGGTCCCGCTGAACGGCCGCAGCTACACAGACTTGCTTGGGAACCAAACTGGTGTTACGCCTGTGACCACGAGCGCAACTTCCAGCACTTCATCGGGCGGCGGGTTCGGTGCAATCGCTCCCTCCGGCGGACTGAATCCCGGAGAATTCTCGGTCAACGGTCAACGAGAATCCGCGAACGGCTTCGTGCTCAACGGCGCGAACGTCGAGGAGGCCGTCTCCGAGGGAGCCGCTATCGTTCCCAACCTTGATTCCATCGCCGAATTCCGTATCCTTACGAGCAACTTCGACGCTGAGTACGGCAATTACAGCGGGGGACTGGTGAGCGTCGTCACTAAGTCCGGCACCAATCAATTCCACGGTTCGGTGTTTGAGTTCCTGAGGAACACGGATTTGGATGCGCGTGGGTTTTTCGATTTGACTCGTCCACAATTCAATCAGAACCAATACGGTGGAACTCTGGGCGGGCCGATCAAGAAGGACAAGATCTTTTTCTTCGGAGACTTTCAGGGGAGCCGGAACGTCCAGGGGTTGGAAACGGGTATCCTTCCCGTCCCCTCAATCCCTGACCGGACCGGAAACCTCATCGACGAGGCCAATGCGTTCACCACGACCGCCACTCTTTCGAATGGCAGCCAGGTTACCGTTCCGACCACGGTCGCCAGCAGTAATCTCGCTACGGTGCTTCAGAACGAACTGGGCTATCCTGTTTCCCAAGGCTTGCCGTACTATTTTCAGACGGGCGAAAATCAGGCAGGAAATCCAACAACCCAATATGCGACGAATTGCACCCTCCCGTCGCAGTGCGTACTCCCGTACGCGGCGATTCCGCAAAATAAATGGTCCGTTCCCGCGCAAAGCTTGCTGCAGTACATTCCGCAACCGAACGTCGGCACCAACGAGTTTTCGACGGCTAGTTTGGCGGAGAGGCTCAACGACATCAAGGGTTCAGTTCGACTGGATGCCAACACCCGGTATGGAAACCTGGCTGCTTACTACACGATTGACAACTACAACCTAAATAACCCTTATCCTCTGCAGCAGGGCGGGGCCAACGTGCCCGCATTCAATGGGGAATCCTATACGCCATTCAATGCCCTGTCCAATGGGCAGGCGCAGTTGATCGATCTCAGCGATTCCAAGACGTTAGGAACGAACGCGGTCAACGAATTCCGCTTCAGTTACATGCGCGACAACAATGACCTCGGCCGACAACAAGGCGGCGTCGGCGTAAGCCTTGCCTCGCAGGGTTTTACCATCGGAGGCGAGGGAATTGTCCCAGGGGCCCCCAGTGCCGAAGGGGTGGAATCGATCGTCTTCAATAAGATCACGTTCGGGACAAGTCCCTTCTCTCTGTTGCAGACGAACAACAGTTACCAATATCAGGACAATTTCTCCAAAGTGATCGGTAACCATACCGCCAAGTTCGGCGGTCAATTTCTCTATCAGGCTGTCAAACTTTTGCCTGACTTCACCGCCAACGGACAGTTCCAGTTCGTCGGAAGCGCGACCGGCTTGGATTTCGCGGATTTCCTGCTCGGCCTTCCGACGCAGTACAACCAGGGATTCTCTCCACCATTTCACGTGCGTACGAGATACGCGGGCGCGTACGCGCAGGACAGCTGGCGGATCACACCCAACCTGACGTTCAACTACGGAGTGCGCTGGGACGTGGTCATGCCCTGGTACGAACAGAACAACCAAACCGGCACCCTCATCCTGGGCGAACAATCCAAAGTATTTCCGGGAGCGCCGACGGGCTACGTCTTTCCCGGCGATCCGGGAGTCCCTACAACCATAGCGCCCACCCGCTACAACAACTTCTCTCCCCGCTTAGGTCTCGCGTATTCGCCATCGTGGACTGAAGGCATCTTAGGCAAGCTGAGCGGCGGATCAGGGAGGAGCAGCCTGCGCGCCGGCTATGGGCGTTTCTTCACCGCCATTGAAGGACAGACCCTCGCCTTCGAGACGGGCAACGCCCCTTACGGCATTACCTATGCAAGTCCGGAGCAGCCTCTCTTACAGACTCCCTTCATCGGCTCGATAACAGGCACGCATTACCCGCAGCAGTTCCCGGTCAATGTTCCGCCCTACGGCGCATCGCCGCAACATCCCGACAGAAACGTGGATTGGGCGAACTATGAACCGATCAATGGAATCGACGCCTTTTCACCGACGAATAAGACGCCATATTCGGAGAATTACTTTCTTTCGCTGCAGCGGCAATTCGGGGACAATACCGTGCTCACAGCCAGTTTCATTGGCAGCCAGGGGCATCACCTCATCGTGCTTCTCCCAGCCAATCCGGGGAATCCCGCTCTGTGCCTGAGCCAACCTGGCTGCGGGCCTTTTGACGAGCACATTTATAACACGCGCCGACCGTTCGGCTACAACTTCGGGAGCGACGTTTACTTCGATGCTATGGGTAACTCGGACTATAACTCATTGCAGGTCACGTTGAAGCACACCAGTGGCCGCGTTACGATTCTGGGCAGCTACAGCTACGGGAAATCGCTCGACCAGGCCTCCAACCTCGGCGAGCAGGTGGACCCTTACAATTACAAACTCACCAGGGACATTTCGTCCTTTGACCTAAGACACAATTTCGTCGCGACCTATCGCTATGACCTGCCATTCGAAAGGCTCCTCCAGCACACGAACCGCTGGACGCAAGGCTGGGCCATATCCGGAGTGACGCGTTTCACCACAGGCGTTCCCGTGACCCTCGTCAATCCCAACGACACCTCTCTGATCGGAACTGGAAACAACGGGGTGAATAACTCAACCATCGATGAACTGAACGTGAGCCCCGGCCCATTGCGAATCAATCATGATCCAAGAAACGGCCAGCCGTACTTCAATACTACGCTATTCAGCCTACCCGCGCTCGGCACCATCGGAAACTCAGGGCGCCGTTCTTTCTATGGACCGGGTATGCAGAACTGGGATATGGCCCTGTTGAAAACGACACGGCTAACTGAATCCAAGTCGCTGGAATTCCGCTTCGAGGCCTTTAACACCTTTAATCACGCTCAATTCTTTGGGCCGAACACTGTGGACGGCAATATCAACGATCCAACCTTCGGCCACGTGATT
>DASPRY010000196.1:0-10048 GCA_035624215.1 Terriglobales bacterium
GGAAAAGAAACGGTGCAGAACATTTTGGCGCTCCGTTTCGCCAATGGGATTTTCGAGCCGATCTGGAATCGCCGCTATATCGACCACGTGCAGATTTCAGTCGCGGAAACCGTCGGCGTCGAGAAACGCGGCGGCTATTACGACGGCGCCGGCGCCTTGCGCGATATGGTTCCCAACCACATCATGCAGCTCATCAGCTTGACCGCGATGGAACCGCCGATTTCCTTCGAGGCCAATGCGGTGCGCGACGAGCAGGCCAAAATCCTGCATGCGATTCAGCCCTACAGCAACGAGGATGTACTCAGCAAAACCGTCCGCGGGCAATACGGAGAAGGCATCGTAGACAACCAGCCTGTGCCCGCCTACCGCTCCGAAGAGGGCGTGCCCCCGGACTCGCGCACCGAAACCTTCGTCGCCATGCGCCTTATGATCGACAATTGGCGCTGGGCGGGAGTTCCCTTCTATCTGCGCAGCGGCAAGCGGCTGCCCGGGCGCAATACGCATGTTGTGATTCAGTTCCGTCGCGCGCCCTTCATGCTGTTCCGCGAAACTCAGGTCGAACACATGATGCCCAACCAACTGGTGCTGCACATCCAGCCGGAAGAAGGCATTTCTCTGCGCTTCGCCGCCAAAACTCCCGGGCCCGCCATGCAACTGGGAGAAGTGAATATGGATTTCGCATACGCCGACTATTTCGGCGTCTCTTCTTCCACCGGCTACGAGCGCCTGCTGCATGACTGCATGACGGGAGACGCTACCCTGTTCCAGCGCGCCGATATGGTCGAGGCGGGTTGGAGCATTGTCAACCCCGTGCTCGATGTTTGGAAAGCGCTGCCTCCGCGTAATTTCCCCAACTATCCCGCCGGGACCTGGGGCCCGAAAGAATCCGATGAGTTGATGGAGCGCGATGGCCGGCGCTGGAGAGATTTCGAGAAATGATTTGCATTGTGTAATTTGGGAATCGGATAATTTTGTAATTCGTCTTTTCTGTGCTGGCCGTTTGGAATCAAATTACCAAATTGCACAATTACAAAATTACCGATTTCCCATGCCCTCGAGTCGAACCATCCGACGGAAAACTGTTGTGGATGCTCGACGAAGCAGCCGCCGCGAAACTAACCCACTGAAATCGAGGATTAAGCGGAATGGAATGCCAGCCTTTTGTAACACGGGCCCCTCTTTGTTCTGATTTCGTAACAAATGAGCTCTGAAAACTGCCCGTTAGACAGTTACTGGTTACAACTATTTAGGCGCCGGAATGGCTGTCAGCACTCGACTTCAGTCGACGAGCGAGTGGAGTTTGTTCGTGTTTCGTAACATAACAAGTTAGCTCTTGACACCTTGTAGAGCTGAGACTACGTTGCGCCTTTTGTTGCGGGGCTTAGAAGCGATGCTGCAGCCTGGTGCGGTTCGTCCCACATTAAGCAAGGTAATTCGCATTCAGACAGCGATGGACCGGGCGACGAGGGCCGTCATGAGTCGGAAGCTGGTATGGATCGAACAACAGCGTTTTCGCGGTTATGGTTGCTCCGAATGTGCCTGGATCTTCAACCCTTCTAGCGCGCCCAACTTTGAGTTGCAGCGCGACAAAGATTTTGCATTGCATGTTTGCGCCGATCACCCAGCAGTCAAAGCACCAGGAGCCGGAACACTGAATGATGCGGAATACCAGAATTGGGGAAAGCTTTACCGCGCCGCAGTGCTCGAGTCTGACCGGAGCAAATTGCTGCAGCGGATCGAGCAGGCAGAGGCCGCGATTCTCGAGCGATCGCGAAGATTATCAAAGTCGCCAGGCAACGATCGCAAAGAGAAAGAGGTTATCGCTCGTGCGCTGCACATCTTGAACTTGCTGCGTAAGGCCGGGCAAGACCCGTAGCCTTGCGCGATTTCTGCTCGAAAGATATGGACCCCGCAATCGCTCAGGCGGCGTGGCCGCGCCAGTCGGCGATCTCCTTCATACCTTCTCCACGGGCGTGTTCGAAAAGTCTGACTTTGTGGCGGGAATGTTCAAATTCGTGGATGTCAGCCCACACCTCGGCCTGCCACGATCGCTCGTGCGCTGCGGCCTCGCCGCAACTGGCACAGCGCGTATGAAAGGTGATGCCCGGCTTCGGAGGAGTCTGCACGTCCTGCAGTTCGAGGAAGATGCAGCGCACTTCTTCGATCTCTTCGTCGGGGCCCAGAATGTGCTCGTAGCGCAGCAGGTATCCAAAGCCGAGTTTGCGGGCTTCGGTTTCCGCTTGCTCCCGGGTGTGGAACGGACCGTATTCGGCCCGCAGTGGCTCGGTCGAGTCGCAGGCCATCCAAAAAATGTCCTTGTAGAGCATACCTACCTCAGTCCAGGTCCGAACGAATGAAACGCAGAAGCGATGAAGTGCTGAACTATAAAGCTCCGAACTCTTGAAGCGGACGAACAGGTACAGTCCTAACTGAGCAATTTGATTACCGGGCTTGCGGCGGCGCGCGCGGCCTTCCGGAGGGCTGCTTCCGGCAGAAGTTGGTGGGCTATTTCTCTGAAAACATGCTACTTAGGCTGGCAGTCCCGCGAACCCAATGGCCGGCGTAAACCGCCCGGGTGTAGCGGCCAATGTGAAATCTGTTTCCGTCCCTAAACATGGGAGGCGGCAATTCTACTCCAGCCGCCTCGAAGTCCTTCCCCGAAACCCACAAGTCTGGCGGCTAGCCTTTGCGCGAATGCTTCGCACCTTACCTCACCGCAAAGACAGCGCCGACAGGATGGCGCTGCCTGCGGCAATCCCACGCCGATCTCGCAAGGGGTGAAAACCCGTTTCGAAGCCGAACCGGGCCTCCACGCAAAACGTCAACTTCACGGTGAGTAACTCACGACGAGCAAGTCACGACGAGCTGCTCACACGATCAGATCACACGATCAGATCGACAAAGATGCGTGCGACTCACCGGATGCGCAGTGTCTAGCTCGTCCCTCTGGAAGCTGCCGCAGTCGCCTTTCTTTCAGCATCCGCATAGACAACACCATCGTCGGCCGCGGCTCTGTTCCACCCTGCCGCCGGTGACAACAACCCGTTCCCCAGTTGCATATGCCAGTTCGCTCCGCCGTGGCTGGCCACGTAGAGCGCGAGTTCGAGCCGGGTCCAGACTCCCAGTTTATCGAAGGCGGTGCGCAGATAGTTCTTCACTACCTGCTCGCTGGTTGTGAGGATACCGGCAATGTCTTTATTGGTAAGACCCTGCCAGACCAAGGTCGCGACCTGAATTTCTTTCGGGGTTAGCCGATCACGGGGTTGCATGGTTGCACTTGCTCCTTGATGAACATGGCGGTGGCGAGTTTCACCCGCTTCCGGCCTTCTTTGATGCCTGCGCGCAGAAACAGCGTGCGCAGGTGTTGTTTGACGGTGCGCGGGCTGATGTTCAAGTGGCTCGCGATTTCTTTGTTGCTGCATCCCTGCACCAGCAGACGCAGTACCTGTTGGTCCCGCGGCGTTATCTTGATATCGTTGAGGTTGATCATTGGCTTTTTGTCGGCTCCTTCAGTTCAGTCTTGGGGTCGCGACCCGCCGTAAACAGAAGCAAGCCATTCGCCAAATATTCGCTGCTTAGTAACACCCTTGAAAACCATGTAGTTATCGTTGACTCTTCCATTTCCCTTCGCCCTTTCTCAGGCCGTTCTCATGAACGGCTTCCAGATTGGCATCCCCAAACGGGAATCCCTCCCAAATAGCCCTGCTTTTCTCCGTTTTCAGATTTCAGGACTTGCACTACAATGGGCGTAGCCTGGACTATCATCCTCCCCCGCCGACGCCAATGTCCTCGAAACGGCCTAATCTGACACTGGACGCGCAATCCTTTCAGGAGTTGCTGTCAGCCGCCTTCACCATTCAGGAACATAACGACCATCTAAGACAAGTCCGACCAGCGCAGGCAGAACCCGAAGCCCGCCCCGAACCCCAAGCCCAGAGCCTCTGCCAACATTGTGGCGCGCCGAAGCCAAGCGACGCAGAGGTCTGCCCGAACTGCGGCCTCGACGAGTTTCGCCCCGGGGAACGCATGCAGCGCAAGTGGGCCTCGATGTGGCTGATGAGCCAGGAGCAGGTCCTGTTTCCCGAAGGTACTCCCAAGACTTACGATGCTACACACCAGGACCTCTCGCCGCGAGCGGCCGAGCACACGCCGCTCACTCATTCGGTGAGCGATCCCGGCAGCTCCGGCGTTTTGGATTTGCCGGTGGCGAGGGCGCAGGCAAAGGAAATCATTGCACCGGAAGTGCCCGAGACCATCCACGACCGAATACGCGGCAAGCCAGCGCTCGACGATCCAGGCTACAATCCAGCTCTCGATGATCGAGCTCTCGACGATCCGGCGCTCGACAATCAACCGCTCGACAATCCAGCACGCAACCAAGCAGCAGCGGAAAACGAATGGACCGCCGGAGCGACGAAAGACTTGTCCCCGCACGACTCGTTTCTGGCCCTCCGGACATTTCTGTTATCCGCGAGCGACGATGCTTCCCCGACTGAAGCCGGGACCGAAGCAGTGACCGAGGAAACGACCGACCAAACGACCGAAGCAATCACCGACGCGAGTGACGCCGACACGAGCTCCTTGATTCAGCGGTTTGCGGATTGGCGTGTGACGCTGCGCTTTCGCCGGGCCGACATCTATCTAGGGGTGGCTGTCTTGGTAGCTGTGATAGCCGTCTTCTGGCCGGCGGTCGGCTCAACTCGGCCGGCAGCGCTCGGTCCTTGGGATAGGTTCCTCGTGGAGATCGGACTCGCCGAGGCTCCCCCACCCGTGATCCATCTTCAAGGAGACCCGGGCGCTGAGGTCTGGGTCGATACGCACACCGCTCTCTACTACTGTGCCGGAGAAGAGCAGTACGGAAAGACCGCCGACGGCCGCCTCACCAGCCAGCGCGAAGCGCAGATGGATCAATTCGAACCCGCCGGCCGCCTCGCCTGCCAGTAAGAAGTCGGCTTGATCGCCGCTCGAAGCCGTACAACCTCCACTCGATACCACGCTAGCGTCGCGAAAATGTATCATTGAGCAGGTGATAGTCAATGTTCCCAGGATCAGGATCTCATTTGGCTCTCTTTTCGCTCTCCACAGCAATCGCTCTCGCCCTGATCTCGGACGGGATCGCGTCTGCCCAGAACAATAAGCTGCAGAGCAATGCGCCGCAGAACAATGCCCCGCAGAGCGGTGCTCCGCAGCGTCAGAGCAAAGCAGGCGGCGCAGCGGCCGACGTCGCTCGCGGAAAGTATCTTGTCGAAGACGTGGCCGTCTGCGGACAGTGCCACACGCCACGGGACAGCAATGGAAATCTTGACCGGACGCGGTGGCTGCAGGGGGCGTCGGTCCCTTACCTGCCGACGAAGCCCGACATGGATTGGCCGATCACCGCGCCGCGCATTGGCGGCACTCCACCGGCCAACGACGCCGAGATGATCAAACTCCTGACGACCGGCATCTGGACCGACGGCAAACATCTGCGCCTTCCCATGCCCCAGTTTCGCATGCAGCGCGGCGACGCCGAAGCGGTGGTTGCGTATTTAAAGTCGGTGACTCCGCAACGCTAGACCGGCGCATTTTGGACGAAGTGTTCCACGTGGAACACTTTGTACAGGTAGTTTTGTACGTATTTATATATATTCATATTGACCCTATGTGAAACAGCGGCAACGGGTTACGGGGCGGCGGAGGGTCGGGCGGCTGGGGGCTGCCGCCGACGGAGGGAAGCGTCCGTGGGGGCCGGAGCCGGGGAGATGCTGCGGGGCGGGTTTCCTTAGGACGGCCAAGAAGCGGGTCACGTTGAGCCTGGATGCCGACGTACTGGCGTGCTTCCAAAAGCAAGGGCGGGGTTACCAGACGAGGATCAATCGGGGAGCTATGGAAGTTCACGATGGAAGAGAGGAAGAGATCGCGGGAATAAGATTGGAGCCGTTATACGTGTAATATTGTACATACTACAAAGCAAAGCGCCAGCGCACAAAAGGCGAAAAGTGTGGGGCTCGGCGGCGCTTTTTAGTGACCAGTGGTCAGACTTTTTGGCTGAGATGGCTCCCAAGTTATTGATAATGCTGGTGGTCGAGTGTGGTTAAATAGCCACACGCGGGTAATTGTTACGCTGTAATTATTACAAAACTCATTCAAGGTGCATGGCCCGTCCAGGCCGAGCGAAGCTCGGGGCCTCGGCAGGTTCATCGTCAACATCATGGACAAGATCAAAGCCGCCGACCTGCCCTACAAATACGAAAACGAACTGCACTGAAACGAAGTGCATGCTGCTGCCCCTACTGCATCGCCAACGTACATCAATCGCCGCCATGATTCGAGCAGCTCAACAAAACCTCGACCCACGTCCGAAAGTGTACCACTGACGTCTTGTGTTCCCCTTGCGTCAGTGGCAGAATCTCGTCTGTGTGAATCCTCAAGAGGTGGAGGTGACGTACAATCATGGTCAACTCCAGCCGAGTCACATCCAGCCCACTTTTCGATATTCTGGGAGTTCCAATGGCACTGGCAGTTGCGTTTCCCTCTACGGCGATGGGACGATACTTGTGCAATGATTCGGTCGTCCCGCTTTTCCTGTGCGACGATGCAATCAACGCCCTACGTTCTATCCCCGAGGGATCCATAGATTTCTGCATGACATCGCCCCCATATTGGGGCCAGCGGCAATATGCGACCGAAGGCATCGGGTTGGAGGCGACGTATCAGGGGTACCTCGTCAACCTGCTGAAGGTGTTTGCTGAAGTTCGCCGGGTGCTGAAGCTGAGCGGGTCATTTTGGCTGAACATCGGTGATGCCTATCAGGATAAGAACTTGCTCGGTCTGCCGTGGCGCATGGCTCTCGCCCTTACCGACCAACAGGGATGGACGCTGCGCAACAGCGTCATTTGGAACAAGGTAAAAGGTGGGCCAGACAATTCGAAGGACAAACTGCGCAGTGTTCATGAGAACGTTTTCCACTTCGTCAAGAGCGCCAAAGAATACTTCTACGATGCCGACGCCATCCGCAAGGCACCAGGGACTTCCAAGGTCGTAAACGGGTCGGTCGTGTCCGCAACAGGAGTCAGCGGAGTCCGCTACCGCCGACAAATCGAGCTATCCACAGTGCTCACAGAAAGCGAGAAGAAGAATGCCTTCGCAGCTCTGGACGATATCTTGAAGGAAGTGGCGAAAGGCAAACTTTCAGATTTCCGCATGATTATCCGTGGATGCCAGAGGACAACGCACTCCGACCGGGAGCATGTGTCCGGACGGGCACGTGAAATAAACGAGCGCGGCTTCTATTTCCTCAGGTACCATCCCAACGGTGCCAAGCCGAGCGATGTGTGGGACATCATCCCCGAAGATACGCAGAAACGTGAGTTCCACTTTGCGGCTTACCCGAAGGACTTGTGCCGGATTCCGCTGCTCGCGACATGCCCAGAAAGAGGCGTTGCGCTCGATCCCTTCTGTGGAACCGGAACCACAATGGTCGTCGCCCAACAACTGAACCGGAAGTCGATTGGCATCGACAAATCTGAGGAATACATCCGGGTCGCCGAAAGCAGGTGCTCACTCCTGATATGAGCAAAGTCACCGAACTCTTCGGGCTTTCCACATCCGTCAAGCAAGACTGGAGAAGGGTAGTTGAGAAAAGCTGGTGCCCGTTCTTGGATCGACTGTGCCTGAAGAACCGCAAGAGTACATCGGAGGTTCTAATTGGGACATGCACAGTCAACCACGGCAAGGAAAACCGCCCGATCATCATTTGCCCACACCGCCTACTTGAGCGGCGCCAGATCTTCACTGACTGCATTCACTTGCTCACCCTGCATGAACCGGGGAATGAATTCCATATCGTCCCTGAGGTTTCGATCCCCGGTGGATCGGTGGACTATTTCTTGGCATCTGTTCATAAACACAGGGTGAAAGATTTTGTCGGCATCGAACTTCAGACATTGGATACCACCGGGATCGTCTGGTATGACAGGCAGCGGTTCCTGCACGAGGTGAAGGTGCTGGTCCCCAAGCAGGACGTGGAAAATCCGAAATCGTTCGGCATGAATTGGAAAATGACAGCAAAGACCATTCTCTTTCAGCTTCATCATAAGGTTGAAACATTCGAGAGCATCAACAAGCATCTTGTGCTCGCGGTGCAGAACCCGCTGATGGAATACATGCGGGCAAAGCTCAATTTCGGCCACATCAAAGAGGCTCGCATCGGCGACTCGATGCATATCCACGGCTACAATCTAACGCAGACGGATCAGAGGACCTGGCGTCTAGAATTGGCTTCACGATTTAGCACCGATGCCGCTGGGGTCTCGCAGGCCCTCGGACTTCAGGCGAATGCCAAAGTCGAGCTTGCAACAATCATCGCCCTTCTAGAAGAGAAGATTTCGGATGCCACACTGTTCGATATTGCTCATGCTGCACGTCCAATCTCGGACGTTGCACCGACTACTCCGCCATCATAATACTCAATAGTCCTCTGCTCGAACATGATTCCAGGACTAACTGTCGCAGGTCGGCGCCCAGTGTTTCCCCTTCTACACCTACGCCGAAGACGGCACCCATCGCCGCGAGAACATCACTGACTGGGCGCTCGAACAATTCCGCTCCCGCTACCACGACCCCTCCATCACCAAGTGGGACATCTTCCACTACATTTACGCCGTCCTGCACCACCCCGAGTACCGCGAGCGCTACGCGGCCAACCTGCGGCGGGAATTCCACGCATCCCCTTTGTTGGCGCTGGGGAAGATTTGAAGGAGTGCGGCTTCAGCCGCGCCGAACAAGGCTCCCCCTTAGAAACCGGTTCCTCAGCGGCTTCAGCCCCTGCGGAACCGGCCAAAGGGAAAGGGAAGGCCTCTGACGGCGCGCCTAAAGGCGCGCCCCTTCAAAGCGGTCTTGACGTTTTCCGCGCCTTTGTCAAAGCCGGCCAGCGCCTCGCCGAAATCCACGTCCGATACGAATCCCAACCCGAATATCCGCTGGAGAAGAAAGAGAAGGCCGGAGAAAAACTCGACTACCGCGTCACCCAAATGAAGCTGAGCAAAGACAAGACCACGCTCACTTACAACCAATTCCTTACTCTGTCCGGAATCCCGAAGGAAACCTACGACTATCGCCTCGGCAATCGCTCCGCGCTCGAATGGGTCATCGATCAATATCAGGTCTCAACCGACAAACGAAGCGGCATCACGAACGATCCAAATCGCGCCGACGATCCCGAGTACATCGTCCGCTTGATCGGACAGGTGATTAGCGTCAGTCTCGAAACTGTAAGCATTGTTAAGTCGCTGCCGGAGTTGCGAATCGCAGAAGCTGCCGGGGGTTAATTCCAAGCTCCGCTTGGGGCGGGGATTTTGGCTGCGGCTATCGGATGGTATCTTCCGGCTCTGGCGCGAGCTTAGGCGCGGTGCGAAGAAACTTCATGAGTCCAGCGCCGGTGGCCTTGCCTGCGCGCTTCTTTAAAAAATCGGCCGCGGTTTTCCGTGGACCAGCAATCTTGAAGGCAGCTTACGGCACGGCTTGAAGAGGTTGCGGAAAAACTCGTGGCGTGCGCCGCAGTCGCCCTCAGCGGCTAAAGCCGTCGATGAAAGCAAGCCAGTTATCGCAGCGGTGAACCGCTGCGCCACCCAAAATCAAGTGCAGGAGCGACTTTTTCCGCAGCCTCTAAAGCCGCATTGAAAGCGGGCTGCTTATCGCAGCGCTGAAGCGCTCCACCCCATCACGCCAAAACCGGGCGTGCTGGGGACCCCGGCGCTGCGCCACCCAAAATCGTAGTTTTTCCGCAGCCTGTGAAGCCGTGCCTTTCAAAGCCGCTTTAAACTGCACCACTACCGGCGGAATCGTCCCGTGCGGCGCAAAAAACAAATCCCATCCTTGCGCTGGGGATGGGCAAGGATGGGACGCTCCGCCGGTTAGCGGGGCTGGTGAAAATATTGCGACGAACTCAGGTGTGATAGACCAGCTCGTTCTGACGCGCTTCGTACCACAACGCCAGCTCGACGCGGTTCCACAATCCCAGTTTGTCGTAGATCAGCCGCAAATAATTCTTCACGACGTGCTCGGTGGT
>DASPRY010000016.1:0-28071 GCA_035624215.1 Terriglobales bacterium
CGCGTACGGCCAAGTCCGCAGACTGGTATCTGCCCATTAATCCCGGTACGGACGCGGCCTTGGCGCTGGGCATGATGCACGTCATCATTGACCAAAATCTCTACGACGCCGACTACGTGCAGCAACACACCATCGGCTTCGATGAGCTTCGCGCCAAGGTGCAGGACTACTCGCCTGCCTGTGTTGCAAAATTGACGGGCATTTCGAAACCGGACATCGTGAAGTTAGCGCGCGAGTATGCGACCACAAACCCGGCGGTCATCCGGCTGAATTACGGAGTGCAGCGATCTGAAAGCGGCGGCATGGCCACGCGGGCGATCACTATGCTGCCCTGCATCACCGGTTCATGGAAAGAAGTTGGCGGTGGTTTACAACTCTCGACCAGCGGCGCCTTTGGACTGAATCGCGAAGCATTGGAGCGCTCCGACCTGATGGACAAAGCGCTTGGCCGCCCGGCTCGCGTGGTGAACATGGTCGAGCTGGGCGAGGTGCTAAATCATCTGCAGGACCCACCGATCAAGGGGCTGTTCGTTTACAACTCGAATCCGGCAGCGGTCTGCCCCAACCACAATGCGGTGATCCGAGGGTTAATGCGCTCGGACCTGTTCACCGTGGTCCACGAGCAATTCTTCACCGACACGACGGACTACGCCGATATCGTCCTGCCGGCAACCACCTTCTTCGAGCACAAAGATCTGCAGGCTGCTTACGGGCATTACTGTCTGCAAATGTCGAACCAAGCGATCCAGCCGTTGGGCGAGTGCCGCTCGAACGTGGAAACCTTCCGGGCGCTGGCGCTCAGGATGGGATTTGAGGATAGCTGCTTCAAAGAGTCGGTCGAAGAGATGATGGATGGGGCGCTGGAGTCGAGCAATCCGTGGCTCGGCGGGATCGATCGGCAGCGGTTAGAAAAGGAAGGGCACGTAAGATTGAACTTTGAGCAAGCTGAATTGCCTTCCGCCGGACAGCCGAGAGCGGCTGCCCCCACGCAGACAGAGGGCGTGCCGTTTCTTCCATTTGCCGGTGGCAACTTCCCTACATCCAGCGGCAAGGCAGAACTCTATAGCGAATCGCTAAAGGAGTTGGGGCTGGATCCTGTGGTCCAATTCAGGCCTCCGGTTGAATCCCGACATGGGGATCGTGCCAAGGCGTTTCCTCTGGAGTTGTTAGCACGCAAAGCGGACAACTTTCTCAACTCCAGCTTCTCGAATGTGCCCAGCGTGCACCAAATGGAAGAGGTGGGGTGGCTGGAGATGAATGCGGCTGATGCTCGCGCCCGCGGGATTGCTGAGGGAGACAGGGTCCGTGCCTTCAACAGTCGTGGAGAAATTTTGCTTAAGGCCAAAGTAAACGGTACGGTGCAGCCCGGAGTGGTCAGCGCCCGCCTGTTTTGGGCGAAACTAAGTTCCGGTGGGAAAAACATAAACGTTCTTACCTCGCAAAAACTTACCGACTTGGGCAACTCCGCCACCTTTTATTCCGTCTTGGTTGAAGTGGAGCTTTTCAGGCCGGCTTCTGCGGACAACTGAAGCGGGTGTGCTTGGACGCTCTCTACAGCGCTACCGTATAATTGCCGTTTTCCATACTCCCATTTGCTGAGGTACAGGAGATTCGTCGCTCTCATCAGGGTAACCCTGCTCCAAGCGGGAAGAGGAATCATCGCGGATGGCGAGCGCTCAGCTCGGGGCGTGGTCGATGTTCTTCATTCCTCGGCTTTTGCAGCGGATTTCGTGGCCCGGCGTTTGGCCTGCTATTGGTAATCTTGCTGGCCTCTTCGCTGCTCAATGCACAACAGGAGCTAATCGCCAATATCGACGTCCGGGGCAACCGGCGCATCCCGCAAGACACGATCAGGGCGCGCATCTTCACGCGTGGCGGCGATGTATACGACGAGGCCGCGCTGGAGCGCGACTTCAACTCCCTCTGGAACACGGGCTACTTCGAAGATATTCGCTTCGAGCGCGAGCAAACGGCCAAAGGCTGGGTCATCATTATTTACGTTAAAGAACGGCCGACGATCCGCGAGATTAACTACGAAGGCCTAAGTTCGGTTTCCAAAAGTGATGTACTGGACCGCTTCAAGGAACGCAAGGTCGGCCTATCGGTGGAAAGCCAATACGATCCGACCAAGGTCAAGCATGCCGAAGTTGTCATCAAGGAGTTGCTCTCCGAACATGGCCGGCAGTTTGCTACCGTTCGCACTGAAGTGCGGCAAATTCCTCCCGCGGCTGTAAGCGTTACCTTCGTTGTGAAAGAAGGGCCCAAGGTCAAGGTGGGCAAGATCACCTTCACCGGAAATCAACATGTGAAATCGCGCATTCTGCGCAGCGCGATGAAGAACCTGAAACCGATCGGCGTTCCTCATTCCATTTTCCTGGAAAATCTTTTTGCTCGCACTTACGACGCCACCAAACTCGACGAAGACACGGAGCGGGTTCGCCAGGAATTTCAAAACCGCGGCTACTTCAAAGTTGTGGTTAACGAACCGAAAACCAACATCCACGACACTGGCCACCAAGGATTTCACATTCCATTGCTGCAAGCGGGCCCCGGCAAGGCGGTAGATATTACGATGCCCATCGAGGAAGGCGACAAGTACCGCTTGGGCGAGATTACTTTCAAGGGTAACAAGGCGATTCAGAATACAAAGGCTTTGCGTGGACTGTTTCCCATCAAAGATGGCGATGTCTTCGATCGCAGCAAGATTGGCAAAGGTCTCGAGGCCCTGGGAAAGGCCTACGGTCAAGTCGGATATATAAACTTCACCTCGGTTCCCGAAACACGCTTTGACGAAGAGAAAAAGCTGATTTACATCGACATTGACGTCGACGAGGGCAAGCAGTTTTATGTGCGGCGGATCGAGTTTGAAGGGAATACCACCACTCGTGACAAAGTGATCCGGCGTGAAATTCTGCTCGAAGAAGGGCAAGTCTACAACCAGCAGTTGTGGGAACTCAGTCTGCAGCGCTTGAATCAGTTGGGTTTTTTCGACACCTTGAAACCAGAAGACCCCAGCGTCACCGAACGCCATTTGGACGAGAAGAACGGCACCGTGGATCTGTTGCTCAAAGTTAGGGAGAAAGGAAAGAACAGCATCGGCTTGAGCGGCGGCATCAGCGGTCTGGCCGGCACGTTCGTCGGACTTAGCTACAGTACGAACAACTTCCTGGGCAAGGGCGAGACACTCAGCATCTCGGCCAATCTCGGCAATCTTGAGCGCAGCATCAATTTTGGCTTTACCGAGCCTTACTTGTTTGATCGGCCGTTGACCGCGGGTTTCAACATCTACTTCACCCGATTTATTTTCGACCAGGCCCGCGAGGCCGCCTTATTGACTGGCCAGCAAGTCTCGTTGCCGACCGCCTTGCAGGAGAATCTGCAGAACTACACGCAATCGAGCAAAGGCTTCACTACCAGCCTTTCGTATCCGATCAAGCGGTCATTCAAGCGCGTCGGCATCAGCTACCAACTGGATAATTCCAACATCGTAGCCATCACTACCGCCTCCAAGACGTTATTTGACTTCCTGCAGTTCAGTGGAATCAGTGGCCCCAGCGCCCTCAACGGCATTGTAACCAGCAAGATTACGCCAAGTTTTACCCTCAATTCGCTGGACAGGGCCCTATTTCCCCACAGGGGCAGCAGTTTCTTTGCTGGACTGGAGCTAGCTGGCCTTGGTGGAACCGTCAGGACTATTCGGCCGATCGCCTCTTACAAACATTTCATTCCCGTACAAAAAAGGCGCAATACGGTGGGATTTAACATCACAGGCTCTTTTTTGACGGGATACGCTGGACTGGTGCCACCGCCGTTCCAGCGCTTCTATGACGGAGGCGAAAACGATTTGCGCGGGTTTGATATTCGTTCCATCTCTCCCGTCTCTTTCCTGCCCACCACCACCTCAACTCCGCTGCGCAACCCGGACGGCTCTTTGGTTCCGAAGAACCCTGCCAACCCCCTCCAGGGCAGTTACACCATTCCGATTCCCGTCAATCAGATCGTTTTTCCAGGCGGCGACTTAAGCATAACCAGCAACGTGGAATACCGAATCACCATCGCTGGGCCGGTGGGATTGGCGCCGTTTGTCGATACGGGAATCGAGCCAATCCTGCGCGATTCACAACTGAAAATCTCTACTACTCAACTGGATTTGCTTAACAGCACTCTGTTTGGTTGTCCCGGCCTGGACATCGGTTTCAACTGCACGGGAGGAGTGAAAGAAACGTTTTCACAATATCTGAAGCCATTGAGCGGTACGAATTGGGTTCCGCGAATGTCCACTGGGTTGGAGCTGCAAGTTTTCTTGCCTGTCATCAACGCTCCCTTCCGGATTTACTGGGCATACAATCCGCTGCGGCTCGATCAAATAGCCAACTCACCGATTCCGATTACTCGCAGCATGTTCCCGCCCGGGGCTGCCGGCGACTACACTTTCCAAGTGTCGCGAAACGCCTACGGCCCACCATACCTCCTGCGTGAGCCACGCAAGACGTTCCGCTTTACCGTGGCCACTACTTTCTGAGCTATTCAGGCTCAACCCGGGCGTGGGCGAACCAGAGGCGGCAAGTGTAATTAGTACCCAGGCCATTTACATGATTGCGGATTTTTGACCTAAGGTGTTCTCCCTAGGACCGATGCAACTCCAGAACCGGCGGCCCTTACACCTGCAGACCTTGTTTACGGTGGGGTGCCAAAATCCTGCAACTTGCCGAGTAAGAAACTCGAGGTGAGGGTACTCACGATCATCGGGCGATGGTATCGTGCAGATTTTAGGAAGTTTAGTCAACTCATCTGCTTTTTCACTTAGTCGATTGTGGATCGAGCCATGCCTCCTAGGCCACCACCTCTCCCATGTTTTCCACAGCCAAGTTGGGCTTCCGAAGAAATATATGGATTTACGGAAATTGAACATCTTGGCACCGAGAGTGCAACCAAGGTTTAGATAACCAGCCAATAGCTTTTTTGTTCCTTCGTGGCTGGATGGCGAAGTGTGCCGGGTGGATTCTTTTCCAAATCCAGCCGGCGTATTGCAACGACCCCTGGGAGAAGTGGCATGAAAGATAAGCCCATTCGGCTGGGCCCACGGGAGCAGCAGATTGCAGATCTGCTCCTGCAGGGCTGCGACAACTCAGAAATTGCCAAACAACTGAACATGGCGCGGCGCACGGTTAAGGCCCATTTCAATCGACTCTTTTTGCGATTTGGAATCAGAAGCGGAATCAAGCGGGTAAAGCTCGCGACACTCTTATATCGGAGGCAACTATGTTTGGAGGGAAACGGCAGGCAAACCGGACCCCTAATGCGAGAGAGCAACGAGTCATCGAGCTCGTCGCCCAAGGACTTAAGAATAGCGAAGTCGCCCAGTCCATTGGAACCACCGAACACGTCGTCAAGAACTACCTCCGCTCCATCTACGACAAACTCGGGCTCTGGAATCGTGTCGAGCTAGCCTTGTGGTACGAAGCCCGACGCCATGAAAGTACGGTTCAGATTTGACTCCCCACAGGTAACGCGATCAGGAGCGCAAACGCGATTCGATCTGAGCAGCCTCTTCAAAAAAAATTGAGATGAGCGATCTTGGAGAACGACAAAGAGGATTCGAATGGGGAACTGGACGGTTCCTCTTGACCATCGAGAAGAACTACGACCGTACCGCAAGTCGGAAATGGAGATGACTACTCGCAGACTTTGCGAGCGGCGGGTTCAAATTGATCCAGCTGCGCGTCACGCTGATTGGTAACTTTTCCGCCTGGCGTTTTGCCGTAAAGTTCCGCACCCGGACAGTAATAGAGCCCGGTGTGCAAGTCCTCCCAGACTTGGACGTTGGGGTTGCCCAAAGGCACGGGCGCTGCTGGCACTTCCGCCATACCTAATCCGACCAGCAGCTGCTCGAATAGGGTCAACTGAGGTTGCGAAGTTGTCCTGGAAGAGGACTTGTGCGCGACCGGCCGGCTGCTCCATCCAAAAATAACCAGCAGAAGGATCAACGCTGCCGCAGCGACTGACACATCTCCACCATGCTTGGAGAACCATCCGGACTCTTCCGGCTGCAAGGAGTTTAACCATTGACGCGCTTTGGCCGCGGAGGACCATGGGGATGCCTGATCCGATGGTTCAGGTTCGGGAACTATCCTAAGGTCAGGCTTCCGGGCGTCTGCATCCTCCGATTCACTTACCTGACGAGCCAAAGCTAAAGCCGTGTTGCCGTCAATCGCAGCAGCGGTGTCAACCAACTCCTCGGCCGGTTTTTCCACGCCCGGTGCTGACAGATCAGGGAGCACGGAGGCGTGAGCTGGCTCGAACCTCGCAGCCTGTGGCGCATTCCAGCCAGCGGGTGGATTCCCTGAGCTCACAGCGGCGAAGGGAACTTCCTTGGCACGCGGGTTGCCGCACCTGCCGCAGAACTTCTCGCCTTCGCTGAACCGATAGCCACAATTGCCGCAAGTAGAGCCGAAGCCCTGGCTCGTTGCGGGCGCGGCGAAGGCCGGTTCAACTAAAGCTGCTCTCAACACCTCGTCCGACGGCAGATCGGGGTTGATGGCTGGCATGGCTTCGCTCAACTTCGCTGTCACTTCGGGCGGAGGCAAAGCCTCGGCAGACATGTCTGCGTTTTCATGCACCGGTTCTGCAGCCAGACGCTGCAGTTGCGGTCGCAGCCGCTCCAAAGCTTCCAGCATGGTGGCGCGCTCGGCGGCCAGCGTCTGCTTCCATTCCATCTCGGCGGCCCGAGTGATGCTTTCTCCCAGCAACCCCGCCATGACCTGGCAGCTTCGGATCTCGTCTTTCTGAAGAGTCTCGGCCTTGGGCGGGCTCAGCTGCAACAAAGCAGCGATACGTCCTTCACAGTACACGGGGAAAAACAGAGGAGCTTGATCGCGCTTTCCCCCGAGTTGAGCACGCGCAACATCGGGGCCCCGCTCCAGCCCTTCTTCCCTGCGCAAGAACTCGGAAAGGCCGTTTGCCATTGCACCGCTCTGACCCGCGAGCGCGCTGAGAGTTCCAACTGCCGCGCAATATGCGACTTGATCGTTCGCGACCAGAGCGACGGCGATGCCTCTTGCCTTTGTAATTTTGCTTAGCTGCTCGACAATCAATCTTGCGGCTGCAGAAATGTCATAATGCGACTGGAGCAACTCCTGGGTTTCGGCGATCACTGCCAGACTTGCGGCGGGACCAATTCTTGATTCCGTCTGATGTTGAGAATCATTTTGTTCCTGGATGATGTAGGCAGCCTGCAGAACTTGCTGGAAAGTTGATTCGTCCAGCTGGATGGTGTGCGTCTTTGCGACCTGCGGCTGCACTTCAGTAGGTCCCCTGTCCCGCTAAAAGTACTGTACCATTGCCCGTGCAATTGGCAATCCAAAGCGCCAGTCAGATTCGCGAAACAGCTGATTTTAGCAGGATTAACCAAGCACAGGCTCTTTCCCCAGCCGTCCTGCAAGCTATTTCTAACTCTGCGGTTACACTGCAGGGCTTCACCTCCGAACGGCATACGCTGCTTGCTCCGGCGGGGTGACCTTGATTCTTTCGTAATCATTACTCACAGGTCGTACTGTGATTTGTGCAATAGTTTGCACATCTGGGAACTGAATCAACGCCTCTTGTGACGGCACCTACGGGGGGAAGCTACTACCGCGGTAGTCGGCTCGCGGTCGTTCTCGACGAAAATAGTAGTGAACGGCCTGTGATGATTAGTGACAGCACCACAGAAATCAACATTCCGTCGATCGCGGCAGTCTAAAAGCTGCCACATCTCAGATCCGGCAACCTTTCGCACAGACTCCGGCCAATATGCTCCGCCACGCTGGTCTTCAGCGCTCAGCAGGCGCATGCAACCGCGAAGTTCTCCTATATTTGCTCACACCGTAGCGTGTCCTTAACCAAGTCCAGAAAGCCACCATGGAATTGCTGATCTTTTGCTTGGCGGGGCGGAGCTGCGTGTTCGAGCTTCCAGGTATGCCCATTGTGAAACTGCTGGTTCCAGATTTGATCACGTGTGCCGCCTAAGCTGCTTCTGCCAAATTCCATAAGCATTCACATTCAAAGATGTTAGCGCGGCGAAATGGACAGCGAATATTTGGCGAAGCAGTTGCTGGTACCCGGATGTGCCGTGTTCCGAGTGGAACGCGACCTCAAATTAGGAACTTGGGAAATGGCCATGATTAATCTGGAAGACATAAAGATCACAAGCCGGGATGAAGAGGTCCTGAATCTGCTGGTTCAGGGATGCAGCAACAAAGAAATTGCGGAACAGTTGCACATCAGCCCCCGCACTGTGAAGCAGCATCTGCGCACGTTGTTTCTGCGGGCTGGGATCACCGAAGGCCGCAAGCGGGTGAAGCTTGCGACTGCCATGTATCAGAAGGAGCAAAGAAACTATGCAGCCATGTGATCGGCTTACAGCAAAAGAAATTCAAATCGCAACCCTGGTCTGGGAAGGTCTGACGAACCGCGAAATTGCCACCGTGATCGGCACTACCGAACAGGTGGTAAAGAATTATTTGCGGAACACCTTCGACAAACTGGGTGTCTGGAGCCGGCTCGAGCTCGCCCTCTATGTGGCCGGCCATGGTGGCGCGGAATGGGAAAAAGCGTTTGGCAACAAGCCAGCCCCGCTTCTGACACCCAGGGCCTCGTTGGGAGTGGCGGGCTAGTGTTGTTGTTAGATGGCGGCTGATTCACACTCAGGAACGCCGAGATTCCGGGAAGCGCGCCAGTACTGGCTCATGCCCACTTTTCCACAAAAATGACCGCTGCGCCAGGGTTATCCAACAGTAGCGAGTCGTCAGTGACATCTTGTTACAGGCCTCATGTACGGCTCGACACAAAATGCGGCGAGCAATTGCACACATTTCAGTTCCTAGCCCTGTGGAGGGCGGGCATCTGACACAAAAACCAGCAGCTAGAGCTGAGCAAAAATTATTGACCTGGTAATGGAGCTGAGATAGAGAGCTGATTTTGCTGGGGGCTGTTTCTGCCTGATTCGTCGGTTTGCGGATACTTGTGGCCACACCGGGGTGGGGTGTCCGCTCGACAAGAATGCTCTTCGCCGACTTCAGCCATCGGCGGAATACAAAAGCTTAAGACCCGTCATGACGTGCACTGAGAAGGATCAGCTCCGAGCTACCGTATTGGTTATTGATGACTCTCCCGAGGTGCGACGCTATCTTCGCCTGGTACTGGAAACCGATCATTACCGCGTCGAGGTGGCAGCCAACGGGGAAAGTGGATTGGAACGGTTGCGCACCGGCTGGACGCCGTCGGTTGTACTGCTTGACATGCAGATGCCTGGCATGGATGGCCTTCAAACCTTAAGGCACTTACGTGAACTTCTGCCGGAGCTCAAGGTCATAATGTGTTCCAGCCAGGACGACCCGGAGTTGATTCGCCAAGCCATCTTACTGGGTGCTCAAGCGTATTTGGTCAAACCGGTACGGCATCTTTATCTTTCTGCTGCGCTGGAACGCTGTCTTTCTGGTCAATCAGCCGCCTCGCCGAATCCGCTGGCGCCCGCCCTAGAGATGACTCATTAACGCCGTGAAACGTACTCATTGATCGGTCTCCGAACTCATTTAGGAATTCGAATCAAGCTGCTCACGAACTGCTTCAGTAGAGCTTTGTCCTGCCCAGACATTCCTGTGAATTGCACCCCATTGCCGTAACCCGGAGTGCTGGTGATGACCTTACCGTTGGCAGAGAGCTTGGTTTCTTTCACCCAGAAAGCGAGCCGAATCTCAGTTGTGGGTGCCAGCGGATTGGGCATTTCGACAAAGCATCCTCCTTCACTAATGTCCCCAATCCGTGCGCGAATTGGGGCATCCTGGTTGGGCAGGTGAACTTCAACCGAATTCCCGCAGCGCACACGGGGATGTGCCCGTCGATCATGGGCGTCGCGCGCGGAGCCGTCCACGGCCGCGCCCGGCAGCGGAAAATCCCAAAGAGTTTTTTCCGGAGAGAGATTGAGAAGTCCGAGATGGCCAAGCTTCGGGGTTCCGGGCTGGCCCACCCATTTCACTCGGAAGTGGGCCTTGGTTGCGCCATAGGTCAAGCCGATGATCTCGTCAAGGTTGGGCTGGGCCCTTACCCCGCTTAGTTCCGCCCCGTGGCGGCTCACGTTGACGGTGAAAACCTTCTCAGAGAAGATTTGACCGGAGCTGTCCGTTCCGAAGATGCGGACGGGTACTTTGATCTCTTTTCTGGGTTCCCGGCGTTTACCCATCAAAGGCTAAGCTCCCGGCGGCTAGCTACTAGTCACGTGATTCTACTGCAAAGATGAGCGTAACGCCCAATTACCAATATTTGGCCAGATATAAAGCGGCGCAGGTAATTCGGGAAAAACAATGCAAAAGCTTGCACGATTACGGGCGCAGTATCTTGCCAGAAACCATCCGGCTAAAGCTTTGGGCCAGGCTGCCTCGGCAGTCTAATTGCTACACAAAGCGGAACCTGGGATGCTGTTCCCCCGGGTCACGACAGCCGCATGGCACACAAAGAGACTTTCTGGATGGCGTGTGATTCGGTTGAGCAGCTTCGGGCCGAGTATGGTCCCTTCCACACCCGAGCTGAGGCTGAATGCGAGGCCCGCAAGCTCGGTTTTGGCTACCTGTTGCGCTACGAGCACGTTGTTGACTCTAACGACGAGATCGAAGAAGTACGCTGCATCTTCGTAGAGCTGCCGCCATGCGAAGGCACCATCGTGTCCCGCAAACGCGAGCCAGCCAGCATTGAAGAGCGAAAATTCCATACCCGCTGCGCCAGTTGCGGGGAAGCGGCAGTTCATGATGAGCCATGGCGGGCCGAAGTTTGGGCCGACATTCACGAATTTGAGCACAGCCGTCACCGCGTCCGCCTGTTCGAGCAGACCCGTCTGCAGGGTCTCAAAGAGATCGGCGACTGGCGCGACCGCTGCGCCTAGGCTGATTCCCCTTCTGCAAAAACCGCCAGTTTTCTGCTACTCTGGTGCCACGTTAGCCTGCTGCGTTAACCGCTACTGAGAAAATGTGATGGCTCTGTTCCTACTCCTGGTTTTGACAGCAATTCCGTTAATCGGCATAGCCTGGATCGCCGTCTCCGGTTCGCTCTTTCCCCAGCCCACCGTAGACGCGCTATTTATGTCGCTGATCTTACTTACGATGTCGGCGATCCTCGGCGCCACCGCGTTATTTGAGCTCCGCAAACGGGCGGTTGGGGCCAACTCGGCGCCGAGCCCTCCAAATTCACTTTCACCCGGAGGCCTGGTGCGTCGCGGAAAAGTGAAAGAAGTAGTCTTTTTTGAGGCCCATGTCGGCGAGCCGAACAAATCCATTGTCACTCTCCTAAATGATGGCCGCCCCTCCCAAATGCTGGTATTGAGTGGCGATATGCGTAATGCCCTACCGGTTGGGCAAAAAGTGCAGATCACCATGCGCAAAGAAGGCGCCCAGAACGTTCTGGTCAACGTCACTTACGCCTGATTTTGGCCGTTCCCAAATTACGAACGTAACCCCGAGCACGTTTTCGATCTCGCACCAGACCACATGCTCATCGGAAAATTCCCAAGTACCTGTGTCACAAACCTGGCCTGTACGGCCGGCACACGGGAGTGGAGATCTTGCAAACGGGAAAGTTGTTTCCGATAGAGGAAGAGGAGCACGCTCCGGTAAGTTCCATGCTGGAACGAGCGGAGCAAATCCAGCGCGAAATTCACCAGCTTTCGGGCCGCGACCTGCAGTTGTGGTCCATAGGATTACTGGTCATGCTGGTGCTGGCGGCCGGCATGCTGGCCTTGATTTTTCCGAATATCGTTTGGGCGCAGCATGTCATCCACATAGAATCGGCGTATCTGCCGCAATTGTTTTTTGGTCTGATCTCCCTGATTCTGCTCTTCAACATCTATCTGATTGGGCAGAAAATCAGTCTCAACCACACACGCCGTTCCCTGATCAGCGAACTGGTTTTGAATGAGCGACTCGAGAGCCTGTCGCTGATCGATCCGCTTACTGAACTGCTCAACCGCCGAGCCTTAAATGAGCTGATTCCGCGCGAGGTTGCCCGGGCCAACCGTTTGGGATGCCATCTCACATTCATGACTATCGATCTCGATGGCTTTCGCGAATTTAATTCCAAGTTTGGCGCATTGGAAGGCAACTTACTGCTGCGCGATTTCGGCAAAATGCTGAAAACCACATTTCGCGGCGGCGATTTGATTTTCCGTCACGGTGGCGACGAGTTTCTGGTGATTATGCCCGACACCGATGAGCAGCAGATCCAGCCGCCTTTACAACGCCTACTCCGTGCCGTGACGCACTGGAATGCTAACAGCGGCAAGGACCATGAGCTAACGTTTGCGTGGGCAGTCGCACCCTACGTGACGGGCAGCGATGTCGCTGACGTGTTGCGCAGTGTCGATCGCAAAATGTACCAGAAAAAACATAACTTGGTGCCCGTCTTCTGAACCCTGACTAATGGCATGAGCATGGAACCGACCGTCGTTCATCCTCGATTTCCCCTCGCCACCACGGTAATGGTGCGCGAAACGGCCAGTGGTGCAGCAGTACTGGCGCGGCTCAAGAATATTAGCCTCAGTGGATGTTACCTGGAGACGCCGCGCCAGATTGCGGAAGGCGCGCGCGTGCGGGTGGTGTTGCAAACGCCTAAGTTGCGTGCCGACCTCTGGGGCATGGTGCGGAGGCGCGATCAAACCGGGGTAGGCATACAGTTCACTAACGGCGCCACCGTCGAAGACTGGAAGCGGCTGGAATCGCTCATCGCTCACTTGCAAGATTCAGCGACTGCCACAATCGCAGCTTCAAACGCCGAATAGCTCGCGGCCGGTTTAGCGAGACAAGGAAGCTGCAGCGTCGCGATCGACGAACCAAAATAACTTGCCGTTTTCCGGGCACACTCTTTGAGACGGTAGATCCGCGTTCCTATTCTCCAAGATCTCATGAAGGATGCTGGCCTTGTCCTTGCCGCTGACGAGGAACATCACGCGGCGGGCATGGTTAAGGACGGGATAGCTCAGCGTGATGCGGTAGGTTTTGAACTTCTCCACCCAATTAGCGACGACCATTCGATGGGTGTCGTTCAGAGCTGCAGTGCTGGGGAAAAGGGATGCAGTATGACCGTCAGGGCCAATACCCAAAAGCACCAGATCAAACCGGGGAAATTCGTTCGGTTGAAGCTTGAAGAATGTGCGCAGCGCCTGTTCATAGTCGAGCGCTGCTTTTTCTGCATCCAGCTCGGCACGAATGCGGAAGACATTTTCCGCCGGCAACGACACCTTGGATAACAGCGCTTCGTTCGCCATGCGATAGTTGCTCTCTGGATCATCTGGTGGCACGTGCCGTTCGTCGCCGAAGAAGAAATAAACCTTCTGCCAGGGAATCGTTTGCCGGAATTCGCGAGCCAGCAGCGAATAAAGGCTGCGGGGAGTGGAGCCTCCGGAAAGCGCCACACAAAAGCGACCTCGGGTCTGTATTGCCTCTGACGCGAGAGAAGCGAACTGCGTGGCCGCCGCCTGAAATAAAGCGCCGGGACTTTCCAGAACCTTCAGCTCAGATTCACAAGACATGCGGCTAATCCTCTGCTGCCAGCGCACAACGCGCAGCGCCCAGCAGCGCTGTTTTGTCATTAATGATTACTTTTACTGGGATGCCTTCGAGCAACGGTTGCATTCTTCCTTTCCCGATAAAAGATTGCATGAACAGGGGGCCGACTATCCGGGAGAGCAACTTGGGAGCGATGCCACCGCCGAGGAACACTCCGCCAGTGGCCATCACCTTCAGGGCAAGATTTCCCGCTTCAGCCGCGTAAAGCGAAATGAAGATGTCGAGCGCCTGTTCGCCAAGCGGAGATTTGCCCTCCAGCGCGGCGCGGGTAATCGCCGCCGCCGGATCACCGTGCAGGATTTCCTCGGCAAGCCATTCCGGTTCTTCTCCGCGGTGGGTATCGCGGAGAAAATAGAAGATGTTTACCAGGCCCGGCCCGGAAACGACTCGCTCGAAACTGACGTGACCATAGCGGGCGGCAAGATAGCGCAACAGCTCGATTTCCAGTTCGGTGCGCGGAGCAAAGTCTGCATGACCGCCTTCGCTGGCAAAGATGTGATGCTGCTTCCCGTCCCAATACAAGCCTGCCTCGCCCAGTCCGGTTCCTGCCGAAATTACAGCCTGGTTGCCGGCCGCTTCCGCGGTCATGGGATTAAGCAATACCAAGTCATTTGAGCTTAACGTCGCAATGCCCCAGGCGTTAGCCTCGAGATCGTTGATGAGTGCGATTTTTTTGAGCTTCAGTTCTTCGGCCAGGCGCTTTGACTCGACAATCCAGGGAAGGTTAGGAGTTTCTACGCGGCCATCCCGAACCGGGCCTGCCACTCCAAAGCAGGCGGCATCGGGATGAAGTTTGGAATCGGCGACGAAGGCGGTCGCAATCTCATCCAGTCCCTGATACTCGCGACTAGAAAAGACCGATAGGGCAGCGGGCTGCAATTGGCCGTTCGAGACATCGAAGAACGCCAGGCGGGTGTGGGTTCCGCCGATGTCGCCGGCCAGGATCATTTTTCGAAGTTTCTCCAGCGACGCCCGTCCCGCTCCAGCAACTCATCCGATTCCTTCGGTCCCCATGTGCCGGCGGCGTAGTTCGGAAAACTGCGCGGCGGCAGGGCCTTCCAGACATCGAGCATCGGGCTTACGACACACCATCCTGCTTCGACCATGTCGGCGCGCTGAAACAGAGTTGCGTCCCCGATCATGCAATCGTGCAACAGACGTTCATAGCCCGTGCTGGGCTGGCTTCCGAAGTAATCGGCGTATTCGAAATTCATGTCCACCGCACCCAGGCTCATGATCGGGCCCGGCACCTTGGCGGCAAATTGCAAGGAGATTCCTTCCTCCGGCTGAATGTGCAGCACCAATTGGTTGGGCATCAGGTTTTCGACCGGCGTGTCGCGGAACAAAACAAATGGCGCTCGCCGGAATTGAATCACAATATGGGTATTCTGCGCCGCCAATCGCTTTCCGGTGCGAAGATAGAAGGGAACGTCCGCCCATCGCCAGTTATCGATGGCCAGCTTCATGGCGACGAAAGTTTCCGTCCTCGAATCACGGGAAACATCTTCTTCCTCACGATAGCCTGGGACACGCTGCCCGTCGAGAACACCCGGTCCATATTGTCCGCGTACCGTCCGGCTCAGTACCTCTTCCCCGCTCAGCGGCTGGATGGCGTGCAGAATCTTGGCCTGTTCATCGCGCACGGCATCGGCCTGGAAGGAGACCGGCGGCTCCATCGAGGTAAGGCTGATGAGTTGCATAATGTGATTGGGAACCATGTCGCGGAGCGCACCGGCCTGATCGTAGTAGCTGCCTCGCTGGTCCACTCCGACGGTCTCGGCCACAGAGATCTGAACGTGATCGATGTAGCGGCGGTTCCAGATGGGCTCGAAGATTCCGTTGGCGAAACGAAACGCCAGGATATTCTGCACGGTTTCTTTGCCGAGGTAGTGATCGATCCGGTAAATCTGCTTTTCACTGGCCACTTTCAGCAACTGCTGATTGAGCGCTTTGGCTGAATCCAGGTCATGGCCAAACGGTTTTTCGATAATGACCCGGCGCCAGTACTGACTGTCCTGCATGAGGCCGGCCGCTGCCAGTTGCTCGACGATGGGGCCGAAAAATCGTGGGGCGGTTGCCAGGTAAAACAGACAATTCCCGTGAGTGGAATGGTCTTTCTCGATCTTGCCAAGAAGATCTTTTAGCTGTGAGTAGACATTCTCGTCGTCAAACTCTCCGGGGACGTAATACACCCGGCGCAGGAACCACTCGATGACGTCCAGATCTGCATCGTTGCCGGCATAATGCTTGATATCGTTGGTGACCCAGTTACGGAAATCTTCAGTGGACATGGAGCCGTGGGAGAAACCCACAACTGCGAACTCGCGCGACAACAACTGCTGCTTTGCCAGGTTGTAAAGCGCGGGAACAAGCTTTCGTCGCGTGAGGTCGCCGGCCGCACCAAAGATCACCATCACGCAGGGATCACCCGGCCTGCCCATTCGTTGTTGCTGCGTCATTGGAATAGCTGCTGTATCGAGCATCGCTGTCCTCGAGTTTCGTTCGTGTGCGTTAGGGGCCCTCGGTCGTATTAGTTTCTTGCCACGAAGGACACAAAGAAAAATATCAGGCTGTCTTCTTGCTGGCAGTTGGCTCTACGTGCCCACCGAATTTCTGACGCATGGCAGAAAGAACCTTCTCCGCGAAGGTATGCTCCTGGCGCGAGCGGAAGCGGGTAAACAGCGCGGTGGAAAGCACATCCACCGGCACCGCTTCGGCGATTGCTGCCTCGATCGTCCATCGCCCTTCACCCGAATCCTGCACGTACCCGGTGTATTCGGAGAGGGTCGGATTTTCCGCCAGGGCCATTGCGGTCAAGTCCAGAAGCCATGAACTCACCACGCTTCCCCGCCGCCAAACTTCGGCGATATCCGCCAGGTTCAAATCGTAGCGCTGCGCCTCGGGAAGTTCCTTGCTATTGGCATTGCGAAAGATATCGAAGCCTTCGGCATAGGCTTGCATCATGCCGTACTCAATTCCGTTGTGCACCATCTTCACAAAATGCCCAGCCCCCGATGGGCCGCAATAGATGTAACCCTCTTCCGCCGTTCCCGGTAACTTCTCGCGGCCAGGGGTGCGCGGAATATTTCCCCGCCCCGGCGCCAAGGTTTTAAAGATTGGGTCGAGGTATTGAACAATGTCTTTCGGACCGCCGATCATCATGCAATAGCCGCGCTCCAATCCCCAAACCCCGCCGCTGGTGCCTACATCCACATAATGAATTCCCTTGTCTTTGAAGTGCTGGGAACGCCGGATGTCGTCTTTGAAATAAGAATTGCCGCCATCGATCAGGACGTCTCCCTCCTGCATCTTCTGCGCAATTGCCAGCGCAGTTTGTTCAGTCGGTCCACCCGCCGGAACCATCAGCCAGGCCACGCGCGGTTTTCCTAACTTGGCGACAAAATCATCCAGCGAGCTTGATGCAATTGCCCCTTCCGCGGCAAGCCGCTTAACGTTATCCGTACTGAGGTCGGTGACTACGACTTCATGCCCACCGCGCATCAGGCGGCGCGCCATGTTGGCGCCCATTCGGCCCAGGCCGACCATTCCCAATTTCATGATTACTCCTCGTGTTTGAAGATACGTCACCCTCGGTCTTGCGAAGGAAACCGGTTCCCCATCTCAGAACTTGAATGCGTCTTGGAGCGTCAATAGACCCGAGCGCACATCCTTGCCCAAGTGCACCCGCAGCGCTCTTCGTCCGCGGTCCGCCAGAACCTGAAAGTCACCGCGCGCTTGGGCCGCTTTGACCACCCCGAATGTGTACTTCTGTTCCGGCACCGGCAGGTCCACTGCATCATCACAGGTGATTTGCAAGAACACGCCTGAGTTCGGGCCACCTTTATAGGCCTGACCAGTGGAGTGCAGGAACCGCGGACCGAATCCCAGGCAAGTAGCAACCCGCTTCCGGTCCCGAACGGCATGCCGCGCCGTTTGCAACAAAGCTTCGTGCTCATCGTTCATTTGAATGTAGGCCAGCAGGGCAAAATAATCGCCGTTGCCGAGCCGGTTCAAGTGAGCACGCAGATAGCCTGCCACTGACCTTTCGCCGGCATGTCCGAGAGCGTCGGCATTCCTGGCATCCGTAAAGAGCTTGATCCCGCCCGCTTCGAAGAATGGCGCTTCCGCGGGAAGCGATCCGCTCTTCTCGTACTCAGCGGTCAGCGCACGCGTCGCGATTTTGCTGGCCTCCACATCCGGTTGGTTGAAAGCATTAATCCCAATGATCGAGCCGGCTACCGCAGTCGCGATTTCCCATTGGAAGAATTGCTGGCCGAGATCGTAGGTATCGGCCATCGATATGCGTACCACGGCATGGCCTGCAGCTTCGAGTGCTGCGACATCTGCATCTTGTTCACGGTCGGGAGCGGTATCCAGGCGCACGTATGCGAAAAGGCGGTCATTGCCATACACCTGAGGCGCCCCTAACTTTTCGCGGTCTACCGGAATGATACCTTTGCCTTGCTTGCCTGTAGACTCAGCGAGCAACTGCTCTAACCAGGCTCCCAAATCGGATATAGCTGGTGAGGCCACGATTGTGACCTTGTCGCGTCCATGTCTGGCTGCGGTGCCAAGAATGATGCCAAGCATCACGCCGGGATTTTCTTCCACGGCCTCGGTCTGGCAGAAATCAACCATTCTTTTTGTGCGGTCGAGAAACTTGCCCACGTCCAAGCCCATCAGGGCGGCCGGTACCATGCCGAAATTCGAAAGCGCCGAGTAGCGTCCCCCAATACTCGGGACACCGTGAAAGATGTGGCGGAAGCGGTCGTTCTTCGCCACTTGCTCCAACTTCGACCCCGGATCGGTGATGGCGATGAAACGGCTGCCGGCTTGCTCCGCTCCCACAGTTTGCGTGGCTCGTTCAAAGAAGTATTGCTTGAAAATGTTGGGCTCCAGTGTTGTGCCGGATTTGCTGGAGACCACAAACAGCGTTCTTGAGAGATTCACCTTGCTCTCAAAACTTCTGATTTGTGCAGGATCGGTGGAATCGAGGACGTTAAGTTGAGGAAACCCTGAAATTCTGCAGAAGGTCTTGTCGAGCACCTCCGGGCAGAGGCTGGAGCCGCCCATGCCCAGCAGCAGTACATCGGAAAAACTCTTTGCCTCCCCGGCTAGGCGGCGCAGTTGATCGACATCGGAAATTTGTTCCTCAACGATGTCGAGCCAACCCAGCCAACTGGCCTCGTCAGCTCCCGTCCATAGCGAAGCGTCGCGCTTCCAAAGACGCTGGATTTTCCCCGTCCCCCAATCCTCAACTGCCTTCTTAGTCGCCGAGGCAAGCGGTTCCGGCAGATTGTACTTGGGGAGAGATGCCGATCCCGGATCGTATGGGATTTTGTAGCTTAGCTGGCTCACGACTCACCTCACTGAGCGTTCGAGGTTCGTTCCACGGCTTTGAGAAGCTTTTCGAAAGCCTCCGCGAACAGGCGCACTCCATCTTCGGTCAACTTGTCAGTAACTTCCCGGATGGAAATGCCCACTGCTGCCAATTTCTCCATATCACGGTTGGCCGATTCAACGTCCTCCGTCAAACTTGCCCGCGGATGGCCGTGATCGCGATAGGCATCGAACGTAACCGGGGGCATCGTATTAACGGTGTCAGGACCGATCAATTCCTCAACGTACATTACGTCGCTATATTTTGGATTCTTGGTGCTGGTGCTGGCCCACAGAACGCGTTGCGTCTGTGCTCCCTTGCCCGCGAGCTTCTTCCAGCGGTCGGCGCCGAAGATGCGCAGATATCGCTGATAGGTCTCCTTGCCATTCGCAATCGCAATCTTGCCCATAAGGCCGTGCAGCTCCGACTTCTGCTGCTCATCTTTGGCAGTTTTCAGCTTCTGCTCAATGATCGAATCCACGAGGCTATCGATGCGACTGATGAAGAAGCTGGCGACGCTCGCGATTCTGCTGACGTCCCCGCCTTTCGCCGCCAGTTGTTCTACGCCAGCGATGTAGGCATCAGCAACTTCTTCGTAAACTTCCTGCGAGAAGAGCAATGTCACGTTAACGTTGATTCCCTCGCTGATTAGCTGCTGAAACGCCGGAATTCCTTCGGGCGTCCCAGGAACTTTGATCATGATGTTTTCCCGCCCGACTGCCTTCCACAAACGGCGGGCCTCGTGGAGGGTTTTTTGCGTATCGCGTGCCAGAAAAGGAGACACCTCGAGGCTGACGTATCCATCGCGCCGTTTGGTGCTCTGGTACACAGGCCGCAACGTGTCGGCCGCGTCCTGAATGTCACGAATCGCCAGCACTTCATAACGGCCGTTGGCATCGAGGTCGGTCCTGCGATCCAGCTCTTTCAGCGCATCCCGGTAGTACTGGCTATCGACGATGGCTTTCTCAAAGATGGCCGGGTTCGAGGTCATCCCACGCAAACCATCTTCGTCAATGAGACGTTTCAGTTCTCCGGTCGCGATCAGGTCTCTACGAATATAGTCGAACCAAACTGACTGACCGAACTTCAAGAGTTCTTTCAAAGGATTGGTGGCTTTTGCCGATTCCAGAATTCCTGTTTGCTGCATAGATGAACCTCGACGTTACGAATTTTCCAGGCGTTATCTTACTTGGATTGCGCGATTGCCGCTCGCGCTGCTTCTACCACTTTCTCTACCGTGAATCCGAACTTTTTCAGCAAGTCTTTAATCGGCGCCGATGCGCCAAAGCGATGCATACCGATGATCTTACCGGCAGGGCCGACATAACGGTCCCACCCCAGGGTGGATGCCGCTTCCACCGATACTCGTGCCTTTACCGATGGTGGCAGAACCTGCTTCCTGTAATCCTCGCTTTGCTGTTCAAATAGAGCCCAGCACGGCATGCTCACCACGCGCGCTTTCAGTCCTTCTGCCGCGAGTTGTTCATACGCCGTCACGCAAAGCGACACTTCGCTGCCGGTTCCCATCAGGATCACTTCCGGATTCCCCCCCGGAGCATCTGCCAGAATATACGCCCCCTTTGCCACACCGGAAGCCGAAGCATATTTTGACCGATCAAGCGTAGGCACGGGCTGGCGCGTCAATACCAAAACCGCTGGATTATGCTTCAGTTGCATGATTATTTTCCAGGCCTCGATCACTTCATTTGCGTCGCCGGGGCGGAACAGCATCAGTTCAGGCACTGCCCGCAACTGAGCCAATTGCTCAATTGGCTGGTGAGTCGGACCGTCCTCTCCTAACCCGATGGAATCATGCGTGTAAATGAAAATGGATGGAATTTCCATCAGCGCAGCCAGGCGGACCGACGGTTTCATATAATCATTGAAATTGAAAAATGTCCCGCCGTATGACCGTATCTTGCAAAGCACCATGCCATTGACCGCTGCGCCCATGGCGTGTTCGCGCACACCAAAATGAAGATTGCGCCCGCTGTAGCTCCCGGCCTGAAAGTCACCAGCACCTTCAAATTTGAGGCGTGTTCTGTCGGAAGTGGCTAAATCCGCCGAACCGCCCATCATCCACGGTACATTTTGCGCGATTGCGTTCAGCACCTTTCCCGAACTGTCCCGGGTCGCCACTCCCTTCGCATCGGTTGGAAAAGAGGGCAGGCCCTTGTCCCAGCCCGCGGGAAGTTCACGCCGCTGCATCTGATTGATCTGCTCGGCGAGCTCGGGATATTTCTTAACATATTCGGTAAACAGAGTTGTCCATTTCTCCCGCCACGCGCGACCACGCCTGCCGATCCCTTGCTGGAAATGTTCCAGGACGCCATCCGGTACCAGAAACTTCGCATCTTCGGGCCAGCCGTATGCCCTCTTAGTAAGGCGGACTTCCTCTTCGCCCAACGGTTCGCCGTGCGCCTCATTGGTATCGTGCTTATGCGGAGAACCGTAGCCGATGTGACTGTTAACAATGATGAGAGTCGGCTCATCCGAGCCTTTTTGAAAAGTGCCGTATGCGTCGGCTAAAGCGTTCAGGTCATTTGCATCCGCCACATGCAGAACGTTCCAGCCGTAGGCGGAGAATCGTTCGCCGACATCCTCGGTGAAAGAGGCATCCGCGGGACCATCCAGAGTGATCCGATTGTTGTCGTATATCCAGCAAAGATTGGAAAGCCGCAAGTGGCCAGCCAGCGAAGCGGCTTCGCTGCCCACGCCTTCCATCAAGTCGCCGTCGCCGCAGAAGGTGTATACGCTGTAATCGAAGATTTCAAAACCGGGCCGGTTGAAGTGTGCCGCGAGCCATTTCCCGGCGATGGCCATTCCGACGCTGTTTCCAATTCCCTGGCCCAGCGGACCCGTGGTAGTCTCCACGCCTGCGGTCAGGCGATATTCCGGGTGCCCCGGAGTCTTGCTGTCAAGTTGCCGGAACCTCTTAATGTCGTCCAAGGTGACGGCATACTCACCCCTTGATTCGTACTCGGGATTGGTACCGCGAACGCCAGTCAGATACAACATTGCGTAGAGCAGCATTGATGCGTGGCCATTGGAGAGGACAAAACGATCACGATTGGGCCACGTGGGATCCTCGGGATCAAAGCGCAGAAACTGCTGCCACAAACAATACGCCACCGGGGCTAAAGCCATCGGGGCGCCGGGGTGTCCGGAGTTGGCCTGCTGCACCGCATCGATGGCGAGGGTGCGGATGGTGTTGATGCTCAGAGTCTCCAGTTGCTTGCTTGTCAACGTCTGTTCACTCACAGCCATAGTTACGCTCCTTCCAACCGGCAGATCAGAGCCTCACCACCAGAATGCTGCAAGCAGCAATTAGAACCCCACTCAGGCAGTTTATCAAGTTCTGCGGCAACCAGCGCGCGGACCCAGGCCTGAGCAGTTCACGTTTGAGCCGTATTCACTGAGATGATGCGACGCGAACAAAGTTGCACCCTGGCTTTCCTCTTTTATGTCGTGCGGTTACAATCGGTAATCTGTTGTGGGTCGCTGCTGCGGAGCGTGTTGCGTCGTTGCGAGCGCACGCTGACGGGCTTCCATGGCGCTGAAGGAGTCGGAAGCAATTGTCCTCCGGACCTACCCTTTGCGAGAGGCCGATCTGCTGGTTACATTGTTCACTCGCGCGGAAGGAAAGGTGCACGGGGTAGCCCGCTCGGCCAAGCGGTCGAAACGCCGATTTGGAGGGGCGCTGGAGCCGCTCACCTACGTTCGCGCCTATTATGAAGATCGCGAACGGCGGGAGTTGGCGCGCTTAGACGCATGCGAGGTTCTGGACTCGCCGCTGGCATCCGAGATCACGTACCCTCGAGCTATCGCTCTGGGCCACGTTGCAGAGTTGTTGGACGAGTTGCTGCCCGATCGCGAGCCTAATGATGATGTGTTCCGGCTGGCGCTTTCGGTTTTAGCCGCCATGCGCGGCCCGGATGTGTGGCTCCCCATCACCTATTTTGAGCTGTGGATGACGCGATTGATGGGCTATCTGCCAGAACTGTCACAGTGCATCGTCTGTGGCCGGCCCTTGAACGGGAACCGGGCATTTTTTCACGCCCTGTCGGATGGGCTCATGTGCGTTGATGACAAGCGGCTGGCTTCGTCGGAGATTTCGGCAGATTCGCGCGCACTGGCTGACCAGATGTTTCGCATGCCGGTGGAAAAGTTCGGCACAGCTTCATATTCCAAAACCCAGACCGCCGATCTTCGTAAATTCTTGCTTCAAACCTTGCAGAGGCATATTGAAAAGAATCTCGTAACCGCAGGGATGCTGGAGAAAATCAGCGCCTAGCGAGTAGCGCTTGGCACTTGGCATTTGGCACTTAGCATTTGGCGGGCCAACCATGGTGCGGTATGCGGGCCTCAATGCTAAGTGCTAACTGCTAAATGCTTTTTGATTGCTCATGACCTCGACCAATCCCAACCCGCCCACTTTCCAAGAGCTTGTGCTTCGGTTGCAAGCGTTCTGGGCGGAGCGCGGATGCGTCCTGCAACAGGCTTACGACGTGGAGGTCGGCGCTGGCACAATGGCTCCTGAGACATTCCTGCGGGTGCTCGGTCCCCGGCCCTATAAAGTTGCCTACATACAGCCGTCGCGACGCCCCGCCGACGGGCGCTATGGCGAGAATCCCAACCGGCTCTATAAACACACTCAATTGCAGGTAATCCTGAAACCTCCGCCGGAAAATGTTCAAGAGCTTTATTTGCAGTCGCTCGGCGCCATTGGGATCGACCTGCGCCAGCACGACATAAAGTTTGAGGAAGACAACTGGGAAGCACCCACGTTGAGCGCCTGGGGTGTTGGCTGGCAGGTAATGCTCGACGGCTTGGAAATCACGCAGTTCACCTATTTCCAGCAATGCGGCGGACTGGATCTGGATCCCATTTCTGCCGAGCTGACCTACGGCCTGGAGCGAATTGCGGCGTTCTTGCAAGATAAAGATTCGGTTTATGACATTGTGTGGGCCCGCGATCAAGAGACCGGCCACGTCACCACCTATCGAGATGTTCGGCTGGCGGAAGAAGTGCAGTTTTCTGTGTACAACTTCGAAGCGGCCGACGTTGACAAGACCTGGAGGCACTTCGAATTGTATGAAGCCGAGTGTAGATCTTTGCTCGACAAGTATGCTGCGCTTGCTAAAGACGACAACTCGGATGATGGCCAGGATCGAGACAAGAAGAGGTTCCCACTACTCCCGGCTTACGATCTGTGCCTGAAATGTTCACACCTCTTTAATATTCTCGACGCGCGCGGAGCGATTTCCGTCACCGAACGCGTAGGCGTAATTGCGCGAGTGCGTGCATTGGCCGTCGGCATTGCGAAAGCCTACATCGACCAACAACGCGGCGATTCGTCAGTTGCCGAAGCGCAAACGCAAGAGCAGTCGGTGTCCCAGAAGGGGGCTAAACCGAAGAAGTTGCACCTGGAGTTGTCATCCTGAGTGGGTCGTTGCTTTGGCTTACTCAAGCGGCCGCGCTTCGAAAGGATTTCCGCATTAGCGCTCACGTAATCGTGAAGCGTGCCCATGTCGCCCAGAACGGCACGGGCGATACGCTTTGTGACCTGCCTCACAAGCACATGCGCCCAATTTCTGCGAAAATAAAGGCTTGCTGAATGCCTGACTTCCTGCTCGAAATCGGCTGCGAAGAAATCCCTGCCCGCATGATTGACGCGGCAGAGGCGGAGCTTGCCAGCCGCGTTGGCGATCTGCTCAAGCGACACTCCCTTTCGGAAGCGGAACCGCGAACACTTTCCTCTCCCCGTCGCTTGGCCGTGATGATTGCGACGGCTGATCGGCAACCTAAAGTAAGAAGCCTGGTTCGTGGCCCATCCGAGAAGGTCGCGTTCAAAGGTGGGAAGCCTACGAAAGCCGCGGAGGCATTCGCGCAACGGGAGGGAGTCGCGCTTGAAAGTCTCCAGATCAAAGATATAGAGACTGGCCGATACGTCTTTGCCGAGGCCGAGAAGGGAGGGCGCTCTGCCTCCGACATATTGGTTGAAAGCCTTGCCTCGGAGTTGGGAGGAATCTATTGGCCTAAAACTATGTACTGGCGAGACAAGAGGCAGACGTTCGTCCGTCCTGTTCGCTGGCTGGTGGCAATGCTTGACGGCGAAGTGATTCCTTTGGAGTTCGACGGCATTCAAGCGGGAAACGAATCACGCGGCCATCCTCTCCTAGCCAATAGACCCGTACGGATTCCAGAAGCTGGCGAACCATATGTGAGCGCGTTGCGTGAGGCCAAGGTGCTTGGTCGCGGCGCTCGGGAGCAGCAGATTCGCAAGGCGCTCGATGCTTCCACCCGCACCATTCCGGGCGCACGCTGGCGGGAAGACAAGAATCTCCTGGATACCGTGATCAACCTGACCGAGTGGCCCTCGGCGATTCTCGGCAGCTTCGATCGTGAATTTATGGAGCTGCCCGAAGAGGTTCTGGTCACAGTCATGCGTGACCATCAGAAATATTTTGCGGTCGAGGATGCCAGCGGCAAGCTACTGCCACATTTTTTGGCAGTGCTGAATACTGACGGTGATCCGCAGGGCATCATCCGCCATGGTCACGAACGCGTGCTGCGTGCCCGCTTTAACGATGCGCGATTTTTCTGGCAAACCGACCAGAAACATCCCTTGCGCGAACGGGTCCAGTGGCTCAAGCATGTAACCTTTCAGAAGGATCTGGGCAGCTACTACGACAAGACCGTCCGGGTGCAGCGCCTTTGCAGCTGGATTTCCGAAATCGTCCGCCAAGGTGGAGTGGCGATTCGCCCGGGCATCGTGCATAAAGCCGCTCATCTGGCAAAAACCGATCTCACTACCGAACTGGTAAAGGAGTTCACCGAATTGCAGGGAATCGTTGGTGGCCTCTATGCCCGGGTTCAGGAACTCGACAGCGACTTGCCGGACGGGACGCGCCAGCTTATCGCGCAGGCTATTTACGATCAGTACAAGCCGGAGTCGATGGAAGACTCAGTTCCGGGAACAGTCGAAGGAGCCGTGCTGTCCATCGCGGACAAGGCAGACACGATCGCTGGTATGTTTGCGCTCGGATTGCAGCCTACGGGATCGAAGGACCCGTTTGCACTTCGGCGACAGGCCAATGGAATCGTGAAGACCGTTGTTGAATACAAGCTGCCGCTCGCGCTTTCACAACTCTCGAAAGATGCGCGTCAGACTTATGCCGGCTCGGCCGCGGGGCGGAAGTTCCCGGCGGAGATCGATTATGCTACTAACGTCCGGGTGTTCTTCCGAGAACGCGCGGAATTCTACCTGCGTGACACGCTTGGCTTTAAATACGATGTAGTAAATGCGGTGCTCGCAGCCGATGCCGGCGATGTCGTCGATGCAGTCGCGCGAGCCGAAGCGGTTTCCAAGGTGCGGCCGTCGGCAGATTTCGAATCCATTTCCATCGCTTTCAAGCGCATGAAAAACATCCTGCGCCAGGCTGCCGAGACCGGCAAACAAGTGAGGGAGGCGATCAATCCAGCCTTGCTTGAAGAAGGCGCCGAGCGCGAACTGGCATCTGAGATTCCGCACACCTCCAGGAAGGTCGAAGCGTTGCGCGGGGAGCGAAACTATGAGCAAGCCCTGATAGAAATTTCCAAGCTCCGGCCGATAGTTGATCGTTTCTTTGACAAAGTGATGGTGATGGTTGATGACGATCGAATTCGCGCTAATCGTCTGGCACTGTTGCAAAGCTTATTAAAGCAATTCTCCACGATCGCAGATTTTTCTGAAATCGTGACCGAGGGCAAACCAATTTTGAAGTGATGGGCGCCACGGGAGGGTGGCGCTCTTACCGTGAAATCTAGATAAAAGGACTAATACTTATGGCAACTACAACTCTTGCTGAAAACGAAATTGCTGAAGTGAAACCGCAATCCACCAAGTATGTCTACTTCTTCGGCGATGGCAAAGCCGATGGCAACGGCAAAATGAAGGACGAACTCGGCGGCAAGGGCGCTGGCATTGCAGAGATGACCAACGCCGGATTGCCGGTCCCGCCCGGCTTCACCATCCAGACCGAGGCCTGCCGGGAATACATGCGGCGCAATCAGGTCTCGAGCGAAGTCGATCGGCAAGTGGAAGATGCGCTCAAGCGTCTGGAACAGCTCCAACGCCAGAAACTCGGCAAAGGGGACAATCCTCTGCTGGTCAGCGTGCGTTCCGGCGCCAAGTTTTCCATGCCCGGAATGATGGACACCATCCTCAATCTCGGCTTGAACGATGAAAGTGTCGAAGCCTTGGCAGAACGCAGTAACAATTTGCGTTTCGCCTACGATTCCTACCGCCGGCTTATCCAAATGTTTGGCAATGTGGTGTTGGAAATTCCGAAGCCCGCTTTCGATGAGGTGTTCGAGGCCAAGAAAAAGCAGAAAAAAGCTAAGCTCGACACCGGTCTTGACGCCAAAGCTCTCAAGGAAGTCATCGCCGAATATAAGAAAGTCGTCAGAAAGCACACCAAACGCGACTTCCCGCAGGATCCGCACGAGCAGCTCATCATGGCGCGGGATGCTGTATTCCGGTCGTGGAACAACGACCGCGCGAAACACTACCGGCGCATCAACAACATCTCCGACGATCTTGGCACTGCCGTGAACGTTCAAGCTATGGTCTTTGGCAATCTCGGAGAGACCAGCGGCACCGGCGTCGGGTTCACGCGCAATCCGGCGACCGGTAACAAAGAGTTTTATGGCGAATTTCTGATGAACGCGCAGGGCGAGGATGTTGTTGCCGGCATTCGCACCCCGATTCACATCCGGGAACTCGAAAAAATCATGCCGGATGTTTACCGACAACTACGCGAGATCACTACCCGGCTCGAAAAACATTACCGTGACATGCAGGATTTCGAGTTCACCATTCAAGAGGGCAAGCTCTACATGCTGCAGACACGCAACGGCAAACGTACTGGACGCGCGGCTGTCAGAATGGCGATTCAGATGGTGGAAGAGGGACTGATCACGAAGGAAGAGGCCATTTTCCGAGTCGAGCCCAATCAGCTCTACGACTTTCTGGTTCCGCGCCTGGATGAGAAGGAAATCAAGCTGGACGACGTGCTCACCGATAAAGGCCTGCCGGCCTCCCCGGGCGCGGCCGTCGGC
>DASPRY010000028.1:0-2928 GCA_035624215.1 Terriglobales bacterium
CCTCATCCGACAGATTGGTTTCGACCCTGTCGTCATCGGCGGATTGGCGACGGGCAAATATCTGGTTCCCGGAACGCCGCTCGGCGGCGAGCATACGGCGGCGGAAATCCGGCAGATCGTAACCAACCTCCATTGAAATCGGCAGCCCCGGCCAGGCAATCTCCGTTCGTTGCGCAAGTTCCCGAAAGTGAGATAGGGGCTGCGCCCGCGTGCGAACCAGTGAGCCGTGACTTACGAAAAAGGAAGCACGCATGGCGGAGAAGGACATCCACTATTACGAGCCGGCCAACGGGCATGGACTAAAGCACGATCCCTTCAATGCCATCGTCGCACCGCGGCCGATCGGCTGGATTTCCTCGCGCGATGCCAAGGGCAATATCAACCTCGCACCCTACAGCTATTTTAACGCGTTTTGCTATAAGCCGCCGATTGTTGGCTTCTCCTCCACAAGCTGGAAGGACAGCGTTTCGAACATCCAGGAGACCAAGGAGTTCTGCTGGAATCTCTCGATCATGGATCTCGCCAAGCAGATGAACGCGACCTCGGCCCATGTCGCCCATGATGTCAACGAATTCACGATCGCTGGGTTGACGGCAACCCCGAGTAAAATCGTCAAGGTGCCGCGCGTGGCGGAGAGTCCGGTGTCGTTCGAATGCAGGCTTTCGGAGATCGTTCAGCTCAAGCGCGCGGACGGCGGAAAAGCTGAGGCTTGGCTAACTCTGGGCGAAGTAGTGGCCGTCCACATCGACAAAGCCTTCATCAAGGACGGCGTCTACCAGACTGCGCTCGCACGCCCCATCGCGCGCGCAGGGCGCACAGGGGACTACTTCGAAATCCGTCCCGACGCCATGTTCGAAATGCCGCGGCCGGATTGAGAGATCGCTTGCCTAAGAATTCGGACCCGGACTCATAAATCAGGTTTGATGTCCGCTCAGCTCTGGAAGCGAATGACTTATTGCGAGAAAGCAAAACGACGCGATGTTCTATCCGCGATCAAGTGCAGCGCGGCAACCGGCCTAACACAACCAGCTCGGCTGTTTCACCTCGACCTTCCCATAGCGCCGCAGCTTGGGCTATCTCTCCTTTTATCGATTCACGTGAGGCGACACATCTCAGTTATTGTCACGTCGGGTGATGATCTTTCAGCTTCCAACGAGACCGCGCAGCGGTTCAAGTCAGTACACATGCAGGTCAGTAACACGCCAAAAGCGGAAATTCACGGTGTTGAGGTTAAACCGACGCTTTGTGCCATGTGTGGACGTATATGGACCCCGCCCGATTGCAACAGGCTGACTGGATCCGATGCACCGGTCACAACTGCTGACGTATATCCGGCTTCTTGATGCGGCCCGAGAAGGCGTGGCCGCGAGCCCCGATGGATTTTCGCGCGCTTCCACCTCAACGGCGCCCAGACATTGGCCTGTGCCATGCCGGTCCACACACCAGGTTCGGGAAGCGACGGAGTGACCGTTTCACCATCTCCTGTCATCCGATTGCAATTGCCAGGTAAGACTTGCTCACATCCTTAATCGACTGCCTTCCCATCAAGCCGCCTGAACGGATAGTGCAGGTTCGTAAGAGACATTCCCTGCGAGGACAGCCCAGGCGATACGAGCATTCTTGTTGGCGAGCGCCACGGCCGCGACGTTCGGATGCCGACGCTGCCGAAGGCTGGCAAGCCATCGGCTTCGCGGATCTTGCTTGCCCCCTGCTTTCCCAAGAGCAGCGCGAGCGCCGTGGATCATCAACGTGCGTAAATAGCGATCGCCGCGTTTGCTGATGCCGAACAATCGATTTCGCCCGCCACTCGACCGCTGCTTCGGCACAAGCCCCAGCCATGCAGCGAACTGACGGCCATTCTTGAAACAGCTCCGATCCCCGACGGCGGCAACAAGGGCCGTAGCGGTCACCGGTCCGATGCCTTCAATCTCCCCTAGCTTTTGGCACAGCTCGCTGGTGCGGTACAGTTCTTGGATCCGCCGATCACAGGATGCGATCCGGCGATCGAGCTCGAGCAATTCGACTTGGACCTCCACAATCAGCATACGGACCAGCGCGTCTAGGCCATCGCTGGCATTTCCCGTGATCTCGGCAAGAGCCCGTCGTAGCCTCCAGATATCACGGGCGATGACAATGCCATGCTCGGCGAGGATGCCACGTATCTGATTCACGAGCCTCGTCCGGCTTCGCACCAAGCGCTGGCGAATCCGATGGAGGGCCTGGATCGCCAGCTGTTCGGGTGACTTCGGTGGTACAAAGCGCATCGTGGGTCGGCCGACTGCCTCGCAGATAGCCTCTGCGTCATTCCGATCGTTTTTGTTCGATTTCACATACGGCGCCACAAACTGAGGGCTTATCAGGCGCACCTCGTGACCAAGATCCGTAAGCACGCGTGCCCAGTAGTGCGCGCCGTTAGAAGCTTCCATCCCGATCAGGCAATGCGGCAGATTGGCAAAAAACGTCGACACCGATCCACGACGCAAGGTTTTGCGCATGACAACGTTCCCACCTCCGTCGACGCCATGAACCTCAAATACGTACTTTGCCAAATCCAAGCCTATCCGAACGACCTGCATGATGATTCTCCCTCGCTGCAGTTCACGTCCGACATTCGACTCGGCCGGAAGGGCGGGGTCCATACCATTGGCTCCGAGTTGGCAAGGACAATCTTCACGTTGCAGGCTTAGTCGGTGCGGCCATGTGTTCGGCCTTTGCGTGCGGTTCACTTGACCGCTGGCCATAATGCCCTCCGCGGATCAGGTCCCGGTCAAAAGCCCGCATTCGATAATGCAATGGCACATGTGGGTTGTCCTGATCGCCGGATCGACGGCTCTGCATTACGTGCTGCTCGTCCTCCCAACCTTCACATCACGCCGGGGTTGGCGTGATCTCGTTCACGCCGCAAGCGCGACGGGTTCTCTATAGCGC
>DASPRY010000032.1:0-4278 GCA_035624215.1 Terriglobales bacterium
ATCCGGGCTCCCGGCAGAACATAGAGATAGGAATGGTGGAGGCGGCGGGAGTCGAACCCGCGTCCGAAAATGTTACTGGTCAAGAGACTACATGCTTATTCCAGTTCATGCCCTGGGCATTACCCCAGGACGTTCGCGTCACCTGCTCAGAACGGACAAGAAACAGTTGGCGCTAGCCTGCGATCTTAGCCTCTCTGCCCAGACGTAGCAGAGAAGAGCAGCCCTCTGTGTGACGCTCGCTCACAGCCCAAGGGCAAAGCTGTGGAGAGCGGCTGCCTAACGAATTAGGCTGCGTATGCCATCTGTTGATTGGCAATTATCATTTTGCACGCGATTACGGGTGTGTGCACCCCGACATGCCTCTTGGCCGCAAGCATCTCCGTCGAAGCCGTGACGCCCCCACTGGTGGGATGGGCCTGCAAAGAACTACTTCTATTCTGCGCAGGAAGCCGCGCGAAGTCAAATGACCGCTGCTTCTCAGCTATGATTTCTCGGACTGTCAGTTCTCGTTTCTCAGATCACTGCGGCGCTCATGAACGTGACCAACATCGCCGTGGGCAATCAGCCTCACTCTTTCTTCCCGGTTAGCTGTGCTCTCTCCGACCCAACCGCCCGCCGTAGCAATTCCACAAATTGTTCGATCCGCTTTTCCTTCTCCTCCGGAACCGGTCCCGACTTGCGAAACAGTCCGGGATCCAACTCCTCCGTCAGTAGCGCATCCTGAAACCGGTCCATCGTCCACTCCAGGATCGATCCGGTCATGTCCACACCCAGATCCGTCCGCAACTCTCCCCGCTTGACTCCAAAACCCACAAATTCACGCCATCCGTAAGGATCCTCCACCACCAGAAACCGGTTGATCTCCCGGCGCAGCGCCAGATCCGTCCCATAATTACCGATCAGATAAATTCGGTACGACGACCAGTTATCGCGCACCATGTTCTCCGTGCGCGCCAGCCAATAGCGCAGCACCTCGAAAAATCCCCGCTCCAGCGCCCCTGCCGAAGCCTGCATATATTTCGGAAACGACTGCACCGCTTTCTTGTACGCCTCGAAGAACAATCCGTCCTTGCTCTTGAAGTGCTGGAAAACCGACCCCTTGGCAATGCCCAACTGCGCCGCAATATCTTCCACTCGCGCCGCGTTATACCCGCGCTCGGCAAAATGCCCGATCGCCGCGTCTACAATCTGCGCCCGCTTGGCCTCCGAACGCGGACGCGGCTTTCCGTCCCGCCTCATCTGCATCGGTTTCGCCAGACTGCTCGCAATTCCGTCCATCGCCCCACTCCCCTGAACTGCTTTGCTTTGGGTCAAAGATACAGCACTCCTAAACCATTTTCCAATCGGCTTTTTCCCCGCCTGCTCGAAGCTCGCGGCTCAGCAACCAAACCACCGGCTTTTTAGTACAGCGCCGCAACCAAAGCTATGTTAAGAAGTCTAAGAACACGACGTTCGCATCCTGAAATCGCTTGAGCGAATGCCAAACGTTCTTGGAAAATAAGACGCCCCCTTTTGCGGGCTGAGCCAACAAGGAGATTCCAAATGTCGGAAACCGTTCAGCAGTACACGCAGCGCATCCTGGCCAACGCCCAGGGACAAGACCCTCTCAAGACCCAATCCGCCACTTCAAAAAAATTAGCTCGTCTCCTCAAGGGCGTCCCCGCTGCCAAACTCCGCAAGCGCCCCGCTCCCGAGCAATGGTCCGTCGCCGAGATCCTCGCTCATCTTGCTGACGCCGAAATCGTAATCGCCTGGCGCATGCGCTCCATCCTGGGAGCCCCCGGAACCCCCGTCCAGGCCTTCGATCAGAACGCCTGGGTCATCGCCGGACACTACGAAAAGCGCGATCCCCGCAAATCCATCGAACTGCACCGCGTCATGCGGGAAGCAAATCTTGCGCTCCTCAAATCGCTTTCCCCCGATCAGTGGCAGCACTACGGCCAGCATGCCGAGCGCGGCCAGGAATCCATCGAGCACATCGTCCGCATGATGGCCGGACACGATATCAACCACATTCGCCAAATCGAGCGCATTTTGAGCCCGACAAAGAATTCAGCGAAATGATGCCATCGAACCATGCGTGCTTATGCTGCGGCAATGCGTTCCGGGCGCTTTTCACAGTTTGAGATGGTCGTGGGCAATGGTCGTGAACTATGGTGGTGAACTAGGTTTCCGCCGCTTCCGGCAGCGGTTCCGGCAAGGGTCGGGCAGCGGGCTTGCGTGCACGAGTTGTTGTGATCACAACAACGCTGACCAGCACCAGCAGTGTTCCGAGCAAGGTTCTGGGGCCGACGGTCTCGCCTCCAAGGAAATAGCCTACGACTACGGCCACCACCGGATTGACATATGCGTACGTGCCAACCTTCGTCGGCGATTCATGATGGATGAGCCAGACATAGGCGGTGAAACCAACGATGGAGCCGGCCACGATCAAATAGGCGAGCGCGAACCAGGCGCCGCGCGACACCGCCTGGATCCTAAAACCGCGGAACTCACCGAAAATTGCCGCCGCAAGCGCCAGCAGGATTCCTCCGGCCAGCATCTGCGCTCCCGAACTCATGACTTTTGACGCCGGCAGTGGCAGCTTGCGGGTAAGCGCCGAAGCAATCGACCAGCTTATCGCAGCAATCACCAGCGCGACCGCTCCCGCACCGTCGATCGGAGCTTCGCCGAAACTTTGGCTTAATGACCGGCTGACCAGAACCCCGACACCACCTATGCCGACCAAGAGAGCCAGCGCCAGCCGCAACGTGAGCCGCTGCGTCCGCAGAATGAGGATCTCCGAGAGCGCCATGAAGGCTGGGATGGTCGCGAGCATCACGGCCGCAATTCCCGAAGCCACGCGTCGTTCGGCCCAGAACAGCAGGCCGTAATCGAGCACAAAGATGCAAACCGCGAGAAGCGAAGCCGCTAGCCACTCGCGACGCGACGGAGACGGCGTACCAGACAGCCGCATCCACCCGAAGATCACGCCTCCAGCGATGAAGAAACGCATGCTGGCGAGAAGAAGCGGCGGAACCTCCCGCACCCCCACGCGAATGGCCAGGAAGGTCGAGCCCCATACGAAGTAAATGATGGCAAACGCCAGCAAAGTCTTCCATGCGGGAGGACGAACCGTAGCTTCCATAGCGTTAACCTTGAGCGAACACAGATGGGTTCGTTCCTAAAGTAGATCGTCGGCGGGGCCGCGAGGACGCAGAGTTTTTCGACAGGTTGATAGGCAGGATTACTAGCTGTTGTCATCACAGCAACTGCCGAGCTTCGCTCGGCTTGGACCCTTCGACTTCGCTCAGGGTAGGCTCGCGAGGCGCCCGTCCCCACACGAGCAAATTTCGCGCTCCGTCAAGTCTTTGAAGTTTTGCGCCATGCCGACAAGTTTACTGTTTTCGCATTCGGTTTCAAGAATCGGGTTAGGAAACTCTGATTTAACTTGGTTCTAGGACAGCTTCGGACGTGCTGGCCAACCCGGCAACTCTTGCCTAGCCAAGCCCGGCATGCTTTGCCTACCCGTCGCCGCACCGCGCCCTCTCGCCCAGCGCCATTCTCCGCAACCACCGCAAAACGCTCCGCCATTTCTTCCGCACCCTGTCCTGCGCCAAATGGAATCGTGCGTGCTCCCACACCACCAGGTTCACCCGGAGCGCCGGCTACGAGCGGCAATCTTTACGCCAGCAAAACTCCGCCGAACGCTTGCAAACTTTACATCGAGGTACATCAATGTCCATCTCCGCGATTTTGAACAGCAGCTCCAATCCATACCAAATCGGCGCCGCCAGCAATCCTTATCGACAGGAATTGCAACAGCTCGGCCAGGCTCTCCAGTCCGGCAACCTGTCGGCCGCGCAGTCTGATTTCGCCACTTTGCAGGCAAACTTTTCGCAGCCCGCCACCACTACTGGCCCCGCCCCTACCGGCTCCACTGCCAGCCCCATTGCCCAAGCTTTCAACCAGCTCGGCACCGATCTCCAGTCCGGCAACCTTGCCGCCGCGCAAAAGGATTTCTCCACCGTTCAACAGGACCTTCAGAGCAATTCCTCAATCGGCCACTTCCACCATCACCACCACCTCAGCAGCGGAGGCGGAAGCGGAGATTCAAGCAGCCAGAATTCCCTGCTCCAGGATCTCAACCAGATCGGCCAGAGCCTCAGCTCCAGCAACCTCGCCGGCGCTCAACAGGCCTACGCTACGCTGCAGCAACAACTGCAACAGTTCGCCCTCGGCAGCGAAGGCTCCTACCAGTTGGGCAACATGCCCCTGTCGCTAGTCGCCTGATCGGCT
>DASPRY010000035.1:0-2816 GCA_035624215.1 Terriglobales bacterium
CCCGCCCAAGCAGAGCTTGGACGGGCCACCCGCCTTCCTCGCAAGAGATGTTTGCGTCCATGCAGGACTCGTGGCCGCTGCCTATCTTCAGGCCAAGGATGAGGAAAATTATCGTGAATGGAAAGCAACCGAAAAGACTGACTGTGTGGCCGCAGGGTTGCCAAGCGAACGTTGAGCGATGCCTGATCCCCCGAATTGAAAGTGCAGAGACATCAAAGACGAGCCAGAAAAGCAAAAATCGACGGTGTCCCACACTCATGGGCAGCCCGGCGATTCATTGAGTGTGGCCAAAGAAAATGCCCTCGCTCCTGCATTCGCCGCGGGCGAAACTTATTCCGAGTACCTGGGTTGTAGTAAGGAAGATGCCTGACCTCCCAGGAAGGAGTATTCCCGTGGCCTCACGTCTGAAGCTCGTCGCACTTGCCCCGCTAGTAGTTCTCGCAGGTTGTAGCAACGCCTTCAATCCATTTTGCGGTAGCGCACGGCCTGCGCCATTGGTCGGTTCGCTCTCCCCAAGCACGGTGACCTTTGCTCAAGTGCAGCAAGGTGTGCTGCTCACGGTGAATGGCAGCCACTTCGTTTCCGCATCTGAGATTCTGATCAATGGTACGGCCCTCGGACCTACCATAATCTCCACTCAGCAACTACAAGTGATGCTAACCACCGACGTGATTTCCGGGCCAGGACAGTTCGATGTCAAGGTGACGACACCCAGCGGAAATGTCGGCGACGTGGGTTGTACAAGCGGCGGCACGAGCAGTGCGCTGGTATTGACGGTCCAGTGAGTTTTGCCCACGCCCAAGCTATCATCACCGTAGTCCTTTAGTTTTCAGAACCTGCCTCGTCACCTAGAGGCAGCTTTTACAATCCTGGCTTGGGATATCCCAACATCGAATATTGCGAAACTGTGGTCAGGATCCTACAATTGGCGCGGTTTCCCTCGTTCCGAGAGGCGTCAATGCAATTTCGCGCCGCAGTAACCGCTGTTGTTCTGCTTGTTTTGTTTGTGGTTCTGCCTGTGAATGCTCAGCAAGAAGGAAACAAGAAGCCATCCCAAGCTCCCCGAACAATGGGTTCGGTTTCGGGCCGCGTATTCGGAATAAACGGAAACGGGGACATCAAGCCTGCGCGCTTTGCGCACGTCTACCTGCTATATGCATGGAGTGGGAAGCCCAAAGCGCCTGGAGCGAAAGACGTGTAACAAAACTGTTACGCGCCCTCACTCTTGGTGTTTCTCCCTTTTAGACGTGGCTGACGACTGGAAGCTGCTCTAGCAGGCTGCGGAAAAACTAGTCCCCAAGGGGAAAGCGTTGCCTCAGCGGCTGAAAGCCGTCGATGAAAACAAACCAGTTATCGCAGCGGTGAACCGCTGCGCCACCCAAAAGCAAGAGCAAAATCGAGTTTTTCAGCAGCCTGTGAAGCCGCGCCCCTTCAAAACAAGATCAAAATCCGAGTTTCTGTGCAGCCGGCCGAAGCTGCTCTACGTCCAGCGGAACCACCTTAATGCTAGGATGAACGACACTCCGCCCCAGATTGCAAGCACCAGCAGTCGTCCCGATTGTGAGCTTAGCGTTGCGCCTTCTAATATCGTGGATCGCAGCGCGTCGTTGAGCGCGGTTAGGGGGAGGGCTTTGATGAAGGGGTGGATGATGGTTGGAAATCTATCATAGGAGAAGAAGACTCCGGAGAAGATCCACATCGGCATCATGACCACATTGATCAGGCCGGAGACGGTTTCGATTTTTTGGGCGCGGCAGGCGGTTAGGAGGCCTACGCCTCCGAAGGCTACGGCCCCGAGCGATCCGAGCATGAGGACGGAGAGGATCGATCCCTGTAGTGGCATGTGAAAAACCAACACGCCGAAGCTTAAGAGCAATCCTACTTCAATCACCATCAGGACCAGGCGGCTGCTGGCTAGGGCGAGCAGGAAATCGCTGCGGCGCATGGGGGTGGCGATGAAACGCTTCAGCAGTTTGCGCTGGCGCATTTCTACGAGCGCGAAGCCTACTCCCCACATGCCGGAGTTCATCAGGTTCATGCCGAGCAGGCCGGGGATGAGGAAGTCGATGTAGCGGGAGCCGGGTTCGCTGGAAGATCGCGAGGAGGTGGCGAGCGCGTCCTTGCGTCCGGCGGCGGCTTGGAGCTGGGCGTCGATTTCGGCGCGAGAGAGAACGCTCTCCGGGCGTGCGGGATCGTAATAGTAGGTATAGCTGCCGTCGGGGTTGGACTCGATTGCCAGATCGAACTTGCCGAAGTGGAAAGCTTTGAGCGCAGCGTCGCGATCGAGCACGGCGGCACGAACGGAGTTTTTACTTGACGACCTTTTGCCGGACGGGCTTTGAAGCATGGCTAGCGTCTTCCGCGCGCCGGGGCCGTCGATCACGACGACCGAGGCGATGTCGGCGGGCTTGTTGCGAAACGCTATGCCAAGTCCTGCCGCCAGCAGGAGCGGAAAAACGAAGACCCAGAAGACGACCTCAGGCTCGCGCCAGAGTTCGAGGATGCGCGCCCAGAGGAGATGACGGTATCCGGACCAACGGCCGTTGCGGCGCGCGGGTGGGATGGGCTGCGGCTGCCGATTCTTATCGGCGTCGAGGTTGGGCACGCGGGTCTCGGTGGTTGCCATTTAGTCTTCTCGCAGATGGCGGCCGGTGAGTTGCACGAAGACGTCTTCGAGGCTTGCTTGGCGCGTGCTCAGGTGTTGGAGTTGATGGCCGTCATGGGTTACAGCATCGAGAAGAGCGGGGATGGTTAAATGCGGCTCGCGGACACTTAGGAGGACGGTGGAATCCTCTCGGCGGACGGATTCCACGCCG
>DASPRY010000042.1:0-8692 GCA_035624215.1 Terriglobales bacterium
TTATACGCTCATTGTAAGCCATTGATAAACCAGGACGTTGGGTGTAATTCACCCGTGTTGGGTCTGAAATGCACTTGGCGAAAAGTATCCACTCGGCTACAAATTGTTTCCTAAATGCTTTTCATCCTCCGGATCGACAGGACTGAAGAGGCTGCGGGGAAAATGCCATTTCCCGCCGCGTGTCACCTCAGCGGCTAAGATCGGCACTGAAGATAAGACGTTTTACCGCAGCGCTAAGCGCTTCGCCACGCAAAAGCAAGAACAAAATCTAGGTTACGGCGCGGGTGAAGTCGTGCTCTTCCCTCAACCGGCCCGAATCCGAGGTGTCCCGCAATATACTGGAAGGGCAGCCAAGGGATCAGAATGTATATCTCGCGGCAAACTGGAATTGGCGCGGCAGGTTCGAGTCCTGCGTGATCTGGCCAAATTCGTTGCCGTTCGGATTGGTGGGCGATTGAGCACCAACTCCCCACCCACTGGTGTATGAAGGCACGTTCGGCAACCCCAACTGTTTCTTGTTGGTAACGTTGTAGGAAGTTACATCAAAGTGGAGATCCCGCTTTTCGCCAAGTTTGACGTCCTTGGAAAGCGTAAAATCCAGTTCGTTGGCTCCCATCGTACGCACGTGGTCAAGAAATGCCGGCGCATTTCCTGGAATAAAGGGGTTGTATGCGCCGCCATTTTCCGTTCCAGGCGCTACGAAGCAGTTAGAATTGAACCACACCGCCGCCGTGCGGGGCGCGCCCTTGCTGGGATCGCAGATCATATCGGCCCGCTGATAGAGGTAGGAATCTGCGGATCCTATGTAAGGCGAAGCGATGGGAACGCCGCTGCTCAGGTAGAAAATTCCGTCGGCCGTCCAGTCGCCCAGGATCGAATTCGATATTCCATTCAGATTCAGCGCCCTACCCTTGCCTACGGGCAGGTCATAAGACGCCTGCCATGCGAATTGATACTTCACGTCCTGGCGGCTGACCGCGTGCTCATACCCTAAGTTCCTCCAATCCTGAACCGAGCCAAGGGAGAAACCAACAAAGCCCAACGGGGAACTGCTGTCGTCGGTCATCAGCTTAGCCCAGGTGAAGGAGCCGAGTGTGGTGAAGTGATGGGTCAGGCGCTTCTGCACCTTCGTCTGTAGCGAACTGTACTCGGAATCTCCTGCGGGATAACCATGCACAATGACGCCGTTTGTTTGTCCGGTAATGCTGATGCTGCCGGTGTTGAATTGCGGGTAAGGCTCGGCCGCTATGAATTGCGCTTGACTGGCACCCGCTATGCCGAGTTGATTGATCTGGCTCAGTGTGAGCTGGTTCAGATCTACAGTCGCAAACGGGAGGAACAGACCCCTGCTGCCCACGTACGCGGCGCTGAAAACGATCTGCTGTGGAAATTCGTACTCAAATCCGAAGTTAAAGTTATAAGTTAGCTGCGTACGCTGCGAGTGCAGCATCGTGTTTAAATCTGTGCCCAGGTTTGTCTGCAATCCGCTTGGCTGCAATTGCGATGGCGGAACGAGAACTACCGATGGTGACGGGAACGGGTTGCTCAATGAAAAGGGTCCGGTAACAGCGGCTACCCCTCCCGGAATACATGTCGCGGGGTTCCCCGTTGCGAAGTAGCTGGCGTTATTGATCGTCGTATTGAGGTCGGCCTGAAAACAAACAGCGTCCCACGTGCTGCTGGTGGAGTAGCCGTCGCTGTCAAACGTTGCGCTACCCACCATCTGTGCGCTCGGCCCATAGTAAAAGCCAGCGCCGCCGCGAACCACCAGGTGCTTTTCTGGCTGCCATGAGAAGCCCAGGCGCGGAGCGAAATCGTGGAGGTTAGTTTTGAACGGAGAGCGGTTGCCGCTGGTGGCGAATACTTCGCCGCCGGTAAAACTGCCCCCGGGAAAGGTACCCACCGGACCCGATGTACCCACTGCCGTCGGATCGAAGTATTCGAGGCGGTTATGACGCTCCGTCTTACCGCCGAAAATGTCCCAGCGCAGCCCGGCGGTGATGGTGAGATTATGGGTAATGTGGTAGGTGTCCTGGATGAAGGTCGCATAATACGGATTGGCGAACGCGGCGAACAGGTCTTGCGTGAAATCCACCGTTTCTGCGGTCGGGCTCCCCACACCCAGGAGGAAGGAAGCAAAGTCGCTGCCACTGGCGGGTGCACCAGGCGGTGGCGTGGTTTGCTGGCTGGTAGCGGTGACGTCGAAATAGAACCAGCCAGACGGTGCGGGCGGCGCGCCCACATTGAAAAACCTTTTCATATATTCCCCGCCGAAGGCGAGTTCGTGCTTACCCAGCACCTTCGTCAGCGTCGCACTGGCGTCGTGATTCATGCTGGCGTCGATGAAGGTGTTGTAGTATGCGGTGCCGCCGACGCCGCTGTAAATGCCCTGGGGTGTTTCGTAGTCGTTAAAAAACGCGACGGGGATGATTTTGTACACTTCGGCCGCCGCCAGCGACGCGGGAAATCCCATCGTAGTGATGTCGAAGCCATTCTCCGCAGGATCACCCCCTTGATTCTCATAGCGGCGGGTAAAAGAGTAGCGCAGCTGCAAGACGGTAGTCGAATTGATGGTGAGGTCGTCCCCAATGATGAAATTACGCGCGTTGGTACGATTCTGGGCGTAGGCCGGATCCCAAGCATTGCCGTACGCGTTGACCCCCGACAGGAAAATCCGAGCAAACGAGAAGCGAGAGAAGAAACGCTGCTTTTCGCTCTTGTAGTAGTCCATGCGAACGTCGAATCTCTGGGCCCTCAAGGGATCCAGGCCCGGAATTCGGAGGTTGTTCAGGTGGTTGCCCGTGTCTGCATTGCAAGTGGACGGACTGGGATAGTTGCACGCGGGCAAATGGGATAAAAATGCCACTGCTGTTGGATTGAGGGGGGTGTAGCTGGTAATCACGTTGTGGGTGGGGAACTCGACGCGCATTCCGCCGGAATCGGGAACCAGCGGGTTGTACATGGTGGCCGTGTCGTGCGAAAAATCGCCGCTCCGTTCGAAGCTGGTGGGAACGGTAAAGATGTTTGAGTTATCGAACGATTCTTGTTGCGTGGCTTCATAATCTCCAAAGAAGAATAGCTTCTTGTGCACGATGGGGCCGCCAATGGCGCCGCCTTCCTGATAGCGATGAAAGCTAGGGGACTGGTTGGGCTCACCGGCCAAAAGCTGGTCTTGTTTGATGAAGTAGTCGTTGGCGGCAAGGATATCGGGGCGGAGATACACGAAGGCGTCGCCATGGAACTTGTCACCACCCGATTTGCTGACCAGGCTGATGACGCCCGCCGCGCCGCTCTGATAGGAAGCCGGTGTGTTCTGGGTTTCGACGCGGAACTCTTCCACACCATCCTCGGGAATCTGCATCGCCGGGATGATCGCGGCAACGTTGTTCTCCGCGATTCCCAGCGGGCTGCCATCGAGCATGTAGTAAACAGATCCCTGGATGGCGCCGTTGATAGTGTAGGAGGAAACATCGACTCCCGGGCGTCCGGTAGAAATGTTCTGGATGGCTTCTGAATTGCCCGAGTTGGCCGATCCATTGGCCGGTGTCACACCGGCGCTCAATTGGATCAGATCATAGATGTTGCGGTCGAGGGTCGGGAAGCGATCGATAGTGGCGGAATCAATTAGCTGGCCCACGGTGGAGTTGGTCGTATCCGCCAGTTCGGATGTTTCCAAAACCGTAACTGTTTCGCTCACGCTGCCGACTTTCAGAGCGATATTTACGGTGCTGACTTGGTCCACAGTTACCACCACGTTATCCTGAGCGACGCTTTCAAAACCCTTCTGACTGGCCGTGACTACATAGGTGCCAGGAGTCAGCGATACAAAGCTATACAAGCCTGCGGCGCTGGTAACGGTGTGCAGCGCGACTCCGGTGGCATGGTTGAGCGCGGTGACGCCGGCGCCGTTGACGATCGCCCCCGAAGGATCGGAGACCAGGCCGCTGATGCTGCCCCTGCCGGCCTGCGCGAGCGCTAAAGAACTCACGCCGAGGAACAGAATACAAACAGAAAAGAAATTCCGCGCAGCCTTAACGATTGCAGTTCTGCGATTCATAAACAGCCTCCTAACCCAAAGTCGCAACGCGATATTCAATAGCTCCGGTGTTGTCATCCACCGTACCGGCGATCGTGCCGGTATCACTGCGACCGAGGAACAGCGATGCAGCACGCACACCACAAATCCAAATAGCAAACGAATCCTTATAACCGGCTCCTCACGAATTTAGAACGAAACCAGAGCCAGAAGCATGGGGCCGCCGGGTTGTTCAGCCGGCGTTGCGCTCCGAATTTTCTACTGGGCTCGATCTTCATCCCGAATGTTTTTCCCTCGCCGCCCGTCTCAAAAACACTTCAAATACCTTTATTAAAACGTATTAATACTGCCTCAGCTTTTTCACTCTGTCAACAGAAAATGCAGGGTTCGGGGTCCGGGCGGCTACCTTACGTTGCCGGTGGATTCGCGCACGATGAACTGGCTGACTGCGCCAAGTGCTACCGCGAAATCTGCGGGCATTAGAAAAAAATGGCGGGTGGCAAAGGCTAGGGTAGCGAGCCAAGGGGCGAGAAAAGAGGACCTGATCTTGGCTCGGCAGTACCTCTTCCCTAGACATGCCCGGCTAGGAACCTGCAACCTCCGCGGCGAGTATCGAAAACGGGAAGCAACACCTCAAACTTGCTCCCTTTGGAACGAGGGAAAACGCGGTGGGAGGCGAACCATTCGGGCCTGTCCCAGACCAAACCGAGCTATGAGAGCAGCCCGTGTTGCGCTTTGAGAAATGACACCACCCTGGCGGAGGTTTTGTCGAGTCGACCCGTGCCACTCACGACCAAATCAGCAAACGCGCGGGTCGGATAGATGTATCGCTCGGCCATTGGTCGCACAGTTGTCTCGTACTGTCGGCGAACGGATTCTGCCGACCGTCCTCTCTCACGCACATCCCGAGCCAAACGACGCTCGAAGCAAATCGGATCATCGGCCGTAACGTAGACCTTGAGCCCGAGAAGGCTACGGACATTCGCCCAATAAAGCGCAAACAGGCCTTCCAGAATGGTGATCTTACAGGGTTCCACGACCTCTACCTCGCGAGTCCGAACATGATGAGCAAAATCATAGACAGGTCTATCAACCGTCGTGCCGCGTAGGAGAGAACTCAAGTGTTCAAATAACAGCTCGTGATCAAGAGCTGCCGGGTCATCAAAGTTCTGTCTCGCTCGGTCTTCCAGCGGCATGTGAGATAAATCGCGATAGTACGAATCCAGGGGATAAATCGGGGCATTGAGCAGCCGAGAGATGCGGCGGGCGAGTTCCGTCTTGCCGGCCCCAGAAGGGCCGGTGATGCCAACCAGAAAAGTTTCTTGGAGTACCTTTGTTTCCTCCAGCATGTCCTATGTACCGTCGTAGTTCTCCGCGATCCTAGCAACCTTCACCTAAGCTGCTCTCCGAGTTGCCAATGCCTCGCATGTGGGCGGTGTCGGCCTGCGCGGATGGGCGGCATAGGTTTCGCAGACTCATTCGAAACGAGGGAGGTCTTGCTGCATCGTGCGTTCCGTCCATCAGCGAGACTCTTTTGCGGTCAGTTGGCCATCTTTCTGTAGCATTCTCCGATGCTCCGATAGGCCCCAACCTGCATCACATAAGTGTGGACGAAAACCTGACTTCCGCCCCCAAATCGACCCTGAATCCCGCAAAATGGGTTGGCCAGTTGGTGGCAGCTGTAATCCTGGCAGAGGGGATCTGGGGATTTCTCGCTTCTCTCACCAGCAATTTACTGGTGCCGCTGCTGGCCAGGGTGATGAATGGAGACCCTCATTCTCCGTCGTACCTCGGCAAAGATGAGTTGAACCTGCCAGCGCTGTTCAACTCGTTTCTGGCTCTTTGCGTGGCAGGAATTGTGTTTGTCCTACTGTACGGGTGGTCACGGAGCAAGCCCGCGCCAGTACGAGTGAAGATGATGCCGGTGACCAAAAAGGTTTCGCCGCCGGCTGCCGGACCGCTTTCCATTATGGCTCCTACAAAGCCAGTTGCCGTCCCGACCCAAACAGTGGTGACTCCGCCCCCAGCACCGCGGATTCCGCAGGCACCCGTTTCAATTCCTCCGGTGCCGGCACGGCAGCAAACGAAACCGACGCCACCCCCCGTTGTAGCCCCAGCCAAGCCGGCCAAGCCCCAACCTCCCAAAGAGGTCTACTACAACATTGTCGGGGAGCCCATTAATTCGACCGAGGACGAATAAGCTGCACCCGACAGGGCGCGGTTTCACGAAACGCTGGTAGTTCAAGCCACTCCGGGTCGAACAATTCTATTCCGCCTTCGGATTCGAAACGCCCAGCGGCGGACCAATCACGTCCAGGTAGGCCTGCATGCGTTTCTTCATTCCGGCGGGCATGCCGGTGAATTCGATTCCATTGCCCACGCCCGGATCCGACGTCCGCACCACCGCCGTGATACTGATATGCTCCGAGTCCAGCCAGAAATCTACCCGCAGCACAGTTCCAACTGGAAATGGCATCATACCCTCGACATAGCATCCATTGCCGCTCACGTCGCTGGCATTGATGCGAATCGGCGCTTTGGCGTGCTCGGCGCGAAGTTCCAGCGGAATCGAGACTTTCTTATGCCGGCGCCAGCGGCGGCGCTTGGGGTCAGCAATCGTCACCGTCGCGCCGTCCAGTGGCAGATAGCTTTTCCACGGGCACTCCTGCCTGGCGACCAACTTCACTCCCACTTGATGTTTCTTGACCGGGCCGGTGTTCCTCACCCAGATCACCGTGCACCGCGTTTTTTTCTCGCCGCACTGTACTCCGATCACGTCTCCCACTTTCAGCTCGCTCTCGACTTCCGCGATCCGTGCACCCTCCGAACTGATGTTCTGAGCGCGAGCGGGTTGCGAAAAGGGCCGTCCGTCGGCACTCATTCCCCAAACCCGCACCGGCAGGTCCACAGTAAGGCGAGGTTCGCTTTGCTGGTTATCCATGCCTTATCCTTGTATCCGGATAATGTGATGATAACCTCTCCACCCTTTCTGCTTGCCAAACGCGAGTGAAGTACCTCTCGTACCCTAGCCCCACAAGTGGACATCGAACCGACAGTGCCTGTTTTTCGGCACTTCAGAAATGAGGCGTCGATGGTCGCGGTTTTGTGGCGCCGTGGACCGTCAACCTGCCGCGTCACAATGCTCATAGTCACCCGGACTGGCACTTTCGTAATCTTCTGTTAGTGACCACTCCCGCACATACTGGCGCCAGACTATGGTTACCCTCCCCCAATCCCGTCCGCCGTGGCGTTTTCCGCGCGCTCGTCTCGAAGGTCGAAATCCGGCCGTGCTTCGGTTTGCAGATGGCCAGACCACTGGGGCCAACCTCCGGGTGATTTCTGTCACCGGCGGTCTGCTTTCGCTCTCCGAGCCCGTCGTCCAAGGATCGCAGGTCAAATTGATATTCCTGACCGGAGCCGGCGCCGTGCTCGGAGCCGCAGAGATGCTGCCTCCCGTCAGCCATGGGTTGCAGCCCTTCCGCTTCGTTTCGCTCGCGGACGACGACCACCAGCGCCTCGAAGCGCTTATCGGGCAGCAGTCAAGTCAGAACGAATCCGAGCCGGCTTGGATGGAGAAACTGCGCGCTGCCTCGGCGCAGCAAAGCGAGCCGCGGCGTTGGCGGTTCAAGGTGGCGGAAGTGGTTGGCATGCTCACGCTCGGTCTGGCCACGGCGGCATACCTCGTGCACTGCGGCTTGCTCAAGTAGCGTTGTGTTTTCCGGCAAGGGGAAACTGGACGATGACTACAGCAGCGACTCCGGCGTTCTCGCAAGGAACTGCGTCCACGCGGAGTGTCCCTCGCTACAAGCTAACGGTACCTTTGGCTCTCACCGTATTGCGCGCGGGCATCCCCAACCATATCCCTGGAAGCACGTTTGAGATAGGTGAGGGCGGACTGGGAGTTGTCCCCGCGTCACAACTCCTCGTCGGCGAGTCCGTCCGCGTCGAATTTCTTGTTCCGCACACGAGCTTGCCGGTCCGAGCGACGGCGGTAGTGCGCTATCAGCGTGAACGGTGCTTTGGCCTCCAGTTTCTCCGTATGCCCGTCGAACAGCAATCGATAGTCCGTTACTGGACGCGACGCGAAGGCGAGCTTTTATTGGCTGCACAGGCAGACGCCACCTTGGGAGAAGCAGTAGCCAAACCCGAGTTGCCCCCGGACTTCGAAGCCACTGAAAACTCAACGCGCAAGTTCGGTCTCCGGCGCATCGTTGCGTTCGCCGTTTCCATAACGGTGATCGCGGCTATGCTGGGATGGTGGCATTGGCAGCGAGGATGGGCGGAGTTGGAAGCGCAGCTTCCGGCAAAAGAAACCGTGGTAGGGCAACCACAGTTGAAGGTGCCAGCCGACGCAATGGAGCAACGGATCATCCACCAGGTCATGCCCGAATATCCGGAGCTTGCACGACAGGCGGGAGTGCAAGGCACGGTGGTGCTGGATACCGTCGTGAGTGCGGAAGGCGCGGTGACACAAGTGAAGTTCGTCAGCGGGCCCGAGGCACTGTCGCAAGCAGCCATGGATGCAGTGCGGTGGTGGCGCTATGAACCCTATTCTATGAATGGTCAACCGGCGACAGTTGAGACCACCGTAGCGGTAGACTTCCGGCTGGCGAACTAGAAGGCCGGATTGGCTGATATCTGACGGTCTACGTGATC
>DASPRY010000073.1:0-5106 GCA_035624215.1 Terriglobales bacterium
ATAGCGGTTTCCTCTTTTTTCTGTGTACGCGCGCGTCTGCCCACTACACTTGAACCGATAGAGCCATGAGGAAGAGCCTGCCGTTGATGATTCGCCACGCTATGTATAACCTGCGTGGCGGCTTTTTGATTCGCCCGCTCACCATCGCGCTGGCGCTGGGTTGCGCGGGCGCGTTTCTGTCGTGGTTGGAAGAGGACTTTCCGGCAGCCAGCGCCTGGGTGCCCCCTGTCCTATTCCCTTCCCACGCCGACCCGCAAGTCGCCCAGGTCATTCTGGCGGGCATCGCCGCCTCCATCATGACGGTGGTATCGATCGTCTTCGCCATCCTGCTCATGACGCTCACCCTGGCATCGATGCAGTTCTCCCCGCGCATCATCGTCAGCTTTTCCAGGGACCGCGTTACGCAATGGACGCTCGGTATCTTCCTCGGCACTTTCCTGTACTGTCTGGCGGCGCTTCCGGCGGCGCGCTCGCTCCCTTACCCCTTTGCGCCAGTGGCCACCGTCCTGGGCGCGATGGTGCTGGCGCTGGTCTGCGTCGGATTGCTGCTCTTTTTCATTCACCACATCTCGCAGGCCATCAGCGTGAATCACATCGTCGACAGAATCGCGGATGAAACCGAAGCTATGATCGATGAGATTATGCCCTGGCCGCACTTGTTGAACCACCATGTGAAGGATGCTGAACCGCTCCGGCCTAACCCCAGCGAGGTGGCCGTCTTGAGCCGTGATTCCGGCTACATCCGCTTCGTCGATACGCGACGCTTGGTTGCCCTTGCGAAGCACTATCACGTCACCATCCGGGTTCTGCGTCGGGTCGGCCACTTCGTTCCGGCGGGAATCCCACTGACCATGGTCTCAAAGGGGAACCGTTTGCCCCCCGAAGGAACCGCCGAACTGCTTGCCGCGTTCGACCTCGGTCCGACCAGAACGCTGCAGCAGGACGTGGAGTTTGGCGTTTTGCAGATTGTCGATGTTGCGTTGAAGGCGATCTCGCCCGCTGTCAACGACCCCACCACCGCCATCAATTGCATCGATCAGTTGAGCCGCATTCTGATCCGCTTCGCCTCCCGAGAGCCGCCGGAGGAGTTGCTTTACGATCCGCCGGGCATCGTTCGCGCCAGCATTGCATGGATCCACTTCGAGCGTCTGCTGGAAGCCGCCTTTGAGCAGATCCGCATGTATTCGAAGACGGACGTGGCCGTCAGCTTGCGGTTGCTGCGCGCCCTCGCTGACATCGCCGCCTCGACGCCCGATCCGGAGTTGCGCCGGATACTCGTCGAGCACGGAATGCGGACCGTAGCCGGCTGCGCCGAAAAGCTCGGGGAAGAGGAATTGAGGGCGTTGCGCGCTCGTCAGGCCGCGCTCGACAACTTCACCGCGATCTCGCAGTCGTAGATTCGGGGAGACAGGGTGGAGTGATGCGGCCACCAGATTTGCACACGCTCATCTTCCGAAGAGCAAACGTTCCAGCACGGGACCGAGGGCCAAGGCAGGCAGATAGCTCAGAGCCGCCATGATTATCAAACAGCCTGTGAGCAAGACCCCGAACGAAAAAGAATGGGTCGGAAGAGTTCCGACCGAAGACGGTGTACTTCGCTGACGGCCAAATAGATCTGCCAATGCCAGGGCAGGAATCGCCAAGCCAAACCTGCCCACCATCATCGCGATTGCCGTGGTGAGGTTGTAAAACGGAGTGTTCGCACTCAGCCCGGCAAAACTTTGGCCATTGTTGGCGAAGCAGGAAGTGTAGGCAAACAGAATCTCAGTAAATCCATGCGGGCCGGCGTTAACCGTCAACCCGGACAGTCCCGCCCTGATGCTCACGGCAACGGCGGTCAGTGGCAGGACGACCAGCGGAGCAGCCAAAGCATACAGCATGATCATTTTGTTCTCGCAGGGCCCTATCTTCTTTCCCAGGTATTCAGGCGTGCGGCCAACCATCAGTCCGGCTAGAAACACAGCGATCGCGGCGGCCATGACCATGCTGTAAAGACCAGTTCCCAGGCCTCCGAATATGAGCTCGCCAAGCAGCATGTTCACCAGCAAGACCATGCCACCAAGCGAGGTGTAGCTGTCGTGCATTGAGTTGTATGATCCCGTGGCCGTGTTTGAGGTAACGACAGCCCCGAGGGTCGAACCGCCGACGCCGAAGCGCACCTCCTTCCCTTCCATGTTTCCACCAGAGACGCTCTCGCCAGACTGGACGCGACTATTTCGGAAATCCACACGTCCGAGCTGGGGGTCGCCTCGTTGTTCCAGGAGATGAACGAAGACCAGTCCGGACCCAAAGAGAAACACCATGACCCAATAGAAAAGCCATCCCTGTCGGGGCTGGCCCACCATCCTGCCGAAAGTGTTAGTTAAAGCCGCGGGCAGGAGCACGATCGCCAGCATTTCGAGAAAGTTTGTGAGCGGCGTGGGGTTCTCATACGGATGAGCCCCATTGGCGTTAAAGAAACCGCCGCCATTCGTGCCGAGATTCTCGATGATCTCCAATGCGGCCACCGGACCCTGCGGTATCACCTGCTTGGTACCCTCGACGGTGGTGGCGACCGCATAAGGGCGGAAGTTCATAGGAACGCCCTGCCAGACGAGCAGAAAGGCGCCTAGCAATGCTCCAGGCAACAGTATCCAGAGCAGGGCGCGTGTCAGATCAACCCAAAAGTTACCGAGCGTGCCGGAAAGTTGCCGGGCAAGGCCGCGGATGAATGCAATACCCACGGCTAATCCCGCCGCGCCAGCCAAAAAGTTCTGCGCACAGAGTCCCACCATCTGGCTGAAATAGCTCATCGTGTTCTCGCCAGCGTAGGCTTGCCATGTAGTGGTCGTCGAGAAGCTGATCGCCGTGTTCAGCGCTAAGTCTGGGGATAGCGGCGTCGTGTGGTACTGAGGAAAAAACCAGGGAAGAAACTGCTGCAGCCTGAGAATGCCATACAACAGGAGAGTGCCAGCAAAACCAAAGAGCACAAAACACGTCGCATACTCCTTACCGGTCATCTCGACATTAGGGTCAACCGCGGTAATGCGATAGATAAGCCGCTCAAAAGGGAGACATAAACGATCAAGTACGGTACGCTTCCTGGAAAAGACCTGTTCCATGTAGCCGCCCAAGGGCCTCACCAGGAGGGTGACAATGGCCACAAACAGCACGTATTGAATGGCACTGTAGAGATCCACCAGCCCTACTCAGAAGAAGACCGGCCGAAGCATCGTCAGAGGCTCATAAAACATCCTCTGCCAGGTTTTCATGCCACTTCTTCATTTGACATCGCTTATGAAGGCGCGAATTTGCCAGAACTCAGAACGCACCAAGCGTTCCATTGCCGCGCTGAATATTCTAGTGCCGCTTCGCTCGGTTTGAAAGGGAACAAGTTTCGATGAGGCGATTCTGAGCGCTGCGGCGCAATGTTGCGTTCGCACACGGCGAACGACTTGCGTGACACGGGTCCTGACGGACACGCCGCCTCGCAGCTTTTACCCGGCCACGTAGCGAATTTCTTTTCGTCTCTGTGCTATCCTAATTGTCCGGAGGTTGCAGCACCCGATTAGAGTTGTGGTATTAAGGTAAAAAACCTGGGCATTGCGAATGGAGCTTTTTCTTAATCTCTGTTGGCTGTCTCTGCTGGTGCCCGCCTATCTGCTGTGGCGGCATCGGACTGCTTCGACCGGTTCGGATAGTCTAGCAGGAAGTCCAGCAAAAGGTCCGGCGACGCGCCCGCTCGTGTTGCTCGGCGCTCTCGGCTGCGTATTGGTTCTGCTGTTCCCAGTAATCTCGGCTACCGACGACATGCACGCCATGCGCGCCGAGATGGAAGAGTTCTCGCCCGGCAAGCGCGGCATCTGCCAGGCAGCGGGGGAAAAGGCATCTGCCGGCGGCTGGCAGAATCTGCCCGCCATTATCGCAACTACGGCCTCGCCCGGACTCACAAGCGAGGGCTGGCAGGAACTTCTTACCCGGCCTGTTTCCTTACCGGTGGCTCCCTCGATTCTCCACACCAGCCGCGCTCCTCCTTGTTCGCGCCTCGCGTAACTCGCCGGATTTCCGATTCGTTGCATTCTAAAATTGACGGCGAATTACCCTCATTTTTACGAAATTCTTACGAGGCAACCCACATACTCATTAAGAGCCTCTGTCAATTAGTCGCCGGACGCTCCACAGAGATAGGGGTCTAGATCTAAGTCTAAGCCTTCGGCAATGCGAGAGGTTCTCACGGAGTTACTGGATGCGAAGAAAAGTCCAGCGATATTACTGGCTTCTCCTGGTTCTAACGCTAGGAGTTGCTGCGGTTTCGTCCGCGCAGCAGCCAGCCCAGCCACCAGCCGCACCACCTGCCCAAAGCTGGACCTGGGAGAACGTAAAAGATCGGTTTGAGCAGAACAACCCCACTCTGCTAGCCGACAAGATCAGCATCGACGAATCAAGGGCACAGGAGATCACCGCGTTTCTGCGTCCCAATCCGCAATTCGGTCTGCTGGCCGACGGGACCCAAATCGTTCCTCGCGACGGAGTTTGGCGGCCGTTCGCTGGTACTTTTGAGTCGCCCAGCATTAGCTATCTGCACGAACGGCGGCACAAGCGAGAGTTACGCTTGGAGAGCGCAAGAAAGGGGACTCTGATCGCCGAGTCGAGTCACGCCGACTTGGAGAGAACTCTGCTCTTCAGCTTGCGCGGCGCATTTGTCTCAACGTTGCAGGCAAAGGCCGTGCTGCAGTTGGCCAAAGACAACCTTGCTTACTATGACCACGTGCTCGATATCAGTAGAACTCGCTTCAATGCCGGCGATATTGCGCAAATCGATCTTGATCGATTGGAACTGCAGCGCGTGCAGTATGAATCCGATTTGCAAGCCGCCGAGGTGAACCTGGAGACCGCGAAGATTCAGCTCCTAACGCTGCTCAACTCCCGAATACGCCTCAATCAGTTTGACGTAACCGGGCCCTACGATTACAGCGACCAACTCCTGCCCCGCGATGAGTTCCGGAAGATCGCGATGGACACGCGGCCGGACTTGAAGGCAGCCGTCGAAGCCGTGGACAAAGCCCAAACCGACCACAAGCTCGCGGTGGCCAACGGCTCAACCGATCCCACCTTGAGCGCCTGGTA
>DASPRY010000118.1:0-9777 GCA_035624215.1 Terriglobales bacterium
CGACCAGTTCCGCTCAAAGCAGGATGTCATTCCGCTGGCAAACGACATGGCCACGAAGATGCCAAGTGCTGACAGTCCGCGAACCGGTAACCTCACCGTTGTGGAGTTTACCGAATCGGTCTATCTGCCTTGGGTGCGCGACCAGAAGAGACCGGCGACGTATAACGGTGTACGCATTCTGTGGACGGGCAGACTCGTTCCGTCGGTCAATGGATACGTGCTTGAGAACAGCGCGGGCAATCCGCTTGAATTGGGACAATTCTCGATGCGTGTGATTCGGCCCACGCTGCAACGTCTCGGGCTCGAATGGAAGGGTTACCACGCTGGCCGACGTGGCGCTGAGACCGCCATGGCGAGACACGTGAACGGTGATCCACAGTTAGTTGCCGACCATTTCGGCCACAGCATACAGGTTGCGATGGCGCATTACCTCAAGGGTGTACCGGAAGAGACTCGGCGGGCTGCTCTCGCGCTGGACGGTCAGCTCTCTGAGGGACAACAAGGGACTGATAAACCGTAAGTGACGGGTACTAAAGGTTATAAACTGACGGGAAGAGCGGATTGCAAAACGGCTATACACCCAGCTTCTTGACTTCTTCGCTGTAGTATTTGCGGTATAGGATATCCCACTCCTGGCTGCCTTCAAGGATGGTGCGCTTCTGGCTTTCGATTTTCTGGCGGGCAGCTTGATCTATTCTTTCTTCCCGATTGAGGAGTTCTTCGAGAATCTTGCGAACTTCCAGGCGGATGGTATTTCGGTCCTCAACGAAGTCCAGTTCGCTCATCTCAGCCAAGGCGTCCGTAACCACGTGCGCTACTTTATTCGCCTTGTCACGGCTCAGCCTCACAGCACCGCCTTGTACTTCCGTACCAGCTCGTTTTTTACCTTCCGAAACATTTCCTGGTAATTGGCGCCGGTTTTGCGCATTTCTTCGGAATAAGCTTCGAGAATGACGCGTACCTCATCGTTGATGCGGTCCTCGAGCGAAAGCTCCTCCAGCATGGCCGCATGGACCTTCTCCGTGACCACGGGCACGGATTTGGTTTCGATAAACTCGCCAGCAATGAGCTTTTTGGTGACTTCGCGAGCCAGGTAGCTCACATATTCTTTCGAGAGCAGCATGAGCGGATCGGATGTCGTTGTGAAACAGTTAGTTTAGCACAGCAGCATTCAGCACTCAGCCGTCACCACTCGGCCAAGTCATAAAATTCTTCGGCCCGATGGAGTACTGACTCGATCCTTCTCCGACTGAATGCTGAATGCGCAGCACCTGACACCTTCCCTCCTTCCGTCATACAATGCAGACATAGCAAAAACCTTATGTCCCCACTGCCTGACGATCTCGCGGGTCTCAAAGATGACATGATTGCCTTCATCGAGGGCCACGGCATGCGCCGTTTTCCCGGGTTGGTTGAATACGACGAAGTGCAGAGCGTGACCTGGAAATCGCAGGACAATCCTGAGGGCTGGAAAGATTTTGTGGAACTCGCCAAAGCGGCGGGAGCGCCTTTTCTAACCATGGATTCCTGGCGGTTGGAGCGCAACGAGTTGGATGAGCTGATCCAGCACCTGAGCAGCGCCGAGTTTACCAGCGACGAAGAGCTGGAAGATGCCCGCTGGTTGCGCACCTACGTTGGCAAGACAGGCTTTGTGCAGCTTGGTTTCGCGCATCAGGGCGTGATGATGATTTACGAAGCCTCCACCCCTTGGTACGAGCGCTATCAGAATATTCTCGAAATGGCGGAAGATTTGGCTGGTCTACCCATCGACGAGCCCGGTCAGGACGAGGAACCGTGAAGCCTAAAGCTCACGTAGCCGCTCTCCGTTGTAGCGCTGAACGAAGGTCGGCAACTGCAGATAGAATCAGCTAATTCATGAAGTGGATTTCTAAGACCGCTAATACCCTCCAAATAGAACACCTTGTTTCGCAACTACCGTCTTCGTATTTGAGCGATACGAGATTCAACGCCATTCTCGCCCGCCTACTCATCTTGCGGGGAATCACCGACCTCGACGCTGCGCAACATTTTCTGAAGCCTTCCCTCGCCGATCTGCACTCGCCCTATTTGATGGCGGGCATGAAAGCCGCCGTCGATCGTATTGCTGCCGCCGTTGATCGCAAAGAGGGAATCCTAATTTATGGTGACTACGATGTAGACGGCACCACAGCAATCATTATCCTGAAGACTGCCATCGAACTCTGCGGCGGCGCTCCCGACTTCCACGTTCCCCATCGCATTAAAGAAGGATACGACCTGCGGGGAGCCGTCATTGAGCGCGCGGCCGCAGGCGGCATTCGTCTTGTCATCAGCGTCGATGCGGGCATCCGCGCTTTTGCGGCAGCCGAAACCGCACGCCGATTGGGCGTCGACCTGATCGTCACCGACCACCATCTTCCTGGTCCAAACGGCGCGCCAACAGCCTTCGCCGTTCTGAATCCCAATCAATCCGGCTGCAACTACCCCTGCAAGGCGCTGTGCGGCGCCGGGGTTGCCTTCAAGCTGGCGCAAGCTTTGATGGAACGGCGGCTCACCGGACGAGATCAGGCGGCCTTGCTGAAGTCATTTACGAAGATGGCCGCCATTGCCACGATTGCGGACTCGGTGCCGCTCACCGGCGAGAACCGCATTTTTGCCAAGCTTGGGCTCGAAGCTTTGCGATCGGCGGTAAATCCCGGCCTCAAGGCCTTGCTCGAGGTCGCCCAGGTTAGCGGCCGCCCGCTCACATCCGGGGAAGTGGCGTTTCGCATTGCACCACGAATCAATGCCGCTGGCCGAATGGATATCGCGGCTGATGTCATTGAATTGTTCAGCGCTAAGGACTCAACCCGCGCGCGTGAGATCGCTAACAAACTCGATGAGCTCAATGCCGAGCGTCAAGAAGAGGAGCGCCGCATCCTGCAAGCCATTGATTCACGCTTTCTCGAGGATCCCTTACTGCGCGACGCATTCTGCATCGTAATTGATGGCGACGGCTGGCATCGAGGCGTGATCGGCATTACGGCGACCCGAGTGGTCGAACGTTACTGCCGGCCGGCGATTGTGATCTCGCGCTGCGGCGATGAAGCCCACGGCTCGGGACGGTCGATCAAAGCCTTTCACCTGCTTAATGCGTTGGAATCGTGCGGACATTTGTTCACTCGTTATGGTGGCCATGCCCACGCCGTGGGTTTCTCGATGCGGACAGCGCATATTCCGGAATTGCGGACCCATCTCGACCAGTATGCCCGGGATCGGCTCACGCTCGCCGATTTCGAGCCTGTGCTCGAGGCAGACGCCGAGCTTTCTCTGGGCGAAGTGACTCCCGAGCTGTTACATACCCTGCGGCAACTCGAGCCGTTTGGGGTCGCAAATCCCGAACCCGTCTTCGTTGCCCACGACGTGCGTTTAGTGGCTTCGCCGCAAGCTCTTAAGGACAAGCACGCTAGGCTGAAACTAGCGTGGAACGGTGACCACTCTGCCGAGCTGAGTGCGAAGGCCATTTCGGTCACTCCGCGCTGTCACCCTGATGCGGCCACGATCCCGCGCCGCCGCAATGACAACTGGCGGAAATCTATTGTTTATAAGGCTTTGGGCTGGCACATGGCCGAGCGCATGCAACAAGCGCAATTGTTGCCAGGCGACACTCTGACCATAGCCTTCTCTCTCGATCAAAACGATCATCCTGAATTCGGCGGCCTCGAGCTCTCCCTGCGTGACTTCAGGACCGCCAACTCTAATGCTCGCTCCAGCCACGCCCCGACTTCTGACTCCTAAACTCGTGGATTACACTGTTTTCAGATGTCTGCTTTCCTTTCCCACCTTCGTCGGTGGTTTGCTGGTGCCGCGATCGCAGTCGTGCTTATCGTGGCTGGAGTCTACTTTTACGCCCATCATCGGGTGCAAAACGCGCTAAAGCAAGTTCCTGAGAAAATCGGGCTTGAAATCCAGCAGAGCGCCAGTGGCTTTAGCGTCTCCAAGTCCGAGCAAGGACGCACGATCTTGAAGATCGATGCCAGCAAAGCGGTGCAATTCAAGCAAGGCGGATTGGTTGAACTTCACAATGTTGTAATCACTGTGTATGGGCGTGACTCGGCGCGATACGACCGCATCTACGGCTCCGACTTCGAATACAACCAGCAATCGGGAGACGTGACCGCCCTAGGGGAGGTTCAGATTGACCTGGAGGCAAATCCAAAGGGTGTCCTTAATCCTGATCAGTCCCCGCCTGAGGAACTGAGGAATCCCGTCCATCTGAAGACTCGTGGCCTGGTATTTAATCAAAAAACCGGCGACGCTCACACCAGTCAAAAGGTGGAGTTCGAACTGCCGCAAGCCAGCGGATCAGGTGTTGGCCTGAACTACATTGCAAAAAATAACGTGCTCACTCTGGAGTCTCAGGTCAGGCTGGTAGGTACTGGCCCGTCCGGGCTGACCCTCACCGCGGCGCGAGCCGTGATCACGAAAGACCCCCACCAGGTAGTCGTTGAGCTCCCACGGTTGGAGATGACTGCCCGCGAGTCCCAGGCGGATCGGGCCATACTTTTCTTACGCAGCGATAACACCCTGGATCGCGTGTTGGCATCCGGCAACGTTCTGCTCTACGTGACTGGGCAGCAAGTTGCGGAAGCCCGAGCGGAGCAACTGGAACTAACGATGGGCAAGCAAGGAGGCAACTTACATCGCGCGGTATTGTCCGGGGCCGTCAAAGGCGAGTTTTCCGGCGAGCAAGAGCTGTCAGCGACTGCCGGCCGAGTACAGCTCGATTTTGCCGGTAGGAACGTCCTTACGAAGGTGCGGGCGGAAGGCGCCGCCAAAATTACTCAGCACCAGAAAACAACGGACAATTCTGCAGCACAGGATATGGAACTAACGGCCTCGACCATCGACTTCTTCCTGAAGGATGGCAATCATCTCACAGGCGCCGTAACAATCGGGCCTGGCCAGATTACCCTTCTTCCTTCAACCGGCAGTGACGGTTCTGAGACTGTGGCTACAGCCGGAAGTTTTCAGGCCCGGTTCGATGATTCCGGCCAACTCACCGCGATTCATGGCGCTCCAGATGCGTGCCTTGTGAGCAGGAGTCCCGGCCAACCGGATCGCGTTAGCACTAGCGCGATGCTCGATGCGGGGTTTCGTTCTGGGGGCGAAATCGAGTCGATTGTGCAGCAGGGAAGCGTTGCATACGTCGATGGAGAACGAAAGGCCTGGGGCGATCGCGCTCGATACGTGCCTGACGATCAAATCCTGCTGCTAACTGGCTCGCCTCGAATTGTCGAAGGAGGCATGACAACTACAGGGTATTCCATGCGCTTGAATCGTGGCAGCAAGGAGGCGTTCGCAGAAGGAAGCGTAAGAACCACGTACAGTGATCTCAATCCACACGCCGACGGAGCCCTGCTGGCTTCATCCAGTCCAATTCATGTCACCTCCGACGCTATGGCGGTCCACGGTACGTCCGCGGTTGCGCTTTATACCGGCCACGTGCGTCTTTGGCAAGACGCAAATATAGTGGAAGCCCCCTCCATCGAGTTCGACCGCGAGCGCCGCTCGATGATCGCGCGGGGAACCACCGACCAACCGGTGTCTACGGTTTTAGTTCAAACCGATGCGAGCGGAAATGTTACCCCGGTGGCAATCACTTCATCACGGCTGAGCTACACGGATAATCAACGCCAGGCACACTTCGATGGTGAGGTGACAGGCAAGGGAGCAGACGTGACCCTCACGGCAAAGCAGATGGATGCCTTGCTTCAGCCTCGTGGGGAGTCGACGAATCAAGCATCGTCGGCAGGAAGAATCGAGAAGATCGTGGCCAAAGGCCAAGTGGTCGTTACTCAACCAGACCGCCGCGCCACCGGTGACCAATTGGTATACACAGCGGCAGATGATAAATTCATACTCACCGGAGGCCGCCTAGCATTTTTGGTGCCGAACATGGCAAGATTACTGGGGTTTCGTTGACTTTCTTTAGACGCGATGATAGGGTGCTCGTAGAAGGCAATAACAAATTCCCCACCGTCACCCAAACGCGAGTGGCACGATAAATGCGTACGCTGGCCACCGACGAGATCGGAAAATCTTACCGCGGTCGGCGGGTCGTAAGCGGTGTAAGCCTTCGCGTTGAGCAGGGTGAAGTCGTTGGTCTGCTGGGACCTAACGGCGCCGGAAAGACCACAACCTTCTATTCAATTGTGGGACTGATTCCTCCGGACACCGGTCGTGTGCTGGTTGACGAGGAAGACATCACTGATGTCCCCATGTATTTGCGGGCGCGTCAGTACGGAATTAGCTATCTTCCACAGGAAGCTTCGGTTTTTCGCAAGCTGACTGTGGAAGAAAACATTTTAGCGGTGCTGGAAGCGCAGCCTATCTCCTGGCACGAGCGCCGGGAGCGGATGGAACGGCTGATCGATCAACTGGGATTGGAGCACATTCGCCAAAACCGCGGATACGCCCTTTCCGGTGGTGAACGGCGGCGAGTGGAAATAGCTCGGGCATTGTGCATAAATCCAGCCTTTATTTTGCTGGACGAGCCATTTTCTGGCATCGACCCCATTGCAGTGCTTGACCTGCAGAAGATTATCAGCAGTTTGCGGGCGGCCGGGATCGGTATTCTGATCACTGACCATAACGTGCGCGAGACGTTGTCGGTGACCGATCGGGCCTACATTATTGATGAGGGTCGGATCTTCCGCCATGGCACGCCCGAACAGTTGGCCGCCGACGCCGAGGTGCGGCGAGTTTATTTGGGCGAGAGTTTTTCGCTGGTGTAAGAAAAGCTCCTAGCGGCTAGCGAAGAACCGAAGGCCAGAAGGTAAAAGCTGGGAGGCAGTAGCCAGAAGTGTATTTATGGTTTTGTTGCAACCCAAACTGCATCTCAAGGTCTCCCAGAGACAGATCCTCACCCCGGGTCTCGTCCAGATGGTCAGCGTCCTCGCACTCAATAAACTCGAGCTGCGGGACATGATCAATGCCGAGATGGTCGAAAACCCGGTGCTCGAGGAACTGGAAAGTGCAGTTCCTTTGCTTGATGACGTCGATCGCAAGGAAGAAGACCGCGACCGCCCGGTGCCCACTCCGGAAGAAAATCCCATCGCCGCGACTGAGAAGAAAGATCCATTTGAAGAGATCGATTTTGGTTCTTTTTTTCAGGACTATCTCGATCCGGGGTACCGCAGCCAAAGGGAATCGGAAGAAATCGAACGCCCTTCGTTTGAGAACTTCCTATCCAAGCCAAGCAATCTTACAGACCACTTGATGTGGCAGCTTGGGTCTCTGCCCACCCGGCCACCGGTGCGTGAAGCTGCCGAACTGATAATCGGGAACTTGAATGAAGACGGGTACCTGATCGCCACGGACGACGAACTGCTGGGGATTTCGCCTCCCGCTCCGGTCCAATCCGATGCCGCGGCGGCGGAAAATGTGGTCAAGGAAGCTGCTGCGCTGGGCTTGGCTTCGGCACACACGCCGCCTTCGGAAGATACGTCTCAGGCTGCAACGAGCGAATACCACGTGGATGCAGTTTCTGAATGGGGCCAGTCTGTAAGTGATGAAACCGACCCTATTGGAGACTTTGCGGCCATTGCTGCCGCTGCCGCACCCGCACCTCTTGTTTCTTCCCAAGCTCAGCCTGCAACCTCCGAATCCCCTGCTACTCCGCCGGTGTTCCGTCCGAATTTTGATCGGGCGGACTTGAACGAAGCGATCGAACTGGTGCGCCAGCTGGATCCACCTGGCGTGGCTTGTCGTGATTTGCGGGAGTGCCTGCTGTATCAATTGCGCTTCCATCAGCAGCATCTCGATTCTCACAAGAATGGCAATGGAGATCGCGAAGTCACAAAGCAGGTGCTTGCTGATGCCATTGCGGTCATAGATAAGCATCTACGGGCTTTGACACTGAAGCAATTCAAGGAAATTGCTCGCGCCCTCGACCGTCCGGTCGAGGCTGTTCACGCGGCTCTCGATTGCATTCGCACTCTCGACCCTCGCCCAGGTCTGCGTTACAACAAGGTTCAACCGCGCCTTATCGAACCTGACGTGGCTTTTGTTAAGCATGGTGACGAGTGGCTGGTCGTCATGAATGACGAAGATATACCGCAACTTCGTCTGAACCCCGCCTATCGCCGTCTGCTGACGAAAGATGCCAACGATAAAGACACGCGCAATTATGTTAAGGAACGTTACAAATCTGCCATCCAGCTCATCAAGAATATCGAGCAGCGCAAGCAGACCATCATGAAAGTCTGCTACAGCATCGTGACCCGGCAGCAGGAGTTCCTCGAAAAGGGCATTGATTGTCTCAAGCCGATGATGATCAAGGAGGTGGCCGAAGAAATCGGCGTGCATCCTTCCACCGTCTCCCGGGCGGTGGCCAGCAAATACGCCCATACTCCACAGGGCGTATTCGAACTTCGGTACTTTTTCAGCGAGAGTGTCAACGGACCGGAAGGCAGCAACACTTCGTTACTGATTCTCAAACGCCGGGTCAAGAAGCTCATCGATGAAGAAGATCCTGCCCGGCCGTTAACCGACGAGCAGATCACCCGTATCCTCCAGTCGCAGGGCATCCAGGTCACTCGCCGCACGGTCGCGAAATACCGGGAGGACATGCGCATCCCGAGCACCCACCAGCGCAGGGTAAAAAAGTAATGCAGAAGCTAAGAAGTAAGAATGAAGAAGTAAAACCAATTCTGCACTCTGAATTCTGAGTTGTTCCAAATGCGGTGCCCATGACGAGCAAATCTTAGGAGGGCGCTCATGAACGTGGAATACACTGGCCGGCAATATGAAATTACTCCTGCCATCCGCAGGGAAGTTGAAATTCGGCTCACCAAACTTCGCAAGATTCTGGGTAACAGATTCGAAACCAAAGTGATCCTCGCGGTGGAGAAGCACCGCCATAAAGCCGAAATCACCATCAGCCCGCGTAATGGCCCTCTGGTCGGGCTGGCACAAGCTGGAGACATGAACTCCGCGCTGAACGAAGCTTTCGATCATCTAGAAAAACAAGCGGTCAAGTACAAGACCCGCTGGCGCACGCAGAAACGCCACCACCATAAAACTCCCAGCCCCAAGAAGTGGGATGCCCGCAGCCCTGAAACTACGGTTGCTACAACCGTCGGTCTGGAAGAAAGCGCCGAGGTCGACGTAGTAGTCCATAAGTTTCCCTCCGTAGCCAAGACCACCGAAGTGCATCTGCGCCGGTCGAATGATGCGGTCGCATTGCGCCCTATGACGCTGGAAGAAGCCATCAAGGAAGCTCATTTTCGCGACCGCGACGTCTTCGTATTCCGTGATCCCAACGGCAAGGTGATGGTCCTCCACAGGACAAGAGACGGGAGGATGGAGTTGATTGAAGCGCCGTAAATATCGTCCCGAGCTCGTCCCTGCCAGCTAGTGCTCCTAAGGCGTATGATTCTTCTCGCCGTTTATTTCATTTCACCTGAGGAGATTGTCATGAAAAAGCTCTGTGGTCTCGCGGTTCTTCTGTTGTTGTTCGTGCCTGCTGTGTTCGCTCAGGAACATTACACCGAAGGTCCGGTCTGGCGAGTCACGCTGATCCGTGTGAAACCCACGCAAATGGATGCATACCTGACCAGTCTTCGCCAATCCACCAAACCACTGCTTGACGAAGAAAAGCACCAGGGCTTGATTGTGGATTACAAGGTCTTCTTCAAGGAAACCAAGAGCAACCCTGAAGACTGGGACTTGTGTTTGGCCGTCGAATACAAGAACCACGCTGCCATGGATGGTTTGGGAGCCAAAGGCGAGGCTGTTCGCGACAAGATTCTCGGT
>DASPRY010000127.1:0-27814 GCA_035624215.1 Terriglobales bacterium
GGATATTCGGAGACGTTGCCGAGCGATCACTGCGAGCTGGGAAGAACAAGATTGATGCGCTATTTGCTAAAACCATCACGCGGATTGTGACAGAGGAGGAGTTGGTCGCCGCGGGCTTCTCTTCAGAAATGTTTCGAAACTTGAATACGCCCGAGGACTTTCAATCAGTGAGAAGTTCTTGCGATCTGGGACTCAGCCCCTAGGCACGAGTCTTAATCCATCGGCCTGCAGAATGCGCTTGACCTGGTTCCGCGCATGCACCGCCCAGGGACCAGTGGTGTCGAGTTTCACGTAGGCGCGCCAGTGCTTCAGGGCCTTGCGCGGCTCTTTCATCTTTTCGTATGCAAGCGCAAGGTTGTAATGCGCGTCAGCATAAGTAGGCGCCAGCTGCAATGCGGTGCTGTAGGCCTGGATCGCCTCGCTTACACGTCCCGTTTCATCGAGCACGTTGCCAAGATCGAAATACGCCAGCGCGTAACGAGGGTCAATGCCGATGGCAATGCGATAGTGCTTCTCGGCCATGGCATAATCCTGTCGGTTGTAGTACAACGTGCCCAGGTTGATATTCGCGGCCGCGTGCTCAGGATCCATTTCCAACACCTTTTGATAAACCTCAATCGCCTGCGTCTGGGTTCTGGGATTTTCTTCGAGTGTGATGCCGCGTGCAAACAATTCAGAAATGTCTGTAGGTTCGGCTTCAGGTTCGCTTCTAGGAGCGGCAACCTGAGTGCTGGTCACCACATTGTCCTGCAAACCGAAATCAAATATAAATTGTCCGGCAATCGGTTCAACTACTTTGCCGTTGTGTCGGAACGCGATGCGGTGCCCGGTCGTAAACGCCCCGGCCTCCAGCAGCGGGTTCTCCATTCCTGCCGCCTGTTTCTGCATGGCCTCGAGCGACTGCCGGATTACTGCCGGGCGCACCTTGCGGGCGCACAAATCGCGCACTTTCTTGATTTGCAGAAGGTCAAAGAAAGAATAAGTGTCGGAGGCGGTAACCAGTGCGGCCTTCTCCCATGCCGTCAATTGCCGCGCACTGAGCCGCAAAATGCGGAGCAGGTCTGCTCGCTTGTATCGATACACAGGCTTAGGATCGTTCTCGGCACATTATCCAGAGCTCCAATTGTGCATGCAAGTGGAAATGTGGCTCTAAGGGTATCTGAAACAGCAACTTGCCACAGAGACAGTGCACTCCTGGGAAGCAAAGAGCTAACAGAAAAACAGTCCAGCACGGATGGTCGTGCTCTGACTGGACAAGGTACTTCTGCGCAAGCTGCCGGGCACCTGTTAGTGGTGGTGCTCAATGCCCGCTCGATCGTGCAGGTAGGCACGTACACTTTCGATTAACCTGATTACCAGCTTTTAACTTGTGTTTCATCATGCTGAAAACCGGCTGCGCTAAGAAGAAGGTATGCCAATTTCCAGCTTGCTAGCGGAGACCCGCCAGCGTGTCACTCCTGAGAGGAGTCCGGATCGTTTTCCCTTTCGCGAGCTGATTCGGCGACTCACCCCGATGGACCGGGTACGTGACCTATATCGCCGTGCGCAGCAGCCAGCAGACCGCTCGATCCTGGAAAATGTCTTGAGCCAGATGAGAGTCGAGTGCGTGATTAAAGATTCGGATTTGGCTCGCATTCCGCCTACGGGCCGGGTTGTGGTCACAGCGAACCATCCCTTCGGGTTACTCGATGGCGCAGTCCTGGGAGCCTTGTTGACGCGGGTCCGTCCCGACGTCAAGATCCTGACCAACATCCTGTTAGCCGAGATTCCGGAACTGCACGACTATTGTATTTTCGTCGATCCGTTCGGAGGCGAAGATTCTGTGGTCAGAAACCGGCGCGGAGTCAAGAAAGCTGTCGCATGGCTTCAATCGGGCGGAATGCTTGCGATGTTTCCCGCTGGCGAGGTCTCGCATGTTCGGCTGCGGGAAATTGGGATTGCCGATCCAGAGTGGAACTCGCTCGCGGTCCGCTTAGTGCGGATGACCGACGCGGCAGCTCTGCCGGTGTTCCTGCCAGGCTGCAACAGCGCCACATTCCAGGCACTCGGTTTGTTGCATCCGCGGTTGCGAACTGCCTGGCTGATTAACGAATTCCTGGGGCAAACCGACAAGAAAGTGGAAGTGCGGATCGGCAGCCGGATTCCGGCGCAGACCATGCGCGACATCGGGTCCGATCTCGAGGCGACGAGCTATCTGCGCTGGAGAACCTACATCTTATCGCGGCGTGGGCGTTCCCGGCCCCGTAAATCGCCCATCTTGGCCAATTTCATTCCCCGCAACACAGACGCGCCGATTGTGCCAGCCATTCCGGCAAAGGATATTCTCACTGATCTGGAAAGTCTCAACCTGGCGCGGCTTTATGAGAACTCTGAATTCACCGTCTATTGCGCCAAGGCAGGGGAGATTCCCGCTCTTTTACGCGAGATCGGACGCCTTCGCGAGATTACATTCCGCGAAGCCGGAGAAGGCACCGGCCGGAGCATAGACCTTGATCGCTTCGACTACTACTATACCCACATCGTTCTCTGGAGCCGGCTCAAGAACGAATTAGTGGGGGCTTACCGCATTGGGCTCACCACGGAAATTCTGCCTCGTCTTGGAGTGTCCGGTCTGTACACAAGCACGCTGTTCCGCTACGAACCGAAGCTATTCGAGCAACTGGGGCCGGCACTCGAACTGGGGCGCTCGTTCGTGCGGCCAGAGTATCAGAGGCAGTACGCTCCATTGCTAAGCCTTTGGAAGGGAATTGGGCGCTATGTTTCGTTGAATCCTCGGTTCGCGGTGCTTTTCGGGGCCGTCAGTATCAGTGATCGTTATTGCCGATGGTCGCGGGACTTGATCGTGCGGTTCTTTCAATCACGGGAATGCAACAACCAACTGGCCAGGTCCATCAGCCCACGGCGTCCTTTTCGTAGTGGTTGGGTGCGCCCTGGGGACGGCATGTCTTTAAGTGGCCGCTTTGAGGAACTGGATCAACTGGCTGACCCGATCGCCGATGTTGAGGGCGACGGCAAGAGTATTCCTATCTTGATGAAGCACTATGCCAAGCTCGGAGGCCACCTGCTGAGCTTCAATGTGGACCGGGATTTTTCCAACGTGCTAGACGGTTTCATGCTGGTTGACCTACGTCGAACCGATCCCGAAACCCTACGCCGTTATCTTGGAGAGGATGGAGTCGGTGCCTTCCGCTCTTACCACGGTCTCTGCAGTGCCGGCACACTGGCCTAGAGCGGTTTGCTGATTTCTGCCGTTGACGCCTTCTCGGAGATATCATAAGACAGCGTGATCCGCCTATGACTGCTAGCCGACGCAAACCCGTTCAAGGACTCGATTCCACTCGCGAGATGACGAACCTTATTCAGCAATCCTGTCTCGTGGCGAAAGACGCGGCATTCAACCTTCGCGATTTCCTCGAGAAATCGTCGAACATGGCATTTATCGCTGTGAAGGATTGTGAAAAGGAGCTGGACCGCGCCGAACGTAGGATTGACGAACAGATCACTGGCGCGATCACGCAAGTCAGCGAAGCGGAGGCCCGCGAGTTACTTGCGTGCCTTAAGTTCATTATTGATTTGGAGCGCATTGGCGACCTGACCTGGTCCGTCACCCAGCGGTTGCAAAGGATGACCGGACGGCTGCTAAAGGAAGACCGGCAGGACTTGATCACGATGGCCGAGATTCTAGAGAAAATGCTGGAGAACATTCAGGAAGGATTCGTGAAGCGCGATCTCGACTCCGCCAATTGGGTATTGAAGACGGACACGCAAATTGATCACGTTTGCCACGCGGTGTTTCGACGTCACCTGGAGAACAAAGAGACCAACTTCGATTACAGCACTAACTTGCTCTTAATGGCGCAGGCTTTCGAGCGAGCTGGAGATCATGCCAAGAATCTGGGTGAGGAATTATTTCACTTGGTGGAAGGTCACACTATGCGACACGAGCCCAAGCGGCCGAAAACGTCTCGTCAAATGCAGTAGCCACTGGCAATTATCGCGGCGCTTCTTCAAGCCGTCCTTGTTCCAGCTTCTCCTGGCACTCGATGCAGTGTCGCGTCCAGGGCACCGCTTCCAGGCGCTTGGGATTGATCTCCTTGCCGCAGGAGATGCATTCGCCGAAGGTGCCTTCGCGAATGCGGGAGAGAGCCCCGTCGACCATCTGCAAAAGCTGCCGGTCGTTGTTGCTCTGATGGAAGAGAAATTCTTTGGTGTAGGAGCTGGCCGCGCGGTCGGCGATGTCCTGAGCCGTGTCCTCGTCCGCCGAGCGTCCGTCTTGTTGCGTACGCGAGACCATGCGGCGCAATTCCTGCTGTCGCGTCTCCAGTCTCTTTTTGAAGGAATCCAGTTTCTTCTTGTCCATGGATGCTAACTTCACTTGAACGACCTCTTACTCTACTTCGTTCCTAGATTTGGGCCAAACCAAAAATGATATGCGCCTGAAATGAGATGCGTCAACCCGCGGAATGGTCTCCCAATTTTTCTAATTGGGGAGATACGCGTCAATGGGAGACAGGCAAATCATCACAGCACGGTGTAATTCGGGGAACTGATGGGTTCTCCGCAACCTCTTTCAGCAAGTCTCATCGCGGCAGTGGTTCTGGCAGGTTCGCCAGCGCATAACCCATCACGGCCATTGCGGCTGCATTCTCCCGGAGCTCCCGCGGCTCAATCTTGTCCAGTGTGTCGGCGGCTGTGTGATGATAATTGAAATAGGTTCGGCCATCTTGCATGATGCCGAAAGCGGGAACCCCAGCTTGCGCCAGCAGAGCGATATCCGCTGCCGGGCTTCGAGCCGTCAAATGGATCAGATTCGCCCCAAAGCTCTGCAGGATTTCCTGAACCGGTTTTAGAAGCGGCAGAGCGTCAGGACTTATCTTGGCTTCAAACCCAAAAGGGTGTGCCGCTCCCAGATCGCTCTCCAGGGCGGCGCAGTGATTCGGAAGTTCCGCGGCATGCTCTTTGGCGTATGCTGCTCGGCCTCGCCCTCCATTCTCCTCGTCCATCCAGGCAATGACGCGAATTGTACGACGGGAGTGCAGGTGCAGTTGCTGGACCAAATGTGCCGTTTCCATAGCTACGGCTACACCGGTCGCGTCGTCTAAGGCACCGGTGCCGAGGTCCCATGAGTCCAAGTGCCCGGATACGATGACTACTTGCTCTGGATGTTCACCACCCTTGAGGTCGCCGATCACGTTATAACTTATGGTGTCCGGCCCGGTTTCGGAAGTCAGGGTGAGGTGCATGTGAATCCTTCCTTGAGCAGCGAGTCGAGCAATCAGATCCCCGTCCTCACTGGTAACAGCTGCAGCGGGAATTCCTGCCGGCACGCTGAAACCGGTGTGCGGCAGTCGATAATCGGCTCCCCCCACAGAACGGATCAGACAAGCGGCGGCTCCCAGTTCGGCAGCAGCTTTCGGTCCCCTCGAGCGATAAGCCACAGCCTCTTCATAGGCCTCCAGTGCCAAGCCATTTGTCGCTTTCTTCTTGTCAAAAGGAAAATTGAGCAGCACAATTTTTCCCGCCACCTTGTCGCGTCCAAGCGTCGTGAGATCCTCGAAGCTTCTCGCCACCACCACTTCTGCAGTCACGCCGGAAGGTGAAGTGGGAACAGTGCCTCCCAGTGCCGTCAGAACGATCTTCTGTGTTACCCCTGGTATTTGGCCTGGATAATCCACCAGTTCGGCGGTCTCGGTGCCGCGAATCCAATGCGGGACTTTTATTTCTTCCAGTTGCACATCAAGCCCGAGACGCCGCAGTTGGTCGGCCACGTACTCGACCGCGCCTTGTGCTTGCACGGATCCAACCGGCCGAGGGCCGATGTTATCCGTCAGGTGTGCGGTCTGCTCATAGGTGTATTCATCGTTCAAGGCCGCATCGCGTAGGGCTATCAGCTGGTTCCTTAATTCCGGCGAAAGAGGCTTCAGCTGGGTTGTTGCAATGGGATTCTGCATCTGCGAAAACAAGAGATTTGCAAAGCTCAACGAGAAAAGAGCCACGATTGCAGGGCGCATGGTGACGGCCAGTGTAAGTGGAAGCAGTGATCCAGGGGAAGAGCATAGTCATCTAGCAATAAGCGCTGGGCTTTGGCCGCGACCTGCAAGACCACGGCGACAAAGAAAAGCGGCCCCATCTCTGGGGCCACTATCTCAAAAGAGGCAAGTTGGAAAGGAGTCAAGAAAGGTCATTCAAGGAGCCGATCCAGCAGTCGGAGCGGCGCAACGAGAGATGTCGAAAAAAGAGAGTGAAGGTCATTCGTCGGCGGCCTCTTTCATTGACTCTCGGAAATTGCATTTTCCGCTCCAAATGACGAAAGCTTGCCATTTCAACTTTTCCAACAAGTCAAATACTTTATTTTCTATAACTTAGTTAATATACCTTAAAGCTGAGAGGGAGAATGGATGAGGCGCCTGGGGCAAAAGATTGCAGAGTCATGCACATTCACTGCAGCATATCGACTAGGGGCATGGGATGGCAGGGCTTGGTTCTTACGAGTTGCCCGCCACGGTACGCAGTTTACCAGGTAGAAAATGGTACGGCGGCCACGGCCCGCTCACGCTAATTTCACAGTTCTTCAATTGCTTGGCAGCACTGCTGTAGCGGTTGTGGTATTTCTCAACCGACTTGGAATCGATCAAATGAGCGATATCGATCAGCATTCCATCCGTGTTCACTCGCTTGCAACTCACCTCTTCTTCCAGGGGATTGAACATCTTATGCACCTGCACGGACAGTGCCCGAGCTTTGGTTTGGCGCTCCCGGTCGCGGGCCGCCTTCTCCCGCAATTTCATCAGATACTCGCCGCCAACGGTATCCGGTAACTCTACGTCCAACAAAGCTTCGCGAAGCGACCCATCGCGCACCATCAGCTTCAGGTGCATCTCAGCCTTTCCACGCAGGCGGGCGACACTCTGGCCAAACGCCCGGCGATTAGCCCGGACCGCCTGGCGCAAGGCCTCATCACTATCGAAGATCGTGCCAAAGCGGAACGGGAGCACCGTCTGATTGCGGAAACATACACTTACCACTCGCGCATGCTCCAAAACGGCCTTATCGTCAAGCTTTCCAGTAGTCCGGTCGTATTCGCTGACCACCACTGAAAACTCACCGCTTGGATAGCTCAATACCGGGGCTGAGTTCACACCTTGAATACCTTCCAGCAGGAAGGGGCGCCGCGCGCGTGTTCCGTTAGGGGCCTGTTGCTCAGTGATGCAATATGCGTACCACGACATACAGGTATTCTCCGTACCTTATTCGGGACGGATAATCCACCCCGAAGCGAGACAGTTGGTTACGGCTCCTGAACCTTGGAAGAAAGGGCGGTACAACGACTAGAGAACGCTTGTTGCTACGTTCGATAACATATTACTTCGGTACTCTTGAAAATTGCAACCATTTTGTTGCATGGCGCATCGCCCCCTGTGGAAGAAATTACCCGTTACCCAGACTGATCCATCCCCCTGAGGCCGATTTTCCCTTACCCCGGGTCCGTCTAGCCTTTTTGCAGACCAAATCCCTGTTGCGCCATAAGCGCGATCTCGCGTCCGATGGGGATTGACGCAGTTGCGGCCGGGGAGGGAACGTTCCACACGTGCAGCATGTTTCCCGTGCAAACGAATTGAAAATCGTCAACCAGCGCACCATCCGGGCGAAGTGCCTGCGCCCGTACACCCGACCCGTTGGGAACGAGATCTGAGCTGCGAATATCCGGTACGAGCTTTTGCAGGGCTTTTACAAAGGCATTCTTGCGAACAGACCGATAGAATTCGGCGATGCCGTCCCTCCAGTACCTTCCTGCCATCCTCCAGAATCCGGGATAGGCCAGCGTTTCAGAGACGTCCCGCAGAGCAAAATCGGTTTTCTTATAGCCTTCGCGCTTAAACGCCAGGACCGCGTTCGGTCCGGCATCGACATCACCCCCGATGCGGCGGGTGAAATGTACGCCAAGAAAGGGGAATCGCAGGTCGGGTACGGGATAGATCAAATTGCGGACAAGGTGTCTTCGTTCTGGAGCCAAATCGTAATATTCGCCACGGAACGGAACGATTCGAACTGCCGGGCTCACGCCCGACATTCGGCTGATGCGGTCACTATGCAGTCCAGCACAGTTGATCACATAACGGGTAGTGAACGATCCCCGGTTGGTCTCAAGCACAGTTTCGCCGGTATATTGCTTGAGACTTATCACTTCCGTCGAGGTACTCACTCGCCCGCCCTGTGCAAGGACGAGTTCCGCATATTTCCGGCAGACTTTCTCGTAGCTGGTGATTCCTGTACCGGGAACAAGCAGCCATGCGACCCCGCCGCAATTGGGTTCGATCTCCCGCACCTGCTGGCGATCGATGAGTTGCAAGCCAGCGATTCCGTTTGCCTGACCGCGTTCCAGCAGCGCGTGCAGGCGCGGAATCTCATCCGGGCTCGCGGCCACGATCACTTTGCCGCAAATTTCGTGGGGAATGCTGTGCTCGCGGCAGAAGGCGAACATGGCGGCGGCACCTTGCACGCATAACCGAGCTTTCAACGAACCCGGTTTATAGTAGATTCCGGAATGAACTACTCCGCTGTTGTGGCCCGTCTGATGCTGGCCGACGGAGGCTTCTTTTTCTAGCACCACCATGCGGACTTCGGGGTAGGCGCGCGAAATGTACATCGCTGTCGACAAGCCAACGATTCCTCCGCCAATGATTACGAGGTCAAAGTGCTGCCCCGGCATGATGGACTAATAGTCCTAAATTATTTCGGGGATGTCGAGAGCCTAGCCGCGGCACTGAAATTGGGCTGTTTGGGCATTTCCAGCGTTACCCACTTCACGCCCAGCTGGTCGTACATAAATTCGACCCCGTAGGTGGACATTGCGATCTGCTGATCTTCCGCAGATCCTATGCCGCCGTGCCCGGAGTTGGAAAAACTGATAAGCAGAATAGGATTCTTCGCCGAATTTGCCGCCTGCAGCGCTGCCACAAACTTGCGTGTGTGCCATGGGTCCACGCGCGGATCATTTTCACCCACCATGAACAGTATGCTAGGATAGCTGACTCCATCGCGCACGTGCTGATAGGGAGAATATCTGTACATTGCCGCGAATTGTTCCGGGTGCTTTACGGAGCCATATTCGGTCGTGTTGTACTGGCCATTCTGGGTAGTCTCCGAGCGTAGCATGTCATAGAGCCCGGCTACGGAGACCACTGCGCGAAACAGGTCCGGGCGCTGCGTCAGCACAGCGCCCATCAATAATCCGCCATTGCTGCCCCCTTCAATGCCGAGCTTCGAAGAATTAGTGTACCCGGTGCTGATGAGGTGCTCGGCGGCGGCTATGAAATCGTCAAAAACGTTTTGTTTGTGGGTCAGCATTCCCTGCTGGTGCCAATCCTCGCCAAATTCTCCTCCGCCACGCAGGTTGGCTGACGCGAAAACTCCGCCTGCGTCCAGCCACGGACGAATTGCGGGATCGAAGTAGGGTGTCTGGCTTAGACCGAATCCACCATAGCCGGTGAGAATTGCCGGGTTCTGCCCGTCGAGCTTTACTCCTCTGCGATGCAATATGTCCAGCGGAACTTTGGTTCCATCCTTCGAGGTAGCGAATTCCCGCGATACTTCGACGTCCGCGAAGCTGAGAGGCGAACTCTCGCGCATGGCCGTGATGGTCGCCTTCTTGGTCGAAGGATCGTAACGGAACCACGCCATGGGATCGAGGTAGCTGATGTTGCCGAAAAGAATGTCATCATTGTGCAGAGGCAGGATTTGAGTAATGGTTGAGACCGGCTCAGCGGGAACGATGCCCACCTCACGACCTTGATGGTCAAAGATGCGAATCTCGCTTGGGCCACCAACCAATTCGGTCACATACAGGAGGGTGGTAGTGGGAACGAAGCTGGGCTGCAGACCAGCCAGGGAAAATCGGAAGTCTTGGATGACAGCCGTGCTCTCCGGAACGATAGTTTTTGCGTCTTTTGGCGTGGGCGTTTCCAGCGGTGTCCGCAGCAACTTGCCGCGAGGCGCGTGATCGCGCGAAAGCATGTACAAGGCATCCTCACCCAGAGCGATCGATTTAATGCCGTCGGGGAATTGAGTGATTTGCGTCCACGTGCCGTCAAGTCCGCGCAGGAAGTGTTCGTAATCACCGCCATCCCCATTCTCCACCGTAGCCAACAAATACTTGCCATCATGACTTGCGTCTAACGTGATCTCGGCTATGCGCGGAAAATCCTTGCCGAGAACGTAGGCGTCTTCGCTAGTCGATGTTCCAAGCTTGTGGAAGTAAATCTGAGCAAAGAAATTCAGATCCTGCTGCGGACGCTCACCCTCGCGAGGGTACCGCGTGTAGTAGAAGCCACCACCGTCGGCATTCCACGCCAAGCTGCCGCCGCCAAGGGCGGTTACGTGCGGTACTACGTCGGGAAGAGGTCGGCCGGTAGCAACATCAAAGACGCGGACCGTGCCTGCCTCAGTCCCACCCTGCGCCAGCGAAACCGCTACTTTGCTGGCATCGTGCGAAGGCACATAGAACTGGATCGCAGTCGAGTTGGTAGAATCGAGCTGTGCCGGGTCAAGCACCACGTGCTTCGACGACAACTCCTCCGGCGAACGCAGCGTCACCAGCATGGGCTGTTGCTTGCCGGGCTGCCAATTCATGGCAAACAGTGTTCCCGCCCATAACTGCAGATCATAGAAACTAGGCGAGCTTGCTGCATCCAGCTGCTTCAGGAACTGCTGAATAGCGGCATGCGTCGGGAGCGCATCCAGAATGGCGCGACTGTGCTCGTTTTCAGAATTTGTCCAACTGATGACCTCGGGATTTTTGCCGTCCTCCAGCCAACGATAATTGTCGGTGACCTTTACGCCGTGGTATTCATCCACAACCGGATGCTTGGGTGTTGTAGGCAAGGAAGGCAGGGCGGCCTGCCAGGCAAAGGCGTGGAAAGAAAAAAGGAAAAAGGCAAGAAGCAAGATACGCACTGACTTCATGGTTCCCTCCGTATGTCATGGTCTGCGATTCTTTACTTCTCCTACTCAAAGCAGCCGAAAAGCAGTAGGAGTATAGCGCAGGCCTGCGGATTTGCTAGGTGGTCCATCCATTCTCTGTGCGCTTTTCGACCGCGACTCTTCGTTCATTGCTTTCACGCTTGTTCGTGGAGGATAATTCATGCTGGTTGTGTAACTGCAACCGACTGTCAGCTCCCGGTGAATCTACCCAACTCCATCACGCTCACCCGCATTGCCAGCATCCCTCTGCTGATTTGGATTCTTTCAACCAACCGTTTTGACAGTATTGCTGGAGAGAAGGAACTGCTGGCGTCGGCGCTGTTTATCGCTGCCTCAATCACGGATGGGATTGACGGTTATCTGGCTCGCAAGCGCGGGCAGATCACGACCATGGGCATGTTGCTGGATCCGCTGGCGGACAAACTTCTGATTGCCACTGCCTTCGTCGCTTTGGTGCAATTTAACCCCAGCATGGTCCCCGCCTGGATTGCTGTGGTTATCATCGCACGCGAATTTCTGGTCAGCGGACTGCGGTCGATTGCTGCCTCCGAGGGATTCACCATCGAAGCCAGCGATTTGGGCAAGTTCAAGATGTTGGTCCAGATAATTTCTGTAGTGGCCGTAATCCTTGACCATCGCTGGAAACAGTGGCCAATTTATGGCCCGTATATTTTTCCGGTGCATTGGATAGCGCAGGTTGCAATCGGGTTCATGGTGCTATTGTCTCTGATTTCGGCGGGAGACTATTTCATCGCATTCTGGTCGAAGATTGACCGGCAAGTCGTGAGGAGACGCCGCCGAGCTTTCGTGCTGAGCCGGCGAAGGAAGCGTAATGATGTCGCCGCAACCTGAAAACTCGCGCACCAGCTTCTTGGCGAGTGTAACTTCCGCGGAGCCGGCGCAGGAATTCGGTGCGGAGGAACGCTGCATTCTGCTCAGGCTGGCGCATGAGTCGATTGAGTCAGCTTTCGAGAACCGAGAAATTTCGCTGGATCCGCCTTCACCGCACCTGGCGGTGGCCCGCGGCGCCTTCACCACAATTTATTTGCGAGGTGAGTTACGCGGCTGCGTCGGATACGTTTTCCCTGTTACTTCGGTTTATCGGACTGTGGCGGAGACGGCGCGGGCTGCTGCGTTCGAGGACACACGCTTTTGGCCCGTGACCCGTGCAGAAGCTGGGGGATTGGGTATCTCAATTAGCATTCTGTCGTTACTGGAAGCGATCCGACCGGAGCACGTCGAAGTCGGCCGCCACGGACTGCTGATTTCTCAGCACGGATATCGCGGACTGCTTCTGCCCCAAGTTCCGGTCGAGCACCACTGGACTCGTGAAGCCTTCCTCGAACAAACCTGCCGCAAGGCTGGCCTGCCGCTCGATGCCTGGCAAAAGGGCGCAACCCTGGAGGCATTCACCGCAGAGGTGTTCAGCGATTTTGATCGCAAATGACTGTCAGCCGAGTCAAAGGCTGACGCTCCGAGACCGCCACCAAGACATTGACAAAAAAATAAGCCGGAAGTCTCCTTCCGGCTCGTTCGAGCGGTTGCGCGAGCTACTGCTGATCCATCTCCACAACATCGCCGATGTGCATGTCTTCCAATGCGAAAACGATCATGCCGGTCGAGGTCGTGGGTGTGGCACTCAGAATAACGATTTCCCCCACGGCGCGGCGCGGTAGATCGGCGACATGTATGGCCGGGCCGTTGGTTCGGTTCAACATCGTCGGCTCAATCGCCGGAGGTTTTACCTGGGTGTCGTCCGCGGTGGAAGCTTTGAACGAAAGCGAGTCTGTCGCATCGTGCAGATCGGCTTCATAAGAACGGACCGCGCGGAGATAATCGCCAGGCTTAATGCCCTGGTTCGCGCCCAGATTCATATAAACCTTCATCCCTGTTCCCAGCTCGGTATCAAAATCCTTCGCCATCACAATGCGCCCGGTTGCCTTTCCCGACGACGGCACAAAGCGGTCGAAACGCAATGGCCCGTGGTCAGGAATGCTGGCTCTTTCCACGAATGAAGTCACGACATCACCGGGCATCATTGGACCGCAACTCATTTCAATCTGAGCGATGGCGCTTTTGCTGCGCGTATCCACTACCCGTATGGTGCCGAGCTCGGCATAGGGCTGTCCCATGGACTGCAATTGGGTGAATTGGCCGGGATAGACTTCATAACGATTAGGGTCGCGCACTGCCCGCACGATCGAATAGCGCTTCCCAGCCTCGTAGCCCTTTCCCGTTAGGTACACGAGTTCGCTGCGGCCATATTTGGTAGTGTTGGGTGTATCCAAACCACCGGCGATGAAGTTTGCATCAGGCACCGGAGTCCTGGTTACGAAGCCGGCGCAATAGATGTCGGAATAGGTTGGTGTGGCCATACGCTCTGTGGGGAAATTGGCACTGCTGACCACGGTCCCGGCGGGCGCACTTTGGTCGGAGGCTCCTGCGGGTTGCTGCGCAGGGGCGGCGAGCGCCAGGCTCAAGAAGAGCAACAATCCTGTTTTCTTCATGTTACCTCCGAAGTCGAGGCGTTTTCTGATCGCGCCTCGTCTTCGTTAAGTTGCGAAAAACAAAAGCTTTCCCAGCCCGGACAGTAACAAGCACATTAAGTTGGGGTCAAGGTTACGCTGGTCCATGGTAGGTAGGTTAAAAAGTTTTGCCTTTCGAAACCATAATCCGCTGTTGCATCTAGAATTACGCACCTGTAATATCGCGCCACTCTCAATTTAATGAGTGTCGCCTCTAACAATTTCATGGCACGTCTCCGCCCGCTGCGACTGCCTCGTGTTTGCGTGGCCGTAACGGGGAACGATGCCAGTGAAATGGTCGAAAAGGCCGAGGCGCTGGTTCGCGACAACCACTTCCTGGAACTTAGGTTAGACTACCTTCGCCGCCCTGTTTTGGCTCTGCCGAAGATCAGACAGTTCACCGAATCCCATCCCCACGTCGTCGTGGTGACAACTTGCCGCAGGGCTGCAAGCGGGGGAAAGTTTAGAGGAAGCATCGCGGCGCAACTTGACATTCTGGGCAAGGCGGCAGCGGCGGGCTGTCAGTTAATCGATCTTGAGCTGCAAAGCGCGGTCCGCGTCAAAGCGCCGCAACTGCAGCGCTTGCGGAACTCCGCCGCGCTTATTCTTTCTCACCATGATTTCCATGCTACCAAGAACCTGGAACGAACCTTGCAGAAGATGGTGGCCATGCCGGCTGATTTTTATAAGATCGTGGCCACCGCCACGACCCTTTACGACAACGTGCTGATGATGAAATTCATTGAGAAGAATAGTGACCAGTATTCCTTGATCGCATTGTGCATGGGGGAACAAGGGATTATTAGCCGGGTTTTGGGGTTGCGCGCGGGCAGCATCTTCACTTTCGCGGCGGTCAGCCACGGCGAGAGAACAGCTCCGGGGCAAGTGACCGCACAGGAACTTCGAAGTATCTACCGCATCGAACAGGTAGACGCGGCGACCCGTGTTTATGGGGTCGCCGGGGATCCGGTTTCACATTCGCTTTCGCCGGCTATCATGAATGCAGCGCTGCGCCGGGAAACCGTGAACGGAGTGTACCTGGCGCTGCACGCCAAGAGTTTAAGAGACCTGCTCGCCTGTGTCCGCGAAATCCCCATTCACGGTCTTTCGGTGACCATGCCGTACAAAGAAGCGATTCTCCGGCATCTGGATAATACTGATCCGTATACTTCGAAGATCGGCGCGTGCAATACGGTGGTTCGAGCACAGGACGGAAAGCTGTACGGATTCAATACCGACACCGCCGGAATCGTCCGTCCTCTGCAGCAGCGGCTCGAGGTGGAGAACGCGAAAATACTGGTTTTGGGAGCGGGGGGCGCGGCCCGGGCCGCTGTCTTTGGACTGAAGGAGCGTGGTGCCGAAGTGTACATTCTGAACCGCACGCCGGGCCCAGCGCAAAAACTGGCGCGATCAGCTCGCGCGAGGACTATAAAGCGAGCTGACCTGAAGAAACTTTCCTTCGACGTCATTATCAATGCCACGCCTGTCGGTATGGGGAACACGCGAGAGTCTCCGTTAAATGAAAATGAAATAAAGGCGCGTTATGTTTTTGAAATGGTTTATGACCCGCATGAGACACGCCTGATGAAGCTGGCCAAAGACGCCGGGGCCCAGGTTATTCCTGGGATAGAGATGTTCGTGCAACAAGCCGCCCGACAGTTCGAGATCTGGACCGGTAAGCCCGCGCCGGTGGACGAGATGCAGCGGGTGGCGCTGCTGGCGTTGCAAGAGCGGGAGGCGTCGCGCCACGCGAAGAATAGCCGGCGGCCTTAATGCACCACGCCATTTTCTCGCCGCTACGGCTTCCACATTTTGGATCCCTCATTTCCCCTCGGGGTGACCGTCTCGAAGTGGTCTAGATCTGGCTTGTTAGCATTCACTTATAGGGTTTTCTGGCACAAAAGTGCCATTTACATCCCAGGCCTCTGAGAATAAAGTCCCGATCACGAGTCGCCAAAATGACGACTTAAGGGTAGGTTTCCTCTCGCGTATTTGCTTACCCGCCTCGTTGTCTAAGTGGATTTTCACGATTGCACCAAATTTGGGAGATGGTTGTGGCTCACCCGCTTAGCTTGTCAGAAGTTTCTGAAGTGATCCGAGTCTTGGCTGTTGACAGCAACATAATGAACAGCCAACTGCTTGCCACCGCATTGGAACGAGACGATCGCTTTAAGGTGTTAGAAGCGCCGCCGGATGCGCCCGGAATTATCGCCACGATCACGGAAGAAAAACCATCGGTAGTAATTATTGGTGCAGAAATCGACGGCAATCCACGCAAGGGTTTCGAACTGGTACGCGAGCTGCGCGGGAGCTGTCCTGAAACCCGCGCTGTGATGCTGCTTGACTCAAGCGAGCGTAAACTGGTGGTCGAGGCCTTCCGCGCAGGAGCGCGCGGTGTTTTTTCACGAAACGGTTCACTGAAACTTTTGGCGAAATGCATCTGCTGTGTCTCTCAAGGTCAGATTTGGGCGAACAGCGATGAGCTCCGCTTTCTCCTGGACGCGCTTGGGGAAGCTTTGCCGTTGCGTGTGATTGATGCCAAGGGAACTGAACTGCTGTCGCGTCGCGAACAGGAAGTCGTGCGCTGCGTCGCCGAGGGAATGTCAAACCGGGAGATTGCGCAGCGGCTTGGGTTGACTGAGCACACGGTGAAGAACTACTTGTTTCGCATCTTTGACAAGCTGGGCGTTTCCAAGCGAGTGGAAGTTGTCCTCTACGCCTACAGCTTAGGCAATGTGCCTGATGCAGAGAAAACGAATCACAAGCCCTTTTCGTCTGCCATTCCGCATGGCAGTTCCGCAGCTAAATCGACAGCGGTAAACAGCTGCGCCTGTGACTGAAAAGGCGCGCGATCTCTCTCAAGTAACCCTGCAAGAAAATCCACAATCCGCAAAAATCGCTGCGAATGGTGCTGAGGTGTTGTTTATCCCGCCATGCTGGGTTGCTTTCTCTAACGAGCGCCATTTCTGAGCTTCAGCACAACTTCCTGCATATACGCCGCGGCTTCGGCGGGAGTTAGGATTTCTCCTGCAGGTTCACGTTCGGTGCGGGCAGCTGGCGCGTCGGGGATTTGCGGACAAAGTGGTTCGAAGCAGGGACTTTGCGGCCGTGCCGCAGAAGTGAACCGGGAAATATCCAGATCGGAAATCACTTCGTTTGCGATGTTGGCGTCTACCGTCTTCTGCTGCATAGCACAAGCGAGAGCAAACGCGTTGAAGCAGAAGTTATTCACATTTCGCGGAATGCCCTGAGTAAATTTTGCGATGATTTCATAGGCTTCGGGCGTGAATGGAGTGTCGCCAGTATATCCCGCAATTTTCAGCCGATGCTCGATATACTTCCTAACCTCGGAAAAAGTTAGCGGCTCTAGCCCGTGGAGAATCGAAACTCGTTGGCGCAATTGCGCCAACCCTGGGCTGGCCAGCTTGTCGGCCAGTTGCGGCTGGCCGGAAAGGATGATGTGCATGAGCTTGGCACGCGGCGTCTCAAAATCAGAGAGCAAACGCACAGTTTCGAGCACCTCGGGCGCCAGATTCTGCGCCTCATCAATCACCACAATCATGCGTCTGCCGGCACGAGCTTCCTGCAGTAAGCGCTGATTGAATTCCTCGTGCAGGCGAACAAGATCCTCGGTGTCCCCGTCATAACCAAGTTCGGCGAGGAGGAAGCGCATGAACTCTCGGGAGTTGCATTGTGTCTGGAAGATGAAAGCGGTGTGCGCGGAGGTTCGAAACTTTTCCAAGAGATGGAACAAAAGGGTGGTTTTGCCCATCCCCGGTTGCGCGATCAGGCCAAGGAATCCACGATTTGCGTCAATGCCGTAGTACAAAGAAGCCAGAGCTTCCCGATGCGCAGAACTCAGATACAGGAAGCGGGGGTCCGGCGTGACTCCGAACGGCTGCTCCGTTAATCCAAAATACTTCAAAAACATGCCCAATCCTCGATCTTTCGGGGGGCGGTACTCAGGCGGTGAAATAGGGAATTCCTACTCTGGCGGCCGGAGCGTGCGAAATCCCACAACTCGACTCTGCCTTGGACCTCAACCTGTTAACAAGTGGATGAAAGTCACAGAGTCTATCGGCTAAAGTTCTTGGGGGAAGCCTGCAAAACTGCTAGCCTGATTCTACCGAATTCCGCGAGTGTATGCCAATTCCGCAGCAGTTGCGGAGTTGCAAATCAGGGACTCATGGCTCCTTGCCACTGGCTCACACTCCGGGTACAATTTCCGGGTTTTTGGAGGGTCCTTAGCTACGGGGCAGCGCTTGTTGACCGTAATCCCAAATTCCAGGGCGAAGATTCGCATTCTGGTGGCTGACGTCACTACGATGAGCGGCCACTTGGTGGCAGACGCGTTGCAGCGCACCGGCTACTACGAGGCCGTGACAACCACCACCCCGAGTAAAGTCCTTCGAGTGCTCGATCATGCTAGCTTCGACGTGGTCTTGATGGGGATTGCAAGTGGCGGAGATCTGGTAACCAGCTCTGGTTTCATGCGGGAAGTCCACAGGCTCCATCCTGCGCTGAACATCATAGTGCTCCTTGAAACACGACATCGCGCTCTTGTCGTCGAGGCGCTCGCTTGCGGTGCTCGCGGGATCTTCTGCCGCTCAGATCGCTTCGAAGCTCTCTGTAACTGCATCCGTTGCGTTCATGCCGGTCAGGTCTGGGCCTGTACGGCAGAGCTAGAATACGTGGTCGATGCCTTGTTCGAGCATGTATCCAGGGCACCACAGACTCCCGGTACCCGTCCCCTGAGCAAACGCGAGCAGCAGATTGCGCTTTTGGTTGCGGAAGGAAACAGCAATCGCCAGATTGCTGAGCGATTGCGGTTAAGCGAACATACGGTCAAGAATTACTTGTTCCGGATTTTCGAGAAAATCGGAGTTTCCACTCGAGTTGGTTTGACGCTCCACATGCTAAAGCAAAACCCTGGCGGCCGAAGTAGTGACGCAGATATTCCTGTGCCTGGACCGATATTGCTGACAAAAAAGGCACTGGAATCCCTCGCCCCGAGCTCAGAAGTTACGGTAGGCGGAAAATCACAGTGACACGGGTAGTAAACTCCTGTGGCTGCCCGCTCTGCAAATAAGGGCGGAAGCGCCACTGCTGCACGGCTTGCGTGGCTGCCTGAATGAGTTCAGGATTCCCGCTGATGGGATCAATTTTTTGAACTGCACCGTCCTTTGCCACGTTTGCATCAAGTATCACTGTGCCCTGGACCTGGTCCTTTCTTGCCTGTTCGGGATAGTCTGGTTCAACCCGTGTAACCAGGTACTGCTGAGCAACCTCCGGCGAAATCCGCAGCCCCGGGACGGTTGTCCCTTGAGCATCGTTTCCCTGCTGGGGCGCGCTGGCCACTGAATTTGGATGTTGCGGAGGCGTCCGAAACACGACCTTGCCGTCGCGAGTTATGACCAAACCGTGGTTAGCATCGCTACGAGTTCCCGTTAGTCTCGGTTGGGGTGTTGACAGCTCGGTGTGCTGATTGGTTGACTGCTCAGGGGGCGGAATGGGCAAAGACTCGGCGGGAGTCGGCTCCGATTGGCTCTTCACCACCTGCTTCGCTGGGACCGTGGATTTGGCAGGTCTGTGCAGCCATTCTGCACGTCCCGTCATCCAGCCCACAATCAAAGCCAGGAGAACTACGCAAACCAACAACAAGGTGGTTGAGAAGTCCTTCTGCGGATCGGTTTCTTTCGTTGCGGCAACAAGTTCCATGGTAGAACTCCCTGGTTCAAAGGTTGGGGACTCCGGAGAGTCCGCCAGGGGAGCTGGCTCAACTACGGCAGGCGGAGGCTGAGGAGTTTGGGCATGCAGCGCCCGCTGCACATTTTCTGCTACTTCCTGCGAAAAAGCCTGTAGAGATTCTACGTCTTTGTCGCTGAAGGCCTCAGCGCGGACAGAAAAAATCTCAATCACGCCAATGAGTTCCTCGGCACTTAGTACTGGAACCACGAGGATCGAACGAACACCCAGACGACGGCAGACCGCAGAGTTCACGCGCAGGTCGGTTTCTGTATCTTTACTACGCTGCCACTGCCGAGTCCGAACACAGGCACCGGAAAGGCCGTGCGTGGTATCCAGCCGGATACCCAGGTCGGGAGCATTTTCTCCCGTAGTGGCGCGGCACACCATCTCTCCCTTATCCGCTAACGCGATAGCACCGGCGGTGGCGCTGGTGGCAGAGCAAGCCCGCTTCAAGATGTCATTCAGGACAAGGTCCAGCGCCACCTGGGTAGACACCGGCCCGCCACCAGACGCGGCCAGAGCGCTCAAGCATTTGGCAAGCGCCAGACCCGAAGTCGGTTCGGCACTCCGCGGGTTTTTCGATTGTTCGGCCCAGCTTGGTTCATCTGGCTCCGAAGAATCGGGTTGGGAAACCTGAGTACGGGGCATGAGGGATTGCTACATCTGAAAAAGGAAATCAACCTCCGATCGCAATTGCGCGACCCCGCCACAAGGCCGGAAAACTGACTGGCGGCCTGAAGCACGGATTGAGCGGAGTTTGCCCCGAAAAAACCGCCTTGTCAACAAGAAAGGCCAATTTGGGCACGGCTCAGCTCTGGCGAATGTGCAAGAGGTTGCAGCTATTTCCTTGCCTGTGTCCTGGTTACCTCGGGCGCGCCCACGCTGGCGGGCACTTCTCCCGTCAGCGAATTCAGAAATGCTTGTAAATCAGCGCGTTCTTGGCCGCTGAGAAAATCCAGTACATGGATTTGCTTGTCCAGGTTCGGGTTGGAATTTCCCGCGCCAATATAGAAATCTACGACTTCTTTCAGGTTCTTCAGGCTGCCATCGCTCATGTACGGCGCGATCTGCGCGATATTGCGAAGACAAGGCGTCTTAAATTTCCCCTTATCTGCGTCGTTGTGGGTCACAGCGTACAACCCAACGTCGGTGAACCGACCCATGTCTACGCTCACTCCGACGTTGTGAAATTCATTGTCCTCGAACAATGCATACTTGTCTCCTACGGTATGGCAAGCGGCACAATTACCCTTATTCTTAGAGGTAAACACAACGAAGCCGCGTTTCACCGAGGCACTCACAGCATTTTCATCGTGCCCATATTTCCACCGATCGAAAGGCGAGTTCCCGCTGATGACCGTTCGCTCGAACGAAGCAATGCTTTTTTCTACCATTTCGTAGGTGATGGGCTTTGGACCCCAAGCCTTGGCAAAATCCTCCCGGTAACTCGGGTCAGTGTTCAATCTTTGCTCGACCACGGCCAATGTATTCGCCATTTCGACGGGATTCTGAACGGGGCCTTCTGCTTGCTGTTCCAGGCTCGGTGCACGACCATCCCAGAACTGTAGCTTGGAATATGCGGCATTCAGGACGGAAGGGGAATGGCGGGTGCCCGTTTTTCCGCCAACACCTTCTGAAACCGGCTTGGAATCGGCAAAGCCGTACTGCGGGCTATGGCATGTAGCGCAGGAAACAGTGTTGTCCGCGGAGAGAATTGGATCGTAGTACAGCCGTCGCCCGAGCGCGATCGTTTCAGCGGTTGGCGGATTGTCCGCTGGGATCGGTACCGGCGGCAGGCCTAGAGGAGCCTTGATTTGTACTGGATTCCCAATTGGCAGCATGGCCGACGTTGTTTGATTTTGGCTATAAAGCAGCAACGTAGATGCCGCTACTGTGAGGACGAGGAGGAAGAGCAACAATTTTCTTGAATTCATGGTGCCCTCCAAACAGGTGCGTGTGGCGATTCTCTCCCGAATAATTCGGGTTGAAGTCGTGCAGCACCAGAGCGCTGCCGCTGGTTTACAGGAATTTAGAAGCAACCAAATTTTATTGCAGATTTTCCTGCGTTTTCGTGACCGTAATCACTGCTGGACGTGACAGCCGCTAGTATTTCCCGCGTAGATTTGCATCTCATCGACGAGCGTGTTCTGATGTTCCAGTTTCCGGAGCTATGGCGTCCTCGTCCACACTCGCGTATGCCCCGCTTTCCCGTTCTGACCAGTGGCATGCCGTAACCGCCAGTTTTTTGGGTTGGACCCTGGATGCGTTCGATTTTTTTGTTCTGGTTTTCCTGGTGGATGTCCTCGCGGTGCAGTTCCACGTCAGCAAAAGTGCCATCGTGTGGACCTTAACGGCTACTCTCGCCATGCGACCTTTCGGGGCATTGTTGTTCGGGGTGCTGGCTGACCGGTATGGGCGTCGCAAGCCCCTGATGGCCAATGTCATCTTTTTCTCACTGATTGAGCTGCTGTGCGGATTCGCTCCGAGCTACTCCGTTTTCCTGACATTGCGCACCATTTATGGAATCGGGATGGGAGGTGAGTGGGGAGTGGGGGCGTCACTGGCCATGGAAAGTGCACCCAGCCGGTGGCGTGGCATCCTGTCCGGTATCGTTCAATGTGGCTACTCGATTGGTTATCTGCTGGCGGCGTTGGCAGCCCGTTTCGTCTTACCGGCATGGGGCTGGCGTGCGATGTTTTGGGTGGGTGGTGCTCCAGCGCTCCTGGCATTGTACATTCGCTTCCGCGTACGGGAGTCGGAAGCGTGGAAGCAACATCATGCACCAACCCTCAGGTCCATTCTGCGCACCGCCAGCGGGCATTGGAGGATTTTTTCTTATCTCACTCTTCTGATGACGCTGATGATGTTTCTTTCTCACGGAACTCAAGACCTCTATCCTGACTTCCTGAAATCCGCGCACGGGTTCTCTTCGGCTCTGGTGTCTTACATGGCTATTCTCTACAACATAGGCGCAGTGTTCGGGGCGGTTGCGTTTGGACATTTTTCAGAAGGACTGGGCCGGCGCAAAAGCATGATGCTGGCTCTGGTGCTCTCATTGGCAGTAATCCCTCTGTGGGCATTCGCCGGCTCATTGGTTTTGCTGGCTGTGGGTGCGTTCCTAATGCAGATGGGAGTGCAAGGGGCCTGGGGCGTCATTCCTGCTCACCTCAACGAACTGTCCCCTGATAGCGTGCGGGGTTTGATGCCGGGATTCGCTTATCAGCTTGGAATCCTTTTCGCTGCAGGTACCAACACCATTGAGTATGCCTTGCGCGGCAAACTCGGCTATAGCTGGGCGCTGGCCGCCTTCGAAATTACCAACATCGCATTGCTGATAACCGTGCTCGCCCTCGGCTCGGAGAGAAAAGGCAAAGATTTTCTTCGGCCGACGGCCGCGGGATGAAGAGCTTTGCATCCGTCGCCAAACAAATTCCCATTTTGCGCAGCAGAATGCCTTTCCCGTCACGGAAGCTCTCTCAATCCTAGAAAAGCTGATAAAGTATGGTCCTGGAACATAGAATGCAGGCGCTGAATTGGTGATCGAGACTGAGGGGCTTTGATGCACATCGCAGTGGTGGGATCCGGATACGTGGGGTTGGTGGCCGGGGCGTGTTTTGCCGACCTGGGGCATGAAGTCATTCTGGTTGATAACGATGAGCAGAAAGTTACGGCCCTCAAACGGGGCGACGTTCCAATCCACGAGAGGTTTCTGCCCGAACTGCTGCAGCGCCACCGCGGCCAGCGGCTGACGTTTTCTGACGACCTGCGCGGCGCAGTCCTGGCCAGCGAGGCAGTGTTCATCGCTGTCGGCACACCGCCGACTGAGCAGGGGCACGCGGATCTTTCGTATGTAGAATCTGTGGCCAGCAGCATTCCTGGCGCAATCAACGGGTACAAAGTCATCGTCGAGAAGAGCACAGTCCCGGTTTATACCAGCCGATGGATTCGCGAGGTTATTCTGCGCAATGGGGGAGGTGCTGAATGTTTCGACGTGGCATCTAATCCTGAGTTTCTGCGGGAAGGAACGGCGGTGACGGATTTTCTGTTTCCCGACCGCATTGTGGTGGGCGCCGACAATGAACGTTGCGCCTCGGTACTGCGCAGCATTTACGCGCCGCTGACTGACGGCAGTTATTACCGACAGCAAAGCGCAATTCCCCAGCCTGATCGAGTACAGATTCCGCCGCCGTTGATTGTCACCAGCACCAAGAGCGCAGAACTAATTAAACACGCTTCCAACGCCTTCCTGGCGATGAAAATCTCTTTTATCAACGCCGTCGCCTCTGTCTGCGAATCGGTGGGCGCCGATGTGCAGCAAGTTTGCCAGGGAGTTGGAAGCGACAGTCGCATCGGACCACGTTTCCTAAATCCCGGCATTGGCTACGGCGGGTCTTGTTTTCCAAAGGACCTGAAAGCGTTCCGCGAAGTCGCACGCGAATGCGGCTACGAGTTCCGCTTGCTCGATGAAGTGATGCACATCAATGAGGAGCAACGTAAACACTTCCTTCGTAAAGTGCGGAGCGCCTTGTGGACCCTGCGTGGCAAACGCCTGGGCGTGCTAGGCCTGGCGTTCAAAGGCGGTACCGATGATGTTCGCGAGTCGCCGGCCATTATGCTGGTCCAGTCGTTGCTGCAGGAGGGGTGCCGCATTGCGGCTTACGATCCGGCAGCGCAGGAACGCGCTCGCGAAATCCTAAAATCTAGCGTGGAGTTCGCCGAGAGTCCCTACGAAGCAGCGCACGGCGCAGATGCCTTGCTAATCCTTACAGAATGGGACGAATTTGCGGCACTGGACCTGCACCGGTTACAAAGGCACCTCAAATATCCCATTGTGATTGATGGGCGCAATTTGTACGACCCGGAGGCTATGGCCGCCGTCGGGTTCACTTATCACAGTATTGGCCGCCCGACGGTCACGCCGGAAGTGCGCTCCTCCTTGCCGACCGGGGCGTCTGGAAGCCCGGTTAAGAATTCATGACCAAGCTACGCGCGCTCGTAACTGGAGGCGCTGGCTTCCTCGGCTCCCATCTTTGTGATGCCTTGCTCGGAGAAGCGTACTCGGTACTGGCCGTCGACAATCTCCTGACCGGGCGAGAAGCCAACCTGCATCATCTGCGAAACGAGCCCAGGTTCGAATTCCGTCAGATCGACATCAATGACCCCTTCGACTGCGGCCGTGTCGATTACGTGTTCCACTTTGCTTGTCCCGCCAGTCCGGTCGATTACATGAGGCACGGGATTGAGACGCTCAAGGTCGGTTCGCAGGGTACGCTGCATGCCCTCGAGGTTGCGCGCAAGTACAGCGCGAAGTACCTGATTTCGTCAACCTCCGAGTGTTACGGGGATCCCCTGGAACATCCACAGAAGGAGACTTATTGGGGTCACGTTAATCCGATCGGCCCACGCTCTGTGTATGACGAGGCCAAGCGTTTCAGCGAAGCGCTGACTATGGCCTACCGTCGTTACCACAAGTTGGACACGCGCATTGTTCGCATATTCAACACCTATGGCCCGCGCATGCAGCTCAACGACGGGCGGGTTGTTCCCAACTTCATGAAACAGGCGCTGCGGGGCGAGGACCTCACCGTCTACGGCGATGGCAGCCAAACCCGCAGCTTCTGCTACGTGAGTGATGAGATTGAAGGCTTCATGCGTCTGGCCCGCTCGTCGGAACATCTACCCGTCAACATTGGTAACCCCACGGAATTCACCATCCTGGAATGCGCCAAACGAGTGCTGGCGGTTACCGGGTCCAAGAGCAGCATACGTTATGAGCCGTTGCCACAGGACGATCCGAAGCAACGCCGTCCGGACATCTCTAAAGCAAAGTCGCTGCTTGGCTGGGAACCGAAGATCGACCTCGAAACAGGACTTAAAATGTCGTTGGAGTATTTTCGCACAGCCGCGTTTGAGGAGACGGCCGCGCGTTGAGCTCGAGAAGCAAGATTACCTGATCAGCCTGGTTTGTTGGTCAGCGCGAGCAATCAGCTCCCGGACATGAGCGCGCTCTTCATCTGTGGCCAGGTTGAACCGTATACCCATACCAAAACCGGGATGCATACTCTGCACTTTTCCCGCCACACATAATTTGAGTTCGTGTGTGCGCACGACAATGGTCACGATCGTGCCTGGGGGAGAGGGTTCCGTGGTCTCCACGTAGCAGCCCCCGCTGCTTATATCGCTGAGGGTGCAGCGCTGAGGGACGTTGCTATCGGCAGGGTACACCTCAGCTCCCAGGCAGCAGGCACGCCGGGAGAGGTTTCGCCGATCGGGCCCAGAGGGAGAAAGCAATCCCAGCCCGGTCGAAATTCGCAGCCCCTCGGGCAGGCCGGCGCTCGAACTCGGTGTACCCTCTGCAATTGATGCTGACTGTTCTTCGAGCCAATGGCGTAAAAGCCGCTTCGTGGCCTGCGGGACATTAACGAAGCGGACTCCGGCTCGTCCGGTTGCAGCGCGCCATACCACTTCTCCTGCCAACCGAAGTAACGATTGCTGGCCCGGCAAAGCGAACTGAAAATAAACTTTTTCGTTTTCTGCCAAGTTGTCCAGAGTCTGAAAGCCGAGGCCGCTTTCGTTGATTTCGAGCACGGTCGCAGCTGCATCCTCTTTCCCGCCATGGGCGATCGAAGCTGACACATGAACGGGTATCCGGGGCTGGACGCGACGTTCCCGGCGGATCAGTCCTCGCGCGGCGTGCAGGCTGGGAAGCGCTCGTTCGCGAGAGATGGGCTTATAGAAGAGAAGATCGGCGCCTTCTTCGAAAATAGCCGGTGCTCGATTTCCTGCATTCACCAGAGCAACGATGACACTCGCCCGGTGGAGTGGCGAGTTGCGTGTATGGCCGATTAAAGTCGCGGCTGCCGGTTCATCATGACAGTCCAGAACCAGAACGTCGAAATGCTGCTCGCGCATCCGCGTCTGGGCTGTTGCGGCACTACCACAAGTCTCAACCTGTAAGCCCAAATCCCGCAAAATACGGCTGAGCACCTGCACAGCTTCGGCATCTGCGCACACGATCAGCGATGTGAGCGCCATACTGCCATGCATGGTAGGTGCCGTCGCAAAGTAACGACAAGTTACTGAGGTCATCGGCGGCCGGCAAGTTGCCGTTCCTGGCGCTCGTACAATCAATTTCGAGATTCATCGAGTGCGGCTCTGCGTGCCCCGACTCTACGCGCGTTCCTGCTGCAGGGTGCCAAAATGACCACAGTTTCGGCAGGTCATTACCTTACGTAAGTCCAATTCCGTATTCCGTCTTTCGGTACTTTGCCGATCTCTGAATTGCTTCTTACGATGGAGGTTAGCTGAGAGAGGCCAAAGCCAGGCTGGCGGAAGCCCCCATTCCTAAGCAGCGTTTCCCCGAGGCAATTTTGGCCGACTCGCAGGATGGTGTCTGCGACAGGCTCAGCTCGAAGGTTGCGAGGGAAGAAGGTTACATGGATTTACGCAGGATGCACGGATTCTCGCTGATCGAGTTGATGGTAACTGTGACCATCATTCTGATTGTCGCCGGCGTCGCGCTCATGGCTATGCAGCCGTTGCTCCAATTCTCACGGGTCAGTAACAGCTACAACATCACGCTGGGAGCGATTCGCCAGGCGCGTGACTTCGCGGTTGCACAGCGCCAGCAATACTCTGTGACCTTCAACAACGCTGCTGTACCCAATACCATCACCATCACGCAAGCCGGCAATGGGAATGTGGTGGCTACGTATCAGCTCCCAACTGACGTAGCTTTCACGGCTGTAGGCGGCATACCGACGGCTGCTAATGCCGTGCCCGATGGGTTTGGTGCAGGCGCACAAGCCATCCAGTTCGATGTCAACGTTGCCGGCGGCAACCCGAACGTGATTTATTTCATGCCTGACGGCACGGGCCAGGATGTAGCCGGCAACATCAACAACGGCGTGATCTATATCGCTCGTTCAACTCAGCTTTACAGTTCCCACGCGATCACCGTGTGGGGCGCGACCGGCCGCCTACGAGGATGGCGCCTCTATAGCACCGCGGGTATTCCGTACTGGAGGCAAAACTGATGACATTCGAGATCAGCAAATCGTGCCTCTCCGGCAAGAATGAACGCGGTTTTACCATCATCGAAGTCATGATCTCGATGATTGTGATGGTCGTCGGGCTGGTGAGTTTGTTGGCCGTGTTGGGTATCGCTATGGCCTCAACCCAGAGCTCGCAGCAGAACGCCATTGCAAAGCGGTTGGCCAACGAGGCCATGGAAAGTATTTTGACAGCGCGAGAGACTACCGCTGTTCAGTGGTCGATGATTGCCAACGGCAATTGCGCGGTAGGAACCGGTTGTACCACCGGAATCTTTCTTCCGGGTGCCCAACCAATCGACTTGCCGGGCGTTGACGGCATTATCGGTACATCCGACGATGCTGCCGCCGGCCCCCAAATCCTCGAGCAGCCGGGTTCCACTGGAGTTTACGCCGGGACTTGTCCTCCTGACACGTGCCTGCCATTAAGCAATTACACACGCACCATTGCCATCACCCCTTATAACGGCGATCCGGCGTTGAATTCTGTGACGATCACGATCACTTACA
>DASPRY010000130.1:0-37523 GCA_035624215.1 Terriglobales bacterium
TATCGGACTCGCATAACGGTGAATTACAGATATCTTGCTCTCGCTCCCGCCCAGATGTTCCAGGATCATGCGCTTTGAGTACTGCGAAATGGTGATGATTCTACGCGCTTTGATTACGGCGAGTTTCAAGAGCGACTTCGCCAATACACGAGCTTTCAAGGTATTTCGGAAGTGTGGGTCGAGCAAATGAGTCACGTCGTGAATTGTGACCGACATGCGATCGGGATACAGCACCGGGATGTCATAGTGGGGGCAATGCAACAGCGTCGCGCCGCGAACCAGACTCGGAATCGTCGCTTGTGCTGCCATCGAGTACATTGCAGCCGAGCTCAGTATGATGCGGTCGGCGTAGGCCGCCAGCTTGCGCGCGTGAGCCGGGTGCACCACGCACCAGATCTCAACTCCGGGCAACGAAGTACGAAGCCCTATCAACAGTTGCTCCGTGTAACGCCCAATTCCTGTGGCGTGGGCACGCGCATCAAAAGCGAGAATAGGTCGGGAGCGCAACATACTCATGCCAGTGGAAGCGGCGCCCTGCGGTCGCGGTTCCGATAATCTTCTACACCCTTCCAAACATTTTGGATCCCCTCAACTCTTCCAGTCAGCGCGCGATGGAGAATACGCAGGAATATGAACACGAACGCCGACAGCAGTGGAACGGGTGAATACTGTGCCAGGAAGCGTATGGCGGACGCCGTAAAATGACGGTCGATCGTGAGGACTTTCTTATTTGTGGTGGCGCCCACTTTGTGCAGCACCACGGCGTTGGGAGCCACTCCCAAAGTCCAGCCATTCCTTCGCAGCCGGAAACAAAGTTCAGCATCCTCCCAGGAGAGAAAGAACCGGTCGTCCATCAGGCCCACGTCTTCGAGTGCTCTAAGGCGCACCAGCATGCTGGCCGCAGTTAGAAAGTCCAATCCGCTGCCGCCTTTCGGAGGCGCCGTGGCGTGGCTTGAATAGCCACTCCAAAGATTGATCCACCCACCTCCCCACGCCTGCACCTTCTGCGGATTCGACGCATAGTGAAGCACCGATCCCACGGCTCCAAGCTTAAAGTCAGCTTCGGCGATCTGGACCAGCTCGCGAAGCACTCCAGGCGCGGGATGGGTGTCATTGTTGAGGAGCCACACGTACTGGACTTGATGACGCATGAGCTCGCGAATACCCGCATTGTTGCCCCCGGAGAATCCTAGGTTCTTGCCGGTTTGTAGCAAACGGATGGCAGGATACGCAGCCTGAATGCGGGCAACCGAATCGTCGCTTGACCCGTTATCCACTACCACCACGAACAGCCGCGAATACTCAATCGACCGTAACGCATCTAGACACGCCACGGTGTCCTGCCAGCCGTTCCAATTTAGGATGACGCAACCGACCAAAGGTTCGACGTTATTGGGGGGGACTTTTATGGGTTCAACGTTCATGGCATTACTCTGACGTTCTAAGGCTCAACTTTGGAATTGCTTGATTCCAGAAGGCTCGATCAGGTGTTTCTGACGATCGCGTGTTTCGGGACGGGAAAGAACGTAGGAAAAGCGCTCTTTCATTCGCAAAAATGGCTTCTCCAGTGCGTAATAGGAAATCATCGCCATAGCTACGGTCAGGAAAAAACCTAGCAATCCCTGGCCCTTGACGAAGCGCGTACCGAACGAGGCATGAGCGCCAATGATGTCAGCCAACTTTAAACCAAGAAGATGAAACACATAGAGGCCGTAACTGATCCTTCCAAGGTACACCAACGGTTTATAGGCAAACCATGGAGGGGCGCTGGACAGGATCGAGAGAACAATGCCGATCGAACAGAGGGCCACCAGCGGATAACCGATTACCGACGAAAAATGAATTACGGCTGCCTCGTCTACCCAGGTGTGCAGGAGAATTGCGGCTGCCCATAGCACGGCAAAGCTGGTCACGAAAAGAAATAAGCGTCGAACGCTAGAGAGCGCCGGCGCACGGCCACGCAGCAGGACTGCCGCGATGATGCCGAGAGCGATGGGATCAAGTCGGGCGAAAGTGTTGAACCAGATGTATTTCTCCGAGCACCTGTGCGTTAAGAACATCGCGAGACGAACGAAATTGGAAACGAAGAGCATAACCCCCGCAGCCACCAGCATCCCGCGTTCCGCGAGCTTTTTCACCAGGGGCGCCCATACGAAGTAGAACTGCTCCTGCACCGAGAGACTCCACAGTGGATTAATGACTGAAACGCCGTGGCGGACGAACATCATCCACCAGTTTCCCGAGAACAAAAGAAAAGCGGCGACAGCCGTTCCGCTGACAGGCTCGGCGGGTAGGAGGCCGTTAGTGGCGAAGGCCAGTGCAAGAAAAAAGAAGTAGAGAGGCCATATTCTCAGAGTACGCCGAAGGTAAAACGACTTTACATCGACGGTACCTGTACGTGCCTTCTCGCAGAGAAGCAGTTCGGTAATGAGATACGCACACAGAGCAAAGAATATGTCGACTCCGTAAGATGCGGCCGCCGAGATGCTGGAGACAGTTATCGCGAACCATTTTCCGAGATTCGGGTTGTACTGTCCAGGAACGCATGGGAAGTGGTGATGAATAAAAACCAGGGAAAAAGCACAGAAGCGAAGCACATCCAGTTCGGGACGATAGAAGCGTTGCGCCGTGTTGCGGGCGTAGACGGCGGCGACCTGAGGCCTAGGACGTTCGGTGACCAACCTCACGCCAGGGCTCTCCAATACCGGGAGTGGAACAGAAGCCAGCTTCATGATCGGCTTCCTTCGGCTGCTCGCATAGGATTTTTCCGCCGAGCCGTGATATGCATCATTCACCTAAGCTTGGGGAATCGGCGCCCATCGATCGCGGTTGCAGTAGTCCTTCACACCTTGCAAGACATTCCCCATGCTTTCACTTTGCTTATCTGGATTTTCTCTGGAAGTGGAAAGGTTTACGCTGAGGCCGACTGATCCAAAAATGTGGTTTGAATCTCCGAGACATACTTGCGTATTCCCACCTGCCAAGGCTCAAACTGGTTCAAGCACATGGTCTTCAGCCCATGATTCTCGAGCACCGAATAGCGCGGCCGCGGCACTCTGGCAGGAAATTCTGTGGGCGAGGCGACCTCAATCTTTACCTCAATCTCAGCAACAGAGAAAATCTCACGCGCAAACTCATACCACGAGCAGCTACCCTCGGCAGTTGCATGGTACAAACCATATCCATCGCAATGGGTTAAGGCGGCAATCTGGCGGGCCACGTCGGCGGTACGAGTAGGGCTCACAAACTCGCTGTCCACTACTCGAACATGGCCGCGTTCTCGGGCCAATCGAAGCATCAGATCGACGAAATTCCGGCCACCTTTCGCCCTGCATGGATGCTTTCCGTAGAGCGCCGAGGTACGCAGTACGAAGTGTTTCGGGTTTAAGGTTCGAACAAAGTACTCTCCTGCCAGCTTGGAGTTACCGTAAACATTGAGCGGCAAGGGGATATCGTTCTCCACGTACGGCATATCTTTCTTCCCGTCAAACACGTAGTCGGTACTGACATGAATGAGTACCGCTCCTAAGTCACGTGTTACCGTGGCGAGATTTCGCGCGCCGACTGCATTGACGGCATAAGCTTTGCTCGGTTCCCGCTCGCAGTTCTCGACGTGGTGCATGGCCGCAGTGTTGATTACGATTTCAGGTCCTTGCGAACGCAGACAATCCACTACCGATTTCAGGTTCGACACTTCAATATCCGCGTGGGTTAGCGAGCGCACATCATCGCCCCGATGGGTAAAGACACGAACCACATCGCCGCCGAGTTGGCCGTTAGAACCGATGACTGCGATGTTCATGCTGCACTAACCATGTCATGGATCCCGATGCCGTTTTCAATTTGCTTGAAGGTTTGAAAGTTCGAGTATGCTGGGTTATCCCAGTCCTGAAACTGTTCCCGGTTATCGATCAAGTCGCCGACGATTGACTTGACGTTCCCGGTGGCGTGAAAGCTCAGCACATTGGCCGCCTTCTCGACGCTGACCTTGTAATTACGGAAGTCTTGGATATGCTTGATGCAGAGGCTGATTCGTAGGCTCAACCGCTCCTCGACCGCGCTCTTGATCAGGTCTGCCACCTCGCCCACCGTATAGTTCCCGGACGCGATGTTGAAAATACCGGAAATCTTTTGATTGGTCTCGACCGCCCGAATGTAGGCTGTGGCGGCATCTTCGATACTGAGAATGGGACGCCAGATGGAAGGATTATTCACAGTGATCGTGCGATCCCGCATGGCCGTCTTGAACATCGTGTTGATAATCAGGTCGAGGCGCATGCGGGGACTATATCCGGAAATAGTGCCCTTGCGTAGCGAGATCACAGAGAATTGGTCATCGACGAGTTGCATGACGGCCTGCTCACCTTGGAGTTTCGAGATTCCGTAGGGATAACTCGAACTGACGGGGCGAGTCTCGTCGTAAAGCTCATTTTCTGTGTAGCCATAGACTGAGCAGGAGCACGCATAGATGTAGCGCTTCACCTTGGCGATCTTTGCAATGTAGCCGAGATAGGCGGGTGCGGCCGCGTTGAAAATGAAGTTTTTGCTGGGTGAGTATTCCGCCATCGGATCGTTGGAAAGACCGGCCAGGAAGATGACCTGATCGTAGGGTTCAAGATCTTCGACAGTCAGGTGAAAAATGTCCTTATTCAAGATCCCGGCCTGGCGAGGCAAATGATTGCCGAACCAGAACAAGTCCACCACGTCGACCTTATAACCACGCTCGATCAGCCTGGGGATTAGAACTGACCCCACGTAGCCAGCGCCTCCTGCAATAAGTAGCCTCATAATCAGCTCCGTAGAGAAAAGTTGGGTTCAAGTTGTTCGGAATAGCAAAAATTATCCGACTCAGGCGAGGCCAGCCACTGCTCTATGGTGCGTGCATTTCGGTCTTTTTCAGAAACGACGACATCGACCAGCGGCCATTCGATGCCGATCATGGGGTCGTTCCATCGGATCGCAGACTCTGCCTTGCCGTTGTAGATCCCGGTGCACTTGTACTGAATCTCGGTGTTATCCGCCAGAGCGCAAAAGCCACGGGCGAAACCTGCTGGCGCCCATACGCAACGGCGGTTTGCAGGAGATGCCTCGATGCCCACCCACTTTCCGAGACTCGGGGATCCTCTGCGGATGTCCACGGCCACTAGGAATGCAGCACCGGCTGTCACTCGCATGAGCTTGCCCATCGGCGGGTCCCATTGGAAGTGCAGCCCGCGCACCACAGCCTTCGCGGAACTGGAATGATTGTCCTGAAGGAACCGTGTGGGCAGACCAAGAGCCTCGAACTGGTCTGCACGGAATGTTTCTGAAAAGAAGCCCCTGCCGTCCTGGAATATGTCGGGGACAACCACTACAACCTCCTCTAGGTGTCTGGATTCGATTCGAATCTGCATGCAAGTGCCTCCGGAGTTTCAGCGGGGGCTATTTCTCGCCTAGCTTTCGCTCCCCAACCTATCTCAAACCTTTCGCGGGATTCCCAGCAACGATAGCGCTGGGAGGGATGGCTCTCGTACCACGCCGCCCGCGAGCCCGCTATGCCGTGTTGGCTAACGCCGTTCGGAAGCCGGCTCCAAGGTTGATTGCGTTGCGAATTGCACGACCTGCTCGACCACACGGCTGCTCTGCCGCCATTAGTTGTGGATACATCGGCAATAAAAAATTTTTGTTGGCGATCCTCTCCGTGCTTATAGCGCGCGGTGGAGGAGTCGAAGAGAGCGCAGCCAACGAGGACATTACGACTTACGGGATGACTCTTACGTTGTAAGTCTTGGCGGGAAGAGGCGCAGCCGCGTTCGCGCAGCGCTGAACCGTAACCGTGTTTGCAGCAGTAACCGCGCCGCTCACAATTTCAAAGGGCAAATCCATACTCCCGTCGCTGGCCGCCGGATGCGCCACCACCTCTCCGACCATGGCCCCTGCGACGCTAGCCGTCCCTCGGATGCAATTCCCCGCCTTCACGTTGCCACCGATCGCCGCAGTCTTGCCCGCTAGAGGCAACTGCGCTTTCATAGCAACACTGTCGCTGCTGGGGATCGAAGCCCCGCTCCCCCAAGCGAGAGAGCCTTGGTTCTTCCAATTCCCCTTCGCGTCGATTCTCGCTAACAGGGACCAGGCGTCATCGCGCGGAGAGGCTATGCTGGCAAATGTGTTGTAGAAACTGAAACCGCCAACCGACTCCGCGTGCTCAGGCCCGTAGTAATTCGTCAGGTCCGCTTCGCCATGTCGCTCCAGATTATTCATTAGGACGACACCTTTGCCATTGATTAGTGGCTCATAAGCGGGCGATAGCTGAAAAGCATCCCAACGCTGGTTGTCTACCTGAACACCGGAGAGATCGGTCCTCACATAATTCCCCTTCGTCAACTCGGAGGCGCAATTGACGGCCACAATTCCCTCCGCCTGTACCTGCCCTTCCGGCCCGACGTGCACCAGATCTTTTGCGCAGCCAGCCTCACCGGTGAGGTGGAGTTGCGAATTCCGGATGATCCCGTCAACCAAGAATGAATCTGTCCCCAATGCGCTGATATTGGCGTGAAAGTTCAAGGTGGAGTTGTAGGTGTAGGTTCCCTTGGCCCACCTCACACCGACCTGGCCCTTCTCTACATTCAGCCACACATCGGAGATATCGGTGTATCCGAAGCTATTGCTTCCTCCGTTAATCACGAAGGCCATCGCAGTGGTGTTTCCAATGTGCGGGATGCCGATGTGAACGTCTCGAATGACGGTGCGCTCGGTCCAGGCCGGCAGCTGGGCCATAAGGTTCTCAAGTAATATTGCCGTGGAGTTCGGACCGCGGAAATTGTCGATGACGAGATCTGCGAACGTCGCTCCAATCACGGTTCCTGACCGAATGCCGTTTTGTACATTGTTGCCGGGGCCTTTCAGCGTGAATCCCCTGAGTATGCCGGCCTTCTGGATCGTGTACGGCTGCATCTGCCAGACGATGGCGTCTCCACCGCCGGAGTATTCCAGAGAAGTCAGCGCCGATCCCGCCCCCAACAGACTCTGGCACGGCTTGGACATGCGAATGGTTGTAGCGTAAACGTACTTGCCCGCGGGGATGTGAACCTCGGCGCACCCGTCGCCCTTGGCGAACACGTTGTTGATCTTCTCGCCGATGTCAGAGCCGGGATAGGCCGCGGGATTGACGACGCCATTTACAGCCGATGCCGTGATGGCCAGCGAGGAAACATCCGATTGTCCTTTTCCTGCCGATGCCGTCGACTGAGGGAACATCGCTGCTCCGTTTGGCCTGGGCTTACCCCAAATCGCCCCGAGATTGCCGACCGCAAACGCCGTCAAAACGAGGAGCAAGATGGCAAGAAATTTCAAGCGTACTCTCGTCACAAGCCGACCACCACCCCAAGCTCCGATTGCGCGCGGGCCAAGTCTTGCGGAATGCCGATGTCGATGAAGTATCCAGCCGACTTGAACGCGAGCAGGCCACGTGTCAACTGAGCTGGAAGGACCTGTCGCTCAAGAGATATGCTGCGGTCCTTGACCACCCGATCCATGACGGACGGCTCGAACAGGTATACACCGCCGTTGATAAAACCCGGCTTTCGCCCCGTGCTCTTTTCCGAGAAAGAGGTCACCCATCCTTCCTCATTGACCCCTACGCTGCCGTAACGCGAGGTGTCGGGCACGCATGCCAGCGCGATGCTGGCCTCGGCCCCGCGCGCGGCGTGCAAGTTCCACATCGAAGCGAGCGACAGCTGAAGGATTGAGTCGCCATTCATGGCCAGCACGCGTTCTCCGAGAGCGTAGCGCGAGTAGGCCAGGCCGAGTGCTCCGGCGGTTCCCATCGGTTCATCTTCGTGCGAATAACGGATGTCGAGGCCAAAGCTTTGATCCGCCAGCCACTGCTCGATTTACCCGGCGCGATAGCCCATGCACAACACCACCCGCGAAAGGCCATTTTCCGCGAGCATTTTCAAGAGGTAGGCAAGAGACGGCCTGCCCTGGACCGGCGCCAGCGCCTTCGGCCGATCGGCATACACCGGCCGCAGCCGCGTCCCCAGGCCTCCGACCAATACCAGGACCGGGCACTGGGAGAGCTCATTTTTTTCGCGCGCTTCCGAAATCATCTGCTTCTCGTGGTGATGTAACGTCAGGCGCACACCGGCTGAGGCGGCCGGCGAGCGGATAGGGCACTTCGCAGGACGGCTTCGAAATGCCGGCTGAATTGGTCGCGGGTAAATTCCGCGGCACGGCGCCGCATCGCGGCGCCGGAAAACTCGCGGCCCTCAAAACGCAGGATCGCCTCCTGCAAGGCTGCCGCAGATTCTTCTTCGTAGAATTCGGCCGTCTCCGCCGTCATCGAATCGACGACTCCGCCTTTGGCCAGGGCGATCACGGGACACCCCGCCGCCGCGGCTTCGACCGGCACGAGCCCAAAATCTTCAACCCCGGGGAATATCAGCGCCTTCGCGCGCCCGTAGCAGTTGAGCAGTTCTTCATCGCTGACGAATCCCAGGAACTCAACGGAGGCGCGCAGCTCTTTGGACAGATTCTTCAACTTCCGCTCTTCCGGACCTTTGCCCACGATTTTCAGTGGCCGCCCGAGGCCAGCGCAGGCCGTAATCGCCTGGTCGACGCGCTTATAGGGGACCAGCGCCGTGACCATCAAATACCAATCCTCAGGGCAGCGGACCACAGCCGCGCCGTTGCCCATATCGCCCGGGCCGTAGATGACCTCGGCTTCCCGTCCGTAGAGATTGCGGATTCGTTTCGCCACGTAGTGCGAGTTGGTGCAGTAGACGTCCACACGATCCACGGTGCGGAGATCGTAGACCTGCAGCAACTTTGCGATCGGCTTGAAAAACAATCGCGAGGCAACGTGCCCGACCTGCTCCGGACCGAAATAGTCGTCGAAACGATCCCAGATGTAACGCATCGGGGTGTGGATGTAGCAGATGTGCAGCGGCCGGTGGTTCGAGTTTTTCTTGACCATTGCTTTGGCCACGGCGTGCGAAGTCGAGATCACGACGTCGGCGTCTTCCGCGCTCACCTGCGTCATTTCCGCCGCCAGGGGAAACAGAGGCAAGTAATGGCGGTATTTCGTTTTAGCGAACGGCATGTGCTGCAGAAAACTGGTGTAAATCGTGCGCGCTTCAATGGACTCACTGACGCTGCCGGGCACATGGACCAGAGTCCACAGGGGAGCATCGGGAAACATTTCGCACAACGTCTCCAGCGCTCTTTCCCCGCCGCGCATTCCGGTCAGCCAGTCGTGGATCAGGGCTACCTTGAGATTGGAAATGTCCAGGTCGGGCGAAAGGCCTCGTTTCGCCGCCCACGCCCCGGAAAATTCTGAGAAAGCTGCCAATTTTTTCTTGCTCATTTTTCTTGAGAGTAATTCGCAAACGGAGGCTGGCGAGCACGCGGATCGAACGCTCTACCGAAGGTCGGAGGTACTGCATCAGCTATTTCTATGAAACGGACCGCGCCCTCTCGCTGGCCAATCCAAAAAGCGTGTGAGGTTGTCGAAGGCCTAGAGATCCTACGTCGGCCTCCCCGTCGCGCTGAAGAAGCATAATTGCAATCAGAAACCAGAACCCGTATTGCGCCAGCTCGAGGTTGAACATGCCGGTCAGGAGGAAGGTCGACCAGAAGCTAGCGATTCCTATCAACAGCGGTGTGGGACGCTTGACGGTTTCGATGCGAAGGCGCCGCCACAAGGCCCAGAGCAGTCCGACAATAATCACCATTCCTACTAATCCGATGTGGAGCGCCAACGCCAGGTACATGTTATCTACCAGCACGTTGGTGAAACTTCCGAACATTTCGTCCCTGAGGGGAACAATGGCCGGTTTTTCCGCCTGGGAAAACCCCAGACCAAGCATCTTCTGCAGGAACGTCGAGTGCAAGAACTGTGCCCCAAAAATCTCCCATTGCAGGAGCCTTAGATCGAGTGAAGAGGCGTCATAGACCGTTCCGGTCTGGCCCACAAGTTTGGCGATACCGCTGAAGGCAACAAACGAGCCGAGAACGAGCCCAATTAATGGTTGCCAGATCATCCGGCGCAGACGCCGTCCGAAAGTAAATGCGATCGCTGCGAATGTGGTGAACGCAAGCTGCACATACACCACGCGCGTCAGGGTCGTGTAGCAACAGGCCGCCGCGAGCAGATAAAGCGGGACTCCTTTAATCCACCCTTTGGGTCTGCCGCACATTCCAATTCCGATGGCGGCAATCAGTACGGCAAAACTCCCATACTCCAGGGCAGTGCCAAATACGCCGAATGCCCTTATACTTCTCTGTCCTAGTGCCGTCCACCAGCTGATGTAGATTCTGAAATTGCCATCGCTGCTGGCCATCTGAATGACCGGCTTTTGTGATATGAATTGCGCCCATCCGATCATGGCGCAAACCAGAAATATGGACACCAGGATTCGCGTTGCCGACTTCTCCGACAGCCTTCCCGTGAAGGCGCAAGCGAGCGGCGCGAAGATGAGCGGGCAGTAGTATGCGTTGTACCCCAGGATGATGTCGGCTGGTGTCTTCCCCTCCCACAGCCACAGGTAGGAGAAATCGAGGAACAGGAAGGTCATCGCCGCCAGCCACATGCCGGTGGGGAAGGCGGAGAGATCGAGCCTGCCATAGGTCAGCGCCAGTAAGGTCAGCAGGCAAAAGCAGGCAATCTTGATGACGGCGACGGGAACGGGAACACTGCCCGCCGTAAGCAGCATCTCTATTTGTGGCAAAGCGCAGTTAATGACGCAGGCGACCACCGCCAAGAACGCCGTGGTCGTGAGAACGCCGCCCTGCGGACGGTACTGCCGGTACAGTTCGCTGTAGTCGTAGGTGACTTCACTCATAACAAGGAGATGGTTTTTGATTTCAGTCGCGAGGATAGGTAAGTCTTGTCATGGCGTGGATTAAAGTTCCCTGTCGCGCCGTCCCTTAAGGCTGTCTGGCGGAAAACACGACTGCCACATGGGAAAAGCGATCGGTTGCAGCGACGATCTTGAACGGTCTTCTGTACGCGACCGAATAGTCCATCAGCGCACGATATTCATGGAGGGCGTCCCAGAATTCATCAAAAATGACAATTGTGTCAGGAGATATGATCGTCTCCGTCATCGTTAACGTATAAAGCGTTGAGGAATAGAGATCGCCGTCGTTGTGAATTACAACCCGATTGGAGGGCCGGTAAGAAGCGAGAAACGGCGGAAGTGAATCCTGGAAGAGACCGACCTGAAACTGTACACGAGCATCGGGCAGATCGGGCGGCTGCCCGCGCCGACTAAACGTGCCCTTCGGACTGTCCGCATTCCAGTCCTCCGGTAAGCCAGTGAAGCAATCGAACCCAAAGAAACGACTCCTTGCATGGTGGTTGAGGGCGCACCAATAGCGCAGGCTGGCCCCCTCAGCGACACCGAACTCAATGTAGTCGATTGGGGCATCGTCTAAGACCGTGCTTTGAAGGTATTCGTACATCAGTCCCCGACGGGGAAACTTGGGGCAGTCAGCTTGCTTAACGGTTCGGCACCATCTCGACGTCCAATTGGTGCGATCAAGGAACTCCCGATAGGGCAACACCGCCGCGGCAACGGAACGCTTCAAGGAGATACCCGAGCTGAACACCTGTTCTGCCTCGCAGAATTGGCAAAAGTCTTACGATAATCCACTTTGCTGCGGCGCCGTGTCGCCATGCGGTGCGTTTTATGCAGACGCGGGGCTAATCGCCGATCGCAGCACGGAGTGCTGGGCGTAGTTCAAATTGACGCGCTGAGCGGTGGTTCAACAGATGCTCGAACGAATCGACGGCCTCGTCCCAGCTGCACTTCCGGATATCTTCGTAGCCCTGCCGCGTGATCTTTGTTCGCAGTTCCGAGTTGCCAACAAGCCGCAACTGTCTGCCAGTTTCCTGGGATTACCCGGCGGACTCGGCGCGTGTCGGGTCTCCCACCTCAGCGGGGGCGAACGAAGTCCGAAGCGCGACCTCTGAACTTTGCACCTCAGCAGGGTTAGCGCTGTAAATGACTGTCAGCCCTCTTCTCATGGAGGGGAATATGCGTGAAATCAAGTCGACTACTTGCCTAGCGGCTCGCACTAAACCCGTCCCTTCCACTCCGAAATAATTTTTGTATTCGGAGGCAACGCAGACCAGGCCCGCACGCGCACCAGCTTCAATGAGTTCGTCACTCGTGTACTCGCGGATGTGCCCCCGATTTATGGTGCTCATGCGCAGGCGCTCATATGGGTTCTGGCCCAGGAGAAGCTTGATACGTTTCGTTAAGAAAGCTGCATTCGGGGTCTGGCACACGATCACGCCACTATCCGCGAGCAACGACTTAATTAGGTTGAGAACAAGCTCAGGGGCGGTGTAGAGATGCTCGATCGTCTCCGCGAACACGATGAGATCGAATTTCTGTTGCCAATCCAGGGCATCAACTGTTTGGGCGTTGTTGAGATCAAACACGATATGCCCGGAGTAGCCATCGGCGAAGCTGCCTGATTCGTGACTGCACTTGGCATCGGAGCCGAACTCGCCGTTGTCCGAGAGGGGGAGCCCCAGTGTGGTCACTGAGTCATACTTTTCAAGCAACATACGTGAGAGATTGCTGCGCCCAATGTCGAGCACCTTCGTGGACCGACTAGGACAGAGCTCCTGGCACTTACTCACAACATACTCAAAGCGTTGTTTGTGGAACTTTAAGTAGTCGTGGTCCGCGTGCGCGCGGATTTCTTCAGCTAGCAGTTTAGATCGTAAGGGCATTGGTCTTTCCTGACGCCGGGTGAGCGGAAGTTTCTTAGCCGTCACGGGTGCGTAAGAAGTTGGAGCAGTGTCGCATCCGCCGTAGTTATCTAGAGCGCTCTCCAGAGAATCGACAGCTCTGGCCCAGCTGTACCTCTGGATGTTTTGATGAGCTCGCTGCGCAATGCTCGTGCGCAGCTCTGGCGAACACGCCAACCGCAATATATTCTCAGCGAGCCGTTCAGGATCCTTTGCGGGACTGAGGAGGGCCGTCTCCTCGTGCACTGCGTACTCCCGGTGTCCGCCAATATCCGTTGCTGCCAGGGCGGCTCCGCACAGCATGGCCTCGGCGGGGGGCAGCGGCCAGCCTTCGATCCGTCCGGGAGAAACAAAGACTGACGCCTGGTTATAAAGTGCACGCAGCATCCGCGGGCTCGGTAACTTGTGATACTCGGCCCAAGATGGTAGCACCGGAGCAGGTGAAGCACCGAACAAGGTCACTCGCAAATCGGGAAGTTGCCTCCTGACGAGGCTCAGCGCCTCAAGCCCGTCAGCTGAGCCCTTCACTGGATGCGAGTGATAGAGCATCATGAGCCGGTTATGATCGCGAGATTCAATTGGGGCGTCGAGACCGAACTGCTCAGAATCGATGCCATTTGGAATGTAGGTACATTCGATGCCCATTTCTCGGGCCATGTCCCGCAACCAGCGCGCGATCACGATCTTCTTAAGCGGAGTCTTCCAGGTCGCGCGAACCCGGTCTTCCGGTCCAGACCACGTTTCCCAGCTCTGAATCAGGTAAAACTTCTCACCTTTTTCGGCTGGATAATCCACCACCCATTCGGCTGTGGCCCAGGCAGTGGCCAGGATCACGTCGCCATCGGGAATGAACCAGCTCGACAGTGTCGGAACCCACATGGTGCGGACAGCAGGCTCAAGCGGGAACCATCTCTTCGGACGGTACTCGCGGACCATGCCTCGGTGCACGAATGAGATTGCGCCTCTGACCGCCTGCAATGGGCTGGCTTGCGTCGCGACCAGAGCGGGATGAACCAGGGTTACGCGATGTCCGCGACGGGAGAGATGGTTCGCGTATTCATAGACCACTTTGTTTCCGCCAGTCGGTAGATGACTGGAACCGGGCAGGAGAAATGTAATCTTGAGACCCTTCATGTTATGACGATTGACGGGAAAAGCAATTCGGCGGACTGACTATCCGACGCCGATCTATTGCAGCCGCAGATTGGCCTTCCAGTTGATTATGTTTTCCGCAGGGAGATTGATTTGGGTGGGGACACGACCAGTGATCCACGACTCAAGCTTGTGCAATTCCGTGCGTTGAAGCACGGGGAAGCCGGTGTCGTTGGCGATCTCCACGCTGCGGTGATCAATGCCGATGACGAGTGTCCTTTTCTTGAACTGAAGAGCGCGGATGCCGCCGTGCAGCCGGCTGCCGATGTAGTCCAGTTCTTCATTCGCCAGAAGATGATCGTAGGAGTGCAAGTTTTGACCGATGACGCGGATACCCCTGATGTTCAATCCCTGAAAATAGGTGTAGTCGCCGTGCATCTGGGGAAAGAAATACAAAGTCTCATAGTGCTTCTTGAGGATGTCGATCATTTCCCGGTCGGCCGACGGATCGTGAAGATAGGCTGTCAGCGTGAACACCACATTCTTTGTTTTCTCCTGTGGAATGGCCGCGCAGTGTTCGGGGCTGAGCCTCCACATGGTCGGGCACGACGTCGACACGCTGACGATTCCGATTTGATCGAGCAGGTGCTGGGTGAACCGGTCGCGCACGGAGTGGATCTGGTGTCCGTCCAGCACGCGACGGAGCAAGATCCGGTCTCGAAAGGACGGCCTGGCGCTAATGCCTCCCCATGTCACGCCAAAACAGATGGCATTGGTGAGGAAGATCGAATCGAACCAGCGTAGGCGCCATCCTTTGGAGGCAAGAACGTTGGTGCCACCAATGAAACACATGTCGCTCTGTCGCAGGAAGTAGTAGGAGCGCCGGCTGAGCGCTTCGTGACTGGGCAATCGAAACACGCGAGCGTCAGGGAACATTTCGTGAATGACGTCGTTGACGGCCTGCATGATGATCTCGTCACCCAGGTTCCACGTTCCAAAACTCGTGTCGATGACCGTGACGGTTTTCAGTGGATACCTTCCTGTGGCGAAAGCTTCGATTGCCTAAAGGAGCGGCTTACGCAAACAGGCGCTGGACCAGCGCTACGCTGCGATGGAGAAGGTTCCTTGGGGGCCGTCGTGGAATGGAACCGTCCGCACCTGGGTCCAACACACGAATCGTTGGACCCCGGAACCACTCTGCAAGTTCTTCCTGGGAGAGAAACAAACCCTTAGCTGTCTTGAAGTCGTTTCCACTCTTGCCGCCAAAGTGATGCAGATAACGTTCGTGCTCGGCGTAGCCCTGCACCGAGTAGCCTTGCGCGAGAAGCGCCGCCTGGAATTTGGTGACAGCCCAGAAAAATTCGTGCGCCTCGTCGAGTCCGTGCTCGCGATACAGCGTTGCGTCCACAAGCAGGCAATATCCGTCCACGCGCAACGGATTCTCCTCAACGCCATAAGCCGTAATTCCCGGCTTGTGAGCCATCAGCAGGTTGGACAGCCAGTGGGGATTTCTGATCTCCACATCACTGTTGAGCAGCAGCAGGTGGGTGCTGTCGGGGGCAGTATTCTGCGCCGCGATGTTGTTTCCCCTGGCGAAGAACGAGTTGTATCCCAGCAACGCCAGATGCTGGATCAGTCCCTCGTGCTGAAGACGCTTCAGGAGATCCTTCGTGGGCGACTCGGACGCATTGTCCACCACCACAAGTTCGTAATCGACGTCTCGAGTGCATCGAACCAGCGAACGGATGGAGAGCTCCACATATCGAGGCGCATTGTGCGTGAGCATCAGAATGCTTACTTTTTCGAACGGCGCCGGCTGCGGGCGTTCGCCTTCCATGGACTGATCCAGGTTCATCGGGGCCGGAGCCGAGACGTTCACGGCCTGCTGTCTCCTCGTGGCAAATGCAAGCGACCTGCGGCTTTCAGACAATGCTTCCTGAAGTCTGGAAACATACATCTGACGTAAGGTGCGTTCTGCATGACTGCTTGCAAACGCCCAAGTCAAGATGATGACGATGCCAGAGTTGAGGAGATACAAGCTCGCGAGGCGGAGGACACCGGGCTTCAAGGAAATCAGAACCGCTCCCATCCCCAGGCAGCAAGCAACGGAAGTCATAAAGCACGGACGAAGGACGCCATTCACCCAGCCCGCCGCCTTGAGTCCAATCCGCTTGCATAGGAACCATATGCGGCCCGCACCCGCAAGGACAGAGCCGCAGGCCGTGGCCCACAACACCGAGCTCGCGGGCATATGCAACCGCAGGAGCAGGTAGCCTACGGGCACCGAAATGCATAGCAAGACACCAATTACCGCTTGATACAATGCGATGCGCCCCTCTGCTTGAACCGCTGCCCTGAATCCGGCGGTCAGCATGTCGATTAAGAGGATGATGAGCAAAATGGTGGAAAAAATCACCGTGTCCGCTGGTATTTCGCGGAGCCATAAACGCAGGCAATAGGTCATCTCGAACAAAACGGGACCAATAAAAAGCCACAAGAGCACAAACGCATATTTATTGCAGAGGTTGGAAAGAAACAGCATCTCAGAACGGTCCCCTGATGCTTCGGCCTTCACAATCGCAGGAGACGTCGCGGTCAGAAGTCCGTTGCTGACGCTAGAACCGAACCCGTTGACCTGCATGGCAATTCCATTGGCGACGTTCGCCATCGTGCCAAAGAATCTGTTAAACAGAATTGCCGGTCCCTGGTAACGGATCTGGACTGCCAGCGTGCCCAGCAGGTTCCAACCGGAAAAACTGAGCAGCCGGCGTATCTTCATTCCGCTCGTCGGGAAGGAGAGTTGCCGGCACTCGGCATAACGGGCCAGACAGTAGAGGACGGGCCCAACCATGACGAAGCCATCGCTCACGGCGTTAATCGCTGCATACCAGACCAGTCGATCGCCGGGAAGCGCTGTCAGCGAAATAACGCCAATAATCAGAAACAAGGAACCTGCCGTCGCCATCAGGTACAGCGCGGCAAACGACTCCTTGGCCATGAGCAGGGCCTGATACGGGGTGGAGACAATGCTCATAAAGAGCAGAACCGCCACGACGCGATAAGTCCACATGGCCGCACCCAGCCTGGCTTGGGAAAGACTAAGGAAGCTATAGATCACCCAGTGTGACAGCAGCAGAGCGCCCGCCAAGACACTGAGGGCGAGAAGCCCATGTATCACCAGGCTTGCGCTGAACCACTGGCCAGTTTCTTCAGTACTGCCTTCGCCCAGCGAATAGGCCATATGCCGTTGAGCCCCGCCGGTAAGGGCTCCGTTAATGAACAGCAGGGCGGTGAGACTTCCCGCGATCACCGAAAAAATGCCGAAGTCTGTCGCTCCCAAATTTCGCAGGGCCAGCGGCAGTGTGACGAAGCCGGCTCCTGCGGCCACCGCAATCCTGGCGTAGGACGCGACGGTGTTCACGACGATTCGGGTCGAACGGTCCACGGCTGGGAAGCTCAGTTACTGGATCGATGAAAGTCTGGTTGTCCGAGGCGGGGAGAACTGACCTCACACTGCTCTGGGGTATGCGGGAACAACTGAGTCCCACCTCTCGATGGTGGCGGGCATTTCGTGAACCCGCCATGTCTGCAAACCTGCGCCCTCAAAGGCGAACTCTTTGGGTACGGCGCCCATCTTGATGAGGGCTTCGGCCACCCTGATTTTGTCCTCAAACTGGCAGTAGAAGAGAATGAAACCGCCGCCGCCCGCTCCCGTGATCTTTCCCCCAAGAGCCCCATGCTTTCTAGCCTCGGCGTACATCTCCTCAATCACCGGATTGCTGATCTTCGCCGACATGCGCCGCTTGGCTTCCCACGCGGAGTGGAGGAGGTCGCCGAAATCACCCAACTTGTGACGCATGAGTGCGTTCTTCATGTCGACGGCCAGTTGCTTTTGTTGCGCCAGCGCGTCAACCGTGTCCGCGTTGCCCGACTCCAGCCGCTGTGTCTGATCTTCAATGATTCGATCCGACTGACGAGTCTGGCCGGTATAGCAAAGAACTAGATTGTGCTCCAATTCGTTCAGCACTTCGGAATTGACACGCAACGGGTTGATCACGACGCGATCTTCATAGAATTCCATGAAATTGAATCCGCCAAAACTCGCGGCATACTGATCCTGAAGACCACCCCTGATGGCCAGGTCGCAGCGTTCAATTCGATATGCGGTCTCCGCGATTTCGTAAGAATTCATGCGAATGTTCTTGAACTCTTTAATCAAGCCGACCAAAGCCACAATGAGAGCCGATGACGAGCCGAGGCCCGATCCTGGAGGAGCGTCGCTGTGCAGGAAGATCTCGAAGCCGCTGGAATCCTTGGCCCGGGAATTATTGATCACTGCCTTAACCAGATCCAACTGGCCGTCCAGCAGCATTTCGCTGTGAACCGTGTACTCAAGCAGGAGCTTGAAGTCCGCCGATGCCAGCTTGATTGCTCCGTCGTAGCGCGGGCGCAAACTGCCCCACGCGAAGCTGTCAATCGTTGCGTTCAAAACGCAGCCACCATTGCGTGCTGGATACGGCGGTACATCGGTGCCGCCTCCAGCGAAGCTGATGCGCAGGGGTGCTTTCGCACGAATCTTCATACCTTCCACTTCATGGGGAGTTCGTGTTGTGCTCGTGCCAGATCGTCAGGCACACCGATGTCGAGGAATAAACCATTCGTGACAAAGCCGTACAGTCCGGATCCAATGAGCTTGGGAAGCATCTCATCTTCCATCGAAACCGGACGCTCATCGGGAATGGAATCGACAAATTGCCGGCTCAACAGATATGCGCCGGTATTGACCAGGCGATTGCCTCTCTCGTTGGCGCTCGAGTTGGTGTGCTGATCGCGAAATGAGGTAATGGCTCCTTTTCCGTCCATCAAAACGCGACGGTAACGACTGGTCCTGTTGGACGCCACCAGAGCCACGGTAGCCAGCGCCCTGCGACTATGATGAAAATCCAACATGGCTTGCACATCGAGGCCTACCAGCGAGTCACCGTTGAAAACAAAGAGGACGGGAGCGTCAATCATACGGGCGGCCTTCTTGACCGCCCCGGCATTTCCCAAGAGTTCTTCTTCGATGGAATACCGCAGTTCCAGGCCCCATTTCGTTCCTTTGTGGAAATGACCCTGAACTTCGGATCGCCGGTAGCCGACGCACAGCACAACACGCCGAATACCGTCGAGACGCAGTTTGGCCAGCAGATATTCCAGGAAGGGTCTATTGGCCACCGGGGCCATACTCTTCGGGCCGGTGAGAAAAACCGATCGCGAGCGGGTACCGAGACCTCCCACCAAAACAATTCCGGCGAGTGAGCTCATTTAATAGGCGTGTTTGGCGTTCACGGAGTCCATGACCGTGCGGATCACGATCCGCAGATCGAAGAGTAGGCTCCAGTTCCGCAGATAGTAGAGGTCGTGTTCGACCCGTTTCTCAATCGAAGTATCGCCGCGCCAGCCATTCACCTGTGCCCATCCGGTGATGCCGACCTTCAGATAGTGGCGGGCGTGGTAGCGAGGAACTTCGACTCCGAACTTCTCGACAAAGTGCGGGCGCTCCGGGCGGGGGCCGACGACGCTCATGTCGCCTTTGATCACGTTGAAGAATTGCGGGAGTTCATCCAGGCTGGTGCGGCGCAGGAACGCGCCCACGCCCGTGCGCCGCGAATCGTCGCGGCAGGTCCAGCGCGTGTCTCCTTCTTGAGTAGTGCTCATGCGCATGGTGCGGAATTTGTACATCTTGAAGACGTTACCCTTGAACCCAACCCGGTTTTGGGCGAAAAACACCGAGCCGGGTGAGGATAATTTCACTGCGAGAGCGATCGCCGCCATCACTGGGGCGGCAAGAATCAGGACCACCGTCGAGAAGGCGATGTCGAATCCGCGCTTCAGGATCATGTACATCACTGATTCCGTGGGCGACTGGCAGACGCTCACCATCCAGACGCCGTTGATATTGACGAGGCGGTCGCTGGTGGGAGGTTGATCGCCCAGATCGAGCACCACTCGCACGGGAACGCCGAGGTGCTGCACGTTCTCCAGAATTGTCGACATTTCGTGCAGCCGCGAAGCCGGAAGCGCGAGCACCACGTCGTCGATTTGATTTCCCGCCATTAGGTTGGCGATGCCATCCATTTCATAAACTCGCCCCTTAACCTTCGGGTTCTGCCCGGGAAGCTGGACGAATCCCACGATCTGCAGGGCCTGAAACTCACGATCCACGAGATCCCTCGCCGTACGCGCCGCAAAGTCATCAGCCCCGATGATCAACACCCGGACGCCTCCGGAGTTGTGCAGGTAGCGCCCCCTCATGGCAGCGCGAAGGACGAAGCGCAGGGCGACGGCGGAGAAGAACAGGATGATCGAAGTCAAAACTACGAACAGCCGCGAAAAACTCGCCGCGCGATAGAAGAACATGATCACGAGTTCGGCGAACACGTTGATCAGCGTTGCGAGAAATGCGGAATAGACATTTCCGCCGCTCGTCAGAATGTATCGTGTGGTGGAAAGACCGCAGCTTTCGATCGCGATGGACCACGCGATCGTCCCGAAGATGAGCAGCCCAAAATAAGGATGCGGATCCAGGTTGGAATCGATAATGCGCTGCCACTCGATCGCGCCTGCAATCATAAACGACAGCAGCGGCAATAGCAGAGTCATCAAGCGCACGTTGAAGACAGTCCGATTCAATAGACCGATCATGGTTCCATTCCCTTTTCCAGTTCGTTCGGGGCCAGAGGCCGTCGCTTCTTTTGCCGGGCACACGCAGGGTCAGAGCGGGACACCACGATGCGGCGCTGGCAACGAGTTCGAGGGGACTACGATGGTTAGGCTGAGGGGTGAAATAACCGGGAAGTGAACGAGGTGAGGACTGCGCTGTGCGGAACCCCTTCACATCACAGCGCGGCTCAGACGAGTTCCCAGTCTTGAGATGCTTACCGGTGAGCAGGAGTTTGAACGTCTCTATCTGGTCCAGTTGGATGGGTAGTCGCGCGAACCCGGCGTATGGACTGCGCCGCGGTGCCAGCGGCGGGGTTTGTTGCGAGCATTGAAGCCGTAATGCAACAACGTCCCAGTCTCGTGTTGCTGTTGTCCAAGGGCGCTCAAGCTTGATGCGTCGCGTCCCCAATGTGCCGTCGAGGCATCAGCGTTCGACTGAAATGGATTGGCAATTCGTAATCGTGCAGACCGTGCTGCTGCGGCTGACTGTTTCAGCTCTTGTTTCAACTGACGCAGTTTGAGGTGTGGATCTGACGGTTCATTCTGTTCTGCCGTCTGTTCTATCGCCTTTTGTACCGCGAGTGCATCCACCGAGAATTCGTCCTCTCGGCGGCCCATTCTTGCTGATTGCACATAGGCTCTGGCCATCGTCACGTCGAGCTTGCGATTGCGAGATCCAACGGCTTTTGTCGATCGCGCCGCACTCTGAGTCTGGCCCCGGGCACCGTTGGCGTTCAGGTAGGACGACGCGGCGGACGATGACGGTCCCCAGACTGAGATGCCGATCAGACTTGGAAATTGACTCACCTTGCTGATAGAAGCAGTTCTCGGCGCTGGTCCAGACGCGCCCGCTGATGATGCGTCGCTCATGACTGGCTGTCCGGTCCAAGCGGCGAACGCGGATGAGGGTCCCCAGACTGAGGTCCCGCCCAGACTTGGAAATTGACTCGCCTTGATCACGGGTCCAAGATTTTGCGCTGGTCCGAATGTACCCGCAAATGACGTTCCGCTCATGATGGGCTGTAATGTCCAAGGGGAACTCCATGAGCAATTTCCAGCTGGGAGTAGCGGACTATCCGGCCGATCGGGGTCCTGCACACGCGAATTGGCCGACGGATCGAACGGAACAATGCCGGGATCGACTTGTTGGGCTGAGAGGACGCCCGCCTCACATAGAAAGGCCGCTGCTATCGCAAAAGTTATGATCGGCCGCATTCTTTAGAAACCTCTATAGATAGCAATTCCACTGAGTAGGCCGACTGTGGACGTAATCCCCTGTAACGCTATTGTCTTACTCTTACTAGTCGGAACGAATAAGATGTCGCCGTCTTGAAGACTAATATCGCTTTGCTTGCCGGCAAGAATCTTTCCCAGTTCGATACGCGATTCCTGCTCGCCCGTGGGAGTTTTCCTTATAAGTCTGGAGCCGTTCAGGGCCGAATCCTTGTTCGCTCCTTGGGCAAGGGCTATGGCCTCGAGGGCAGTAAGATGCTGATTGTTTTCGATCAGGAACCCTCCCGGCTTCCCCAAATCGCCAATTACGTAAACAATGCCAGATCGAGAAACGATGATGGTATCACCCGGCAGAATCGCCAGCGCTCCACGTTTGGCCACCTCTGGTCCATTGTTGTCGAGCTGGACGGTGGTAGGATTGTCCGGGTCATTCTTGTGGGTGATTGTAACTGCCTTGCCTGCCGTTGGCGTTATGCCTCCGGCGACTGAAATGAAGTCCAGCAGTGAGTGCGACCCGAGTTCCGGATAAACACCGGGATTCTTGACCTCTCCGAGAATCGACACCCCTTGTGTGGCGTATTCCTGAATAAAGACCTCTACGTGCGGATGCTTGAGTATGTTGTCGTCGCGTAGAAGACGCTCAATACTCGCAGCGGCCTCCTCCGCAGTAAGGCCACCAACGTGGGTGCTGCCGGCAACCGGAATATCGACATCGCCTTTCTCGCTCACCCTCAGCTTAGCTGACAGCTCGGGCGTGTCGAACACGTCGACAACAAGCAGGTCGCCCGCAGAGATTCGAAGTGCAGGCGGTGCGACGTCTGTTACGTTCTTTTGTCCAAGTGCGAACGGCGTCGTCGCAACAACTCCCAAGACCAACAGCGCAAATACCAGTGCTCGCAGACGTTTTCTGAAGCTCTCTTTAGGCATGTTCATTATTCTCATTGAAATCACCGTAGCCTTTGCTGTATCCGTAAGTAACATAGGAATTCGTGTATTCGGATTCGAGAACGGCCCCATTAACAATCAACCCAAGAACATGCGCTTTGGCTCGAGAAAGCATGTCAAGCGTGCGGACCATTGCTTTTCGCCGGGATCGACCGGCGAGCACCACCAATAAGACGCCGTCCGCCTTCGCCGCTAGGGGCATAGTGTCGGCAAAGAACAGAATCGGGGTGGTGTCTATGACGATGTGATCGTACTCAGTACACCACCGCTCCAGTAACTCTTTCATTTTCTTCGATGCTAACAACTCAGCCGGCCAAGGGGTCTGGGGGCCAGCGGGGATCACTTCTAAGTTCGGAAGTTGCGGGAATGGTTTCGTTACCGCCTGCGATGCGCTGTTGCCAGTCAGTACGGAACTGAGCCCCTCGGTCGTACCTGGCTCTACCCCCAACTGACGCAACAGCGTAGATCTCCGCAGATCGGCGTCTACCAGGAGCACACGCGACCCGCGTTGCGCCAAGGTAATGGCGAGGTTACAACTTGAAACCGATTTGCCCTCGCTGGGAAAAGAGCTGGTGACGACCAGAAGCCGCGGAGGGCGATCAGCAGCGGTGAGTAACAGCGAGTTGCAAAGCACCCGATATGATTCGGCCAGGAGCGATGCGGGCCGCTGAGCCGCCATAATGCCCAAGCCACCAGGGCCCGGCAGATACTTCCTACTCTTTGTACCATTGCGCAACAATCTGTTGGTAATCAGAGGGATTGTGGCAAGCGCCGGAACGGACGAAGCAGCTTCGACCTCTTCGGACGTGCGCATGGAATCATCGAAAGACTCCAGCACAAACACGAACACCAAACCCCCGAAGATACTGATTAGGAAACCGAGCGGGAGCATCAGCGTTTTCTTAGGGAAAACAGGACGAGCCCCAACCATGCCTCGAGACACAATACTGATATCTGCTGACGCCAATCCAGCCATGAGACCCGCTTCTTTCAATTTCAATTGCAGAGTGTCGCTCAGTCCCTGGCTGGACTCGACCTCATGCTTAAGGGTAGCAAACTGTACAGCACTCGCGTTTAAGTTGAATGCCTCCTGCTTCTGGAGCTCAAATTGCTGCCGGAGTAGACTCTCACTGTTTTGGGCAGCCAGGAATTCATCGTGCAGGCGCTGGCCAACGTTGCTGACCTCATCGGCGATGGTTTGATCCAAGCGTTTTAGCTGCGCTTGCAATTCTTGTACCCTGGGGAATCCGCTGCCGAACTTCGCGTCGAGTTGCGCATACTGCGACTTTAGGTCGGTTTCCTGCGTCCGCAAGGCTTGCAAGGTAACGCTTGGGACTACGGCCGCGACCAACTCGGGGTTCCCAGAACTCGCCAGGCGGAAACGAGCCTCTTTAACAATCCGATCTCCCTCGGCGTCTGCCAGTTGCGAATTCAAATGGCGCAATCTGTCGATGACGATGTTGTTGTTCTCATCCGTACCCAGGATGTTATTTTGTTTTTGGAACTCAGCCAGTCGCTGCTCCGCGAGGGCAGCATCGGTCTTAAGGTCCTCCATCTGTTTGGAAAGCCATTCCGAAACTTGGACTGCGCCCTGGTACTTGACATCGAAGTTACGCTGCAAGTACGCGTCAACTATGGCGTTTACCGTGTCCGCGGCGAGCTTGGGGTCGGGGTTTTGAAAACGGATCTCGATCACCCTCGTCTTCGGCAGGACCTCAAGCTTCTCGGCATCGTGGAACTTGATCAGCAGTTTTTCGCGTGACAGTGGGTCCATTTTGATCGGATCGATGGCGGTCACCTTTGCCATTAACTTCTTACCGGCGAAGTCTTCGCGGTGTCCCAGGTCGAGGTTTTTTATCACTTGCATGGAAACAGGAGCAGACTGCAAGATTGTGAGTTCTGTCTGCAAACGTCCACCCTCGGCGTCGGAGTCCGCAAGCTTCTGCGAGAGCAGATCTTCCAGTCCGAGACTTCCCTGCTGGCTGGAATCAACGCGCATTTGCGCGACGCTTTCATACACCGGCTTTTTTAAAAACGTGTACAGCGTAACGGCTAGAAAAATTCCAGCCGCGAACAACGACGCGGCGACCCTTCGTTTCCAGATCTTGAGCCAAATCTCCCCGAGCGAGACATCAGGATTGCGAAATACCGGAGGCAAGGTGACCGAGTTTGACACCCGTCCCAATGCTGCAACTCTGGTTATTTGTCTTTCAGGTTTGTTTTGCATACTTCTTAGAACTCCTTCCAACAACTACAGGTGGACAAAAGCAGATTCCTGTGGAGCTTTGAGATTTCATTGACCATACTGTGAGGCATGCACCGCGTAGACAAGGTTGCCGGCGGTAAACAGAGCAACAGGCGCGATCCACAGTCTGGTGCCGGCGCGCTTGAGTCGGTAACTTAAATATGAGATCCCAATACTTGCAGGGATTCCTATTCCATATAGGGCGCCGCGGCTGCGTATGGCGCCCGGTACGGCTTGGCAAGCGCTTGGCTGGCAGCGCGCAATCAGCTCTACGTTTGCGATCGTTGAGCCAAGTAAGAACCCGTTCGCGACCAGGAACGTACGGTCAAACGAGGTCTTAATGGGCGGTCGAGGCGATGCTTCCGTCGACTTCCTGGTCGAGGGAGGTGGCTGCTCCGACGGCTGTCTCTCCGCAATCTCGCTCGGAGCGTCCGGCAATGACGGTTCGGCGGTGGCCACCACTCGTGATTCAAGCTCGGAGGGCCTGCCGACGCTGAGAACGGAGGGCGCGTCTCGCTCGCCCGAGTACGCCCGAAACGGGGAAACCGCCGGGGCAGATGAAAACTGGGCCACCACGAAGGTTGTTCCGCTCATTACCAACGCGACCAACCAAAAACGAGCTTTTGCTATCTGCAGTTTCATATCGAGCTCCTTATTCGATCTTCGTGCAATTCTCGAGCTGCGCCTTGCGAAAGGGTCATGCCCTGTGCACACGATCCCTGCGCACACGATTCCAATTCGTCAGCTTCAACGTGCACTGCAATGCTCTTCTGAATCATGTCCACGCTGAGCACAACACTCAGAGTTCCGTAGGTGCGGACTACGATACCTTCCAGGCCGGCAAGGGGTCCCGACCGAATTCGCACGCGATTACCCACCTTCACGTAGGGAAATGGATGAGCTTGCCGCCCCTGTAATCCTGCACGGAGTCTTTCAATCTCGGCATCCGGAAGCGGAACTGGCTCGCGTCTATTGCCGACAATCGAATAGACCATCGGTACTTCAAGCACTCTTATGATTTCCGTTGGGTCAATTCGTGCAAAAACATATCCGGAAAAGAGCGGCCGTTCGACCTTTACGGTGATGCGGTTTTTCCATCGTTTGGTGACGCTGTACAGCGGCAAGAAAATTTCGATCTCCCTCATTCGGAGATGTTGCGTGACGCGTTTCTCGTGATTTGAGGCCGTATAGACCGCGAACCAACTGCGCGTTGGGTTGGAAATCTCTGCAGTTATCATAAAATATGAACTTTCGGCATGATTTATTGGACATCGCCAAATAATTTGGCTCTTGGAAGGAGGTTGCTGTGCGGAGGCAAAGCTTCGCCGTCCCGAGTTAGCAGGCCTTTTTTCCTCAGTTGATGTAGCGGATCAGTTGATGCAGCGGATTCGAGGTACAAGGCCGAACCCGCTATCCCGAGTTATCCGCGCCTTCGAAATTGCGCGCCTAACTTGGATTTAGACTGCGCCAAGTGTAGAAGAAGAATGGCGGGAGCATCTTCGCCTCGTAATGTTAAGGCACAGTGAAAACAAAAACAAAGTTAGATTAATAAATAAGCCCTGATAAGACCGGACGTCTGTAATTTCAGCGGGCCTTTCTCTGATGAAACGCGCTGGGAGTGCCCCAAAGGTTGGCTGCCTGGCTGGCAATATCGTCAAAGAACCCGGCACAGTGCTTCCGGCGATCCTACAATCTCTTCGAACATCGAAGATCTCTTCCGCCTACTTGCGATCCTTAATTGTCGATGCCGGTGGCATATCAACGAACTCCGCTGGAGCAGGTTTGAACCAGGCCCTACATCCGGCCCCTATTTGCTATGACTAGAGCGACCAGCAGCGCCCCTGCCGCTATGGGAATAGACGATAACAATACTGCACACCAGCATTTCCACGCAAAGCAGGTAAGCTCCCATAAGCTTAGCGCCCGTAACTCCAGCTCTAGATGTTCCATCTTGTTTTGATGGGCGATGAGTCCAGCGAGGTACCGCGCGTCTTCGGAGAGTTCGGTGCGCGGACTAAAGGGGACATCGCCTTGCTCATTCTTGGGACGGGTGGCTTGAGGAACACCTAGCAGAGGAACAATGTCCTCCCGGGCCAGAGCTGCGGCGCAAAGGAGTTTCTGATTACAGTCGGGGTCGGACGCCCATCTTCTAAGTTTCTCGTCTGGCGCAAGATTTATCACACGAGCCCTTTGGCCAGTGCTCAGGTCTTGCCAATGTTCAGCAATGTCGTAGTTTGCCATCGTGTTACTCCTGTAGCCGAAATCCCCCGTTCGCGAGGGAGTTTTTCAAATCCACTTTACACCAGAGTGCCCGACACATTTAACGCTGGAAGACCGCTGGCATGCGTTCGCGCAACCTTTTATTGGTGAAATGCGATCTTTCACCAACTATGATTCCGGCCTGTTGTTGCTACGCCTGCCGCGCCCGAGGCCAGGGCCCGCGCGATTGGGCCTCGTGCCAATCACAACAGAGAAGCATGACATCTCTGTGACCTTCGTAATTTTCCCTCTGCCGCCGCGCCCCGTCACAATGGCCGGAAGGGGCGGAAAAATTATGAAACTGCGAGCTTGCATCTTTATGCTTTTGATCGCGTCACCTTTGGTCGCCGCGGAGGACGCCGCCGAGCTTGCAGTGGAACAGCACGACAAATCGCCGACGCATCACAGTTTCCTTGACGAGGCCAATCTTACCCTGCAAGGATTCAACTTGCTTTCCCAGACGCTGGCGCTGCGGGCCATCCAGTCCCACGACGATGGCGGCGGGATGGCCCGGTGCGCCAACCCGCCTTGTCTCGGCGCCCTGCAGGCGCGCGGTCGAACCCTCGACCCTTTTGAAAAACTCTTCGAGTCCCACGGGTACGGATGGGGAGCCGTTTATCGCTATGGCGGGGGCGTGGGGCTGAACATGCTCGTCGCCTACATGTTCCACGCGACCGGGCATCACAAGCTCGAACGCTGGGTGCCGGTTTTCGCAATCGCGCACGCTCAAGCCTCTACTGGTTACGCCCTTGAAGGCTCGCGCCAGGGCAACCCTTAGACCTCAACATCTCGATCTGCAAATCGATCAATTGATACACTTCACGTTTGATGGCGGAGGCTGGGTCCGTACTCATGGGATCTCTCCGGCGAAGAATTGCAGCCGATCCGACAGAGACGACGAGGAATATTCATGCCACTCATACATAACTATCTTTTCCCTGCCATGTGGATTAGTTACTTGGCCTATTGGTGGGCGATGTCGAGGAATGTCAAGGAAACCAAACACCGCGAGTCCGTGCCGCCGCGGCTTTTACGCCTTGTTACGCTTGCTTGCGCGGTGGCGCTCCTCTGGCTCCCCAGCGTTCCGCTTCCATTTCTAAACGAGCGATTTCTTCCACTTCGCCCTTGGTGCTTCTGGGGCGGCGCGGCAGTTACCGCAGGCGGTCTGCTCTTTTCTGTCCGCGCGCGTCGTCACCTCGGGAACAACTGGAGCCAAGCCGTCACCGTGAAGGAAGGCCACGAACTCATTACCAGTGGCCCCTATGCCCTGGTTCGCCACCCCATCTATACCGGCCTTCTGCTGGCATTTCTTGGTTGCGCAGTGGCTCGTGGAGAGTGGCGCGGGCTACTGGCTGTTGCCCTCGTTTTCGGCGCCCTATGGCGCAAACTAAGGCTTGAGGAGAAATGGATGCGTGCGCAGTTCGGTGAATCGTACGAAGCCTATTCCCGACAAGTGGCGGCGTTGGTCCCATATATCATCCGGCGCTAGAAAGCGCCCTATGCGTGATGCAGCTCGCTAATCGAGCTTGTGGAAACGGCGGAAAGCGGCGTAGCCCTCCTTGCCCATATAGTGCGCTAGAACCGAGGGATCGGTCTGGCGCAGGTCAACGATCACCAGGCCATCGACTACTTCGGAAAATTTACGGTCGAGGTTGAAGCACACGAGCCTGCCTCCCACTTTGGCATACTGCTTGAGCAGAATGGGCAATCCTTTGCCATCTTCTTCCACGTCTGAGATCGGCTCGGCGAGTTCGTCGAGATCACGCAATGCACTGCAAATCGCGCCGCAATCCCAGCGACGAAGCTTGGGCGCACGAAAGGGTGTGCGTGGCTGGATGAGGCCGCCAAATTCGCGGCCGGCTTCGCGCTGCTCGAAATAGCGAACGATCATCTCGCGGGACAAGCTGCTGTACTCGTTGCTGATGCTGACCGCTCCGAACAACACGGGAGTTTCTGGGTGAGCGGCCACGAAACGCGCGATCGCCTTCCACAGCAAGAACAGCGGTGCGTACTGACGCTGATACTCCGGACGCACAAACGAGCGGCCGAGTTCCAGAGCGGAGCCAATCTTCAAGAACAGTTGTCCGTCGTAGCGGAACACCGTGTTCGTGTAGAGACCCTTGATGCCGTGGCGGCGGATGATTTCATCGGTATTGCCGGCGCGGTAAGCACCCGCCAATTCCCGTTTCTCCTTGTTCCAGAGCAGCAGGTGCCAGTAATAGGCATCGAACTGGTCAAGGTCGGTGCTGCGTCCGGTACCTTCGCCGGCGGCGCGGTAGGTCAGTTCGCGGAGGCGTCCGAGTTCATCGAGTGCGTGGGGCAACTCGGAAGCGCGTGCGGCATACACAGCGAACTCCTGGTTTTCGACGAGCAGCCGCTCTTGGGCTAAGTTCGCAAAGTCGTTGATGACAAACCGCGATGGAACTTCGGAAGCGATCTGTTCCCGCGGCTTGCGTGGAAGCGCGGAACGCATCTTGCTGGGAAGCGAGGTCGGCTTTTTGCCGCGATACGACAGCAGATAAGTTCGCAGACGAAGATACTCGGTAGCTTCCTCGTCGTTATCGAGGCTGGCGACCAACTCGGAGGGAAGCGCACGGCCGATGCGAACCTGTACGTCTTTCTCGCGCTGCTGCAGAAACTCCTGCAAGAGGAAAAGAGTTCGGAGCCGCGGATTGATCAAACCGAGCAACTGGAACCCCACGCTGTTACGGCCGCAAAAATATACCGGGAGCGCGCTGGCTCCGGTCTTGCGCACCAGGCGCGCGGCCACGGTGTTCCATGCGGGATCGGTAACCTGCGCCTCGCGTACATTCCAATGCGACACTTCGCCGGCGGGAAACACGGCCAGCGCCCTGCCCTGGCGCAGCCATTCCAGCGCGTGCTTCAGTGGTTTCACATTTTTGTTTGTCGAAGACGAAGCGTGAAACGGATCCACGAAGATGCAATGCTCGTGGAGTACAGGGAAGCGCTCGAGTAACGAGTTAGCCAGGATCTTGACGTCGGGACGCACGCGAGACAGGAGCACAGCTAGAGCTGCACCGTCGAGCACACCAAAAGGATGGTTGGCAACGGCCACCAGAGGACCTTTGATCGGGATGCGTTCGAGGTCGGCGGCCTGGACTTTGAGTTTGACCTTCATCTCCGCCAGGAGCGCTTCCAGTCGAAAGCCCTGGGGCGCCGAGCGCACGCGCCGATAAAGTTCGCGCGCCTCTTCCAGCGGAACAAATTTCCCGGCGAATTCGGGGAGCCCGGGCAGAAGCGGCGGCTCGATCGGTACAAGCTCCCCTTCGTCAGCGATTGGCAATTTAGGCATACCTGATTCTTGCCTTGCCTTATTTGCGCGTTTATGAAGAGAAGGTTAAAGGTTCGTGAATGAGTGCTCTCTAAGTAACCCCTTAAGACGTGAGTAATGTCCTCCTAAGTTAAGGTCCTTATGTAGTAGTGCCTGCTACCCGCGGGGGAATGAACAAAAATCGCAGCGAAGAAGATCAGGGCGGGCGAAAAACGGAGAATCAACTTTGATTTGAAGCTCATTTTTCCAGGTTGGTTATTGCTACACCCGCCGCGCCGGAGGCCAGGGCTCGCGCGCGATTGGGCCTCGTGCCAATCACAACATGGAAACGTGACAGACCTCCGTGACCTTCGTAATTTTCCCTCTGCGCTGCGCCCCGTCACAATGGCCAGCAGGAGCGGAAAATTATGAAACTGCGAGCTTGCATCTTCATGCTTTTGATCGCGTCACCTTTGGTCTTCGCGGAGGACGCCGCGGAGTTCGCCGTGGAGCAGCACGACAAAGCGCCGATGCATCACAGTTTCCTTGACGAGGCCAATCTAACCCTGCAGGGCTTTAACGTGCTTTCCCAGACGCTGGCGCTGCGGGCCATCCAGTCCCACGACGATGGCGGCGGGATGGCCCGGTGCGCCAACCCGCCTTGTCTCGGCGCCCTGGAGGCACGCGGTCGAACCCTCGACCCTTTTGAAAAACTCTTCGAGTCTCACGGGTACGGATGGGGAGCCGTTTATCGTTATGGCGGGGGTGTGGGGCTGAACATGCTTGTCGCTTACATGTTCCACGCGACCGGGCATCACAAGCTCGAACGCTGGGTGCCGGTAGTCGCAATCGCGTACGCTCAAGCCTCTACTGGATACGCCCTTGAAGGCTCGCGTCAGGGCAACCCTTAGAACGAACCAGCGATGCGACCTGCCATAGCTTCGAGATAGAGCTGAATGTGCGGGTCGTGATCCTCACGGCTGACTTTTCTGTTTCGTCCAGGCGGATTCTTTTCTGCTATGACTCGTTGTTTGAGCGTCACGGACTCGCCTGAAAGCTCGTGTTATATTTCAATTGCAGGGTGCGTGAGTCGGTGGGCCGCGATTCCGCCGGGCCAAAGGCGCGGCTGCAGACATGCTGGTTTAGGAGTGGCGCATGTCAGGAGTGAGTGGCAAGGCTTCACGTTTGATTTTCGTGCCTTGTGCATATTCCAGACAAGCCATACCCCGGCGCAGCTGATTTTCCCTCCCGAAACAGTTCCTTCCTCTTTCACTGAGGACGCTCGGTTCGCTGCGCGGGTTCGGTCCTTACTGCTTCCCTACACGCAACCGGCAACCGGCCGGTATGCCGTGGGCCAGCAAGTCCTGGACTCTGCTGCAGCACCTCCCCGCGGACCGCACAAAGTTCTCCTGGGAGCTGCGCATCGCGAAGGGCGGGGGAAATGTCTTCTCCTCTCCTGACGGAACTATTTTCGTCGACCAAGAAATCGCTCAGGTTATGGGATCGAGGGCTGGACTATGGGCGGCGGCCCTCTCCCATGAAATCTCGCACATCATTCGCCGTGAGAGCATTTGGCGCGGCCGCTGCAACCTGTTCATCCCAATGCGGAATAATTCCTTACCCGTGATCCGTCGCCTTGCTGCCAACCGCCCGCGACCCCTCAGCCGTTTCCACCCGGTTCCGGCCTCGAGACTTGGCGGCATAGAGAGCTTCGTCGGCGTAGCGCACGAACGTCTCGCAATCCAGTGTTTCCTTCTCACCTTGTTCCATGGAAGCCAGTCCGAGGCTGAGAGTAACTGGAATCTGACCTATCCTAGTTTCGATCGTTTTATCGGCAATGCATTGGCGCAAACGTTCTGCAGCGACGGCCGAATCGGGCGGATTACATCCTGGTAAGACGATCAAGAATTCTTCTCCACCATAGCGCCCGACCACGTCGTAAGGTCTAACGTTCACGGCCAGCCGCCGGGTCACTTCTTGCAGGACGGCATCGCCTATAAGGTGGCCGTGCGTGTCATTGATTTTCTTAAAGCGATCGATGTCTGCCATGATCACGCCCAGCGCGTCCCCGGTTCTTTGTCGACGAGACACCTCTCTCCTCAGCCAATCAAGGATGGCGCCACGATTCCAAAGCCCGGTGAGCGGGTCATGAGCCGCAGCATGTTGCAAATCGGCTTGGGCATGAATCAAGGCCGCTTGTAGATCGAGAATTCGCTTGCCTGTCCGAACCCGGGCGTGCAGTTCATCCACGTCAAACGGCTTGGTCAAGTAGTCATCAGCGCCGGCTTCCAGGCCTGCGACCACATCCCGTGGGTCGTCCCTGGCGGTCAGCAAAAGAACGTAGCGATAGGGGCCTTGGTCGCGGCTCCGGATTCTGCGACAAAGTTCGATTCCGTCCATCCCGGGCATCATCCAATCGAGGATCGCCAGCTGCGGCGCGTCTTCCTTTTGCAAGACCTCCCACGCATCCAGCCCGTTTTCCACAGCCGTGACACGGTAGTCCCACCGCTTGAACCAGCGCTCCAGAAGACAGAGAAAAAGCGGGTCATCCTCGGCAATCAAAACGGTGTTGAGCGCGGAGGCTTTTCCGCCCGGGCCTGGCTTCGGATCCACGATCTGTTCGGCCAGCTCTGCCGGAATCTTATTCATGGTCCGCCTCGCACAATGCTTTCAGGTCGAGGTGCAAACTCGCCATTTCCCGCTCCAGCACTGCCAGCGTATCGCGAGCGTGAGAAAGGTCTTTGTTGCGCCCCATCTCTTCGAGCTGGCGGGCAACCTGTGATGTTCCGCTCGCGCTCAGGTAGCTGGACTCCCCTTTCAGGCTGTGAGCTGTGCGCCTGACCGCATCGAAATCCCCAGACGCTACCGCCTGCCGCAGCTTCAGGAGCAAGTGTGGAGAGTTTTCGAGAAAAATCTGGCATATTTTCCGCAGGAGTTCCTCGTCGCCTGCGATGCGGCCGAGAGCTTCAGCCTTGTTCCAGGATGCCGGTTCCGCAGGCAGGGCGGGCGTTACGGGCGCGCTCGTCAAACCCGCGAGCGTTTGCTCAATATCGCTAAAGCGCACCGGTTTGGTAATGTAGCCATCCATGCCGGCTTGCAGGCAGCGTTCGCGGTCGCCCGCCATGGCGTGCGCCGTCATGGCAAAGATCGGCAAATGAGTTCGGCTGTTAGTCTCGTTTTCGCGGATCGCAGCGGTTGCCGCGAGGCCATCCATCTCGGGCATTTGGACGTCCATGAAAGCCAGATCGAATTTTTCTGCCGACGCTAACGCGAGTGCTTCCTTGCCGGTTTGCGCCAACACGGGAGTGTGCCCCATCTTTTGCAGCACGCCAATGATCACCGCTTGGTTCACCGCGTTGTCTTCCGCCACCAGGATCCTTAGCCTGCGGGCAGATTCGCGCAGGGTGTGGCGAGTAACCAGCATAGAGCTGGCACTCATTATCCCCTGCCGCTGGCTTAGCGCTGTGAGGATGGCGGCCATCAGGTCGGTTTTGAGTACTGGCTTCAGCAGATAGGCTGAGACCCCCAACTGCCGGCAGCGGCTTGCTTCACCAGGTTGTCCGCCGGAAGTCAGCATCAAGACGGTGGCTTCGGCCTCGCCGTTGCGTCCCGTCCCCTTCTGTATGCGTGCGGCTAATTCGAACCCGTCCATGCCCGGCATGTTGGCGTCTATCAGAACCACCCGGAAAGGATCTCCTGCTTGCTGCGCCGTCTTGAGGGCAGCAAGTGCGATGGCCCCGCTTTCCGCAGCGCAAGGTCTCATCCTCCATCCGCGCGTCATCGCACACAGGATCCGCCGATTGGTTTCATTGTCGTCGACGACCAGCACCGAGAGACCTTGCAACTCGGCTTCGAGCGCGGGAGGGGCGGGTTGAACCTTTACTGCGGCCACCCCAAAGCGGGCGCTAAAATGGAACGTGCTCCCTATACCTTCACCGCTCTCCAACCACATCTTTCCCGCCATCAATCCAACCAGGCGCGCCGAGATCGCTAATCCCAGGCCGGTGCCTCCATATTTACGCGTGGTGCTGCTGTCCGCCTGCGAAAAGGCTTTGAACAGTAGTCCGTGTTTCTCCGGAGAAATTCCGATGCCGGTATCCTTCACTTTGAAATGGAGCTCAATGCCTCCGGCGTCCTGCGAGAGTCTTCCGATTGTGACCAGCACTTCTCCATGCTGGGTGAACTTAATAGCGTTACCGACCAGGTTGATAAGAATCTGCCGCAGGCGTCCGGGATCGCCGAGCAGTCGCGAGGGTATTTCTTGATCGACATCGTAGGCCAGTTCCAGTCCCTTTTGATGAGCGCGCAAAGCCAGGGCCTTCATGGTCTCGCCGACGCAGTCGTAGAGGTTGAATTCGATCGTCTCCAGATCCAGCTTGCCCGATTCCACCTTGGAGAAATCCAGAATGTCGTTGATCACCGACATCAGCGACTCGCCGGAAGACTTTACCAGGAGCAGGTAGTCTCGCTGTTGGGTGTTCAGCTCTGTATCCAGGGCTAGCTCGGTCATGCCCATAATGCCGTTGATCGGAGTGCGGATTTCGTGGCTCATGTTGGCGAGGAATTCGCTTTTCGCGCGGCTGGCCGCTTCGGCCGCCTCTTTGGCCTTGCGCATTTCTTCGTCGGCCCGCTTGCGCCCGGTGATATCGCGCGCGAAGGCGAAGCTGTATTCCTGCCCGTCGAATTCCAGGTAGTTCGCGCTTATCTCGACCGGGAAACTCTGCCCCAGCTTCGTCTTGTGCACGGCCTCAAAGGTCATTGAGCCCCGCGCCTTGAGTTCCTCCCAGTGGGGCCCCCACCCTTCTTTCGGGAAAAGTGGATTTATATCCGGAATCGATAGGGAAAGGAGCTCCCTGCGGGAACGTCCTAAAGAGCGGCAGGTTGCCTCGTTGACATAGACGATACGGCCTTGTGAGTCCACCCAATTTATGGCGTCCGAGGCATGTTCCAAGGAGAATTGCGTCAGCCGCAGCTCCTTTTCGACCCGCTTGCGCTCGGTGATTTCCGCTTCTGCCGCCTCCTTGGCTACCGTCAGTTTCGTGTTCATTGCCACTAACTCAGCGGTGCGATGGGCAACTTGCTCCTCCAAGTGCTCCCGGTGCTGCTGCAGTTGTAAGTCGCGCGATTCGATTTGCTTTAGCATGCCGTTGAACTCGGTCGCCAACAGGCCGAATTCATCACGATTGAGGATTTCCGCCCGGATCGAGTAGTCGCCCCGATCCGAAACGGCCTTTGTGGTCCCGACCAAGTTAAGGACAGGCTTAGAGATGGGCTTTTGAAAGCGCGAGGCCAGCAGGAAGGCCAGGGAGAACGTGACCAGCAGGGTCAACACGAGGTTGGAGACATATGCCCGCAAGCGCGAATGCAGTCTTTCCAGGTCGGATTCAAGGTAAAGCGCGCCCACCGTCTCACCGGCAAGCACGATGTTTCGAAACTGAACCAGGTGACCGTTCCTGAACTGGGTGCTCTCCGCTTGCGGCGGCGGTGGTATGAACCCTGAATCTCTTGCATCCCGCGCATATCTGGCGAAGGGTTTGCCATCCGAGGTATAGATGCAGGCCGCAGTCACGTTAGGTTCGGCCCGCAACGCCCGCAAGACCTCTCGTGCCGAGTCCGCGTCATGAAATGTAAGGGTGGCGGTGCTATTGCCTGCCAGTACATCGCCCACGACGGCCAGGTTCTGAGCGACGGTCTGCTTGAATTTCACCACCTCATAAATGGCCATGGGGCAGGACACCGCCAATGCGGTGAAGCCACTGATCGCCATGAATAGGGCGGTTAGCTTATGGCGGATCGACAAATCTCCAAAATGACCCATCGCAGTTACTCCCAATTTCGTTTACCCGATTACAAATTTCGCCACGCTCAACAGCTTGGAACTGATCTTGAGCCCGGCTTGCTCTGCTGCTTTGCGGTTCACTTCGAACTGCACCCGGTTATTTCCCAGCACAAAATTAATCATCCCGCCCTGCTCGACAAAACCTTTCGTATCGCCCACGGTCAGGGCGTCGGTCCCCCGCAGACCTTCAAGAATCTGTGCCAGTTGCGCCTTTTCCGAGGATGCTACAAAGAGGATGTGGCAAGTTCTGGCCATTTGCAGATCAGCCACCTGATCGACCTGGAGTTTGTGTGCGTTGACGGTCTTTTCCCTGGTGATGCTGCGCAATTCTTCACCGAAGGGATCCCGCCCGAGAACACAGATCCGGAGCGGCGCGGAAGCGTCGGAGAAACTACCCGGCGGCCACTCGACGAACTTCGCGAAGTTGTACAAGAAGGCCGCCTTGACTTGATATTCGCCAGCCGTCGGCGATTGCGCCCGAGTGCCGCTGAGTATCACTACCAGCATGCTGAGCACCCATAGAACTCGCCTCGGACTCCGCCTGCCCTCAACCTTCCCCGGAGTCAAATTCACCCTCTGCATGTCGCTCTCGAGGCACTGTTGCGTGCCTTTAAGTCTTGAGTACTGTCAACCAACGCTGGTTCGTCCACCGATAGCTAGTGTCACGTCATCGTCTTTCAAAACCTGGCAGTAATTTTGATCCGGAAGTTTCTTCCATCCTGTTGAATGGCATCTTCCGGGTCCTCTGGACGGCCGGGGTCGAAGTACTTCTTGTCGAGAATGTTGTAGGCGCTGGCGGACAGATCGAGGTGTTTGCCGAGAGCGTGTCCTAGCAAGGTCACATTAAGAACGGAGAAGCCGCCGAGGGTGTTTCCCGCCAAAGTCTGAACCGGGCTGGTGTACTGTGCGTCCAGGCTGGCGAAAAGCCGCTGCTGCTGCACAGGAACACTCAGGTCCAACTTGCCCAGGTGCTGGGGAGAGTTGGTGAGAACCTGATGGGTGGACGGATCCTCTGCGTCGACGTAACTGTAGCTCGCCCGGGCTTTGATGCCGCTGGCCAGGTGGCCGTCCAGTTCGACTTCCACGCCGATGGCATCTGCTTTGCCGGGGTTTTCATATACCTCCTGGCCAGCGATCGTCTCGACTGAGATGAGATCGCTAATCCAGTTTTGGAAAACGCTGCCTGATAGCG
>DASPRY010000132.1:0-2009 GCA_035624215.1 Terriglobales bacterium
CGCTGGCGATTGCGTGCTGCACTAGCGTCTCTATTGCCCCCAGGACCTGACCTCGCGAACCTTCAAACAGCCTGGCTGGGCCTCCAGCAATTGAGTTGAGAGCGGGGGCGATGATCTGTTTTGCCGCTATGTGGTCGATAAACAAAAGCATCCATGCGCGCAACGCTTCGAGCGGGGGCAGGGTCCCGGCGAAGCGGTCCGCAGCCGCTGCCAGTTTTCCCACCTCCGTCCGGTAGACGGCCTCGATCAATGCGTCCCGTGTCGGAAAGTGACGGTACAGAGTCCCAGGGCCAACTCCTGCCTGCCGGGCAATTTCTTCGAGACTCGCATTCGCGCCGGAACGGGTGAACTCCCGCTTTGCCAATTCTAGGATGCGCTCGCGGTTTCTCTGTGCGTCCGCGCGCGGTTTTCTCTTGGCCGGTTTTGACGTTCCTGCAGTCATGAAAAAATATTTGCAACCGGAGGCATCCTCCGGTAATCTCATCACTATACGGAGGCTTCCTCCGTTTCATTACGATAGCACAAGAAGGAGTGCGACATGAGGGTCTTTATCACTGGCGCCACAGGCTTCATAGGTTCGGCGGCCGTCCGGGAACTCGTCGGGGCCGGCCATCAGGTGCTCGGCATGGCTCGCAGCGATGCGGGCGCTCAATCATTGATCGCCGCCGGGGCGGAGGCTCATCGCGGTTCACTCGAAGACCTTGAGAGCCTCAAGAGCGGCGCTGCCGCCGCCGATGGCGTCATCCATTTAGGCTTCATTCACGACTTTACCAAGTTCAGAGAGAACTGCGAGATCGACAAGCGAGCCATCGAGGTTCTAGGCGAGGCGCTCGCCGGCACAAACCGGCCTTTGATCGTCGCCGCCGGGCTTGGCGGACTAGCCGCCCATGGCCGGGTTGCAACCGAAGACAACGTTCCGCCGCCGGATTTCCCGTTCCCCCGCGTCTCCGAACAAGCGGCGATGGCGCTGTTGCGGCAGGGCGTGAGCGCTGCGGTAATGCGCCTGCCCCAGGTTCATAACACAGTCAAGCAAGGGCTGGTCACTTATGCCATCGCGGTCGCGCGGCAAAAAGGTGTATCCGCGTATGTGGGAGATGGACAGAGCCGCTGGGCCGCGGCGCATGTTCTGGACGTTGCTCGTCTCTATCGGCTCGCGCTGGAGAAACATGAGCCGGGCGCGCGATATCACGCCGTGGCCGAAGAAGGCGTTCGACTGAGGGATATTGCGGAAGCGATCGGCCGCGGCTTGAAGATACCGGTAGTGTCCATATCTGCGGAAGAGGCCCCGGCTCACTTTGGCTGGATAGGCGCGTTCGCTACCCACGGTATGCCGGCCTCGAGCGCGATCACTCGGAAGAAACTCGGATGGAACCCAATCGGCCCGAGCCTTCTCTCGGATCTCGGGAACATGAACTATTCGGCGGTCTAGGCGTCTGAAGGAAACGAGAATGATTGTTGTCACTACCCCATGGGGAGCGTCGGGTCATCGCCCTGTGGGGAAAGGGGAGGCTTCTGCCCGGTGGGAGCAGCATTTGTGATTTCTTGCCGTCGGATTTTCCAGCCCACGACTCAACCCACAATTCGTGTAGCCGTGTGCGACTTACGCTGCGTTTCGCAGTGCCCGCGTTCTTGTAAGTTGTCGTAAAACCATTTCACGCAGCTCTACCTCGGCAGGGGCCTCACATTTTGGTCGAACTATCCGGTCTTCAAAGGCCCGGCGACCTTGTAAGTGTTGAGGATAACGCCGGACGGCATTGCCTTGGTGCTGAGGAGATCGAATGAGCGTGGCGGGGTTCCCTTCGCAAAGAAGCGTTTCCCCATACCCAACAGGACCGGATAGACGACCAGCAATACTTCATCCGCAAGCCCATGTTCGAGCAGTGTCGATGTCAGCGTGGAGCTACCCCAGAGGATAAGGTCCGGGCCGGCCTGCGACTTGATGCGGCGAATGCCCTCGATGATGTCCGGTCCAACGCCTTCGAACGGGCCCCATTCAAGACTTTCCGGAC
>DASPRY010000142.1:0-7514 GCA_035624215.1 Terriglobales bacterium
GATCCCGTCTACGAAGACCTCGCCAGCAAATTCTGGGAACACTACATTTACATCTCGTACTCCATAAACAACCCCAACAACCCGACAGACTCTCTCTGGGATGACCAGGATGGTTTTTTCTACGACTTTCTCTACTCCGAACGGAACCGGGGCTTTCCCGTAAGGGCGCGCACTATGGTGGGGTTTGTGCCGCTCTTCGGGGGCACTGCGGTCCCCGCAGACACATTCCAACGCTATCCGGATTTTCAGCGGCGCCGCCAGTGGTTCATCGACCATCGGCCTGATCTCATCGAGAGTGTCCAGCCCATGGTCACCCCCGGCGCAAACAATACTCTGCTTCTCGGATTTGTGCGCGAAGATCAATTGCGCCGCATTCTGGGCTACATGCTGGATGAGAACGAATTCCTTTCCCCGTTTGGTGTACGCGCCGTCTCGCGTTTCCACCAGAATCATCCCTTGATCCTCCACCTCAGCGGCCAGGAATATCGGCTGGACTACGAACCCGGAGAATCCACGACGCAGCTATTCGGAGGCAATTCCAATTGGCGCGGTCCTGTGTGGCTGCCCGTAAATCATCTGATTCTGCTGGCGCTGCGCCAGTATCACCTCTATTACGGTGACGGGTTCCGGATGGAATGCCCAACTGGCTCGGGAAAACTGATGACATTGAGAGAGATTTCGCGCGAATTGGCACACCGGCTTGTCAGCCTGTTTTTGCGGGACAAGAACGGCAACCGGCCAATGTTCGGCTCGAATCGACTGTTCAACGAGGACCCGCACTGGAGGGACTTGATTCCGTTCCACGAGTATTTTCACGGTGACACGGGCCGCGGGTGTGGTGCCAGTCACCAGACTGGCTGGACGGGCCTGATTGCACAGCTCTTGATTGGCTTGGGCGAAGCAGCGGCGGGCGGAAGTGCCAGTGCCGGCGATATAAATCTGTGATTTCCGCGCTGGGCTGGCATTAAAAAGCGCCTCAGCCATTTCGGAACTTTGAGACATCCCTCCGCTAGGTAGCCCTTGAAGGATCGGTATCCACAGCAGTAGCGTGTTTCTCCTGGAATGCATTCTATTTTCGCATTCAAATATAGTGCTTGCTTTAGCGATTATCTTGTAGCATCATTGCTTGCAGATGTGGAAAGAACCCCGCACCTCGGGCGCTTCCCGCTTGCGCCAGCGCAAGTTTGAAATTATTCGTCATTTGCCGCCACTGGCGGATCAACTCCCTGGAACCTTGACCTTGGGCTATACCCGCTGCGGAAAACCCAACTGCCGCTGTGTCCGCGGCAAGGGGCATCCCGCTTGGACCCTGACCTACATGATCGACGGAGAGCATCACACCGATCGCATCCCCGCGGAGTGGGCCGAGGAGGTACAGCGCCGGGTCGCAGCCGGGCGGGAATTTCAGGAGGCTGTTCGGGAAGTGTTGGCGGCCAACGCCAAGCTGTTGATACTGGCACGGCAGCAAGAAAAGAAGCAGAAGAAAAAGAAGCGATGAACGGTCCGGCGCCACGTCGCTTGCGGTACTTTGTGACGCGGCGTCTTCGACTCCGGAAATATCTGCGGGATCCCGGCGACGGTCGGCCACAACCGCAAATTCCCGCTCAGCTGCTGCTGTGGGCTTTGCTGGTCAGCCAAATCCTCCGCCATTATAGCTTTCATGCCGTCGAAGCACTGGTGCGCTCTGTGGCGCGCAGGAATCTCTCGCTGTCGGAACCGTTTTCCGAAGATACCTTGGGGTATTTCACCGAGCGGTTGGATGCCGGCCCGACTCGCCAAGCACTGCTCTCCGTGGTGTGCCGTGCTAAGCGCAACAAGGCTTTCGAGAATTGCTCGCGGATCGGCCTGGCCATTGACGGCACAGGCGCCGGGTGGCGCACCCACCCCGGCTGTGCGCTGTGCCGACCGCAGCACAACGCCCAGAAAGAAATCTTGGGCTATCAACATTGTTTGGTGTTGATCAGCGTCGTGGGAACGGGCCTGTCGCTGCCCGTGGATGTGGAACCCTACGGGCCGAACGATAGCGAATATGCCGCTGGGCAGCGGCTATTGCAGCGGGTGATCGGCGGCTTGGGAAAGCGCTTTGCGCAGTATGTAGTGGTCGATAGCAAATTCGCTACCGCGCCATTTCTGCACGCCGCGGACGATTTGGGCATTCCTGTGGTAGCGCGGTTGAAAGAGAACCTGCCGGAGTTATTCGCGGCGGCCCAGAAGCGGTTCCCCTGCGGGTCTCCGAGCACGATCTTTCAACACGGGAAAGATCGCGTGGAGATGTGGGAGGCCGACGACTTCGATCCCTGGGAGGCGTTGCGCTGGAAAACCGTGCGGGTGTTTTTCTATCGCCAGCACAAGCCGGATGAAACCATCGTGGAAGCATACTGGCTGACGAATTTCTCCTCCTCGCGCGTGGGAACTCAGGCGCTGTTCCACATGGCCAAGAGTCGGTGGGAAATTGAGAATGAAGGCTTCAACGAAGCTAAAACCCGCCACGGCCTCGAGCATATCGCTCATCACCATGCCAATAGTCTGCTGATCTACTGGCTACTCCTGTTCCTGGCGTTAACCATCGAACGGCTGTACCGCCTGCGCTACCTCCATCGCGGCAAGCATGCTCCGCGTAGCGCTGCCGACCTGCGCCTCATTCTATGGATCAATGTTTTTAGAACCCGCCCTGCGGACACCAGTTGAGGGAAATCCACCGAGCGAGTCGCCATAGTATTCACCTAGCACCCACCTCTTTCGCAGCATTCTGGGATCCCTGCCGGGCTCAGCCTGCAGCAGGATTTTTCACTCGAAAATGGGCACCCGTTCCCAAACTACTGTGGTGATGCCCAAACTCGTGCCCCAGTGCGATCTTCTTCATTTCCTGGCCCAAAAGATCCGAAATAGCTGACAACAACCAACTTGGCTAGCGTGAATCCCTATAGCATGTTATGCTGTTTGTACGCTTAATGCATTCGGTTGTGTTGTGCGGTCCCTCTGGTTGAGCGAATTGATCTGAGAATACCCGCCCTCCGTTTCCTCCGTTCGTTTTCAGCGTAATTCAAAAAGAAGACTGGCAATGGAGATTGCCGCGACAGCCCACAGTTCTGTGGAGTGGTTGCGCAAACTCGCCAGCAAGAAAGCAAAAATGCAAAGTTTTTCAGAACTGTCGATATCTCCTTCGTTGAAGGAGCGACTCACTGCGGCGCGGTTTTCAACGCCGACCCCGGTGCAGGCGGCAGCTATTCCGCAGGCCCTGGAGGGCAAGGATGTGATTGCCACGGCGCAGACAGGAACCGGTAAGACGCTGGCGTTTTTGATTCCCGTGATGGAAAAGCTGTCCGTACAAAGGGCGGCAGGAGTCGCCGCGCTTGTCCTAGTCCCGACACGAGAATTAGCAATGCAGGTGGTAGCCCAGTACGACGCGCTGAGGAGCAAACAGACCCAGCCGGCAGCATTGGTGGTCGGCGGACTACCGGAAGGAAGGCAACTCGATGCGATACGCCGAGGTGCGCGGCTCGTCGTGGCAACTCCCGGCCGCCTTGAGGATTACTTGGAACGAAAGCTGGTGTCTCTGGCCGGCGTGACTCTATTGGTGTTGGATGAGGCAGACCGCATGCTGGACATGGGATTCCTGCCAACGATCCGGCGGATCGTTGGCAACCTCCCCCGGGAGCGTCAGACCCTGTGTTTTTCAGCGACGATGGAGGGAGCGGTAACCAACTTAGTGAGAGATTACACGAGAAACCCGGTTCGCCTGTCATGTGGTTCGACCCTGAAACCCTCAGAAAACGTGCGGCTGCGGGCATTTGAAGTAGCGGATGGCGAGAAGCCGGAACTGCTCTACGGGCTGGTCAATAAGGAGAATGGGCGCTGCCTGATTTTCTCGCGCACCAAGCGCGGCACAGAGCGGATTGCCAAGAGCCTGAACCGCCAGGGCATCAACGCCGCGATGATCCACGGGGACCGTTCGCAATCCCAGCGAACCGCAGCACTGGCAGGATTTCAGCGAGGGCAGTACCGCGTGTTGGTCGCGACGGATGTGGCTGCCCGCGGCATCCACGTGTCGGACATCGCCCACGTCATCAACTATGACCTTCCGGATGTAGCCGAAAATTTCATTCATCGGGTCGGTCGCACCGGACGAGCCGGTGAGAGCGGTGTCGCCTCGACCCTCTTCGTGCGAGAGCAGCGGACCGAGTTGTTCCAATTGGAACGGGCACTCGGGATTCGGATGGAGCGAGCTTCCCTGAATGGTGAGTCATTCGAGAAGGGCACCCAGGCCCGTCGACTCGGCAGAGAGCGGATCCCAGCGACATCCGGACCCAGGATGGTTCCGTTGCCGGGGGAATTCCTGCAAGCCCAAATGGAAAACTAAATCCTGGCCGGGAGATCGATCAACGCCTTTAGAGATGCTCGTATGCCGACACACATAAGTGTGCCATGATGAAGGTGCAGCGTTGTTATTCTTTCGAAACCCTCTTGATCGATTTGAGGGGTGCCTAAGCGGAAGTTTGCAACCTTAATTTCGGAAATGGCGGATCCTTGTGAGTGACCCGATTGTTCTACAGTACGTTGGATTTGAAACCAGAGGGGCAGTCCGCGAATACGCCTTCACCCGCCGTGGGTCTGGCGGCGAATCCTCTGAGTATTTTGTGACTATTGCGAACGCCGCTTTTGCGGCGCATCGCGTGCGCTATCAGGATGCACCGGACATCTGCTCCCTCCGGCTTCACCGTGAATTCGCCACCCGCAGCGACCATCTTCCCTCCGCGCGCTTCTCGATTACGGATGCAGAACTGGCGGATTACCTAGCGGCCCATTCGCCGAAAACCAAGCCCGGCACCTCCGCCCACAGGAAAGACCAAGAATCTTGATGTCGCCCGCCTCATTTCGTTCCAGCAAGTTCAGGAGCATACGTGGCACGACAGATTGAAGACGAGCTTGGTCGCGTCCAGCAACTCATCTTGGTTGGTAAGGAGCGCGGCTACCTGCTCTACGATGAGGTGAACGAAAGTCTGCCTGCCGAGGTGACTTCACCGGACGAGATTGACGATCTCCTGTCCATCTTGGAGCGCCAGGGTATTGAGATCTACGAGGACCTTGCCACCGCGAACGCTGCGCGGGCCGCTGCATCCGAAGCTGAGGGTCCCGAAACTGACCTGAAAGAGGAACTGCTCGCCGAAGCCAGCCTCGACCTGAGTTCGGGTGTGGACACCAAGTCCCAGGATCCGGTCCGAGTCTATCTCCGCGAAATGGGCTCCGTGCCCCTGCTTACCCGTGAGGATGAAGTCGTTATTGCCAAGCGCATCGAACGTGGACAGCTCGTGGTGACGAAGGCGATCACCCGTTCACCGATCGTGATCAAGGAGCTGATTGCCGTTGGCGACCATTTGCGCGGGGGTGCGCGGCCGATCAAGGAAATCGTCCAATTTGACGATGAAGAGCTGACTGAAGCGAAACTCGCCAACAAGACGAAGCAGACGCTGAAGTACATCGACAGAATTGCAGAGCTTTACGAAACCGCGTTGAAACAGGCGGCAAAGCTTGCGGAGATTCCCAAATCAAAGAAGCACTCGTATGTTCGGGCCAAGTGGGCCCTCGCGCGCACCCGCATCCAGATTTCTCTGGCGTTTCGCGGCATCCGCTTGCACTGGCGTGAGAAGCAGCGTCTGATTGGCAAACTGCGTTCAACTGTTGAGCACTTGCACAGCATCGAGCGCGAGGCACACCGCCTTGAGCGCCGCGTGGATGCTGCCCTGGGCGATGTCGCCGCCGAAGCTCGCAAAGAGCTACGCGCACGCCGCGCCGAGCTGAAGGAGATCGAAGAATCGAGCGAAGTTGGATTAAGCAGCCTTAAGCGCACCCTCACGCTCATCCAGCGAGGTGAGGCGTACGCACAGCAAGCAAAAAACGAGTTGACCGAGGCCAACCTTCGCCTCGTTGTTTCCATCGCCAAGAAATATACCCATCATGGCCTTCAGTTTCTGGACTTGATCCAGGAGGGCAATCTCGGGCTCATGAGAGGGGCCGACAAGTTCGACTGGCGTCGGGGTTACAAGTTCTCGACCTATGCCACCTGGTGGATTCGTCAGGCCATCACGCGCGCCATCGCCGACCAGTCGCGCACAATCCGTGTGCCCGTTCACATGGTCGAGGTCATCAACAAGCTTGCCAAGTGCACTCGCCAGCTCGTACAGGAGCTCGGCCGCGAGCCCACAGCGGAAGAGCTTGCCAAGCGGCTGGACATGACCATTGAAAAAGTGCGCCAGACGCGCAAGATCGCTCAGACACCCATATCCTTCGAGACTCCGATTGGTGAAGAGGAGGACTCGCACCTCGGCGATTTCATCGAAGACAAGGCGGTCATCTCTCCATCCGAGGCAGCTATGAACTTGAGCCTCAAGGAGAAGATGGCCTCAGTGCTCAGGAAACTCAGCCCCCGCGAGGAACGCATCATCCGCATGCGTTTTGGTTTTGAAGACGGCAATCCGCGCACCCTCGAAGAAGTCGGTCAGGTGTTTGCTGTCACACGCGAGCGCATTCGCCAGATTGAAGCTAAGGCGCTGCGCAAACTGCGCCACCCTTCGCGTTCCAGCCTCGTCCGCACGTTTCTCGAAGGTTCTTGGTGATGCAGTTTCGTTTATCCAGATTCTGCCTGTCCCCCCAGGCGAGTACGCAATCAGGGGGATTGAAAAATGCCCTGCGACTCGCAATGAAGGTAGAATAGAAGCGGAGTTCCAAGGAGACCCTTGAGCATCACCTTCCAAAAGCGCCAGAAGGAACTGAAGCGGCAGGAAAAGCAGCGGGCGAAGGTAGAACGGCGGGATCAGAAGAAGTTCGCCAAACGGGCTGCAAAAGAGGTGCAAAGTGGGCCGACAACACCGCCGTCGGACACTGAACAGCAGCCTTAAGCTGACGACAAACAGCGGGTCCCGCCGTTAAAACGTGCACGTGGACAAAAAACGCGCAATTCCGTAGAAGAGGAAATTGGACCCTGGGCTCGACGGGTAGAGGAGCGTTAAACGCGTTCAGGAAACACAATGTTTTCCGAAGGCTCGCAAACTGCTTACGCGCTAGTGGGGAACCCGGTGGACACGTAATGCACTCTATTCGAACGCTCGTGAGTTCCGATCCGCCCCGATCAGTCAATCTTAGACCCGCGTCCCCGGTGCAGATTCAGGGTATTAAGATGGCTCCCCGGGCTAGATTCGAACTAGCAACCCTTCGGTTAACAGAAAAGGAGTGAAATCCAACAACTCGTTTCTTTGGCGTCATTTAGGGAACGAGGTAGCCGAAAAGATGGCCTGAATCCTGCACCTATCCTGCACCCACGCAAGACCAAACTCTAGCCCGGAAATCTCACAAGGAATAGCAACGAATCGTTGAATAAAAGTGGAAAAAGGCCTTTTTCTCGGGCATAACTGCGGTGTCTAGACGTAGTCAGTGTCCGATGAAAAGAGGCCTTTTCAATGACAGAGTGTAACCAGACTTTCTTCCCATTTGAAGCTCATTTTTCACGGCAAGTGGTG
>DASPRY010000169.1:0-39225 GCA_035624215.1 Terriglobales bacterium
GATTGCCAACCTGCTAACTCCCGCAAAATCAACGCTAGTGTGCTAACACTTTGCGACGAATAAACTGCTCTTTCACGCTATCAAATTCATGGGTTTTTATAGGCCTTGCCGCTGTCAATCGAGTCTTGATAGCACTGCCACTTAGCGATGGCAGGAGAATAAACGGCGCAAGCTTGTGAAATCGCCTGTTTTCGTCAACCATCCCCGAAACTCGAACTAGAATACCGACATACAAGATAACGTACATCGACAAATTGGCGGCCAGTCAATGAGTTGCAACCACTCATAGTAATCCGCCGCATCTTCAGAGAGCCCAGCAGCTGCATCTACAAAATTTTCTTGGAACTATTCTCCTCAAAGCCGCGAAGATAGACTGAGGGGGTGAAAGCCCAGCCGCATGCGGTCGAAACCGAGATGAACAATCCCGATAGCCGATCCGACGCAGAACTTCTAAGACTCTCAATCGAAGGGGACGAAAGCGCTTTTCTTCGACTTTACGAGAGATTGAAACGCAATATTTTTCGATACGCCTACTATGTGACCGCATCAAAGCCCGCAGCGGAGGAGATAACGCAAGAGGTCTTCATGGCATTGCTAAATCAGGGAGGGAACTATCGGGAGCAGCAGGGCGATGTTGCCGGGTTTGCCTTCGGCATCGCCAAGAATTTGGTTCGACGTATCCGGCGGCGCGAACAAGGGTACGAATGCTTGCCGCCGGAGGAAAGCGCAATTCCGATTCTCGTATCAGAAGCGGATTCTGTAGCCGAACAAGTGGTCCGCAATGAACTCATCGACAGAGTACAGACGGCAATTGCCTCGCTTCCCCTTCACTATCGCGAAGCGGTTGTTGTTTGTGATTTGTGCGGACTTTCTTATACGGAGGCGGCGGCTCGTTTGAGATGTTCCGTCGGCACAATCCGCTCCCGGTTGAATCGTGGGCATAGCCTCCTGGCTCGCAAGCTGAAGCCGTTACAAAAGCCACGTGCTGATGTGGGGCTTACAGGCACGGAAGGGTGTCTTATATGAGTTGTCAACAGATCCGCCAGCATGTCGAAGATTCGCAGGATGGTGATTTAGATCTTCGTTCCTTTTCCGCCGGAATGGTTGCCCACCTGAACGTCTGCGCTGAGTGCAAGCATTTCATCGGGCAGCGGCGCGAGCTAGCACTAAGTCTGTGGCGAGTCCGTGAATCCCCTCCTGAGGTCCCGACGACTCTAGATGCGGCAGTTCTTAGGGCTTTCCGCAAGCGCGTGGCAGGCCACCGGCGCGAGCCGACCGCGCTTCGTAAGACAACAGATCGAGTTGCAATCTTCAGTTACAGTGCAGCGTTGCTTGCGGTTGCAGCGGTGATTCTGATTTTGCTGTTGCCGGGCAGAAAACGAGCTCAGCGTATCGAGGCCGCCCAGGCGCCACAGCCCATCGTCGCAAACCAGTTGCCGGCCTCACTCAGCAGAAGCGCTCCGGAAGGCGAGATCAAGCAAGCGAGCCTCGAGGCCCACAAGAAGCTTGATAAACATATTTCTCGTCGAGGCGCGATTGCAGACAATCACAGCCTGCTTCCTTCTGGGTTTACGAGCCTGATGTACTGTGATCGACTTAGTTGCGCCGGAGACATGGAAATCGTGCGCGTGCAGTTGTCCCCCTCGATGCTGGGGCTGCAGCCCGGCGAGACTGATGCTGCCGAGACCATTCGCGCCGACGTACTCGTGGGAGCAGATGGAATTGCTCGTGGAATTCGCCTCGACCAGTAGGTTTCTTTTGGAGGAATGTAACGATGAACATCAGACTGAACGCTTTCGCCCCGCTCGCGGTGGTCATCCTAGCCGGAGCCGTGGCCGCGCAAACCGATTCAGGACCACCGCTCATGAAAGTGCTGCCTGAGCTCGGCCCATTACAAGCGAAAACGGGCATGCTCAGCATGCGGTCCGAGATTATGGATGCGGAGCCAGTCAAGGGCACGCCCTTTTGCGCCACGATTTCGACCGAACATACTCAAAATTTTGCCGACGGCAACCGCATCCATACTACGGATTCTTCCACACTGTGCCGCGACAGTGAAAGCCGGATGCGCCGTGAATCAACCCTCATGTTGCTCGGCCCCGCTGCCCAGAGTCCTCCGAGCAAGCTCATCACAATCATCGATCCTGTCGCGGGATTCCGCTATGTGCTCGATACCAACGCCAAGATCGCGCGCAAGATGCCTCTTTCGCCAGCTGCTGCGGCTAGCGGTGCCAGCGTAGGTGGCGGCGCGACAATGCCTAAGACAGCGCCCAGGACGGCAGACGTTATGTTCTATCAGGCAGCGGGTGCGGCCGGGCCCGAAGTTATCGGCAACCAGGTGTTCATCAACAAGGGCGGACATGGCGAGGATCAGCCTGGTTCGTCCACTGAAAATCTGGGTGAGCAGACAATCGATGGCATTCATGCGACTGGCACCCGAGTGACGACCACAATCGCCGCCGGAAAAATGGGGAATGAACAGCCTATGGTGATTACTTCGGAGCGCTGGTACTCTCCGGAACTAAAAGCGACCGTGATGACGAAGCACAATGACCCTTGGGCAGGCGAGTTGAAAACGCAGTTTACAAACGTAAACACATCCGAACCAGATCCGTCCTTGTTCAGCGTTCCGAGTGATTACAAAATCGTGGACGAAAAAGCTGGTCCGATCACGGTCGACCTGCCACCGCCTGCACCTCCAGCTCAATAAGGGCCAGGGCACTGTTTCCCGCAAGCCTTTCGAAAACCGCGCACGTCAGTCGGAAATAGTTGACGATAAATCGCGATTACACTCATTGACCCCATGGGAAGCGGGTTTTGAGCGTAATCGGTGAGGGGGATCAATCCCCGAAGCAAATCCCTATTGCCCGCGCTGTGCGTACCAGTTCGCCCTGGGGATCGACGGCTTTAATTTGCCCAACGGCGTCAGCGAGATTTACCGATTCAATTCTGGCATTGCGCAGGCAAACCATTTTGCCGAAGCTGCCCTGGGCGATCAGATCAGCCGCGGCCACACCGAAGCGCGTGCCCAGGATGCGATCGAAGGGTGAAGGCGAGCCGCCGCGCTGGATATGTCCAAGAACACTGACCCGCACCTCTTTGTGGGCGGTCAGAGCGATCCCGTCGCCGATCAGATTTCCTACTGATCCGCCGCGCGCGAGCTGCCGCAATTCGGAAGGCAGCTTGATACCCTCGGCCACCACCACGATAGTGAACCGTTTGCCATAGCCTTCCCGCTCGGCCACATAATCGCAGATTCGCTGCAGGCTGAATGGAATCTCGGGAATCAAAATGACGTGGGCGCCACCGGCGATGCCGGCCTCCAGCGCAATCCAGCCGGCATCCCGACCCATCACTTCGATGACCATGACGCGATGATGCGATTCGGCGGTGGTGTGAATTTTGTCGATAGCGTCGGTTGCCGTGTGCAGCGCCGTATCAAAACCGAAGGTGATTTCGGTCGCGGAGAGATCATTGTCAATCGTTTTAGGAACGCCCACGACCTTCAAGCCTTTTTCAAAAAGCTCCAGAGCGATTTTCTGCGAGCCATCGCCGCCAATCGTGATGATGGCATCGATGCCGAGTTTGCGTGAATTGGCGATGACTTCGTCCGAGATATCGCGGATTACTTCTTTGCCGTTTTCGCAGCTCTTGTAGTGGAACGGATTGCCACGGTTGGTAGTGCCCAGAATCGTACCGCCGCGAGGCAGGATGCCGCTGACGTCCTTTAATGTCAACTCGCGGGATTTTTCCGGCCAGATCAGGCCGTCGAAGCCGTCAGGAATCCCGAGCACCTTCCACTTGTATTTAAGGATCGCGGACTTGACCGCACCGCGGATCACTGCGTTGAGTCCAGGAGCGTCACCGCCCCCGGTGCTGATGCCAATGCAGCGGATATTAGGCATAGTGAGTTACGAGCTCGTCTTGATGATAACGCGTGATCGTCGGCCTACGACGAAGGAAACAGACACAATTCTAAAACGGAACGCGGGAGCAATAGGCGGGCTGCAACAGCTACTGCGTTACCGTGACCGACACCGCTCCCGTGAGACCGGACACGTTGGCCGTGACGGTAGCGGTCCCTGTCCCTTCCAGAGTTGCAACACCACTGCCAGTCGAGGAAATGCTGATCACCGAAGAATTGCTTGAACTCCAGGTGGCTTGCGATGAAACGTTCGAACCATTCTGGGTAGCTACGAACTGAAGCTGTGATCCTGCGCCACCGTTGGCGGACAAACTGATCGAGGTGCCCTGATTACAGGTTACCGTAATCGACGATGACGTCGAACAGGTGCTGCCAACGCAAACGGTTGCCGTTCCGCTGACTGCCCCCGCAGACGTGGTATTTGTCACCGTAATCGTTACCGAAGAGACGATCGTGAGAGAAACCGCTTTGATCAGACCTGTGTTATTCACGGTGACGGCCGAGGTATTGGAACTGCTCCAGGTTGTAGAGGAAGCGGCGGTCAAATTCTGGGTCGTCCCATCGTTATAAGTGCCGGTCGCGGTAAGCTGTTGGGTCTGACCAATTGCCGTGAGGGAGGGGGTAGCGGGAGTGACGCTAATGCTGGTGAGCGAGGGGTTCACAAAAAACCCGTTGCACGATGCGCCAAAAGCGAAAACGAATAAGACTCCCAAGCATCCTGTGATTTTGATTTTCTGCTTTGTATTCAGCATCTTAACGTAAGTTCCAATTCCCGCCCCGGCGCCTATAGGCAGATTGTAGCAGAGAGCATTTTCCTAGGTTGAAACACGGAAGTGCTGCTGAACTTCCAGTTTGAGAACGTAACCAGCGGCTGATCTTGCAACTCAACTTGCGAAGGGATCAGTATCCCAGATCCAACTAAAATTCCAATTCCACAAACTTTGCCTCTTTTGCGCCCACGTTGGTGATGGTGTGGGTCATGCCTCCTTCAAGCCACTTCACATCGCCCAATTTCATTTCGATGTTCGATGCGGGTTTTCCTACCACGTCATCACGAAACACGATATCTGTAACCGCAACTACCAGGCGCGGACCAGGATGGTGATGCTTGGGCAAAACCCCTGCCGTCTGTAACTCGACCTCGGAGACGCGAACGCCATCCTTCACAAACAGAATCTGCTGCGTACCGCCGTGCAGCACCTGCAAACCGCGGTCTCCCTCCCATTTGGGCGACGAGGCATCGGCTTTATCACCCTGCAACAGTTCTATGGTCACGTTGCGGAAGGAAGTCTCTGCCAGATTGCGGGCAAGGTGGGCGAAGTTCCCGGGTGTGAACCGGGTTTCACCGTCCTCCAGCTTGAGCGTCACCGGAGGCTTGCCCTTTACTTCGTTCGAAATCTCCGCTGAGCCAAGCGTCACGAAAATGTAATCGTGGCGATGGCGATGCACCAGGGTGGCGGAGTGGGGAGCGACCTCAACCTGAAAAACACGGACGTAAGCGTTCTCAAGCACGAGGTGATGATTTGGTTCGGCGGTGATTTCGACCTCGGCGGGAGGCTTAGCTTGCGGCTGACGCTTCTGAGCCGCGGCAGGAGTCATTGCGCACGCCAGCAATAGTGAAGCGAGCTGCCATCTCATAACCCAAAATTTTAACAGGCGTGGGATTTGCGGATGTACCCAGAGGGGCCTGGCACTCATCATTCGGCTAGAATGAAGCGTGGCGGATTTTGGGAAATTACTGATTTTCCTTGGTGCGATTATCTTCGTCGCCGGAGTTGCGCTCGTGCTGCTGGGTCGGACTCATCTGCCGCTCGGCCGACTCCCCGGCGACATCGTCTACCGCGGCAAGAACACTACTTTCTACTTTCCGCTGGCTACGTCGATCCTGCTGAGTGTGGTGCTGTCGGTGGTGCTCTACGTATTCAGCCGATTCAGGCACTAACATTGAGCAGTTGGCAGTTAGCATTTGGCATTTTGCATTGACGAGGGGGTTGGCAGAACGCCATCCGGGCGAAATGCTAAGGGCCAATTGCTAAGTGCGGTCTGCTGTAGACTTCCCCTTAAGTGGCTTCTTCGGACCAGCTCGGGCTTACTTTCACGCCGACGGGCCGCCGCACCTGGACGGTGCGCGACCTGGTCGCCGCGGTCCGTACTCACCTGGAACGGGAATACACGGATATCTGGGTAGAAGGCGAGATTTCGAATTTCCGCGCGCACGATTCCGGCCATCTCTACTTCACGCTGAAGGACGAGAGCGCCCAGATTCGGGTCGTCATATTCCGTTCTTCTGCGCGTCTATTGCGCTTTCGACCGGAAAACGGCATGCAAGTGGTGGCGCGTGGACGGGTGACGATCTACGAAGAGCGCGGCGAGTTGCAGATTTCGGGGGAATACCTGGAGCCGAAAGGCGCGGGCGCACTGCAAGTCGCCTTCGAACAGCTCAAGGCAAAACTGGAAGCGGAAGGGCTGTTTGACTCTGGCCGCAAGAAACCGATCCCCACTCTGCCGGGCCGCATCGGCATCGTGACCTCGCCACAAGCTGCGGCCCTGCGCGACATTTTAAATATCCTGCAGAGGCGGCATCACGGGGCCAATGTCCTGATCTTTCCTGCGCAGGTGCAGGGAGAAGGAGCGGCACTCGAGGTAAGTGCCGGAATTCGCTATTTCAATAAAGCTCGTAACGCCGACGTAATCATCGTTGCTCGCGGCGGCGGTTCGGCGGAGGATTTGGCAGCATTCAATCACGAGGGCCTGGCGCGCACCATTGTTTCATCGCAGATTCCGGTGATCTCAGCGGTGGGCCACGAAACTGATTTTACGATCATCGACTTTGTCGCTGACCTGCGCGCGCCAACACCTTCGGCGGCGGCAGAGTTGGTCATCCGCTCGCGGCAGGAGATTGAAGAACAGATGGACAGCCTGCATCGCCGGCTGGAAAAAGCCATGCGCTACCACCTGCTGATTGCCCGGCAGAACCTGACCGAATTAGCGCGACACGGCGCCTTTGCTCGCATGATGGATCTGATTCATCGGCGGCAGCAGCGCCTCGATGATCTGGTGTACAGGCTGGCGCAGGCGCAGAGGTCGGTTCTCGAAAATCAGCGGCGACGGTTCGAGGCACTCTCGGGGGCGGTTCGGCATTACGACGTGCGGCGTGTGCTGGGCAGCATGAGAAAGGACTTGGAGGTGCAATCTGCGGCTTTGATTTCGGCTTTTCGTAATCTGCTGCTGGAGCGCAAAGTTCGTCTGGAGCGCATGGACACGGCTCTGCAAGCGCTGTCGCCATTGGCGATTCTGCAGCGCGGCTATGCGCTGGTGTTCGACGCCTCGGGAAAGCTCCTCAAGGACGCGGCCAAGGCCAAGGCGGGAGATGAGATTTCGGCGAAATTGGCCAAGGGGACGATAGTAGCAACCGTGAAGCAAAAGAAAACCTGATCGGAGTGGTTGGGTGAGAATGAAGTGGTGGCCAAGACTGGAGTGCCCGTTCTGTCAGGGTGTGCTTCGGAACACAGACGTGTACCCAGCTAGACCGGTAGTGTGCCCGACGTGTGGAGCGAAGCTGCAGCCCTCAATCCGCGAAGGCCGCCTGTCGGGACTGATCGGGCTTTGTCTTACTTTAGCTATCTGTTATTTGCTCGGATTATCAGGTGTATGGTTCGTCGTTGCCACAATCCTGCTATGGTTCCCGATCTTCGTGATTTGGGGTTTTTTCTTTGTGCGTCTGAGGCGGCCCCGGTTTGAGACTTACGATCCACAGATTGGTTTTGGGCCTAAGTTCATCTCGCTAGGCTTGTCCAAGCCTTCTTCGTCTCCGAGTCCTGACCTTCGTGACTCTGGCGCAGAGCGACCGACGGTCCCTAGGCCCGGTGATGCGTCCGGTGATCGAGAGCTGCCGTGAACAGCAGGTCCCTCGACTTCGCGCAGGATTCGTAAACCAATCCTGCGACTTTGCTCGGGATGACAAAATGGTGAGGACTGTTAGCACCTTGCCTCCATTCCTTACCCTGCTATACTTCTGAATTTGTCGCCGCAATCCGGCGGGCACGCCGCGGTTGGTGCAGCATCATACCTAGTTAAATCCGCAGGCTGGAGACTGCCATGACTACCACCACTGTGAACCACATCAGCATGGAACGCGAATTCAATCCAATGGAGGCGCAGTCTGCGCGTTTCGATCTGGCCGCGCACAAGCTCAATCTTGATGAGGGCTTGTGGAAAGTTTTGCGCTATCCCAATCGCGAGATCACGATTCACATTCCCGTTGCCATGGATAACGGTCATCTTGAGGTCTTCACCGGATTCCGCGTGCAGCACTCGATTGCCCGCGGCCCGGCCAAAGGTGGTGTCCGCTACGCGCCCGACGTGACCCTGGACGAAGTGCGCGCCCTGGCCAGTTGGATGACCTGGAAATGCGCGGTGGTGAATATTCCGTTTGGCGGCGCCAAAGGCGGGATCATTTGCGATCCGCACAAGATGTCCATGGGCGAACTCGAGCGCATGACCCGGCGCTACACCGCGGAATTGGTTGAATTCATCGGGCCTGAAAAAGATGTCCCTGCCCCGGATGTCAACACCAACGAGCAGATCATGGCCTGGATGATGGATACCTACTCCATGCACATGCGGCAAACTGTAACCGCCGTCGTTACTGGCAAGCCGATCAATATTGGCGGATCGCGCGGGCGCCGCGAAGCCACTGGCCGCGGCATCATGATCGTTTGCGATGGGGCGATCAAAAAGCTGGGCATGTCGCGCGAGTCGACGCGGGTGATTGTGCAGGGATTCGGGAACGTGGGTTCCAACGCCGCGCTGCTGATGGCGCAGGAGGGATACAAAGTCATCGGCATTCTCGAGGTGGATGGCGGCTTGTACAACCCGAATGGAATTGATGTGAGAGCACTTTCCGAATATCGCCAGCGAAACCGCACCATAACCGGTTTTCCGGGAGCTGAGAAAGCCGATCCAGCCGAGTTGCTGCTCACGGAATGCGAAATCCTGATTCCTGCCGCGACAGAAAACCAAATTACCAGCCGCAATGCCGATCGGGTAAAGTGCAGAATCCTGGCCGAGGGCGCGAATGGTCCCACCACGGCAGCAGCCGACGAGATTCTTGCGGATAAACGCGTGTTCGTGATTCCTGACATCCTGTGCAATGCCGGCGGCGTAACTACCTCTTATTTCGAGTGGGTGCAGGACCGCCAGGGCTATTTCTGGAAGGAATCGGTGGTGAACGAGCAGCTGGAAACCATCATGGTAGCCGCTTTCGATGACGTGGTCCGCTATGCCGAGACTCACCGCGTCAATAACCGGATTGCGGCGTACATGCTAGCAATTGATCGCGTTGCTTACACGCTGCGGCAGCGCGGGATCTACGCATAAAAAGAGGTGTCATGCGTTGGATTACGTTATGGCTGCTTTTAGTTTTGGGCGTCAGCATTGCCACGGTTTTTTCGCAGAACACTGCCTCGCAAAACCAGCCTGCACCAAGTAGCTCGACTCAGACCAAAGCCTCAGCCAAACCGGACAATGCACCGACGGCTGCAGAAATCGCTGCAGCAAAAGCGAGCCACAAAGTCTGGGTGAACCTCGATAGCGGCATCTACCATAAAGGTGGCCGCTGGTATGGCAGGACGAAGAACGGCAAGTTCATGACTCTGGACGAGGCCAAGAAGGCCGGCTACAAACCTGCCAAACGGGACTAAGTCGCTCGAATTTGCCCTGTTTACGGAATTTGCCTAATGGAGCATTTAGAGGCCATGTCATCCCGATGCGCCCTCGCGCGAGGGATCTTACGAGCGCTTTCGCCAGCACTGGCGCATGCGGGAGTGAGGCTCCCGTTTACGCGATCGGCGCTTCTGGCTGACATAAGATCCCTCACCGGCTAAAGCCGTGTTCGGGATGACATGAGGACGACGAACTCAACCAACAACGCGTCCCCTGATCAGCAACCGTTTTCCAACTTGCTTCACAGCCCGAGTCTCGGCGAAGATTCGGGAGGTGTACTTTCTGTAAACGAACAAAAGGTACGAAGTGACCGGCAGGTTTCTTGAGTCCAAAAACCAAAGTCGCCCGCATCAATCTTTCTCCCTCCGCGGCAAAGCTGCGCCTGCTGAAGCGCCTGCACTGCACGCTGAAGTTTGAAAAAAGGGCGTGGGAATCTGGGGCGCACCTTGTAGCGGGAGTGGACGAGGTTGGCCGAGGCTCACTGTTCGGACCGGTTGTAGCGGCGGCAGTGATTCTCGATCCTAAGTACCGGATTCGCGGGCTGCGCGATTCGAAGCTACTGTTACCAGAGCGTCGCGAAATCTTGGCGGAGCGCATCCGCCACCACGCCATCGCTTGGGCGATTGCCGCCGTGGATGCTGCCCGCATCGACCAGATCAATATCTATCACGCTTCGCGCCTCGCCATGCGTGAAGCTGTGCTTCAGCTGCATCCTCCGCCCGACCATCTCCTGATCGACGCCCTGCGTCTGGATTGCGACCTGCCGCAAAGAGCCATCATTCACGGTGATGCGCTCTCCGCCTCCATTGCCGCCGCCTCCATCATTGCCAAAGTCGAGCGCGACCGCATAGTCCGCGAATGGGACCCGGTTTTCCCTCTTTACGGCCTGGCCTCCAACAAGGGATACAGCACTCCGCATCATATTGCCGCGTTACGCGAGCACGGGCCATCTGCTTTGCACCGGCAGTCGTTTGCGCCAGTGTGGATGAATCCAGTCCCGCAGGAAGTGCTGGGTTTCATGCTCGACGAAAAGCCAGCAGACGTTCTGGAGGAGATTGCCGAAGCGGTGAATGAGCCGGCGGTTTGATCCAGGTTCCGGCCAGCGACCCATCGTCGCCCCTCATCTTCTGCATCGCGCCCCGCCCTTGCGCCATCTGATCAAAGGCACGTCATTAACCCGGTAACTTTACATGAATTCTGGCGTCCAATGCTGTCAGGAGAGCTGCCTGTGAAGTCGGAGTGTCTGCCTTTCACCCAGATCCCGCATACCACCAGGCTTTTCGCCGACTTTCTTTCCGACTATCCCAAAGTTCAGCAATTTTATTCCCGGCCACCCTATGTTCAGGAGTGGCTCAAAGACGAAGCTTCGCGAATTCATTACGATCCTGACCGTCGAGAGCGGGTTGCTGTGATCCTCCGGCGCCTTAATCAATCCTGGGGAGCCTCGGCCCAATCCCTCGAAAATATTGAACGCCTGCGTTTGGGCGCGGCGGCGGCGGTTACAGGCCAGCAGGTAGGCTTGTTCGGGGGTCCGCTGTTCTCGATTTATAAAGCACTCACGGCAGTGCAGCTGGCTAGAATGGCAACCGAGGCCGGGGTGAACTGTGTACCGGTTTTCTGGCTGGCCACGGAGGATCATGATCTCGACGAGGTCAAGCACGTCGCGATGCCCGGTGCCGATGCTTCCTTGGAACCACTGGTTGCGACTACGGCTTCCACTCCGGACGCCCCAGTCGGACGGGTTTCTTTCGGCCCGGAGATTCAACTCCTCGTAGAACGGGCGGCGGAGCTACTCGGGGATACCAACATTCTGAGCGCTTTGCGCGAGAGTTACTGCCCTGGTCAAAGCTTCGGCAGCTCTTTTGCTCGGCTGTTCGCGAATTTGTTCGCTCAATGGGGCGTGATCCTGCTAGATGCCTCCGATCCCGAGCTTCACCGCATCGCTGCGCCAATTTATCGCGCCGCGGCAGAGCGGGCCGCAGAAATCGATAATGCGCTTTTTGACCGCGGCAAGGAATTGGAAGCCGGCGGGTACCACCAGCAAGTCAAGGTGACGCCCTCGTCCACTTTGCTTTTTACTCTTCGCGATGGCGCGCGCGTCGCCGTGCATCGCTATTCGTTCGATAACGAGAGCAGCGAATTTTTGGTCGAGAATGAAAAAATCTCACGCGGAGAATTGCTGGCTCGCATTGACTCCGCTCCGCAGGATTTCAGCCCCAACGTCCTTTTGCGGCCGGTTGTGCAGGATTACCTTCTGCCAACCCTCGCCTACACCGGGGGAAGCGCCGAAATTGCATACTTTGCTCAGGTCGATGTGGTTTACGAGAAGCTGCTGGGGAGGACCACTCCGATTGTGCCGCGCTTTTCGGCCACTCTGGTCGAACCAAAGCTCGAAAGCCTGCTTAATCGCTACCGATTGAGTTTGACCGATATCTTCCCAGGCCCAGAGTCCTTGCGCGAACAGCTTGCAGCGCGCGCCCTTCCCAATGGATTACGTTCTGCGTTTGAAGACGCAGAGAGTTCGCTGAAAAGCTCTCTTACGGCAGTTCGAGGCGCGCTGGAGCGCCTTGATAAGACCCTGCTAGATGCCGCAAACAACGCCGAAGCTAAAATCCACCACCAGCTCGAGAGCTTGCGGGTAAAAGCGGCTCGTGCCGAACTGCGGCAAACCGAAGTGCTGGGCCGCCACGCTCAATTACTCAGCAACGCCCTGTATCCAAACAAAACTCTCCAGGAACGCGAGATCGCGGGAATCTATTTTCTGTCGCGCTATGGGCAAGAGCTGCTGCGCAATTTGTACGACAGCATACATGCGGATTGCCTCGATCACCAGGTGATTTCACTTTAGAAGCGCTGTCATGCTGGGTGAAGTTGTTCGGGCGTTTTGCGCGGCTATACAGCTAGCCTCTTCTCCAGCCCCTCAAGCGACTCCACTCTGGGCAACCCGTTTCCACGATACGCGCCGCATACATCGAACAGCATGGCCTGCATCCCGGCGTGCGTTGCCCCAAGATAATCGACGGAGTAAACATCGCCAATGTAAAGACTTTGCTCCGGCTGCGCATTCATGGAGCGCAACGCCGCTTCAAAGATGGCGGCTGCAGGCTTTTCATATCCCACGACTCCCGAGTCAGTAATGGATGCAAAGCAGTCGGCAATTCCACAATGTTCAAGCACAGCGGCAATCTTGCCGTCCGCATTGGAAATAACCGCTAACGGATATAGCTTTCCCAGCCGTTGCAAGAACTCCCGCGTGCCGGGAGGCATGTCGAGCCAATTCCAGGAGACGCGTGTGGACTCGACCAGAGAATCGCGCAGCATATCATCGTGAATTCCCAACTCCTCCAACAGCCGGGTGTAGAACATGAACCAGAAACCGTGGTCTGCCGGGCCACCGCGCTGCACGATCTCATCGAATTTCCTTTTGGTCACGCGCTCAACGGCATGCCACTGCTCAAGCGTCGGAATGATTCCTTGCTTGTAAAGCGATGCAAGAATTGAGGCCCGTGTAGGGAAGAGAAGCGTATTGCCAACGTCAAAGAAGATGGTCTTCAGTTTGGGCATTCATTCCATCTTCGCATATAACCGGAGCCAAGGAAGCCGCCACTGAAGAGGTTCGTCATCTGAGCATAACAAGAGATCTGCGGCGCCAGCACCAAATGCAGATTCCTCGCTGGTCCTAGCCTGCGGCCGCGGACGGCTCGGAATGACAAATGTATAAAGTAAAAAATTTCGAGAGAGCCGTCTGGGATTTAAGGCTGCTACGCGCAGCTATTTCGACTCTTCGTCCCGCTTCTTGCCATAGCGGTACGCCAGCCCTACTCCGGCGGTCATGAATCCAAGCGGAGGGATGAGGAGAACTAGTATCGCGCGGTTAATCGCGCGCTGACCGTCTTTAGTCGTTCCGGCTGCGTTGCTGTAGCACATGGCGCAACCCTGGGCGAATGCGGGCGCAGCCCACAGCAGGATTGCCAGGGAAATTAGAACCAATCGCAGCTTCATCGTACGCCCAATTTCAGGATGCGAAATGCATCCGCAAAAAAAATGAACATCAGGCACAGGCACGCAATCACAGCCGCCATCAGCACCCATCTCATGGATGCAATCTCGTACTTGAGGTGCATGAAGTAACCGATGATCAGCGCCGACTTGATGATCGACAGAACCATAAGCGCTTCCAGCATCTGTACCGGCTGAAAAAACTGCTTGTAGGCCAATAAGACTTCCACCGCCGTAAGCAGCAGCAACACGGCCCATACCCAGAGGTATTGGCTCTTGCTTTCATCATGATGGGCAGCAACAGTGTGCATCTTGAAGTCTTCTCCGTTTTATAACGTCATCCTCGCGAGATGTGCTTACCGAGGATCGTGCAACTAAAACCCGCTTACCCTGTAATCCTGGTGGACATCAGGTACACCAGCGGGAAGATGAACATCCACACCAAGTCCACGAAGTGCCAGTACAGCCCTGCGATTTCGACATCGTGCGCGTCATAATCTTTGGGTTTAAGAAACAGGATCACGGCCGCAATGACCGTTCCGATCAAAAGCACGTGGACGCCGATATGGAAGACATTATCCGCCGGAGTCGCCAGCCATGCGACCAGCCAGATTGCCAGCAAGATCGGCAGCCACTTCTTCCGCAACGCAACCACGCCCAGGTAGATCACCCCGATGGTCACGTGCAGCATGTGCATGCCGGTCAGGGTGAAAAACGTGCCGCCAAATTGCGGCACATTGGCCGACCAGGGATTCTTGAATGGAGTCATGCCTTCGCTGATCAGCTTCGTCCACTCCATGGCGTGCAGCACGATGAAGGCAGTCCCGAATAGCATGGTCAGCAGAATCCAGTTGCGCGTCCAGGCGCGGTCTCCGCGACGGGCAGCGAGCACACCCAAAACCATGGTGAGCGAACTCGACAGCAGGCAACCTGTCATCACCGTGGCATTGAGGATGCTCTCTCTATGAAACGGCGTCGGCCAATCGGGATTGGAGATACGCCCGTAGCTGTAGGCGAACAACAAGGCTCCGAAGGTTAGCGAGTCGGAGAGGAGGAACAACCACATCCCAATCTTCTTGGAGTAGGTGCCGAACAGTGACGGCTCATAAGCGTCCGCCACTCCGTGCTGCACCGCGAGATCTGCCATGATCAAGTTCTCCTGATTATGTGGGGCGGACACTCCTGTCCGCCAAGACCTATCTCACAAACCACAAAAGCGCGAAAATACCCACCCACAACACGAACATGAAATGCCAGTACCACGCGGTCACGTCAACGACAATGCGCCGCGCCTCCACTGGCTTATGAAGCAACGAGACGACCGCCGCATACGCCAGCACCAGCACGCCTCCGGCGAGATGTACACCATGGGCGGCGGTTAACAGATACACGAATGAACTGCTGGCACTGGTTGCGATGTAGAAGCCGCGCGCCGCCAGTTCCTGCCAGGCCAACCATTGCCCAGCCAAAAATCCTGATCCCAGCAAAACAGTCACATAGACCCAGGGAAATCTGCGTTCCTCGCCCAACGAGACTCCGGGAATCGAAGCGACCGGAGCCAGTGCTGCCTGGCGGGTAATTTGCCGCCGTGCCAACTCGGCCGTGAGGCTACTCGCAGCCAGCAATCCGGTATTGACCAGCAACAATGCCAACGGAAGCTGTACCGGGATCCAGTCGCGAACATAACTGTTGGTTTTATCGTCAAAGGTCGGCAAGCCCTGGCGCACAATGTATGCACTGGTAATTGAGACGAAGAACATGAAGATGGGCGCGAGGGCAATCGCCAACCCCAATCGAGCGCGGCGTAGACGCTGACCGTAATCCGGGTAGCCATCTCCGCGCCCGCCATCCCCACCGCCGCCGTACGCAGGAGGATGGTCCCCACCTCCACCTTGCCCGGTCTCGGGAAGCTTAATCGGAACTGTCGGACTCAAACTCGCCATAACTAAACTCGTGTGGCGCGGGCGCCTCGCCCGCGAACTTCAATGTGCTGTCACCGGTGTTGGATCCGTTTGCATCACGTAATCCCTGGCCGCGCCGGGTACACTGTACTCGTAAGGACCGTGATACACGACCGGAGTGTGTCCGCCGAAATTGTCATGCGGAGGAGGTGTCACGGTGGTCCATTCCAGCGTGGTCGCTTCCCACGGATTGTCGCTCGCCTTTGGTCCCTTGAACATGCTCCAGAACAGGTTGATTACGAAGATAAGCTGGGCGGCGATAGTGACGAAGGCCGCATAGGTCATAAAGGTTTGCACCGGAATGAGATTGTGCAGATAAGCGACCTCAGTCAGCTGTGAGTAGCGCCGCGGATGTCCAGCCATGCCGAGGTAGTGCATCGGCATAAAGATGGCGTAGGTGCCGATGAAGGTCAGCCAAAAATGCAGCTTGCCCAGGCTTTCATTCATCATGCGCCCGAACATCTTGGGGAACCAATAATAGGTGGCGCCAAAAATACCGAAGATCGAAGCCACGCCCATAATCAGATGGAAATGGCCGACCACGAAATATGTGTCGTGCAGCGGGATATCCAGCACCGGTTGTGCCAGAAACGGCCCGCTCAATCCGCCTGAGACAAACAAGGACACGAAACCGATGGCAAACAGCATTGGGGTATAGAACCGGATCCTCCCTTTATGGAGCGTTCCCAGCCAATTGAATGTTTTGATGGCGGAAGGTACTCCGATCGCCATGGTCATGATCGAAAACGCAAACGCCGAATAGGGACTCATGCCGCTCATGAACATGTGATGTCCCCACACCACAAAACCCAGAACCCCGATCGCCATGATGGAGTACACCATGGCTCTATAGCCGAAGATTGGCTTGCGTGAGAAGGTGGAAAGCAGCTGCGAAGCTACGCCCATGCTAGGCAGAATCGCGATGTAGACTTCGGGGTGTCCGAAGAACCAGAACAAATGCTGCCAAAGCAGTGGCGACCCGCCTTTGTGTCCCATAACCTGGCCGTTCACCACCACCAGCGGAACGTAGAAACTGGTGCCAAGATTACGATCAAGCAGGAGCAGAATGCCTGCGGAGAGCAGGACGCCGAACGCCAGCAATCCCAGAATCGCGGTAATAAACCAGGCCCAGCAGGTGAGCGGCATGCGCATCATGGGCATGCCTTTGGCGCGTAGATCAAGCGTTGTGGTGATGAAATTCAGCGCGCCCATTAATGACGCCACGCAGAAGATTGCAATACTGATTACCCACAGGTCCGCACCCAGTTGCTCGCCCGGTCCGGTGTTGGTAAGCGCACTCAGCGGAGCGTATCCCGTCCAGCCATGCAGGGGAGCACCGCCGGTCACGAAGAAGGCTGCAATCATCACTACGAAGGCCACGAACGTGGTCCAGAACGAAAGCATGTTGAGCACCGGGAAGGCCATATCCGGCGCGCCGATCTGGATGGGCAAAAAATAATTTCCGAACCCGCTCTGCGGCGCCGTGGTCAACACGAAGAACACCATGATCGTGCCGTGCATGGTCAGCAGGCTCAGGTAGGTTTCCGGCTTGATCTCGCCGATCAATGGCAGAACGGCGGTCGGCCAGATCAGATGGATGCGCATCAGCAACGACAGAAACATACCCACGAATACCGCCACCAATGCGAGGGAGATGTACTGAATCCCGATTACTTTGTGGTCCAGGCTGAAAACGTATTTCCGAATAAAGCCTTGAGGAGCCGCGTGCGCGTGTACCGTCGCTGACGTCGCCATTACTGTTTCTCCGCCTCCCGTGCTGCCAGCCATTTATCAAAATCTTCCTGCGTGACTACGTGGACCATGCCGTGCATCTTGTAGTGACCAAGTCCGCACAACTCGGCGCAGGCGATTTCGTACTCGCCCAGCTCAGTTGGCGTGAAGTGCATGTGAATCGCCAGCCCGGGGACCGCGTCCTGCTTGAAACGTAAGGAGGGAACAAAGAAGCTGTGAATCACATCCACAGCGCGCAAGGTGAGATCGACTTCGCGATTGACCGGAAGGTACATCGTCCCGGTGACCACATCGTCTTTGGCATCGGGGTCCGATGTGTCGAGCCCAAGCGCAGCTTCATTGCCCGCTGAAGGATCCATCAGCTTGGGGTTGGTCTTAGCAAACTTTCCATCCGGCCCGGGATAGCGGAAATACCAGGCAAACTGCATTCCCGTCACCTCGACCGGAACCGCTCCCGGCTTGGCGGGCTCGAAGCGCTCGCTCGCCCACACATGGCTGCCCATCAGGTTGAGTCCGATAAAGAGGATCGCCGTGAGCGTTGTCCATGCGACTTCCATCGTTGTGTTGCCGTGGGAGTACTCGACGGGTTCTGAGGAGGCGCCTTCGCGATAGCGCCATACCAGCCAGCCCAGGCCGCACTGCGCCGCCAGAAACACGATTCCCATCAACACGTAGGTGAGGGCGAACTGGTGATCGATCCATTGCGCTGCCGTCGACACCCCATGCGGCAACCACCAGGTTTTCGCAGCGAAGAAATAGGTACTAGCAAAGGTAATCAGCCAGATAATCACCAGCAAGGCGAGACCCATCTACCAGACCTCCCGGGAACGCTGGATTGCCGATCAGTGTTGCGTGATAAAAAACAAGGAAGCATATCACAGGTCGCTGTGACGTAGGCAACCTTTCGATGACTTGGGTTGCTTTCGTATAACTGGATCCGCACTTCGGGATAATTCTTCAAGAACAAAATCCGGGATGCCTTCAATGATCGGGTAGTCGTGGGCACACGAGAGGCAGCGGAGCACCTCGCGTTCTTGCTGCAGCCGACGCTTGCAGTTTGAACAAACGTAGACTCCAAGCGCGTTCGCCAGTGTTTCAGTGTTAGTGTTCACGGCCATCTAGGTCAGCGGGTTCGTATACCATACATGACAACGACATGAGCAAGGCAGGCCATGGCCACGGTACGCAATATGTTCGGCTGCAAAAGAACTTCTGCTTCGCCTGTGGTAAAAACAACCCGGATGGAATGCGTCTGCGCTTCACGTATGACGAGGAGCGCGACCAATTCGTGTGCCGCTTCCGCCTGAGCAAGCGCTATACGGGCCCTCCCGGCCACGCTCACGGCGGGATCATCGCCACCATTCTCGATGAAGCGATGGGCAAGGTGAACAAGCTTCGCCATGTGGTCGCGCTCACTTCAACCATTACGGTCGACTATCTGAAACCCGTGCCGCTAAACAAGCCGCTGCGCGTGGAGTCGCGAGAAGTTAAAGTACAAGGGCGTCACCACACTAATGCCGCAGAAATCCTCAACCAGAAAAATGAGGTCCTAGCTCGCAGCAAGGGGCTATTTATTGCCATTGATCCCCATAAGATGTTTGCGAAATTTGTTGATCGCTAGAGTGCGTGTGGCGTGGACGCGGCCTTAGCGGGAGCGGACTCTTTCGCACTGTTCCAGAGCTTTCGCCAAATCCTCGACTCCTCTTCTCAACTCCCGGCTGTTTACCGCCGCAAATCCGAGAACCAATCCGTTGCGTTTGGTCCTCCCGTAGGCATAGCGGCTCAAAGGAACCACTTCAACGTTGCGCTCTGCCGCCGCCCGCGCGGCCTGTTCGGCGGAAATGCCTCCTTGCAGCCAGCCGACCGTCCGTAAGCCTGCCTCCACGTCTGCAATTTCCAGCAACCCCCGGAGCCGCGCACGAGCCGCCTCAACCAGCACTGCCAGACGCTCCGCATACAGCTCCCGCATGCGGCGAACGTGCCGCGCAAAGTGTCCTTCGCGGATGAAATCGCACAAAATTGCCTGATCAATAAGCGGGGGATGATGGGTGCTCACCGACCCCGCGGCGGCAAAAACGTCAACGGCACTCTCCGGCACCACCACGTATCCCAGGCGCAGTGCAGGGAACAGGACATTGGTGAAGCTACCGGCAAAAATGACTACTCCCGCCCGGTCTAAGCCCTGCAACGCCGGAACCGGCCGGCCGGAGTAGCGATACTCGCTGTCATAGTCATCTTCAAAGATCACTGTCCTCGATTGACGTGCCCATTCGAGAAGCGACAACCGCCGCCGTAAACTCATTGTGACTCCCAAAGGAAATTGGTGCGCCGGAGTCACGTACACGAGCCGAGGCCTTGGCCAGTGTGTTCGCCCATTTTCCAGGTCCAGCCCCTCGGAGTCGATGGCGACCGGACAGATTCTTGCTCCCACGGCGTGGAAAGTAGCAGCCGCGCCGGGATATCCCGGCTCCTCCATCCAGACGGGATCTCCTGGATCAAGCACAAGATGGGCGGCGCGGTCGAGCGCCTCCTGCACCCCGGAGATGATCAGCACCTGCTCCGCCGAACACTTCACCCCACGCGAGGTGTTCAGATATTCCGCGACCGCTTCCCGCAGCGGGCGGTATCCCAGGGCCTCGCCGCCCGCCAGTAGGTTGGTTGAGACTCGGCGCAATCGCCTGGCTGCCACCTGCGCCCACAGCTCCGCGGGGAAGACATCCAATGCCGGCTCGCCGCCGCGGAACGCCCTCGCCGGGCGCGGCCGCGCTCCTCGCAATGGCGATGCGCGAAGTGCGCCTCGTGCTCCGATCATGTTATTCCGAGTGGAGCGATCCGATTCGGCTTGCGAATCGAGCCGAAGGGAAGCTGCTCTCCCCGGATTCATGTTAGCTCTGCGGTGGAACGGCACTTCTTTATCTCGACGTGCCTCTACGAGCCGCCGCGCATACGCCGACAGCCGGAATCTACGTGAATGAGCCCGGGCAACTGCTCTCATGTCAGGCGCCTGCAGCAGATCTTCTGGAAGTGTTTTGGTGACGTATGTGCCCGAGCCGGTCTTTCCTTCGACGTAACCCTCCGACCTCAACTGCTCAAACGCGGTGACAATAGTGGGACGGGAAAGGCCGTACTGGGCAGCCAATTCGCGCGTGGCTGGCAGGCGTCCTCCGGGACGGAGATGTCCGGCCAGGATTGCCGAGCGCAACTCCTCGTACAGCCAGCGATACAGCGGAACACCACCATCTGGTTCGTGCAGATTCAGCGGCAGCGTACTTGATTTCTTTGCCATGCGGCTTCCCAGGGGGCCGGTTTCCCAAGGGTCGGAAAGTGGTATGGTAAGAATACAATAAATGGCTAGTTCACACTATCCATTATGTTGTTATGGTTGAGTCGGCTTCAGGAAGAGAGGACCCTATGTCGCAGAACAATGGACATTCCACCAGCCTTCGCCTTAAGACCGGCCTCGCGGAAATGCTCAAAGGTGGCGTGATTATGGATGTCACCAACGCCGAGCAGGCGGTGATCTCCGAAAAAGCCGGCGCGGTTGCCGTGATGGCCCTGGAGCGTGTTCCGGCCCAGATTCGCGCCGAAGGCGGCGTAGCGCGCATGGCTTCGCCCAAGAAGATTCGCGAGATCATGGCTTCCGTTTCGATTCCGGTAATGGCAAAGTGCCGTATCGGCCATTTTGCCGAGGCACAGATCCTGCAGGAGCTCGGCGTCGACTACATCGACGAATCCGAGGTGCTCACCCCCGCTGACGAAGCTCATCATGTCGACAAGCATGCTTTCACCGTCCCATTCGTCTGCGGCGCGCGCAATTTGGGCGAGGCTCTGCGCCGCATCGCGGAAGGCGCTGCCATGATCCGCACCAAGGGCGAAGCTGGCACTGGAGATGTAGTCCACGCCGTCAAGCACATTCGCCAGATCGTGCAGGATATGAAGATTCTTACTGTTCTAAGCGAACAAGAGCTCTACGCCAAAGCCAAAGAACTGCAGGCGCCCTATGAATTAGTCAAGATGGTCGCGGAAGAAGGAAAACTGCCGGTGCCGAATTTCTCTGCCGGCGGAATCGCTACTCCTGCCGATGCGTCACTGGTTATGCAGCTGGGCGCCGAAGCAGTGTTCGTTGGCTCGGGAATCTTCATGAAAGATTCCATCAACTTCGCCGATCCCGAGGAATCTGCGAAGCGTGCCCGCGCAATTGTGCAGGCCGCCACACACTACAACGACCCTAAAGTATTACTTGAAGTCAGCGAAGACCTCGCTGGAGCCATGAAAGGCCTGGCAGTTGCGGCATTGGACGAGGCCCAGATGCTGCAAACCAGAGGCTGGTAAGAGAGCGGGTGCCCCCACCCTAAACAAGCGTTCTTTGCGAGTTAGGGTGGGAAAGAATTGGGAACCTCCTCGGACCGCTCCTGGCAAATGCTAACTGCTGAGTGCTATTCATGACCATCGGTGTTCTTGCCCTGCAGGGCGACTTTGACGCGCACCGCAAACGGCTCGAAGAGCTGGGCGCTAAGGTTCTGCTCGTCAAGAAGCCCGAGCAGCTGGACGAAATCGATGGCCTGGTGATTCCCGGTGGCGAGTCCAGTACATTTCTGAAATTGCTTGGCGAAGCGGGATTCGAGAAGCTCAAGCAGTTCGTCCGCGTGAAGCCGACCTTTGGCACCTGCGCCGGCGCCATCCTTCTTGCCAACGAGGTCGAAAACCCCAAACAAAAAGGACTAGGCGTGCTTGATATCCGCATTCGCCGCAATGCCTATGGACGCCAGCTTGACAGCTCCATCCGCGAAGGGAAATTCCGCGGCGAACCGGCCGAGATGGTTTTCATCCGCGCGCCCAAGATCGAGCATGTCGGCCCTAACGTGGAAGTCATAGCCACTGAAGGAAACGATCCTGTCGCAGTCCGCCAGGGAAGGGTGATGGCTGCGACGTACCATCCAGAGCTTTCCAAAGACACTCGCGTCCACCAGACGTTTCTCTCCTTGGTCCGAAACGGGGACACAGCGCAGACTGTGTAGGAAGCCTCCTCGGCTCTTAGGCCACGGATTTTTCACCCGTTTGCGTTCCAAGAAAATAATGCTTGACACACAGGATTATGTAACCCTATAGTTACAGATTATGCGTTACCGTTCGGTTACATATTCGCCGGAGGCCACGTTCAGTGCCCTTGCCGATCCCACGCGCCGCGCCGTGCTTGACCTGCTGCGCCAGGGAACGCAGCCCGCAGGCAAGATTGCACAAGCGTTTCCCGTCTCCCGTCCGGCCATCTCGAAACACCTGCGCCTGCTGCGCCGGGCGCATCTTGTCCAGGAACGCCGTGAAGGGCGGCACCGTTTGTATCAACTTAATCCCGAGCCGCTGAAAGCCGTTGATTCCTGGCTTAATCAGTATCGCGCTTTCTGGCAGGCGAATCTGGCCAGCTTGAAGGCCTTTGTCGAAACCGAGTACAAGAAGGAAACTTCCAAATCCCAGGGCAAAAAATCACTCCAAGGAGATCAGCAATGAAATCGCTTCGCACCGCTGTCCTCGTAGTTCTGGCCGCAACCTGCGCCTTTGCGCAATCGGACGCACAGAAGTCCTTTGACCAACTCAAAACCCTCGTGGGCACCTGGGAGGGCCAGACCCCTGATGGCAAGACTGTGCAAGTCATCTTCCGCGAAACTTCTGGCGGATCAGCGCTGCTGAGCGAGATCATGGGCCACGAAGACCTGATCACCATGTTCCACATGGACGGTGGCCGTCTGATGATGACCCACTACTGCGGCGCCGGCAACCAACCGCGCATGGTTGGCACAATGTCGCCCGACGGCAAGACCTTCACCTTTAACTTTCTCGACGTTACCAATGTGTTGCCCTCGCAGCCTGGGCACATGGAACACCTGACCGTGGCTATGCTTGATTCCAGCCATCACGTCGAGGAGTGGAGTTTTCAGACGCAAGACGGAAAGCAAATGCGCGAACGTTTCGACTTGCACCGCACCAAGTGAACCGCTACGCCTGGGCGCGGAGACTTGCATGACGAACTCAATCTGCAGACCCGAGGTCATGCCCGGCAGGTTTGACCTGACGGTAGAACGCATCATGACCGCGTCGCCCCATGCCCTGTTCAAGGCGTGGACGGAGCAGTTCGATCGCTGGTTTGCCGTGCCGGGTTCAGTGTTGATGAAACCTGAAGTCAACGCTGTTTTCTACTTCCAGACCCAGTTTGAAGGAAGGCGGCATCCGCATTACGGCCGTTTCCTACGGATAGAGCCTGATCGCCTGGTTGAACTGACCTGGCTCACGGCCGCAACCAAGGGGGCCGAACCGTAGTGACCGTCAACCTCACGCTGCACGACACAGGGACACGCTTGCAGCTCGCACACGCTGGTTTTCCCGATGAGGAGTCGAGAGACCGTCACAAGGAAGCATGGCCCAACGTTCTGGTGCAGCTTGATCAGAAGATTGAAGGACGAATGATTCAGAAAGGCGACTAATAGGCATGACGACTGCTGCGATCAGTTCCGATCAAGACTCAATCGTTTGCGAAATCGACATCGCCGCTCCGCCGGAGCGGGTCTTCAAGGCTCTTACCGATCCCGCTGAGGCTCGCCAGTGGGGAAACAGCCCGAATTTCGAATTCAAGATATGGGAAATGGACGCCCGCCGTGGCGGCAAATGGCGTTTCCTCTGTAGAGAGACCAGCGGAAAGGCCAACGCTTATGGCGTCCAGGAGCTCGACCATTGGGGCGAGATCATCGAGATCGATCCGCCGCGGCTGCTGGTCTACACGTGGATAACCAACTTCCACGACGATCCGAAACGCAAGACAATCGTGCGGTGGGATCTGACGCCGATTCCAACCGGCACGCGCTTAAAGGTGACCCACAGCGGTCTGGCGCAAGAGCCCAAGGCACGTAAGGACTACGCGCAGGGCTGGCCGGGCTTCCTCGAAGCCGTCAGGAACCACGCAGAGAAGCAAGCAAGAAGCGCCACCAAAGCTGAAACTTCTATCAGTCCGGACCAGGATGCTGTTGTCAGCGAGATTCAGATCGCTGCCCCTTCGGATCGTGTTTTTCAGGCACTGATCGATCCCAAGCAGGTCATGCAGTGGTGGACGAGCGAGCAATGCCAGATCGAGTCTTTCGAATTCGAGCCCCGGATTGGCGGCCGGTGGCGCTATGACACCAAAAAGAGCGCCATAACTGTAAATGGTGTGACCAAGTTCCATTGCGATGGCGAGGTGCTGGCGTACGATCCTCCCCGAGAGCTTGCATATACATGGATCGCTAACTGGCACGAAGATCGCGCCCAGCGGACAGTCGTGCGTTGGGAGCTGACTCCATTGGGAAAAGGCACAAGCCTGAAAGTGACGCACAGCGGTCTGAAGAAACTTCCGGTCGCGCGCAAGGACTACAGCGGCGGCTGGCCCGGCGTGGTCGAGCAGCTCAAGAATTTCGTCGAGAGTCAGTAGTCAAAAGGCATCGGGGTCCGTAGTTAACAGAGAATGGAACTGACGCGTGACATCTGTGCGTCGACCCTGTAACAGGAGATTTATCCATGGCAACTGCAACCATCACTCCCGATCAGGGCGTGGTTCAGGCTGAAATCTTTATCGCCGCACCTCCCGAACGTGTATTTCAGTCGCTCACCGATCCCAGCCAGGTACCCCAATGGTGGGGAGACCGGGCCATGTACCGCGTGACGGAGTTCAAGGGCGATGTGCGCCCCGGCGGCAAGTGGACCACCCTCGGGACTGGCTCGGATGGATCGTCGTTCCGCGTTGAAGGTGAATACCTGGAAGTCGATCCACCACGAGTCTTGGTTTACACGTGGAACCCCAGTTATGCAGCGCAGTTGAAGACCGTTGTCCGATGCGAGATCGAGCCACGGCCGGTTCACGGCCTTCCGCACCGCGGACCGCAGAAGATGGCTACGGGCTCCATAGTGAGAATACGCCACAGCGGATTCACCGGAAATCGCGAGCCTGCCAGATCTCACAGTGAAGGCTGGACCAGAGTTCTGGGCTGGCTGCAATTGTTCGTGGAAAAGGCTGAAACTGTGGCCACCCGCGCGCCCGTCTCTGGTTAGGGCTCAACGTGGCTTGCAGCGCCTGTCAGCCAGCAGTCGAATCCCATTTCCGTGCGCTTGAAACTGTCGGCGAAACTCAAAACGCAGCTGCACTTCTTGAGTGGTTGGCAACCTGGTCGGGCTTGGCCAGACGTGCATCGCCGGGACTGGCAGCCTGGCATTCACTGGACTCTATGAACGCGTGGGTCATGGCATTCAGGCTAGCGTGGGATTGTTCCAATATCCGAAGGAGATATTTTTGCGCAACCGCACGGTCGGCGGGATGGATGAGCTTCCACCACCGCGCCAGGGATTCCCGGATCTGTTGCTCAGTTTTTTCTCCTTCCACAGCCGCGTCGATCAGCTTATACACTTTGCTCTTGACGGCCTGGTAGGAAACGGAAATTTCCTGCGGCATGAAGGGCTCCCCTGGGTCTACGAAGGGCGAAGCGTGCAATAGGTTTACCAAACTGAGTTACTGAATTCTTTGGATTTACGGAGGCGAGAATTCAAGGAACTGGAGGAAATCGGCAAGCAAATATGGTTTTCTGTAGCACCGCCCGGGTCGAATCAATATGCTTAGCGAGCCCTTGAGTGAGCTGCGTTACAATTTCTGTCCTCTTACGCTGAATCTCATAACTGAAAAGTGGAGGCTAAATGAAGCAATCGCTGCTTTGGGTGTTAGTATGCCTGTTTTTCTGTGCAATCTTGCAAGCGCAGGATGATGCTGTCACCAACGTGAGCGATCGGTTTTTCTTACCTCACGATACTTTTTGGGGTTTTGCGCAATTCGACCTCGCTCCTCCGCACAACGAGATTGATCCAAACCTGTGCGCCGCAAATGCCGGCAGTTACGGGGGGGTAAACGCTCCCTGCAGTGAGTTTGCGCGCTATATGATTTCCGGGCAGCTGGAAGTTCGCCCTTTCGGTCAGGGGCAACTCCGGAGGTTCATGCTTTTTGGTGCGCCCTCGTTCTTATTTGGCAAGAACATCCCGAAGACGCTTTATACCTGGTCTTTTGATGCGATTGGCATTGAACATTCCTGGGGATTAGGGGTCTACCTTGCCAAGGGATTTGAGCTTCGAGTAACCCAGCACCTCTTGTTTGATCGGCTCGGCGCCCGAGACAAGTATCTCGGAACTGCCGACTTGGGAAATAACGGGCCGTGGGGAAGATACAACGCCATTGGGGTGCGTAAGTATTTCGGTCAGCGTCGGTGGGGAGACGGGCGCTGAGAACCCCGGCAGCAAGGAACCCGGCAGCGAGGGAACGCGTGCTAAGCTGAGCTCTAAGAGCAGAGACTTGATTTTCGATCCTTCCATCGTGCCACAGCCGATTCGGGAGCCAACCGCGGCAGTGGACAACATCCCTTTTGAAGACCCTCAAAAAGCGCAGGAAACCTTGGGGCGGATCATGCGCCGCGTTTCGCCGGACTTGACAGCAACTTTGCCAACCTTGCTCCTGGAGGCGCCCGACCCCGATTGCGCGCTGATTTTTTTTGATCGCCTGGTGAACGAAGGTTCTGCGGACACGGTACGGCTGCTGGAGCTTCACCCGCGCCTGGCGCATTACGCGGTCATAGTTTTCTCACACAGCCACTTTCTTGGCGAGACGGTCCTGCGCTATCCGAACTTCTTGGGCTTCATTCTGCAGGGAAGAAGTTTGGAGCTCAGCTTCTCCCATGAGGACTTCCGGGAGAGACTTCGCCAATTTCGCAAACACCCGGTCGCGCATGATGTTTCCGCGGTTTTGGCCGATTTCAAGCGACGAGAATACGTGCGGATTCTGCTACGCGATGTGCTGAAGATTGCAGCCTTGGCTGAAACCACGACGGAAATCTCAGCGCTGGCGGACGTGCTGGTTGAAGGTGCGCTGGAAGAGGCGCAGAACCGTCTTCAGCGGCGTTACGGACCGCCGCAGCACCTGGACCAAAGCGGGCGGCTGCTGGATACGCCACTAGCAGTGCTCTCCCTGGGCAAGCTCGGGGGCAACGAGCTCAACTACAGCTCGGATGTAGACCTGATGTTCATCTTCGGCGATGGAGCGGACCCGCCTGCCGCGGCACTTTCTCAGCGCGAGCATTTCGTGCGTCTGGCGCAGGAAGTTACGAGCATCTTATCCTGTGCGACGCCCCAGGGGCCGGTGTTCCGCATCGACCTGCGGTTGCGGCCGCAAGGAGGTGAGGGTGAGCTAGCCATCAGCCTGTCGCAAGCCCTGCGCTACTACACGACGACGGCCCAGGATTGGGAGCTCCAGGCCCTGATCAAGGCTCGCCCCTCGGCCGGAAATCTGGTCTTGGCGCGGCAATTTATTCAATCTGTGCGGCCATACGTCTACACGGAACAAGCCAATTTCGCAGCCATCAAGACCGCCCTGGTGGCGCGCGAGAAGATGCAGAAACGCCGCCATCGCGACTCGGGAGAACAAGGTCCCGAGATTGATGTGAAGATCGACAGCGGCGGCATTCGCGATATTGAGTTTCTGGTGCAATGTCTGCAGCGGGTGTATGGCGGTGCGGAACCCTGGTTGCAAGCGAGCGGAACTCTGTTCTCCCTACACAAACTCTATGACTATGGCCATCTCAGCGGGACAGAGTTTCATGAACTCACCACGGCTTACGATTTTCTGCGCACCCTGGAGCATCGCCTGCAATTGCGCCGTGGTCAGCAGACGCATCGCATGCCGGTGGCGGGACCAGACCTCCAGATTCTGCAACGGTCAATGGGTCGATTGGATCCCGCGCGCCATCTGCAGGATGAGTTTGTGAGCGCTGTCCGGCGCCGCATGTTGCTGGTTTCCGAGATTTACCAGCGGGTGATTTATCAGCAGCAGAGCCGAAAACAGCGAGAGTCGCGCCATGAGTTTTATCTGCACCCCCTCACGGAATTCAGCGTCGCCGAGAACTCCAATCGTCAGATTTTGGAACGGTTGGCCGGGGATGCGCCCGAGTTGCACGAACTGGCCTGTCGCGACGATCTGTCTCCTGCGGCTCGAAAGAATTTGTTTCGCTTTTTCACGGCAGCCCTCACCAGCTCCGAACGCTACGGGGAAGTGCTGCGACATCGCGCCGCAGTCGTGCGCGCTCTGCCTATTTTTGAAGTAAGCGATTATCTGACGCAGCTATTGACGCGCCACCCCGAGGAAATTGCCGGACTGGCAGATGGTGCTGAGCCATCGCGGATTGGCAGCGGCTACCTTTTCGAGGCCTCACTCGGCGAAGCGCGGAGGGCGGACCCGGTGTTCGCTTATCTGGCCAGCTCGGGAGTTTCTTACAACGAGAAATTGGCGTTACTGCGCAGGCACTTTCGCCACCGCGTTCTGGTCGCTGGAGCGAAGGACGTGGCCGAAGGGCGAGACGTCTACACCTCCTGCGCTGAAACCACTTCCGCTGCCGAAGATGCGATCGCTGCTGCCTTCGAAATTGCCGATGCACCCAGCGGTTTGGCCATTATGGCTCTCGGACGCCTCGGGGGTGGCGAGTTGGATTTGCTCTCAGACGCAGACCTTCTTTTTGTTTGCGAAGACGGCCAAGAACGACAGCAATTGACTCAGGCAGTCTCCCGGATCGTACAGACTCTCGCCGCCTACACTAAGGAGGGGACAGTGTTTTCCGTGGACACGCGATTGCGTCCTCTGGGCGCGGAAGGTGAACTGCTGACCACGCCCGCGCATTTGACGCGCTACTTTGAACAGGAAGCCCATGCTTGGGAGGCACTTACTTATACCAAGCTACGCTTTCTTGCAGGTTCGCGCAGCCTGGGTCAGCAAGCCAGCGTGGCTGCGGGTGCGTTGTTCCGGCGCTTCGCGGCAGATTCCGATTTTGCTCGTAATATTCAGGAGATGCGTTACAGGCTGGAAGCGGCTGATTTTGAAAAGAACTTCAAAACCTCGGCTGGCGCAATCTACGACATTGATTTCTTGACAGGGTTCTTGTTAGTGAAGAATGGCATCCATCAGAAGAATGGCAGCCTTCGCGACCGCCTCTGGCGCTGTGCCGATGCAGGTGCGCTGGGAAGGCAAGATGCCGCCACTCTCGACCATGGCGGGGAGCTGCTGCGCACGGTTGATCATCTGGGGCGTTTGGTCGTTGGGCGGCGCAATAAATGGCTGCCTGCAACTGAGCACGCTTATCAGGCGACAGAGAAGCTTACATCCAAGACCTTAAAGCGTAAATTTCTCGAGGGATTGGAGGCAGAATTGGCGGCAGCCTGCGGAGAAATACGAAGAATCTATGGCCGGATATTGGGTGTTGCACCGGGATAGGCTGGGACCTGTGCCGGCCGCCTGCCGCGCTGAATCAACCAGATAATGAGAGCCACAACTCCACCCACTACCAAAAGCGGGACCAGAAATATCGGCAGCAGCCATCCTCCGCTCCGTACGCTGACTTCACCGCTGATGACAGCGTCTGGATCGCGGTAAAGCCTGCCGCCAACTGTAACCGCATTGCCACGAACTTGAGCACCCTTTTCCAGGCGCACGCCGCCGGCAACGGCGACAGCATCTCCCGCAATCTTTGCCTCGCTTTCAACTGTGATGTTTCCCGCAACCGCAACCACATCTCCTGAAGTTTGGCCGCGAACGCGAATGGAGCATCCAACGCAAACCAGGTCCCCAGCGCTCTCTCCCGGCTGCACCACGATGGAACGTCCCACCTGAACTCGATCTGCCGGGTTCTCAGCAACTGCGAAGGGTGAACACAGCATCACCGCTGCTGCGACGTAGACTGGGGTCCGAGCCAGATTCCAGTGCATACGAGTCTCCCGGGAACCCGAAAGTGCCAATCTTCGCTAGAGCAAAGAAAGACAAGCGTTCAACGCCGACTCAGTATATCGCGCTGCCGGAACCGAGTTGTCAATGAGGAAGACGGGAATGCTGGTCAGCGGTGCTTGGACTTGAGGCAGTAATTCCGGACATCGCCGAATCCCGTCACGCTGATGTGGCCGATCGACATCCATCGTTCCAGCGTGTGATGACCGGTGCGGTGAAATATGTATGAAATCCCGACCGAGGTCATAGTTCCTGCTGCCTCCAGGCTGGCGAAAGCGGCTGAATTATTCACCACCTCTGGTGCCAGCAGAATTTCCTTGCGCCCTCGCGCCTGAAAGTTGCGGGTGGAAGCATAGTCCAGGCCGCGCATCACCGCAATTCCTGAGAACAGCAACAGGTTTTCACGGTCCCAGAAGGCGTGCACCGGAGGACCGGGCGGCGGCTGAATCTCTAATGCGCCTGGGTCACCCGGTTCGGGATGCGCCAGAGCCTGCGAAGCGTCCTGCGCCCCACAATACTGGCTCATCAGCAGCACAAGTAAGAAAACCACAATCGTCTGGTGAGAGGGTCCTCTCATTCGTGCATTGTAGAGGATCGTCGCGGTCTCAACTGTCGAGGCGGTGCTGACCTTGGTAACTTTTCGCTATGCCATCGCTCCCAGATAATATTTCCGTGCTAGAAAAGCGGAACTCTCACCGAAACAAGATGGTTTTGGCTGTGAAGGTGTCGTTGGATACGGCCACCCATCTGGTTCATACCCTGGATATCACGGACAGCGGAGCGCAACTGGGAGGGCTTCGGGCGCAACTGGAACCAGGCATGATCGTGGGTTTGCAGCGTGGGCGCCAGAAGGCGAAGTTCCGCATTGTGTGGATTCGGCAGCTGGCCCCCAACGAATTACGTGCTGGAGTTGAATGTTTGGAGCCGCAGCACAAATTTTGGGGTCTTGAGCTCGCCGAGCGCGAACGTGGCTGTAACCGCTTTACGAATGCGATCATGACCGTCTTTGGCCGCCGCCCCGATGAGGAAAAATCTACCACTTCCCGCCGCTAATCTCGCTCTCTCTAGTTAACCTTTATAATTGTAAGTTTTATTGCTACGCGCCGGAGGGTTTGTAATGGCGGTCTCTTACAACGGAATGGCGGTACCGAGCGACGGCGGCCGAATCAGTTACAGCGACGGGCGTTATTCGGTTCCCGACAATCCGATCATTCCTTTTATTGAAGGCGATGGCACTGGCCGTGATATCTGGAAAGCTTCGGTCCGCGTCTTCGATGCTGCCGTGCAGAAGGCATACCGAGGCAAACGCCAGGTCGTCTGGTATGAGGTGTTCGCGGGCGAAAAGGCCTTTTCCAAGTTCAAGAACTGGCTGCCGGATGACACGGTCAACGCCATCCGCGATCTGCGTGTCGCCATCAAAGGTCCGCTGACTACTCCCGTAGGCGGCGGGATTCGCTCGTTGAATGTGACTTTGCGGCAGGTTCTCGACCTCTACGCCTGCGTGCGTCCCGTGAAATATTACAAGGGCACTCCGTCACCGGTGAAAAATCCTGAACGCATGGACGTCGTCATTTACCGAGAAAACACAGAAGATGTTTACGCCGGCATCGAATGGGAGCAGGGAACGCCGGAAGCGGCGAAGATGATCGACTTCGTCAACCGGGAAATGCTCAAAGGCGGCAACAAACAAATCCGCCTGGATTCGGGTGTTGGAATCAAGCCGATCTCTGTGACTGGCACCAAGCGTTTGGTTCGCATGGCCATTCAATTTGCTCTCGAGAGCGGTCGCAAGAAAGTGACGCTTGTCCACAAAGGAAATATTCAGAAGTTCACTGAAGGCGCTTTTCGCAAATGGGGCTATGAACTGGCCACGCAGGAATTTCGCGACCGGGTAGTCACCGAGCGGGAAAGCTGGATTCTCGACAATAAAGACACAAATCCGGCCATCACGGCTGAAGAGAATGCACATCTCGTAGAACCGGGCCTGGAATTTGCCTCGGAGGATTTCCGCAGGTCGGTTTATGACGAAGTTCGCGAGGTGCTCGCCGCCATTTATGCCACGCACGGGAAGGGCGCCTGGAAAAAGAAACTGATGATCAATGACCGCATCGCCGACTCTATTTTTCAGCAAGTGGTCACTCGTGCCGATGAATATTCGGTTCTGGCCACGCCCAATTTGAATGGCGATTACATTTCCGATGCCTGTGCGGCTCAGGTTGGCGGGCTAGGCATTGCGCCGGGCGCAAACATCGGCGATGGCTTCGCCATCTTCGAAGCCACGCATGGCACTGCGCCCAAGTATGCCGATAAAGACGTGATCAATCCCGGTTCTGTGATTCTTTCCGGTGTGATGCTGTTTCGCTTTCTAGGTTGGACCGAGGCTGCTGACTTGATTGAGCATGGGATGGAAAGCACCATCGAACAGAAAAAAGTGACATACGATTTCGAGCGGCTGATGGAGGGCGCAACCAAGGTCAGAACCAGCGAGTTTGCCAATTACGTCATCCAGAACATGGATGCTGCGGTGCTGAGTGCCGCACGCTGAAGCAAAACGTTCGTGGTGTTTGTAGTCAGGAGTTGAGAGAGGAGATCATGCGTAAGAAGGTTACGATTGTAGGCTCCGGAAATGTCGGCGCGACTGCCGCTCACTGGATTGCTTCGAAAGAGCTGGCGGATGTTGTCCTAATCGACATCGTAGAAGGTGTTCCGCAGGGCAAAGGCCTTGATCTGCTCGAGGCGATGCCGATTGAGAAACGGGACTGTCACGTCATCGGAACCCAGGACTACGCTGACACCGCCCACTCCAATATCGTCGTTATCACTGCCGGCATTCCGCGCAAGCCCGGCATGAGCCGGGACGACCTGCTCAATACGAATCTCAAGATCATGAAAGACGTGGTCGGGAAAGCGGTGCAATTCTCTCCCGACTGCATTCTGATCGTCGTTTCTAATCCTCTGGATGCGATGGCTCAGGCCGCCTACAAGATGAGCGGCTTTAGCCGCGAGCGCGTGATTGGAATGGCCGGTGTGCTCGATTCCGCCCGCTTCCGAACATTTATTGCGGATCACCTGAAAGTCAGCGTAGAAAACGTGACCGCGTTCGTGCTTGGCGGACATGGCGATTCCATGGTTCCCTTGCCGCGATATTCGACCGTGGCCGGAATTCCGATTACCGAACTGATTGATGCGCCAACCATTGAACGCTTAGTCCAGCGCACACGCGATGGCGGTGCTGAAATTGTGAAATATCTCAAAACCGGCAGCGCCTATTACGCACCTTCGGCTGCAGTTACTGAGATGGTGGAAGCGATCTTGAAAGATAAGAGAAAGATTCTGCCCTGCGCCGCTTACCTGCAGGGAGAATACGGCATCCACGGGCTTTTTGTTGGCGTGCCAGTGAAGCTGGGCGCGAAGGGAATCGAGCAGATCATTGAAATTAGTCTGACGCCTGATGAGCAGGAGCAGCTCAACCGCAGTGCCGGTGCTGTGAAAGAGTTGGTGGGAGTGATAGGCGTATAGAATCCGGACGGAACGAAACGGGAGTTCTTGTCGTATCTCGATGATTAAGGGATGGGCAATGAAAACTCTGAAAGTCTCTTTGATCGCTTCCTGTATTGGAACCGCAGTTGGGCTGGGTGCCTGGCTGTTCGGCTTCGGGCAGATGATGTGGCCCGCTCATCCTCAAATGGCCAGTTTTCTGCTGACCCTAGTTACGACCATCGTGATTCAGATCACCTGGCCTCGGCTTACCCAAATGAATTCCCATTGAGAGCAAGAAACTCGCTAATGTGCCCTGCGAAAACAGAGTGCCCCCTCAGTTCTCCTTAGAGCGCCTGCCTAAACTCTCTCAATCACCACCGACTTCACCACCACATCGGTATTCGGTTTGTCCTGGCGGTTGCGCGGCAGATTCGCGATTTTGTTGACGACGTCCTGGCCTTCGACCACTTCGCCAAAAATCGTGTGCTTGCCGGTGAGCCAAGTGGTTGGCGCCACGGTGATGAAAAATTGCGAGCCATTGGTATTTGGCCCGGCGTTGGCCATCGCCAGCTTCCCCGGCCTGTCGAACTTGTGCGGAGATCCCTTGGTTTCGTCCTCGAATTGATATCCGGGCCCACCGAAGCCGGTGCCTGCCGGGTCCCCACCCTGAATCATAAAATTGGGAATCACGCGATGAAAAATCGTGCCATCGTAAAGCCGGTCTTTGCTCTTCTTGCGCGTTACCGGATGGGACCATTCGCGCTTGCCTTCCGCCAATTCAACAAAGTTAGCGACAGTCTTAGGCGCATCTTTTTCGAATAAGCGGCAGGCAATGGTTCCTTCAGAAGTGTCGAAAACCACGTAAGTGCCAGGCTGGCGGGTCATGGGAGTCCTTTCGTAGTCGTTCGTTGGCCGGCGAAATTACTACGATGTGGGTTTCGCCTGTGAGGTTGACGCGGTCGGCTTGCCGGCCATACCACCGTGTTCGATCGTGATGTGGTTGATCTTCACCGGGCGGAAAGGACGATCATTGGAATCGCGCCCCGTGCGCGCGATCTGTTTCACGATCGCTACGCTGGCATCGTCGCACTGTCCAAAAATCGTATAGCCGCCATTCAGGCTGGGATAAGGTACTTCGGTGATGAAAAATTGAGAGCCGTTAGTGTCAGGGCCGGCGTTGGCATACGCCAGGCGGCCGGGACGGTCGAACTTCAGGTCCGGAGAAGTTTCGTTCTTGAACTGGTACCCGGGATCGCCGGTTCCGGTGCCCAGAGGATCGCCGCCCTGGATCATGAAATTGGGGATGACGCGATGAAAGATTGTGCCGTCATAGAGAGGAACGCCATGCTTCTTCTGATGAGTGATCGGGCTGACCCAATCCTTTGTTCCTTCTGACAGGCCGATGAAGTTGGCCACGCCGATGGGCGCCTTGTCGGGAAATAATGTGCAAGTAATTTTGCCGGCGGTGGTGTCGATAACCGCAACCGGCTGCGATCCCGCAGCGAGTAATGAAACGGGGAGCAGACCAATAACGAGAACGGGGAGCCAGATAAATTTGCGCATAGAGCATCTCCTAAGTTTAGAAAAGCAGGTTTGTCCACTGCGCGCATCGTCCTTGGCAAACGATGCGCTTTGCTCGGAATAACAAAATCGTAAGAGCCGAAATGTGATTGTACGCCAGAGGCAATTTACTTGCCCACTGCAGCTTGGTTCCGCTCGGTTTGCATCTTGCGGCTTACTCGTTCCACTTCCGCGAATACGCGCAGAACATTGCCGCCGAGAATTTTGTGAATGTCAGCAGCGCTGTATCCGCGATCCAAAAGACCTTGCGTGATCTTCGGCAGATCGGCGGCAGAGTCCATGCCCTGCGGCGTCGCACCGCTGACACCGTCAAAATCCGAGCCCATGCCAACATGATCGACGCCGGCCACTTTGGCAATGTAATCGATCTGGTCGATAAGAACTTTGAAGGGGGGACGAGGAATCTTGGCGATGTATTCCCGTTGCAAGCGATCCCTGTCGAGGTAGGTTGGGATCTTGCCCGCAGCCTTCATCTTGTCGAGTTCCGCCTGGATTGCGTTTTTTTGGGCTTCCTGCTGGGCCTGGACCGTATCCCAGTATTTCTGATCGTCGAAGCCGGAGAAGAAATTCACGTCCACCACGCCGCCATTCTTTGCTACCGCTCTTAGCATGTCATCAGTCATGTTGCGAGGAGCATTTGCCAAAGCACGAGCGGATGAATGCGAAGCAATGACGGGAGCTTTGCTTACCGCGATTGCATCCCAAAAGGTTTTGTCGGAGACATGAGAAATATCCACTATCATGCCCAGACGGTTCATCTCTAATACCACCTGCTTGCCAAAATCGGTGAGCCCGTTGTGGTGTTCAATCTTGGGATCGTTGGCGTCGCCTGAAGAATCTGCCCACTCATTCGTGTTTGACCAAGTGAGCGTCATGTAACGCACACCCAACCGGTAAAAGTCGCGCAGCAAGCGCATGTCGTTTTCGATGGAATGTCCGCCTTCAATGCCCATCAATGCCGCCAGCTTTTTCTGTTTATGCGCGCGCTCGATATCGGCGACGGAGAAGGCCATCATCATGCGGTCGGGATGACGGGCGGCTTGCTCGTATACCGAGTCGATCAGATCGAGAGTCCGCTTGGCGAAATGGCCCTGATTGGTTTCGGGCTCAACCCAGATCGAGAAGAATTCGGCGCCAAGATTGCCGGCACGAGCCTTGTCGAGGCTGAGATGGCCGAAATCGTTGGGATCCGTGCTGCCGATGTCGAAATTCTCGTCGACGAAGCGCTGCGGTGTGTCGGCATGAGTATCGATCACGAGAGCTGAATCGTGAATGGCACGGGCCCGTCCGCTCACTGTGACATCGTTTTGAGCCGCCGCGAGGGGAGAGGCGCAAACGAAGAGCAAGGCAATGCAGAGCTGGAAGAAAGTCCTGGTTGTTTTCATGGAGTGTGAGCAAGGATTGTATACGCTGCTCAGGCGAGGAACCAAAACGGTTCGTGACAGGAATCGGATCGTCACCTATTAGTCGCGGACAGGACCTGCTCAGGATGGCGGTACGAAAGAATTAACGATTGGAATTGAATGTGTCCGAAACCCGCTGCGGCTGGAAATCGACAAGTTGAAGATCGGGTATTTGGTCGTTCTGCTCGTCGGCTACTGCTTTGGGAGCATGCAATTCGGCATAGCGGCCGGAGACCGCGATGTGGAACACCCACTGATGACGTTCTTCCTCTGGTTCCACGAAACCCTGCTCCTTCAACGGCAGCAAATATTGTTCCACCCAATTGATTTGTTGACGGGTCATGCCCCGCCGTTGCACATCGACCGTGATTCCCGCCAAGTGAGAGGAGGCGGTGTCGCCGTCGACAGGTGCGGCATTACGGTTATGGCGACGCAACTTCTTCTGCACCAGAACCGTGCGCACTGCTGAATTTACCTGGATCTGGCCGTGAAACTGGTTGTAGTAAGCCTGGCTGAAATCGTCCAGGAAATCTCGCGTCCAGGGACGGCAGTAGCGGCGCGAAGGATCGAGCCGCCGCTCGATGCGTAAACTTTCGCTCTCCTCGATAGGAACCAGATCGCCACTTGCAACCAGTTGCCGGAGCTCAGCATCATCGTGGATTCGCGGCAAATCCATCCGGTCAATCTCGGCATTCTGCAGCAAAAGCGATTCGTGGGACGGGCGGAAAACCGGGTTCCACCGCAGCCGGCGCAGATGTGCCCGCCGCCTGATCAGTCGATGCTGAGGATGTCGAGTGGATGTAGGCACATACTGGTGCAATCCAAACGCCTGCCCGCCAATGGCGGCGATCAGAAAGACGGCCAGAAAAGCCCGATGTGCTTTGACTCGCACGAAGTGGATAAACTCCTGTTTGTGTCTAGGTGCGACGATTCTAATCCAGAAAGCGCGCACCCACTCTAAAATCTGACAACGGTTACCAAAGAGTCGGACACGAAACCTGTTACTCCTGGTTACCTTTTGTGCCGGGCGCACCAAGCGCCCTCTACAAACAAGCATCTTCCATGCCGTTCAGGAAAGCCCAGCTGCTCCGCCTAAACTGCTGGTCTGCAAGGATGAATGGAAGGCAAAGCCAGGCAAAGATAGCCTATAAAGCACAAAATTGGCAACCTACTTCCGAAATAGGTCACCCAGAGCCTGACTCATAACGGCGCCGCCCACTTCAGAAATGGAGCGGGTGAGCGGGATCTCTTTTGGGCAGGCTTCAACGCAATTCTGCGCGAAGCCACATTCTTGAATACCGCCATCTCCCATCAATGCGGCCAGGCGCTCACGTTTCAAAGCTGCGCCCGTGGGGTGCGTGTTGAACAGCCGAACCTGCGAAATCGTGGCGGCGCCGACAAAGCCGGTACTTTCGTTGAACTGCGGGCAAACCTCCATACAGCAGCAGCACGAAATGCAACGGGAAAGTGGATAAGCGGCCTCCTGCTCCTGCATGCTCATGCGCGGTCCGGGGCCAAGGTCATAGGTTCCATCGATGGGAACCCAGGCTTTGACCGCCTTAAGATTTTCGAAGAGCACCTGGCGATCTACCGCCAAGTCGCGTACCACGGGAAACTTCGAAAGCGGTTCGAGTTTGATGGGCTGCTCCAGGTGGTCTATCAGAGCAGAGCAAGCCATGCGCGCGCGTCCGTTGATCAGCATGGCACAAGAGCCACAAACCTCTTCCAGGCAATTCGAGTCATAGAAGATAGGAGTTGTCGCCTTGCCATCGCGCGTAGTGGGGTTGACCGCGATCTCCATCAAGCACGAGATCACGTTCATGTTCGGCTTGTAGGCCAGCTGGAATTCGTCCCAGTGTGGTTTGTCAGTTGGGTTAGCCTGGCGGCGAATTTTGATCAGGACGGATTTGGCAACCATCAGTCACCTTCTAGCTTAAACCATGAGTGGGTAATCGTTGTAGTAGTGTTTTCCAGTGTTCCGGAAGATTGGGCTGTCGATACCTTCCCCAAGAAGGGTGTTCACAAATTCGGCGACGAGTTGATAAGGTCCACTCAGTGCTGCAACGAGGCGGGCACCCACTCGGCATCACGAGCGGCACCGCGAGTGACTGCGTAAAGGACGAGTTCTACGCGATTGGAAACCCCAACCTTATCGAAGATATGGAAGAGATATTTCTTGACAGTGTTTTCGGTTAAGCCAAGTTCGCGAGCGACATTTCGATTGCTTAGGCCATCCGCCACCAGGGCCACAACCTGCTCCTCGCGACCGGTGAGTAATTTGCCGCCGTTGCTATTAACCACGCGCAGAGATGGCACCTGGGTTATGGTCTCAATGAGATATTGCAGTTGTTGATTGCTCGCCCATAACTGTCCTTGGTGCACACAGTGAATGCACTTGCAAAGCTGCCGGAAAGGAGACTCGGTAAAGCAGAATATACCCCGGGCACCGGCCCGGAAAGCGTTAGTGACAGTGTCTCGCTCCGCCTCTTCAAGCAGCAAAATCTTGGCGACCCGCGGATAGGCCAAATGCAGAGTTCGAACAATGCTCATATCATGGCCCGGGTTCATGAGCGCTACTTC